>NZ_JAFCUG010000001.1:0-817500 GCF_049896405.1 Sphingomonas sp. LHG3443-2
ATCCCGCTGCTGACCGGCATGCTGGCCGATGCGAGCGGCAGCCTGGCAATCGCGCTGCTGCTGCCGGCCGCCTGCTATGCCGTCATCGCCGGCTATGGCTTCTACGCGCGGCGGCCGGCGTCAGACCTGGCTTGAACCGCGCACCTTCAGGGTGACCGGAAGCAGCCGCGGCTCGCCTTCCTGGCCTTCGATCCGCTCGATCAGCGCTTCCACCAGCGCTGTCCCCGCCGCGCGCGCGTCCTGTGCCACCGTGGTGAGCGGCGGGTTGGCATAGCCTGCGGCCGCAAGGTCGTCGAAACCGACGATAGCGACATCTTCGGGAACGCGCTTGCCGCGCTCCTGAAGCGCCTTCATCGCCCCGATCGCGGCGAGGTCCGAGGCGGCGAACAGCGCGTCATACTCCACGCCGCGCCGCTCAAGCTCGGCAACGGCCGAGCGTCCTTCTTCCTCGCTCGGCCCCGCATCGACGCGCAGGCGATCGAAGGCCGGCAGGCTCGCTTCGTCGTGCGCCCGGACATAGCCTCGGTATCGATCGAGGAACTCTGGATAGGCTTCGCTGACCGTCCCGACAAAGCCGATGCGGCGGCGGTTTTCTTCAAGCAGATGGCGGGTCGCCGCAAGCCCGCCCGCCTCATTGTCCGAGCCGATCATCGCCCCGAATTCGTTGGCACGTGGATTGCCCCAGCAGACGAAATGCGTGCCGCGCCGGACCAGCGCTTCCAGCCGCGGACGATATTGGAGATAGTCGCCGTAGCCGAGCAGGATGATCCCGTCCGCCTTGCGGCTGTCTTCATAATCGACGTGCCAATCGTCGGAAAGCTGCTGGAAACTGATCAGCAAGTCGTAGCCATGCCCAGCGCAAGCGCGGACCATTGAGCCGACCATCGAGAGATAAAAGGGATTGATCAGTGTTTCGTCGGGGGTTGGATCCTCGAAGAACAACAGGGCCAATGTCCGGCTCTGCTGCCGGCGAAGACCGCTCGCATTCTTGTCGACCTTGTATTGCAGCTGTTCGGCGGCGGCGAGCACGCGTGCCCGAGTCTCGGCCGACACCGCCGGATTTCCCGACAGAGCGCGGCTCACCGTCGGCTGCGACACACCCGCCAAAGCCGCGATGTCAAACGATGTCGGGCGCCGCTGCGTCATTGCCGCCACAGTGTAGCGGGCTGAATACGTATGTATAGCGCCGCGCCAATCTAGCCACCTCCGCGATCCTTGATAGGCTTCACAGATTGATGACGTGACGCGCGCCCGTTCCGCCGTGCCCGATCGTCGAGGAGGGGTAAGACCACGATGACATTCCACGCCAACAGCGATCGTTTCTGGTTTGCCGCGAGCCCGCTGGCGCTGTGCGCCGCGCTGATCGCCACACCGGCCGCGGCGCAGGATGCAACGGCGGCGACCACTGATGCCGCGCAGACCGCGGCCGATGCGCAGCCCGCGACCACCGAAGAGGCCGACGAGAACACGGTTATCGTTACCGGCTTCCGGGCTTCGCTTCAGAACGCGGTGAACACCAAGAAGCGCAACGAACAGGTGGTTGAATCGGTCTCGGCCGAAGACATCGGCAAGCTGCCCGACGCATCCATCGCGGAATCGATTGCCCGTCTTCCCGGCCTTACGTCGCAGCGCATTCCGGGCGCCGGCCGCAGCAGCTTCATCACCGTTCGCGGCTTCGGCCCCGACTTTTCGACCACCACGCTGAACGGCCGGCTGCAGACCTCGACCAACGATGCGCGCGGGGTCGAATTCGACCAGTATCCGTCGGAAGTCGTCAGCGCGGTTGATGTCTACAAGACGCAGAACGCCAGCCTGGTCGGCCAGAGCCTCGCCGGTACCGTCGACATCCGCACCGTTCGTCCACTGAACGTCAAGGACCGCGTGATCGCGGTCGGCGTTAAGGGCGTCGTCGCCGATCTCGGCAAGGTCAATCCAGACAGCGAAAAGTACGGTTACCGCGTCAACGGCGCCTACATCGACCGCTTCCTCGACGATCGTCTCGGCGTCGCCTTCTCGGCCGCCTACGTCGACGAGCCGTATCAGACCGAGGAAGAGCGTGGCTGGGGTTATCCGCGCAAGGACTCGTTGCCGGGTTCGCCCTATCTGCTCGGCGGTCTCGAGACCAATGCGACCTCGACCCAGCTTACCCGTCTGGGGCTGACCGGCACGCTTCAGTATGAAGTGACCCCGCAGCTCGTCGTCTCGCTCGACGGCTTTTATTCCAAGTTCAAGGACAAGCAGATCCGCCGCGGCGTGGAAATCCCGCTGGAATGGGGCGGCGCCAGCATCTCCAACGCGGTGATCCGCGACGGCGTGGTCGTCAGCGGGACGTTCGCCAACGTGCCGGCGGTCGTCAACAACAAGGCTTATGACCGCAAGGCCGACCTGTATTCGTTCGGCGGCAACATCCGCTACCAGGGCGATAACGGCTGGAACGCCACCGCCGACATCGGCTGGTCGCGCACCGATCGCCGCGAGACCGATCTCCAGACCAATGCCGGCACCGGCCCGGGCGATCTCGGCGCGAACGACACGGTCAGCTTCGAGATCCGCGACAACGGCATCTACGTCACCAACAACGTCCTCGATTATTCCAACCCGTCGCAGATCTTCATCACCGATCCGAACGGTTGGGGTGGCGGCGCGCCGGGTGGCCGTCAGCACGGCTATCTCAACAACCGCACGATCGACGATGAGATCCTGCAGTTGAGCGGCGAACTCCAGCGCGAGTTCGAAGGCAGCAACTTCGTCAAGTCCGTGCGCCTCGGTGCCAGCCACGTCCGCCGCGACAAGACGCTGACCCCTGACGAATATTATCTGCAGATCGCCGGCGGCGCGCTTCAGGCTCCGGTTCCGGCGCAATATCTTCTCGATCCGATCGAAAGCTGGGTCGGTTTGGGCCCGATCCTGACCTACGATCCGCGCGCGCTGCTGAACGCAGGCTTCTTCAACCGCGTCGCAAACACGACCGCGAATGTGCTTTCCAAGGCCTACAGCGTGCGGGAGCGGGTCACCGGCCTCTACGGCATGGTCGACCTCGAGCACCGCTTCGACACGGGCACGCTGACCGGCAACATCGGCCTTCGCGCCGAGCACACGGACCAGAGCAGCGACGGCTTCACCGTCTCCTCCGCCGGTCTCCAGCCGTTCGCCGACGGTGCCAAATTCTGGGACCTGCTGCCGAGCCTCAACTTGTCGTTCCGTACCGACAGCGACCTGGTCGTTCGCCTTGCGGCCGCGCGCCAGATCATGCGTCCGCGGTTCGACCAGCTGTCGACCGAGTTCAGCTACGGCTTCAACACCGAACGACTGATCATTGAAGGCAGTGGCCAGAACCCGCGGCTGCGCCCCTATCGGGCCAATGCCTATGACATGACCATCGAACGCTACTTCGGGGTCAAGGGCTATCTGGCGTTCCAATTGTTCTACAAGGACATGAAGAACTTCATCTACAACGGGCAGCAGGCGTTCGATTACACCGGCTTCCCGAGCCCTGGCTTCCCGGTTGGCATCCCCAACCCCAGCTTCCAGGGTGTGCTCAACTCGCCGGTCAACATCGGTAGCGGCAAGATCTACGGCTGGGAAGCGGCAGGCACGCTTCCGCTTGAGACACTAACGAGCGCATTGAACGGCTTCGGCCTGACCGGCGGCGTCAGCTACACCGTGTCGTCGATCCGGCGCGCGAACGACGCACCGGCCGAGCAGATCCCCGGCTATTCGCGCTGGGTCGGCAATGCGACGGCCTATTACGAGAACAACGGCTTCAACCTGCGTGGTTCGATGCGCTACCGGTCGAAGTATCTCGGCGACTTCAGCAACTTCGACGGGGAAGCGACCCGCCGGACGGTGAAGCCGGAGATGATCTTCGATGCGCAGGTCGGCTACGACTTCGCTCAGGGCAGCATGCTGCAGGGCCTGTCGGTCTATCTCCAGGCTCAGAACCTCACCAACGAACCGTTCGTCAGCTACGACAATCGGGATCCGGTGCAGGTCCTGAACTACCAGCGCTATGGTCGCCGCTATCTCGCAGGCGCGACCTTCAAGTTCTGAGGATGAGGCGGGCGGCGGCTTCCCACGGGGCGGCCGCCCGCCGAATTCGCGCCGCCGGGAGGATCACCGATGGATAGCGCCCTGCGCCGGATCGTGATCGTCGGCGGCGGCACCGCCGGGTGGATGACCGCAGCGGCGCTCAGCCGCTTCCTGGCGCCGGGCACCGACATCACGCTGATCGAATCCGACGAGATCGGCACGGTCGGCGTCGGCGAGGCCACCATTCCTGCCATTCGCGTGTTCAACGATGCGCTTGGCATCGACGAAGCGGAGTTCGTCGCCGCAACGGGCGCGACCTTCAAGCTCGGCATCGAGTTCCGCAATTGGGGCCGTGAGGGCGAAACCTATCACCATGCGTTCGGGCTGCTCGGACGAGGCCTCGGACTTCTGCCATTCCACCATTACTGGTGCCGTGCCGAAGCGCTCGGCCTAGCTAAGCCGCTTGGTCATTATGCGCTGAACAAGGTGGTCGCCGAAGGCAATCGATTCGCCCACGTCACGCGCGCCGACGACAGCCCTTTGCCGCCCCTCCCCTACGCCTTCCATTTCGACGCCGGGCTCTACGCGGCCTTTCTCCGGCGTTTCGCGGAAGCACGAGGTGTCACCCGCATTGAAGGCAAGCTTGCCGGGGCCGAGCGCAACGGAGAAACGGGCGACATCACAGCAGTGATGTTCGGCGACGGCCGACGCGTCGAAGGCGACCTGTTCGTAGACTGCTCGGGCTTTCGAGGCTTCCTGATCGAAGGCGAGCTTGCCGCCGGCTACGACGATTGGTCGCATTGGTTGCCGTGCGACCGCGCGATTGCTGTCCCCTCGTCAAGCACCGCGCCGCTGGTGCCCTATACCCGCGCGACCGCGCGAACCGCCGGCTGGCAATGGCGCATTCCGCTGCAGCACCGCACCGGCAACGGCCACGTCTTCTGTTCCTCCTTCACCAGCGAGGACGAGGCGTGCGCGTTGCTCCTCGCCACTCTCGATAGCGAACAGCTTGCCGACCCGCGCACGCTTCGCTTCACCACCGGCAAGCGGCGCCGCGCCTTTGTCGGGAACGTGGTTGCGATCGGCTTGTCGTCGGGCTTCATCGAACCGCTGGAATCAACCAGCATCCACCTTATTCAGACCGGCGTGAACCGGGTACTCGACCTTCTGTCGAGCGGGCCGGTCACCGACGCCGCGCGCGATGAATACAACCGCCGCTTCGATTTCGAAATGGAGCGGCTGCGCGACTTCATCGTGCTGCATTACCATGCCAATCAGCGCGAAGGCCTGCCGTTCTGGGATGAGGTTCGAGCCATGCCGATCCCCGACAGCCTGAAGCGGCGGATCGCCTTGTTCGAGGACAACGGCGCGATCCTGCGCGATGGCGATGAGCTATTCGATATTCCGGGCTGGTCGCAGGTCATGATCGGCCAGAATTTACGGCCGCGCCATGCCCATCCGATCGCCGCGCAGGTATCCGAGGCGGGGCTGACGCAGTTCCTCGGCTCGCTCGAACGCGCTTACGTGGCCGACGCGGCGCGGCTTCCCCACCACGCCGCTTACCTCCGCAATTTCGCTCCCATGACCAACAACGGTGCCCGCTCATGACGCCTGCCCTGTTCCTGTCGCTTGCCGCGGCTCAGCCCGCGGCGACCGTGCCGGCGCCCGCCGTTCCCGCCGCCGCCGACTTCCGCGCGCGGCTGCCGGAAGACGAAGTAATTTACTTCCTGCTACCCGACCGCTTCGACAATGGCGAGATCAGGAACGATCGCGGGGGGCTGAAGGGCGGCCCGCTGCAGACGGGGTTCGATCCGACCCGCAAGGGCTTCTACCAGGGCGGCGACTTGAAGGGCCTCGTCCGCCGGCTCGATTATCTGCAAGGCATGGGCATCACCGCCATCTGGTTCGCGCCCATCTTCAAGAACAAGCCGGTGCAGGGCGGCAAGGGTCAGGAAAGCGCGGGATATCACGGCTATTGGGTGACCGACTTCACCCGCGTCGACCCACATTTCGGCGAGAACGATGACTTCAAGGCTTTCGTCGATGCAGCGCACGCGCGCGGCATGAAGGTCTACATGGACATCATCACCAACCACACGGCCGACGTCATCAAGTTCGCCGAATGCGAGGCGGCGAATGCCTGCCCGTATCGCTCAATCGCGGACTATCCGTATCAGCGTCAGGGCGGTGTTGGCGGCAAGGCGATCAATTCGGGCTTCTTGGGCGAGACTATCCGCACGGCGGAGAACTTTGCCAAGCTGACCGACCCCAATTACGCCTACTCGCTGAACACCGACGCCAAGGAGCGGAACGTCAAGGTTCCGGACTGGCTCAACGATCCCCTGCTCTACCACAATCGCGGCGACAGCACGTTCTCGGGTGAAAGCTCGACCCAAGGCGATTTCGTCGGGCTCGACGATCTGATGACCGAGAATCCACGCGTCGTTCAGGGCATGATCGAGGTCTACGGCAGCTGGATCGACCGGTTCGGGATCGACGGCTTCCGCATCGACACCGCGCGGCACGTGAACCCGGAATTCTGGCAGCAGTTCGCGCCGGCGATGCTGGCCCGCGCCAAGGCCAAGGGCATTCCCAACTTTCATATCTTCGGCGAAGTTGCGAACGACGATTTCTCGCCCGGTTTCCTCGCCAAGCATACGGTCGAGGACAAGCTGCCCGCCGTGCTCGACTTCGCGTTCAAGCAGGCCGCGCTGCGCAGCCTGGCGAGCGGGCAGCCGACCGAAATCTGGCGCGAGTTCCTCAATCAGGACGTGCTTTACGCCGGCGGCAAGGCGAGCGCGCGTCAGCTGCCGACCTTCCTTGGCAATCACGACCAGGGGCGGTTCGCTTACTACGTGCGTGAGGGGAACAAGAATGCCTCGCCCGAAGAGCTTTTGGCGCGGGTCAGCCTTGGCCATGTGCTGATGTTCGCCTGGCGCGGGGTGCCGACTGTCTATTACGGCGACGAGCAGGGCTTCGTCGGCGACGGCGGCGATCAGGATTCTCGTGAGACCATGTTCCCGTCGAAGACTGCGGTTTATCTCGACAACAAGCTGCTCGGCACCACCCGCACCAATGCGGTGGCGAACTTCGAGACCGGCCATCCGCTCTATCGCTTGATCGCCGAACTAGCGAAGATCCGCACGGGCAGCGAGGCGCTGCGTCGCGGCGACAGCCGCCTGCTGGCCGCCGAGGACAAGCCCGGGCTCCTAGCCTTCAGCCGTTCGGCGCCATCGGAAGAAGTGATCGTCGCGGTTAACACCTCCGCCCAGCCCATCACCCGCAATGTCGCAGTCGCCGCCGATATCAGCGCCCTCGCGTCACTGTCGGGCACCTGCCCCGCCGCCCCAATCGCCCCGGGGACTGTCCGCATCACCTTGCCCGCGTTCGGCCATGTCATCTGCCGCGCCGCTCGCTGACCCGCCCGTGAGCAGGGCGCCGGCGGCCGCCGAGCCCTGGTGGCGCGGTGCGACCATCTACCAGATCTATCCGCGCAGCTTTTGCGACAGCAACGGCGACGGCGTCGGTGACTTGCAAGGCATCACCGCGCGCCTGTCCCATGTCGCGGACCTTGGCGCCGATGCGGTGTGGGTGTCGCCCTTTTTCACCTCGCCGATGAAGGACTTCGGTTATGACGTTGCCGATTATCGCGACGTCGACCCGATCTTCGGCACGCTGGCCGATTTCGACGCGCTGATCGCCCGCGCCCATGCGCTTGGTCTCAAGGTGCTGATCGACCTCGTCTTCTCGCATACCAGCGACCAGCATCCCTGGTTCGTCGAAAGCCGGTCGAGCCGGAGCAACGACAAGGCCGACTGGTATGTCTGGGCCGATCCCAAGCCGGATGGCTCACCGCCAAGCAACTGGCAGTCGGTGTTCGGCGGCCCGAGCTGGACTTGGGACGCGCGGCGCGAGCAATATTATCATCACAACTTCCTGAAGGAGCAGCCGCAGCTCAATGGCCATCACCCGGCGGTGCAGCAGGCCCTGCTCGACATCGTGAGCTTCTGGCTCGACCGCGGGGTCGACGGCTTCCGCTTCGACGCGGTGAACTTCATGATGCACGATCCCATGCTCACCGATAATCCGCCGGTCGCGAACCCGACGCAGCGGACCCGACCGTTCGACCTCCAGCACCATTTTCACAATCAGTCGCAGCCCGAGATCCTGCCGTTCCTCGAGCGGCTGCGCGCGCTGTGCGACGATCATGGCGCGGCGTTCGCGCTGGCCGAGGTCGGCGGCGAACAGGCGCGGGCGGAAATGGCCGATTACACCGCGCCGGGCCGTCTCCACAGCGCCTACGGCTTCGACTTCCTCTACGCCGACCGGCTGACGCCCGCGTTGGTGGCGGAGAGCGCCGGGCGCTGGCCCGACCGCCCGGATATGGGGTGGCCGAGCTGGGCGTTCGAGAACCACGACGCCCCGCGCGCGCTGTCGCGCTGGGTCGACGGAGCGCACGCGGCCCAATTCGCCCGGACCAAGATGCTGCTGCTGGCAGCGCTGCGCGGGTCGATCATCCTTTACCAGGGCGAAGAGCTTGGCCTGACCCAGGTCGAGGTGCCCTTTGAACTGTTGCAGGACCCCGAGGCGATCGCCAACTGGCCGCAGACGCTGAGCCGCGACGGGGTGCGCACGCCCATGCCGTGGACCACCGACGAGGCTGGGCATGGCTTCACCAGCGGCACGCCCTGGCTTCCGTTCGGCCCCGATCACGCCGCGCTCAGCGTCGAGGCGCAGGCGGCGGACCCGCACTCGCTGCTGCACTTCACCCGCGCGGTTATCGCGCTCCGCAACGGGCATGAAGCATTGCGCTGGGGTTCGCTCGAGGTGATCGAGGCGAGCGAGCAGCTTTTGATCTTCGAGCGGACCCGCGGCGGCCAGCGCCTCCGCTCCACCTTCAACCTGTCGCCCGACCGCGCGTCCGTCGTGCCGGCCGGCACCACCATCTTCTCCACCGGCGAGCAGGCCGGCGGCGACCTCGGGCCTTATGCGGCCCTGATCGAGGAACTCTGACACCCATGCGTATGCTGCTTGCCCTCGCCGCTTTGTTGCTCTCCGCGCCGGTGCTCGCGCAAACCACGGTCGCTACCGCCAGCTCGCCCTCCGGTACGCTGACGCTGACGGTCACGACCAATGGCGAAGGCCGGGTCGGCTATGCGGTAGCGCGCGGGAACACGCCGGTGATCGGCGAAAGCCACCTCGGCTTCCTCTTCGCCGACAGCCGCCAGATGCTCCGCAACATGGAGCTTCAAGCCAAGACCGAGGCCAAGGTCGACACCACCTGGGAGCAGCCGTGGGGCGAGTGGCGGCAGGTCCGCGATCATCACAACGAGGTTGCGCTGACTTTTCAGGAGAAGGACAAGCTGCGCCGCACGATGCGCGTGCGCTTCAGAATGTTCGATGACGCGGTCGCCTTCCGCTACGAGCTTCCGGAACAGGAGAACCTCAAGACCGCCAACATCGTCGAGGAGCTGACCCAGTTTCGCGTTCTCGGCACCGGCCGCGCGTGGTGGGCGCCGGCCTACGAAAGCAACCGCGAGGAATATCTCTACAACGACACGCCGATTACCGGCGTCGGCACCGCGCAGACCCCGTTCACCATCCGCCGCGACGACGGCATTCACATCGCGATCCACGAAGCGGCGCTGGTCGACTATTCGGGTATGAACGTCGCGCACGTTCAGGACGGCCTGATGAAGGCCGACCTGACGCCGTCGTCGAGCGGGCCCAAGGTGGTCCGCGACACCCCGTTCGAGACGCCGTGGCGGGTCATTCTGATCGCGCCCGATGCGCCTTCGCTCTACCATGCCAACAAGGAAATCCTGAACCTCAACGAGCCCAACAAGCTTGGCGATGTCAGCTGGGTGAAGCCCCAGAAGTATGTCGGCGTGTGGTGGGGCATGCACCTCGACACGCAAAGCTGGGCGTCGGGGCCGAAGCATGGCGCGACCACAGCATACACCCGCAAGATGATCGATTTCGCGGCCAAGAACGGTTTCCGCGGGGTGCTGGTCGAAGGCTGGAACAAGGGCTGGGACGGCGACTGGTTCGCCACCGGAGACGAGTTCAGCTTCACTGAGCCTTATCCCGATTACGACCTCAAGGGCCTTGCCGCCTATGGCAAGCGCAAGGGTGTTCGCCTCATCGGGCACCACGAAACCAGCGCCAACATCGCCAACTACGAGCGGCAACTGAGCCCCGCGCTCGATCTTGCGCGCGAGATGAACATGGAAGCGATCAAGACCGGTTATGTTGCCGACGCCGGCGGCGTGCAGGCGCTCGATGCCAACGGCCGCAAGGTGTTCGAATGGCACGAAGGCCAGGTCATGAGCCGCCACCACCTCAAGGTCGTCGAGGAAGCTGCCAAGCGGCACATCGCGATCAATCCGCACGAGCCGATCAAGGACACCGGCCTGCGCCGGACCTACCCCAATTGGGTCAGCCGCGAAGGCCAGCGCGGCATGGAATATAATGCGTGGGGGGTGCCCAAGAACCCGCCGCACTATGACACCGAGCTGGTGTTCACGCGGCTTCTCGCGGGGCCGATGGACTTCACCCCCGGCATTCTCAGCCTGGTGGGCCGCGACAATACGCCGATCCCGTCGACCCTCGCCCGCCAGCTCGCCTACTATGTGACGGTCGCCTCCCCCATCCAGATGGCCGCCGACCTGCCGGAGAATTACGAGGCGAACCCGGGCCCCTTCCAGTTCATCAAGGACGTCGCGGTCGATTGGGACGACACCCGCATGCTGGCCGGGGACGTTGGCGACTATGCCGTGTTCGCCCGCAAGGAACGCGGCAAGCCGATCTGGTTCATGGGTGGCATCACCGACGAGGAAGGACGCGATCTCGACCTTCCGCTGACCTTCCTCGAGGCGGGCGCCCGCTATCGCGCGGAAATCTACCGCGATGGCGAGGGCGCGGACTTCCGCACCAACCCGCGCGCGATCGCGATCGAGAAGCGCAACGTGACGGCAGCCGACCGCATGAAGCTTCGCATGGCACCGGGTGGCGGGTTTGCGATCCGTTTCGTAAGACTGGGGCGATGACACGCTTCTTTCTCGCGCTCGCCGCCCTGTTCGCCCTCTTTGCCGCCCCTGCAAGCGCGCAGGGCCGCTTCGTCGAATTCGACCAGCCGGCTGATATCGGAAAGGTCCACGTCACCGTCTGGCTGCCCCCCGGCTACGACAAGGAACCGAAGCGCCGCTACCCGGTGCTCTACATGCACGATGGCCAGAACGTGTTCTTCCCCAAGCGCTCGGGCTTCAACAAGGTGTGGGCGGCAGACAAAGCGGCACTGAGCCTCATCAACGCCCGCAGGGTTGCGCCGTTCATGATCGTCGCGGTGGATCACCCCGGCGCGCCGCGCTTCCTTCGCTACTTCCCGACCCGGGTCGTCAATCCCGAGTTCGCCAAGGGCATCGAGCGCTTCGCCAAGGGAAAGCTTGGCGGTGACGAGTATTTGACCTTTCTCGCGGGCACGCTGAAGCCGCGGATTGACCGCGAATATCGCACCCGCCCGCAGACTCGGTACACCGCCGTCGCCGGGAGCAGCATGGGTGGCCTCATCAGCCTTTATGCACTGGGCGAGCGTGGCGACGTGTTCGGCAAGGCGGCGGCGGTGTCGACCCACTCGCCGCTGGTCGATCCCGACCTTCTCAAGCAGCAGCCGCAGATGGCCGAGATGGTGAAGGCCGATTGGCGCCGGTACATCGCGGCCCGCCTTGGCGCGCCAAAGGGGCGCAAGCTGTGGATGGACCACGGCACCGAGACGCTGGACGCCAGCTATGGGCCCTACCAGGCCGTGCTGGACGAAAGCGTCGCCGCCGCAGGGTGGAAGCGCGGCAAGGACTTCGAGAGCCGCGTCTACAAGGGCACGGCGCATGAGGAGAATGCCTGGGCCGCACGGCTGCCGGAAATGCTCGGTTGGCTGCTCGCGGATTGGAAGCGCTAGTGCCCGACAAGGCGACAACCCTGATCCTGTTCGGCGCAACGGGTGATCTCGCCGCCCGCATGCTGCTCCCCTCGCTGTATGGGCTGCACCGTGACGGGCTGTTGCCGGCAGCACTCAAGATCGTCGCCACCTCACGTTCCGCGCACGACGATGCGAGCTTTCGCGATCATGCCCGGACAGCGCTCGAGGCGCATGTTCCCGAAGCCTATTTCGAAGCCGACAGCGCGGCGAGCTTTCTTGAGCGGGTGAGCTACGTCACGCTCGATGCCACGGACGCGGCGGGCTATCAGCGGCTGGCCGATGCGGTGGACGGCGGCGGTGAGATCGCCATCTTCCTGTCGACCGCCCCGTCGCTGTTCAAACCGACCATCGACAATCTCGAAGCGGTGGGCCTTGCCGGGCCGCACGTTCGCTTGGCGCTCGAAAAGCCGCTCGGCTCCGACCTGGCGTCAAGCCGGTCGATCAACGACGCCGTCGCGAAAGCCTTTCCGGAAGAGCGGACGTTCCGCATCGACCATTACCTCGGCAAGGAAACGGTCCAGAACCTTCTGGCCTTGCGCTTCGCCAACCTGCTGTTCGAGCCGGTATGGAGCAGCGCGCACATCGATCATGTGCAGATCACCGTCGCCGAAACGGTCGGGCTCGAAGGCCGCGCCGACTATTACGACGGCGCCGGCGCGCTGCGCGACATGGTGCAGAACCACATGCTGCAGCTCCTCGCGCTGGTCGCAATGGAGCCGCCCGCAAGCTTCGACGCGACCGCGGTGCGCGACGAGAAGGTGAAAGTCCTGCGCTCGCTCCGGCCGATGCGGGCCGAGGACAGCGTCATCGGCCAGTTCACCGCAGGCGCGGTGGGTGGCAAGCCGGTTCCTGCCTATGCCGAGGAACTGGGCAAGCCGAGCGGGATCGAGACCTTCGTCGCGCTGAAGGCCCATGTCGATAATTGGCGCTGGGCGGGCGTGCCCTTCTACCTTCGCACGGGCAAACGCCTTCCGCAGCGACGAACCGAAATCGCGATCCAATTCCGTGCGCTGCCCCATTCGATGTTCGCCTCGGGCGGCGCCAAGGCGGCGCCCAACCGGCTGATCATCGCCATCCAGCCCGAAGAGAATATCACGCTGGAATTGATGGCCAAGCAGCCCGGCCTTGACCGCGGCGGTATCCGCTTGCGTGAAGTCGAGCTCGACATCGACCAGGCCGACGCCTTTGCCGACGTGCGGCGGCGGATTGCCTATGAGCGGCTGCTGCTTGACCTCATCGAGGGCGACCCCACCTTGTTCGTGCGCCGCGACGAGGTGGAAGCGCAGTGGCAATGGGTCGACCAGATCCGCGCCGCCTGGGGTGAGGCCGGTGCCACCCCTCGTCCCTATGCCGCTGGCAATTGGGGCCCGTCCGCCGCGATCGCTTTGATCGAGCGCGACGGGAGAAGCTGGAATGACTAGGCTCGATCCGCGCATCGCGGCCGTTACCGACCGCATCATCGAGCGCTCGAAGCCGGGGCGCAAACGCTACTTAGACCTCATGGCCCAGCAAGGCGAACGCGGCATCTCGCGCGGCCGAATGAGCTGCGGCAATTTCGCGCACGGCTTCGCTGCGGCGGAGGGTGACAAGGATACAATCCGTACCTTCGCCGGGCCGAACATCGGCATCGTCACCTCCTACAACGACATGCTGTCGGCGCATCAGCCGTACGCGCGTTTCCCCGAGCAGATGAAGATCTACGCCCGCGAGGTTGGCGCGACAGCGCAGGTCGCAGGCGGGGTGCCGGCGATGTGCGACGGCGTGACGCAGGGGCAGGACGGGATGGACCTGTCGCTGTTCAGCCGCGACGTCATCGCGATGAGCACAGCGGTGGCGCTGAGCCACGGCATGTTCGAAGGCGCGGCGCTGCTCGGCATCTGCGACAAGATCGTGCCGGGGCTGCTGATCGGCGCATTGCGCTTCGGCCACCTGCCGATGCTGCTGGTGCCGGGCGGACCAATGCCGTCGGGCCTGCCGAACAAGGAAAAGCAGCGGATCCGCCAGCTTTATGCTGAGGGCAAGGTCGGCCGCGACGAGCTGCTGGCGTCGGAAAGCGCGAGCTATCATTCGCCCGGCACCTGCACCTTCTACGGCACCGCTAACTCGAACCAGATGATGATGGAACTGATGGGGCTTCATGTGCCGGGCAGCGCCTTCGTCCAGCCCGGCACGGGCCTCCGCCAAGCCCTGACCCGCGCTGCCGTTCACCGTGTGGCCGAACTAGCGAGCGCGAAGGAGCGGCCGCTCGCGGCGTGCGTCGACGAGCGCGCGATCGTCAACGCGATGATTGGACTGATGGCGACAGGTGGTTCGACCAATCACGCGATCCACCTGCCGGCGATCGCGCGGGCGGCGGGCATTCACATCGACTGGCAGGACTTCGATGACTTGAGCGCCGCGGTGCCGCTGCTGGCGCGGGTTTATCCCAACGGCTCGGGTGACGTGAACGACTTCCATTATGCCGGTGGCATCGCCTTCGTCGCGCGTGAACTGGGAGCGGCGGGGTTGCTGCACACCGACATCCTGACCGCGGGCGCGGAAGACTTCGGCGCCTGGACCTCGCATCCCGAGATGGACGGCGACAGCCTTGTTTGGCGCGAGGTTACCGAGAGTCGCAATGATACGATGCTGCGGCCGGTGAGCGAGCCCTTCCTGCCCGACGGCGGCATGCGGCTGGTCAAGGGCAACCTCGGGCGCGCGACGCTCAAGACCAGTGCGGTCGACCCGTCGCGCTGGACGATCGAAGCGCCCGCCCGCGTCTTCTCCGACCAGAATGAAGTGCTGAAGGCGTTCCAGGCCGGCGAGCTCGAGCGTGACGTGGTCGTGGTGGTCCGCTTCCAGGGTCCGCGGGCGAACGGGATGCCCGAACTCCACAAGCTGACCCCGCCCCTCGGCGTTCTGCAGGACCGTGGCTTCCGTGTGGCGCTGGTCACTGACGGACGGATGAGCGGCGCGAGCGGCAAGGTGCCGGCCGCGATTCACGTTTCGCCCGAAGCGCTCGGCGGCGGTCCGCTCAGCCGTATTAGGGACGGCGATTTCGTGCGGGTCTGTGCCAACGAGGGCCTGCTCGAAGTGATCGGCGCCAACCTCTCCACCCGCGAGCCTGCCGCACCGCCCCCGCCGCCGGTCGGCACCGGGCGCGAACTATTTGCGCTGATGCGCGGGACGGCCGACGACGCTGAACGTGGCGCCTCCGCAATGCTCCACGCGATGGACGCCGAGGCTGTATGACCCGCCGCATTGTTTCCGCCGACATCGGCGGCACCCACGCCCGCTTCGGGCTTGCCACGCTCGATGGCAAGCGCATCGTCAGCATGGACGAGCCGGTCACCCTCAAGACCGCCGATCACGGCAGCTTCCAGCTCGCCTGGGAAGAGTTCGCGCGCCGCTCGGATGAGCCAGTGCCCCCTGCCCTTGCGATCAGTTTCGCCGGGCCGGTCGGCGGTGAATTGCTCAAGCTCACCAACAATCCGTGGGTGATCCGCCCCGCGCTGATCCCGGAGAAGCTCGGCGTCACCGATTACGTGGTGGTCAATGACTTCGGCGCAGTGGCCTCAGCGGTCGCCGCCTTCGACGGCAGCGCCTACACGCATCTCTGTGGTCCCGACGAACCGCTGCCGGGCGAGGGAATGGTCACCATCCTCGGTCCCGGTACCGGGCTCGGCGTTGCCGCGCTCCTGCTGCGTCAGGGCGGCGCGGAGGTGATCGAGACCGAAGGGGGACATGTCGATTTCGCGCCCCTCGACGCGCTGGAGGATCGCATCCTCGCCGAGCTTCGCAAGAGCTTCCGCCGCGTTTCGGTGGAGCGCATCCTGTCGGGTCGCGGCCTCATGAACCTTTACGAGGCGCTGGCCAGCATCGAGGGGCGGCCCGCGACCATTCATGACGAGAAGGATCTGTGGGCCGCGGCGATGGAGGGGAGCGACAGCTTGGCGGCCGCCGCGCTGGATCGCTTCTGCCTCACGCTGGGCGCCGTCGCGGGTGACCTCGCGCTGGCGCAGGGCGCTGCTGCGGTGGCGATTGGCGGGGGCCTGGGCTTCCGCCTCAAGGATCACCTGCCCCGTTCGGGCTTTCGCGACCGCTTTATCGCCAAGGGCCGGTTCGAGCGGCGGATGGACGCGCTGCCGGTCAAGCTCATCACCCATCCGCAGCCGGGCCTGTTCGGCGCCGCCGCGGCCTTCGCAAGGCGCTTCGCATGACCATCGACGACCTGATGCAAGCCGCGCCGGTCATTCCCGTGCTGGTGCTCGACGGCGAGCATGATCCCGTTGCGCTGGCCGAAACCCTGGTCGAAGCCGGGCTTCCGGTGCTCGAAGTCACCTTGCGCACGCCGCAGGCGATGGAGGCGATCCGGGCCATGGCGCGGGTGCCCGGCGCCATCGTCGGCGCGGGCACGGTGCTGAACGAGCGCCAGCTTCGCGAGGTCGAGGGCGCCGGCGCGCGCTTCATCGTGGCACCGGGGCTGACCGAAGGCCTGACCCGTGCGGCGATGGCCAGCGAGCTTGTCTACCTTCCGGGCGTGGCGACCGCTGGCGATATCATGCGCGGGCTGGATCTTGGCCTTACCCGTTTCAAGTTCTTCCCGGCCGAAGCGTCGGGTGGTCTCCCCGCCATTCGTGCGCTCGCCGCCCCGTTCGGGCAGGTGCGCTTCTGCCCGACTGGCGGGATCACCGAAGCCTCCGCACCCGTTTATCTTGCCGAGGCCGCGGTCGTCTGCATCGGCGGCAGCTGGATGGTGAAGAAAGGCATGAGCCTGGCCGAGATCGGCACCGCGGCGGCGCGGGCGGCGGCGCTACCCCGGTAAGGCGCCAAGCTCGCCCCGGGCGCGTGCCTTTCGGCCGTAGACCAGCTCGAACAGCGGCGAGGCCATCAGGGTCGTTACCACCGCCATCAGCACCATGATCGAGAAGAAAGCGGGGCCGATGATGCCCTTCTGCAAGCCGATGTTGAGGATGATCAGCTCCATCAACCCGCGCGCGTTCATCAGCGCGCCGATGCCAAGCGCGGTATCGTTATCCTGACCGGTCAGCCGTGCCGCCGCCCAGCAGGCGCCGAATTTGGCGAGGATCGAGACGGTGAGCAGCACCGCGGCGACCCCGAGCAGCGCCGGGTCGGCCAACAAGTCGAGCTTGGTGTTCAGCCCCGAGAAGGTGAAGAACATCGGCAGCAGCAGCACCACGGTGATCGGCTCGAGCTTCTCCTTCAATTCGGCCGCCAGCCGGCCGCGAGGCATGGCAATGCCGAGGAGGAAGCCGCCGAATACCGCGTGCATTCCAGCCCAATCCATCAGGAAGGCGGAGAACAGGAAGGCCATCATCACAAGGCCGAGCAGGCCCTGATCGAGGCCGCTGCGCTCGGCCCGCTCGCCCAGCGGACGGAGCAGCCGGCGGCCGGGTCCAAGCACCAAAGCGGCAAAGCCGAAGGCGCCGACGATCGCTTTCACCGCAACCCCGCTGTCCCCGCCAAAGGTTGCGAGCACGATCGCGAGCACGATCCACGCCGCTGCGTCATCGATCGCGCCGGCCGAGAGGGACAGGGAGCCCAGCGGCGAGTGAGACAGACCGCGTTCGTGGATGATCCGGGCGAGCATCGGAAAGGCGGTGATGGCGATGCAGGCGCCGAGAAAAAGGGTAGCCTGAAAAACGCCGAGATCAGGGGAGAACAGTCCGCCACGGCTCATCAGCCACGGCGTCAGAAGCACCGCCAGCAAGAACGGCACGGTCATGCCCGACAGCGATACCGCGCCGGCGCTCTTCACGTTGCTGCGAAAATGCGCGCGGTCGAAGCCGAGACCGACCAGGAACATGTAAAGCCCGACGCCGAGCTGCGCGCCGACGAACAGGATGCCGCGGGTTTCGGCCGGGAACACCCCGGCTTGCAGGTCCGGAAACAGAAGTCCGAACAGCGAGGGTCCGAGCACCACGCCCGCAACCATTTCGCCGACCACCTGCGGCTGCCCGAAGAAGCGGCGGCATAGCCAGCCGACACCGCGCGCAGCGGCGACGATCAGGCACAATTGCCCAAAGAAGATGATGCTCAGCTCTGCTGGCGACACGAACGCCCCTCCACCCCTGGAACGGCTGGCGTAGCGGGGCCTGAGCATTGTGGGAAGCCGCCTCTTGAGCGCGCGCCACCGCTATGCTGAAAGGCAGGGGTGAACCGCTCCTGGTCGTTCGCCATCGACCGCGGTGGCACCTTCACCGACGTGATCGCCACCAGTTCGGATGGGCGGCAGCGCTTGCTGAAATTGCTGTCGGAGCGGCCTGACCGGTACGCCGATGCGGCACTGGAAGCGATCCGGCAGGTGCTGGCCGAGGAAGGCGGCACGCTGGCTTCGGTCCGGATGGGAACCACGGTCGCGACCAACGCGCTGCTGGAGCGCAAGGGCGAGCGGACCGCGCTGGTGACCACGGCGGGGTTCGCCGACATGCTGCGGATCGGCACTCAGGCGCGGCCCGAGATCTTCGCGCGTCACATCGTGCTGCCTACGATGCTCTATTCGGCGGTGGCCGAAGTGCCCGAACGGGTCGGGGCAGACGGCGCGGTGCTGACGGCGCTGAACGAGGATGCGGCGCGAGCGGCGCTGGAGGACCTGCGTGCGCAAGGTTTCGACAGCCTCGCGATCATCCTGATGCACGGCTGGGCCTTTCCGGCGCACGAGCAGCGGCTGGCCGGGATGGCGCGGGAGATCGGCTTCACTCAGGTCTCGGCAAGCCACGAGGTCGCCCCGCTGATCAAGTTCGTCAGCCGCGGCGACACGACGGTGGCCGATGCCTATCTCTCGCCGGTGCTGCGCCGCCACGTCGACCGGGTCGCCGCGGGGCTCGGCGAAGGAGCGGAGCTGAGCTTCATGCAGTCGAACGGCGGGCTCGCCGCCGCGAACGCCTTCCGCGGCAAGGATGCGATCCTGTCCGGGCCCGCTGGCGGCGTGGTCGGCATGGTGGCGGCCGGCGCCGCGCAGGGTGAGGACCGACTGATCGGCTTCGACATGGGCGGCACGTCGACCGACGTCTCGCATTACGCCGGCTCGCTCGAACTGGCGGAAGAAAGCCTCGTCGCAGGTGTCCGGGTGCGCGCGCCGATGATGCAGATCCACACGGTGGCGGCAGGCGGCGGCTCGATCTGCCGTTTCGACGGCATGCGCTTCCGGGTCGGTCCTGAGAGCGCCGGCGCGCAGCCGGGCCCGGCCTGCTATCGCGGCGGCGGACCGCTGACGGTGACCGACTGCAACCTGGTGCTGGGACGGATCGTGCCCGAGCTGTTTCCGGCGGTGTTCGGGCCCGATGGTGACCAGCCGCTCGACGCGGCGGCTGCCTTCGCTCGGATCGAGGAGGTCCGCGAAGCGCTGCTGGAAGCCACCGGCAAGGCGCTGTCGGCCGAGGAAATCGCCGAGGGCTTCCTCGCCATCGCCAACGAGAACATGGTTGCCGCCATCCGCAAGATCTCGGTCGCGCGCGGGCATGATGTAGGTCGCTACACGCTTGCCTGCTTCGGCGGTGCGGGCGGGCAACATGCCTGTGCGGTGGCCGACCGGCTGGGCATGGGGCGTATCCTGATCCACCCGCTCGCGGGCGTGCTGTCGGCGTTCGGGATCGGGCTGGCCGAGCGCAAGATCATTCGAGAGCGCAGCTGGCGGCAGCCGCTCGGGGAGAGCTTCGCCGAGGCGCTCGCGACGCTGACCGATGAAGCGCGAAGGGCGCTGGAGGATCAGGGCGTCGAGGCCCAAAGCGTCCGCATCGCCGAGCGCGCCCGGCTGCGGCTGGACGGCAGCGACACCTCGCTCGAGCTGCCGCTGGCTGAGCGCGCAGCGCTGACGGCGAGCTTTCACGCGCTGCATCGCCAGCGCTTCGGCTACACCGACGAGAGCTCGCCCATAATCGTCGAAGCGCTTGTCGCCGAAGCGGTTGGCGGGACCGGGTTGCCGGGGGCGCTCAAGCATCCTCCAGGGAAAGGCGCGACGCCAACTCGCCATGGCCGGTGGAAGAGCTACCAGCGCGGCGACCTTGCGGATGGTCAGCAGGTGGCCGGTCCGGCGCTGATCCTCGATGCGTCCTCGACCACGGTAGTGGATGAAGGCTGGGCCGCGAGGCGGGTGCCGGACGGAACGCTGATGCTAACCCGCACGGCTCCTCTGGCGACCCAGCGGCAGGTCGGCCGCGAGGTCGACCCGGTGCGGCTGGAGATCTTCAACAATCTGTTCATGGCGATTGCCGAGGAGATGGGCGTGGCGCTGCAGGCCACCGCCACATCGGTCAATATCAAGGAACGGCTCGACTTCTCCTGCGCCGTCTTCGACGCGGATGGCGCGCTGATCGCCAACGCGCCGCATATCCCCGTGCATCTCGGCTCGATGGGCGAGAGCATCCGCGCCATCATCGACGCGCGCGGCGATGGCCGCGACGGCCGCGGGTTCAGGCGCGGCGATGCGTATGTGCTGAACGACCCGTACCGTGGCGGCACGCACCTTCCCGACATTACCGTAATCGTGCCGGTGGTTCTCGACGGCAGCGACTTGCCTACAGCGTTCGTCGCCGCGCGCGGGCATCATGCCGACGTCGGCGGGATCGCGCCCGGATCCATGCCGCCCGAAAGCCGCTCCATCGCGGACGAAGGCGTGCTGATCGACAATGAGTTGCTGGTCGACGAGGGACAGCTTCGTGAGGCCGAGATGCTGGCGCTGCTTACCGGCGGCGAATGGCCGGTCTGCCGCCCCGATCGCAACCTTGCCGACCTCAAAGCCCAGCTCGCCGCCTGCAGCCGCGGGGCGGACATGCTGGCTGCCATTGCTCGGGACTATGGGGCGGAGGTCGTCACCGCCTACATGGGCCACGTCCTCGCCAATGCCGAGGAAAGCGTGCGGCGGATGCTCGGCACGCTCGAGGATGGCGCCTTCACCTACCCGATGGACAATGGCGGCGAGGTCACGGTGGCGATCCGTGTGGATCAGGCGGCACGCTCTGCGGTGTTCGATTTCACCGGCACGAGCGCGCAACGCCCCGACAATTTCAACGCACCCCGCGCCATCGCTCGCGCCGCATCGCTCTACGTGGTGAGGACGCTGATGGACGACGACATTCCGTTGAATGACGGCTGCTTGCGACCCGTCGAGTTGGTGCTGCCGGAGCGTTCGATGCTCTCACCCGAACATCCGGCCGCAGTGGTCGCCGGCAATGTCGAGACCAGCCAGGTCGTGACCGACGCCCTGTTCGCCGCCACTGGGCGCCTGGCGCCCTCCCAAGGCACCATGAACAACTTCACTTTCGGCAACGAGCGGCACCAATATTACGAGACCATCGCCGGTGGGTCAGGCGCTGGGGCAGGCCATGACGGCACCGACGCCGTCCAGACGCACATGACCAACAGCCGGCTGACCGACCCCGAAATTCTCGAGACCCGCCTCCCCGTCCGCCTCGACTGCTTCGCCATCAGGCGTGGCTCGGGTGGCGGCGGCAAGCATAAGGGCGGCGACGGCGTCATTCGCGAGATCACCTTCCTTGAGCCGATGCGCGCCAATATCCTCGCCAATCGGCGGCGGATTGCTCCCAAGGGGCTTGCCGGTGGCGGCGACGCCCTGCCCGGCCGCAACTGGGTCGAGCGTGGGGATGGCCGCATCCAGGAACTGACCGCCACCGCCAAGGCCGACATGGCGCCCGGCGATCGCTTCATCATCGAGACGCCGGGTGGCGGCGGCTTTGGAGAGCCCGAATGAACTACTGGCCCCTGCTCGGCATCCTGCTGGTGGTCGCCGGCTTTGCGCTGCGGCTGAACCCGATGCTGGTCGTCACGGTGGCCGCGCTCGCGACCGGGCTGCTCGCCGGGCTCGACCCGCTGGCGGTGATCGCGACCTTCGGCAAGGCGTTCAACGACAATCGGATCATCGCCATCGTCTGGATCGTGCTGCCGGTGATCGGGATGCTGGAGCGGTTCGGGTTGCAGCAGCGCGCGGCGACCCTCATCCGCTCGATGCAGCGCGCGACCACCGGCAAGCTCCTCCTCCTCTACCTCGGCTATCGCCAGCTGACCGCTGCGATCGGCCTCCATTCGACCGCGGGCCAAGCGCAAACCGTCCGGCCGCTGGTCGCCCCAATGGCGCTCGCAGCCGCGGAGAAGGAGCATGGCACCCTCGACGAGGAGACAGCCGAGACGGTCAAGGAGATGTCGGCGGCGACCGACAATGTCGGGCTGTTTTTCGGTGAGGACATCTTCTTCGCCATCGGGTCGATCGTCCTGATCCAGGCGACGCTCGCGACCTACGGCATCGATCTCGCACCCTTGCAGCTGGCGGTGTGGGCCATCCCGACGGCGATTCTCGCCTTCCTGATCCACGGCGCGCGGCTGCTGCTGCTCGACCGCCGGCTGCGGAGGACGCGCAAGTGATCACGCTGCACTGGCTCTACCTCTTGGCCGGCGCGATGTTCGCCGGGTTTGCGATCCTCAGCGCCGGCGATCGCAGCAACGCCAAACGCTGGGGCAATGCCACCTTTTGGGGGCTGATGGCCTTGAGCCTGCTGGCCGGAGATCTGATCGGCGATCTCGGCAACGGCTTCCTCGTGCTCGGGCTGGCGGGTCTCGCCGGCTTCGGCTTCGTCGGGCGCGGCCAGCCCGCGACCACCAGCGAGGCCGAGCGCGACGCCTGGTCCGCACGGCTCGGCAACAAGCTCTTCCTGCCAGCTCTGATCATCCCCGCGACAGCGCTGTTCGGCACCCTGCTCTACAACTACTCGCCCCTCGGCACCTCGGGCCTGATCGAAGCAAAGCGCGAAACCTATGTGCTGCTCGGCCTCGGCGTGCTGCTGGCCATCCTTATCATCTTCGTCTGGCTGCGGCCGCCGGTGCTGACCCCGCTGCAGGAAGGACGGCGGCTGATCGATTCGATCGGCTGGGCCGCGGTGCTGCCACAGATGCTGGCGGCGCTCGGCGTGCTGTTCGCAGCCGCAGGAGTGGGCGATATCATCGGCGGGCTGACCCGGTCGGTTATCCCCGAAGGCAGCATCTTCCTCACCGCGGCAGTGTTCGGGATCGGCATGGCGCTGTTCACGATGGTGATGGGCAATGCGTTCGCCGCCTTCCCGGTGATGACCGCCGCGATCGGCGTGCCGCTCCTGATCCAGGATTATGGCGGCGATCCGGCGGTGGTGGGAGCCGTCGGCATGCTGGCGGGTTTCTGCGGAACGCTGATGACCCCGATGGCCGCCAACTTCAATCTCGTCCCCGCCGCCTTGCTAGAACTCAAGGACCAATATGGCGTGGTGAAAGCGCAGGTCGCGACGGCACTGCCGCTGCTCGTCGTCAACATCCTGATCATCTACCTGGCGGCATTCCGGTGAGCGAGCTCAGCCGCGAGATGGCGGGGCGTTTCGCGGGCATCGCGTTCGGCCACGTCACCCAGGAATATCCGCACAAGCTCGACCACATCCTGCTCGGCGATGGCGATGCGGTGCCGCCCCGCGTGCTGCACCCGATCTTCTACGGCAGCTTCGATTGGCACAGCTGCGTCCATGGCTGGTGGACCCTGCTGACCATCCGTCGCCTGTTCCCCGATCTGCCCGAGGCAGCGCGGATCACCATCCTCGCGGACGAGAGCTTTACCGCAGACAAGGTCGCGGCCGAACTCGCCTACCTCCATCGCCCGCAATCGGCCGGGTTCGAGCGGCCCTACGGCTGGGCCTGGCTGCTGGCGCTGCAGGGCGAGGCCGAGCGGCAGGGCGACCATAGCTGGGGCGACCGGCTTCGTCCGCTGGCGCTCGCCTTTGCCGAGCGGTTCGTCGGCTATCTCGACAAGCTCACCTACCCCATCACAGTCGGGACCCACTTCAACACCGCTTTTGCCCTGACGCTTGCCCATGACTGGGCGCAAGCGCACAACCCCAGCCTGTTTCAAGCGATCGAAGCGTGGGCAGAGCGCTGTTTTGCCGAGGACCGGGACTATCGCGGCTGGGAGCCCGGCGGCGACGAATTCCTTTCTCCTGCGCTCAGCGTCGCCCTGCTGATGTCGCGCGTCAGGGATCGCGAGACCTTTACGCCCTGGTTCGAGGCGTTCCTGCTCGACAATGGCGCGCTGGAGCGCCGGTTCGAGCCGGCCTTCGTCTCCGATCGCAGCGACGGCAAGACCGCTCATCTCGACGGGCTCAATCTCAGCCGCGCGTGGGCGCTTCGCTCGATCCGCGCTGCCCTTGCACCTCATCCATGCGAGCCGCTGCTGACCCGCTTGGCCGATGCCAATTTCGCCGCCGCCCTGCCGCATCTCAGTGGCGACTATGCCGGGGAGCATTGGCTCGCAAGCTTCGCGCTGCTGGCGACCCTGGCTGATCGCTGAAGTCGTTTGCAGAAGCATACGTCTTTTGGTCGATGGGGCTATCGGCCCGGCGAATTTTCCGGCACGACGGGTTCGGGGGGACCGTAGCTAGCTTTTTTGAAGATTGCGCACCCTTGATGTTTCACAGATCGCCGGGACCCGCCACGGCATTTGCCTTGCTCGCCCTGCTGCCGCTTCTTGGCGCCTGCTCCGGCGGGTCGGAGGCGGACGCCCAGAAAGGCGGCAACGCCAAGGGTGGCGCACGCGGCCCGACGCAGGTCGGCTTCGTCACCGTTACCACCACCAGCGTACCGCTTGTCACTCAGCTTGGCGGGCGCACGGTCGCCTTTGAAACCTCGGAAGTCAGGCCGCAGGTCAACGGCCTGGTCCAGCGCCGCCTCTTCACCGAGGGCAGCTTCGTCCGGCAGGGCCAACCGCTTTATCAGATCGACCCGAGCCTTTATCGCGCCGCGGTGAACGAGGCCTCGGCCAGCGTCGCCAGCGCACGTGCCGCGGCCGATGCGGCGCAGGCGCGCGCCAACCGCTTCCGCCCGCTGGCGCAGATCGAAGCGGTCAGCCAGCAGGAATATACCGACGCAGCGGCGCAGGCCCGTCAGGCGCGCGCGGCCGTGGCGCAGAACCAGGCGGCGCTGGAGACGGCGCGCATCAACCTTCGCTTCGCCACCATCCGCGCCCCGATCAGCGGTCGCATCGGCCGCTCCTTGTTCACGCAAGGCGCCCTTGTCAGCGCCAATCAGGCGGGTCCGCTGGCTGTGATCCAGCGCACCGATCCCATCTATGTCGATATCCAGCAGTCGAGCGCCGAGCTGACCGCGCTTCGTCGTGCGCTGGCACAGGGCGGGGTGACTCCGGGCAGCACGCAGGTCCGTCTCTTCCTCGAGGACGGAAGCGATTACGGCTACACGGGCACGGTTCAGTTCTCCGAAGTGCAGGTGAACGAAAGCACCGGTACCGTGACGCTGCGGGCGAGCTTCCCCAATCCGCAGGGCACCTTGCTGCCCGGCCAGTTCGTCCAGACGCGCTTCAGCCAGGCAGTCACGCCAAACGCCATTCTCGTGCCGCAGAATGCAGTGCAGCGCGATATCGGCGGGCAGGCTTATGTCTTCCTTGTCGGCCCCAACAACAAGGCGGTGCGCCGCGACGTGAAGGCCGACCGGACGCAAGGCAATGACTGGGTAGTGACCGGCGGTCTCCGCGCCGGCGACAAGGTCATCACGCAAGGGCTCGCCAATCTGCGCGACGGGGCTGGCATCCGCCCGGTCCCGGCGGGCACCCCGCAGCGCATCGCACCGCCTCCGGCGGGTCAGGGCTCCGGGCAGGGCAAGCCCGGCCAGACCAAGGGCGGCGGGCGCGCTTAGTGTCCCAGCTGTTCATCAACCGGCCGATTTTCGCCTGGGTCCTGGCGATCATCACCATGCTGGCCGGCATCGGCGCGATCACCCAGCTTCCGGTGGAGCAATATCCCGACGTCGCCCCGCCGCAGGTCAACATTCGCGCGACCTATCCCGGTGCCAGCGCCGAGACGGTGGAAAACAGCGTCACCCAGATCCTCGAGCAGCAATTGTCCGGCATCGACGGGCTGCTGTTCTTCTCGTCGACCTCCAGCTCGCGCGGGTCGGTCGGCATCTCCGCGACCTTCGCCAAGGGCACTGACCCTGACACGGCGCAGGTGCAGGTGCAGAATGCGGTGCAGCAGGCCGTCTCGCGCCTGCCACAGCAGGTCCAGCAGCAGGGTGTCCGGGTTACCAAGTCTAATCCCGACTTCCTGCTGATCGTCGGCGTTTACGACGAGACCGACCGGCGCTCCAACATCGACGTGTCGGACTATCTCACCAGCAACATTCAGGACCCGCTGTCCCGCGTGGAGGGGGTCGGCGACGTCAACGTGTTCGGTTCGCAGCGGGCGATGCGGATCTGGCTCAACCCACAGAAGCTGGCCGGCGTCGCGCTGATGCCGGGCGATGTCATCACCGCCATCCAGAACCAGAACACCGAGGTCGCCGCCGGCGAAGTCGGAAGCCTGCCGCAGCCGCGCGACCAATTGCTCAACGCCACTGTCACCGCCCAGTCGCGCCTGCAGACGCCCGAGCAATTCGAAAACATCATCCTCAAGACCGAGCCGAGCGGCGCCACCGTCCGGATCAAGGACGTCGCCCGGGTCGAGCTCGGCGCCGAAAGCTACAATGCGGTGAGCCGGATCAATGGCCATCCGGGTGCCGGAATGGCGATCAGCCTTGCACCGGGCGCCGATGCGCTCCGGACCGCCGGCCTGATCAAGGAACGGGTGGCGGCGCTTACAACGTCGATGCCTGAAGGGCTCAAGGTCGCCTACGCCAACGACACCACCGCGTTCATCAAGCTGTCCGTCGAGGAGGTTGTGAAGACCCTGCTCGAAGCGGTCGTCCTCGTGATCATCGTGATGTTCGTTTTCCTGCAAAGCTGGCGGGCGACGTTGGTGCCGGCAATCGCGGTGCCGGTGGTGCTGCTCGGCACCTTTGCGATCTTCTACCTGTTCGGCTTCACCATCAACACGCTGACCCTGTTCGGGCTGGTGCTGGCGATCGGCCTTCTCGTCGACGACGCCATCGTGGTGGTCGAGAATGTCGAACGCCTGATGGAAGAGAATCCGGGGATGAGCCCCAAGGAAGCGACTGAGATCTCGATGAAGGAGATCCAGGTCGCGCTGGTCGCCATTGCCGTGGTCCTCTCGGCCGTGTTCCTGCCGATGGCCTTCTTCGGCGGGTCCACCGGGGTCATCTACCAGCAGTTCTCAATCACCATCATCAGTTGCATGATCCTCTCGGTGTTGGTGGCGCTGATCCTCAGCCCGGCGATCACCGCGACCCTGCTGAAGGCGCGCAAGCCGCCGGAAGAGGAAGCCGCCGAGCGGTCCG
Source organism: Sphingomonas sp. LHG3443-2 (assembly GCF_049896405.1). Classification (NCBI taxonomy): domain Bacteria; kingdom Pseudomonadati; phylum Pseudomonadota; class Alphaproteobacteria; order Sphingomonadales; family Sphingomonadaceae; genus Sphingomonas; species Sphingomonas sp. LHG3443-2. The sequence goes on from NZ_JAFCUG010000001.1 coordinate 27,215, forward strand.
ACGCGCGTTGGTATCAGCGTTGGGCGCACCGCTTCCAGGACTGGTTCAACCGCAACTTCAACCGCGGGATCGAGCGCTACACGGGCGGCGTGATGACGGTCATCAACCGCAAGTGGCTGTTCCTTGGCATCTACGGCGTCACCTGCGTTATCCTCGTGATCCTGTTCACCCGCCTGCCCACCAGCTTCCTGCCGACCGAGGACCAGGGCGCCGCCAGCATCCAGTTCCGCCTGCCCGCCGGCGCTACCCAGCAGCGCACGCTGGAAGTGCAGCGGCAGATCGAGGGCTATCTCAACCAATATGAAGCCAAGAACCTCGCGGTGGTGTTCACCGTCGCGGGCGGCGGTGGCGGCGGCGGCGCAAGCGGCCAGAATACCGGCCAGGGCTTCATCAACCTCGCACCGTGGGATGAGCGCAAAGGGTCGGAAAACAGTGCCGACGCCATTGTTGAGCGTGCCTCGGGCGCCTTTCGCGGCTTCCGCGATGCGCAGGTCTTCGCGCTGGTGCCGGGCGCCATCCGGGGGCTTGGCCAATCCAACGGCTTCAACATGCAGCTCCAGAACAGCGGCGGCCTCAGCCGCGAGGAGTTCCAGGAAGCGCGCGAGCGCCTGCTTGCCGCGGCCAATGGCGACCCGCTGCTGACCTCCGTCCGGCTGAGCGACTTGCCCGACGTCGCCAACCTCGACGTCGACGTCGATCAGCAGCGCCTTACCGCTTACGGTGTGAGCCAGGCCGACGTGAACAGCACGCTGTCGACCGCCTGGGGCGGCCGCTACGTCAACGACTTCATCGACAATGGCCGGGTGAAGCGTGTCTACGTCCAGGGCGATGCGCCCTATCGCTCGCAACCATCCGACCTCGGCCAATGGTTCGTGCGCGGCAACGACGGGCAGATGACCCCGTTTAGCGCCTTTGCCCAGACTGGGTGGAGCACGGGCCCGAGCAGCCTCAGCCGCTTCAACGGCGTCCCTTCCTTCGAATTCCAGGGTCAGGCGGCGCCCGGCGTCAGCTCGGGCGAAGCAATGGACCGGATGATGGCGCTTGCGGCTGAGATCCCGGGAACAACCGTCGCCTGGTCGGGCGCCAGCTTCCAGGAGCGGCTGTCGGCGGGTCAAGCGCCGCTACTCTACGGCCTGTCGCTGCTGGTGGTCTTCCTCTGCCTCGCGGCCCTCTACGAGAGCTGGACCATTCCCGTCGCGGTTCTGCTGGTGATCCCGCTCGGGCTGGTCGGAGCGGTATTTGCGGTCACGCTGCGTGGGCTCGAAAACGATGTCTATCTGCAGATCGGACTGCTCACGACCATGGGCTTGGCCGCCAAGAATGCGATCCTGATGATCGAATTCGCCGAGCAAGCGGAGCGCCAAGGCAAGAGCGTGCTCGACAGCGCGATCGAGGCCGCCCGCATCCGTCTTCGTCCGATCCTGATGACCAGCTTCGCCTTCATCTTCGGCGTGCTGCCGCTCGCGATCTCTACCGGCGCTGGCGCCAACAGCCGCATCGCGATCGGCACGGCGGTGATCGGCGGGATGCTGACCGCGACCATTCTCGCGATCTTCTACATCCCCTTGTTCTTCGTGCTGGTGCGCCGCGCCGCCAAGGATGGTGTGGCAAGAATCCGCGAGCGGCTGCGTAGGCGCACCCCGCCGCCAGCAACGGAGGCAACGACGTGAGGAAATTGCTCGTCCTCGCGCCCGTGCTGCTGGCCGGCTGCACCTCGCTCGACCCCACTTACCGCACCCCGGCCGCGCCGGTGCCGGTCAGCTGGCCCGTCGGTGATCCGTATCGCGCCGAAGCGCCCGCTCTGCCCGCCTTCACGCACCGCGACGTGCTGCGCGACGTGCGGCTGCAGACGCTTGTCGCGCAGGCGCTTCAGAACAACCGTGACCTGCGGATCGCCGCCGCCAACATCGCCGCAGCGCGGGCACAGGTGCGGATCACCCGGGCCAACCAGCTGCCCCGGCTCGACAGCGCCGCCGGGGTCGAAGTCACCCCGCGCCGCGATCAGGACGGCGATATCGACGGCGTTCGGGTCGGCGGGTCGGCTAGCCTGCTGCCTTCGTTCGAGCTCGACCTGTTCGGCCTGCTCGCCTCGCAGACTCGGGCCCAGCAGGAGCGGCTGCTCGCCACCGGCGCGGCCGAGCGGGCGGTGCGGGTTGCCCTGATCGGCGACATCGCCGACGCCTGGCTGACCTACGCCGCCGACACCTCGCTCCTTTCCATCGCCGAGAACACGGTGGCAGCCGCGGAGCGAAGCCGGGTGCTCACCGAAGCGCGCCTGCGTGGCGGGGTCGCGCCGCGAACCGATCTCCTCCAGGCGGTGCAGGTGCTCGAGACCGCCCGCGCCGACTTGGCCGAACAGCGGGCGCGCCGGGCGCAAGACGCGAACCTCCTGCAACTGCTGGTCGGGGCTCCGGTCGACCCCAGTCTTCTTCCCCGCTCGATCAACGAAGCCGCCGCCAGCATCGCCGCGCTGCCGGCCGGGCTCGACAGCCGGATCCTGCTTCGCCGTCCGGACGTAATCGAGGCCGAATACCGCTTGCGCGCGACCAACGCCGACATCGGCGCAGCCCGTGCCGCCCTGTTCCCGCGCATCTCGCTGACCGGCCTGCTCGGCCTTGCCAGCAGCACCCTTGGCGGGCTGTTCAGCGGCAGCGCTTTCAACTTCTCGGCCGGCGCCGACGCAAGCTACAGCATCTTCAACGGCGGCGCGGCACGCGCCAATGTCGCGCTTGCCCGAGCCGAGCAGCAGGCCGCGCTCGCGACCTATGAGCGCGCCATCCAGGCCGGTTTCCGCGAGGTGGCGGACGCGCTTGCGGACCGTGGCACGCTCGGCGACCGGGTGGCCGCCAACCAGCGCAACTTGTCGGCGGTCAACGAAACCCTGCGCCTGGTTACCGCCCGCTATCGCGAAGGGCTCGATCCGTTCCTCAACGTCCTCGACGCGCAGCGCTCGGCCTATGCAACGGAACGCAACGTCGTTGCGGTGCAATTGGCCGCGGCGCAAAACCGGGTGGCGGTCTATCGGGCACTTGGTGGTGACGGGGTCTGAGCCGCTAGCGCGAGCGAACCGGAACTGACTGATCAAGTCCAGGGCACGCGAACCAGCAAGCCCGGGCTCGCCTCTTTCCGGATCGCAGGCAGGTGGCTAGAGCCTGTGTCCTCATGTCGCAGAGGTTTGTTGCGTATGCATCCTCCTCCTCCCGAACCTACGCAATCAGTGCCCGAAGTTGGTGACGCCTTCCTGTCGGGAGGCGGTCAGATGGGTGCGCTGATGCGTGCTCATGATTGGTCGTCATCTCCGCTCGGAGCGCCAACAGAATGGCCGCAATCCTTCCGAAGCGTTGTTGGATTGCTGCTCAATTCACAGTTCCCGATGTTCGTGTCTTGGGGGCCGGACCTCGGCCTCCTTTACAATGATGCCTACGCCCAGATCCTGGGCGCCAAGCATCCGCAGGCCCTCGGCGCACGGTTCTACGACGTCTGGTCCGAAATCTGGCCCGACATCTCGCCGCTGATCGATGCGGCCATGGCCGGCAACGCGAGTTACTTCGAAAATCTGCCTTTGGTGATGAACCGCAAGGGCTTCGACGAGCAAACCTGGTTCACCTTCTCCTATTCGCCGGTTCGCGACGAAAGCGGGCACGTAGCGGGCATGTTCTGCGCCTGCACCGAGACCACCGATACCGTCCTGGCCCAGCAGCGCGCCAAGGCTGAACATGATCGCCTTGTTGATATGTTCCGCCAGGCGCCGGGGTTCATGGCGATGCTGAACGGACCCGAGCATGTCTTTGCGCTGACCAACGATGCCTATCTTCAGCTCGTCGGCCGGCGAGATGTACTGGGCAAGACCATCCGTGAAGCCTTGCCGGAGGTCGCGGGCCAGGGCTTCTTCGAGCTTCTCGACCGGGTCTACGAGAGCGGAGAGCCCTTCGTCGGGCGCCGAAACTCCATCGACCTGCTGACCGAAGAGAAGGTGATTGAAAAGCGCTTGGTCGACTTTGTCTACCAACCGGTCCGCGATGAGCTCGGCAAGGTGACCGGCATCTTCGTCGAGGGTCAGGATGTCACCGAGACGGTTCGTGCGGAAGAAGCCTTGCGCGAGCAGGAGCGTGTAGCCGCCGAAGAACGCGCCCGCCGCGACGCCGACGAGCAATACCGCGCATACTTCGAAAACACCGCGGAAGCGCTGTTCGTGGTGAACGTGCTCGATGACGGGGACTTCACCATCGAAGACCTCAACCCAGCGCACCAGAGAGACATTGGCATCCCACTCGCCGACGTGAAGGGCAAGCGTCTCCAGGACTTTCTTCCCCAGCCGCTGGCTGACCAGGTCGCAAGCCATTACCGCCGCGTCGTCGAGACGGGCGAGGTCTACCAATATCGTGACAACTTCGAGATCGGTGACACGCCCACTCAATGGGACACCGTTCTCGTGCCGGTCCGCGACGCAGACGGCCGCATCTTCCGGCTCATCGGGAGCAGCCGCAATCTCACGCCGCAGCTAGCGGCGGAGGAACAGCTGCGGCAGATCCAGAAGATGGAAGCCCTGGGCCAGCTGACAGGCGGGATCGCCCATGACTTCAACAACCTGCTTACGCCCATCGTCGGTGCGCTCGATGTACTGAAAGGCAAGGCGCCAGATGCCCGTTCGCTTCGCTTGATCGAAGGGGCCGCCACCAGTGCCGAGCGGGCCCGAACCCTTGTCACCCGTCTGCTGAGTTTCGCCCGCAAGCAGCGCCTCGAAGCGAGGGACATGGGTTTCGGGCGCCTGCTGCTGGGCACCGTTGACCTCCTGCAACGAACACTTGGCCCGACCATCAAGGTGGACGTTCGGCTTCCGGAAGAGGAACTTGCCGTTCATGTCGACGCCAATCAGCTAGAACTGGCGCTGCTTAATCTGGCCGTGAATGCCAGAGATGCGATGCCCGAAGGCGGAACCCTGACCATCAGCGGCAGCAAGGAGGTCGTCACCACCACTCACCCCGCCGGTCTAGCCCCAGGCAGCTACGCCAGGATCACCGTCGAAGACACCGGCCACGGGATGGACGAGCGCACTCGCAAGCTGGCCACCGAACCATTTTATTCCACCAAGGAGCCTGGACGCGGGACCGGCCTTGGCCTCTCCATGGTGCATGGTCTCGCCGCCCAATCCGATGGCGGCATGTCGATCTGGAGCGAACCTGGTCAGGGAACCAAGGTCACGCTCTGGCTGCCGCTTGGCAAGCAGGTCAGCCCTGTCGAGAAGCCGCCTGAAGCCCAAGTCGAGGGCGTGGCGCCCCTCAAGGTGCTCCTGGTCGATGATGAGGATCTCGTTCGAGCGGCGACCGCCGACATGCTCGCCGATGTGGGTCATACGGTGCATCAAGCGCATAGCGGTCAAACCGCCATCGCCATCCTTGAGGGTGATCCGACCTACGACGTTCTTGTGACCGACTACGCCATGCCATTGATGTCAGGAGCCGCCCTGATCCGCCGCGCAGGTGAGATCGCGCCGACGATGCCGGCCTTGCTGGTCACTGGCTATGCCAGCGCTACCACGGATGTTCCGGCCAGCGTGCCGAGGCTTGAAAAGCCTTTCCGCGCAGGAGAGCTCATCCGCTGTCTGCAACATCTGACCGAAAGATAGTGGACTTCCGGCCGAGCTGCATGCGGCTCGCGCTTGTTCCAGCGCGCCCTCTGCAGCGTCGAAGCCAAGCGCCACTTACTCCACCCGTGGAACTGCACTTGCACGTCGCTGTTTGCACTTGTGATACGGTCTAAAGGCGGTACAGCGTCGCTCCCTTGGCGAACGAGACGAGCCGATGGGCCATGAGAGTGGTGTCGGTTTGTGGAGCTAGAAAATACTCCAGAAGAACAGCGGCTGCAGCTGCTGGTCAATGCCGTCACGGACTACGCCATCTACATGCTCGACCCCGCGGGACGGGTCAGCACCTGGAACCCCGGTGCCCAACGCTTCAAGGGCTACACCCGGGATGAAATCCTCGGAAAGCACTTCTCGGCCTTCTACACGGATGAGGATCGGCAATCTGAGCTCCCTGCCCGTGCGCTGAGGATCGCAGCTGGCGAGGGACGCTTCGAAGCAGAAGGGTGGCGCGTCCGGAAGGACGGGACGCGGTTCTGGGCCCACGTCGTCATTGATCCCATTCGCGCGGACGATGGCACCCTGCAGGGCTTCGCCAAGATCACGCGCGATATCACGAGCCGCCGTGAGCAAGAGATCGCCTTGTTCGAAAGCGAGCAACGCTTTCGCCTGCTGATCCAAGGCGTGCGGGACTGTGCCATCTACATGCTCGACAAGGATGGCTCGGTCTCCAACTGGAACGCCGGCGCAGAGCTCATCAAGGGCTACTCGCGCGATGAGATCGTCGGGCAGCACTTCTCCCGTTTCTATACCGAAGAGGATCGTGCAGCCGGTGAACCTGCCCGAGCCCTGGCGACGGCGCTGGGCGAAGGGAAGTATGAGCGCGAAGCCTGGCGAGTCCGTAAGGACGGATCGCTGTTCTGGGCGCATGTTCTCATTGATCCGATCTACGACGAACACGGCAACCACGTCGGCTTTGCCAAGGTCACCCGTGATGCGACCGAGCGCAGGAAGGCGCAGGAGGAGCTGGAGGAAGCGCGGGCGGCCCTTGCGCAGGCACAGAAGCTTCAGGCTCTGGGCGAGCTGGCGGGCGGCGTTGCTCACGACTTCAACAACCTGATGACGATCATCGTTGGCGCGGCCGATTTCCTGCAGCGAAAGCCGGACCTGCCGAGCGACAAGCGCCAGAAATATATCGAGTCGATTCATTCGACCGGTCTCAGGGCGACCAAGCTGACCGATCAGCTGCTTGCGTTCAGCAGGCGGCGCCCCCTTCAGCTGGAAGTGGTCGACGTCAATTCGCTGATCGACGCCCTGTCGGAGATTCTGCAACGAACCCTTGGGAGCCGTGTTCGGCTCGAACTGAAGCTGGACCCCAGCGCGGGCCGGGTCGAGGTCGATTCCGCGCAGCTCGATAACGCGATCCTCAACGCCGCCGTGAACGCGCGTGATGCGATGCCATCGGGCGGAACCCTGACGATCTCCACCCACGTCCAGACAGATGCGAACGGCCAGTCGGTCCGTGTCAGCGTCACCGATACCGGGATGGGTATGCCTGAGCGGGTTCTGGAGCGTGCCTTTGACCCCTTCTTCACCACAAAGGGCGTCGGCGAAGGGACGGGACTAGGCCTTTCCCAGATCCACGGCTTTGCAGCGCAAGCTGGCGGGCACGCCGAACTCTCTTCGGAGGAAGGTCGCGGCACAACCGTGACGATCATCCTGCCGACCACCGACAAGAAGCTGACCGAAGCTGAGGCCGAAAGCGCGGCCGTAAACTTGCCCTCGGGCACCAGGATATTGCTCGTCGAAGACAATCCTCAAGTTCAGGCATTCGGCGCTGAGCTCCTCCAGGATCTCGGGTGTGAGGTTCGATGCGCGTCGTGTGGGGAAGAAGCGCTGCAAGCCTTGTCTGATGAACTGCCCGACGCCGTTCTCACGGACATCGTAATGCCCGGCATGAGCGGTATCGACCTTGCCGGGCACATCCGCGCGGCTCACCCGAGAGTGCCTGTCATCCTTGCCACCGGCTACAGCGAGCAGGCTGCAAAGGGCATCCGCAGCTTGCCGATCGTGCTGAAGCCCTATTCCGGGAAGGACCTGGCCACTGCCATCAACGCCGCGATCCGCCGTGCTGGCGAGCCACGGGTGCACGCTCCGACTTGAGGATAGGAGGCAGCTTCGTGAAGCCACCTCCCCTCGCGCTCTCGTCAGCTTCATACTGTCACGGGTTGCCGTCCTCCGAAGCTCCCGACAGTCAGGGACCGCTTGGGCCTGCGACTGAGGCGGAACGCTATCGCGCCGAAACCAAGGAGCATCATCGCCCAGGTTGATGGTTCTGGAACGGCCGAGAAGTTCAGCGTCAATCGCGACGGAGGGCCGCCCCTCACATCGACGAAGCCAACCTGATTGAAGCTCCCGCTTGCGCCGGCGAAGCGGCCTGTGCCTGCAAGAATGTTGTAGGTGAAGACGAGATCGAAGAGGCCGAGAGTCGTCGTCGCTGCCGACGTTCCAGCGAAGTTGCCGCTGAACTGATCTGTCCCGAAATCAATCGAATAGGTCCCGGTGACCGGCCCCGTCGCACCGGTCGTGCATGCGATGTGGCTATAGTTGAAATTGCCGAAGGCTGATGTGCCGCTGCCTGTTGCGATGCCCTGAAATAGCGGCGCGCAGCTTGAACTCGGGGCGGGGCTTGCTGTTGCCGAAGCGGTTCCCGAAAACCCTATCGTCGCCGCACTGGCGTCGGTTGGGGTGAGCACCGCGATTGATGCCAACACCGCTATCCCCGTTGCCTTGAGCATGGTCACCTCCTGCGTGGAACAGAGGGCCGGCAGTGCAGCAAGGATGCGTCCAGTCACATGATGGACAAATGAGGGTCCGTCATGAGCGGCAACGAACGCTCGTCACGCTCGCCGCTCCGCTGGGAGAGGCGGGCCTGACACGAAATCTGGAGTCAGGCCCGTGTCCACCCAATAGCGGACAAGGCCGATGCGCTCACATACCTTCAGGAAGCGGGGATCGTCCCGGGCGCTTTTCAGGGCTGGGGTGAAGAGCACCTGGGTCAGGCGGCGATGTTGTTCGTTCAAGGAGAGTTCCGAAGGCGTGTGGTGACTTGGCACCGGCGCCTGACCTTCATGGAAGTAATAAGCGTGGAGCACGTCGAACTGCGCATCGTGATCCTCGACGAGACCAAGCGCGAAAAGCGCGGCAAGCGCTGCTGCTGGTCCCGACGCCGCAAACGCGAGGCTCGCCTCCCTGATTCTCTGCCGGCCAGGCTCGTTTCCGTCACCGCTCTCCCCCAGGATCGACGCAAGGAAGGTCAGCATCGGTCGGGGAACGTCGGGCCGGAAGACATTGTCACTGGTCATTGCCAAGGCGGCCTCGACCCTGCCTGTGTAGGCGTAGGTCCAGAGGCGCACGAGCCATACGGCGGGATGGGCCGGCCACAGATTGATCGCTCGTTCCGCAATCAGGTCCATCCCGGCATGATCGCCGACCGACCAATGTTGATAAACGCTCTTGTAGCAGGTGACAGCCGCGAGCGGATCACGTGCAAGGAGGCGGTCGCGGATCTGCTTGCCTGCACGGACCCGGCCGGTCGCCATTTCCAGCGTCGCAAGGTCCTGGCTCGCCACCAGATGATCTGGGTGCTCGTCGAGGATCGACAGGAGCCGGTTTCTGGTCAGCCCCCATTCGCCGACCATGGGGATCAGGGTTGCAAGCGCGGTCAGGGCTTCGGGTTGCGATGGATCAAGCTGCAAGGCGCGACGGCTTGCGCGCTCACACTCGCTTGTGAAGGAGGAGATCTGCTGAGGGGCCGCATATTCCGCGGCGTGTCGGTACAGAAGCGCAGACCACCCCCACAGGTGCGCGTCGGACGGAGCGGCGCGGCAGGCCGCGGCAAGTTGTTCGATGCACAGGAAATCGGGCTGCGGAAGAGCAAGCCGCCAACTGTCGATGGCGCTTTGGATCGCCGCGGCTGATCCGGGATCGTCGACCTGCCCGTGGGCTGCGATCCGCAGTGCATAGCCGGTGCCTGGCACGGTCTCGATCACAACCTGGGCGCAGAGGCTGGATAAGGCCTTGCGCAAGGTGAGAACCAGTCAGTTCAGACTGTCGTCACCGACGAGGGACGAGCCCCAGCAAAGCGCGAAGAGCTCGCGGCGAGCCACCACTTGGCCGGCGCGCTCGGCAAGGATGGTGAAGAGCCGCATGACGAGCGGCTCGAGGCTAAGCTTACGTTCCGCCGTTTCCAGGATGCGTTCGTTAGGATGCACCCGAAGCGCACCGATGCTGAAGCTGTTCCTGAGCCCCTCCTGCTGCATCGTTGTCCCCTTTTCATGGTGCAAGCTGCCGCAATGAAGAAGCAAGGACAAGCAGGCTTCATCAGCCTCCCAGCATGTGAAAAGGTCGGGTGGAGGTGGGCTTTGGTTGTTCGCAATCGGGCTTCGCGCGCTGGCGAACCTGGCTGATCGCCGAACGCGCTTCCGATCCGCTGAATGGCCTGATGTGCACGGCGCGCCGGGCCATTCACACGCCGGGATGGCAGCTCAAGGGCCGGTTTCGTCCCTACCACTCGCCAAAACGCTGCATTGCCCACGAGCATGCTCGACCGTCAGCATCAATTGATGGTTACCGACGCTTCAGTCTAAATCTTCAAACCCTCTTCAATGCAAATTGGCATAGTTCGTCCGGGGGTGACGAATGGAAGAACTGCATCGAAGAGTGACGCTGAGCCATAAGGCCAACGTACTGCGGGCATTGCGGACCGGAGCTCCGGGCCGGGCCAAGGATAGACGGCGGGAAGTGCCGCGCATCGACATGTCGCAGGCGGCCGAACTTATCACACAAGATGGCCGCGTCATCGGTGTGAACTTCCTGGATCTGTCGCGCTGTGGCTTCAAGATCAGGCACAGTGACGATCTGGTCGAAGGCGACGTCGTCACCATTGTCTCGGCAAGAGGCTCGCGAGCTTTAGGTGAGATCAAGTGGGTCGCGGATCGCCTGGCGGGCGGTGTTTTTGTAGAGGCTCCCGAACAACTCTGATGTGGCCATCCGGTGATCTCTTGCACCCAGGCCGTTATCAGTCGCCAGTTTGTCTGCGCGTTAACAAGGTTGAAAGCTGAATAGCTGAAACGGTCAAGCTGAGAGGCGGCTCTAGTCTGCTCTCGCCACGCGGTGCGATCGGGTTCTTGGCTGCATCGTTTCGAAACCTGATTGGAACCTCGCTTTGTTTGGAAACTTGGCCCGGAAAATTCAGGCACCAAGCGCCTCACGCGACGAGGCTCTTTTGCTCATTCAAACCTTTGAGCAGTCCGAACACGGCTGGTTCTGGTCGATCAGCGATGCTGGAGAGATACTCTATATCAGCGAGAACGTTGCTCAGCTCATCGGCACAACGGCTGCCCAACTCGTCGGGCAGCGCTTCGCGGACATCTTCGTTTCCGAAGCGGATGACAGCGGGCGCAAGAACCTGCCTCTTCTGCTGACCAGACGTGCGGCCTTCGATGCTGTGACCCTGACGACGCCCGATGGCAGCGGCAAGCACTATTGGCAGGCATCGGGTCGCCCGCAGTTCGGCCGTTCCGGTGAGTTTCTCGGCTTCCGCGGCAGCGCCATCGACACCACCGACCAGCGCCGTTCAGCGCGCAAGGCGTCGCGCTTGTCCGACTATGACGCGCTGACCGAGCTGCCCAATCGGCGAAAGATGGAAGCCGCGCTCGATGAGTTTCTCGACGGCGCCGAGCACCATCGGCGGGCATGCGCGGTCATGCTGGTCGATCTTGACCGTTTCAAGCAGGTCAATGACACCCTCGGCCACCCTGCCGGTGACGCACTTCTGCGGCAGGTCGCAGGTCGACTGGTTCGCATCGTTGGTGACAAGGAACGGGTGTTCCGACTGGGCGGCGACGAATTTCAGATCGTGGTCCAGAACTGTCCTGATCCCAAGCCGATCGAAACCCTTGCTTCCGACATCATCCACGGACTTTCTCAGCCCTACTCCGTGAACGGCAGCCGCTGCATCATCGGCGCGTCGATCGGGATCGCGGTCTGCCCGGATGATGGCACGTCGCGCGTTGAACTGATCCGCAATGCCGACCTGGCGCTCTACGCTTCCAAGTCCGACGGCCGCGGACGCTCCAAATTCTTCTCCACCGATCTCCTTGCCTCCGCAGAGCGAAAGCGCGCGCTTGAGGAGGACCTTCGTGACGCTCTCATCCGCAATGAATTGAGCCTGGTTTACCAGCCCCTGGTTCACTGCCAATCCAACCGCATTACCAGCGTCGAAAGCCTGATGCGGTGGGATCATCCTACCGAGGGCCCCATCTCGCCCGCTGTCTTCATTCCCATTGCGGAAGAAGCCGGGCTGGTCGGCCGCCTTGGTGACTGGGCATTACGCAAGGCGTGTGAAGATGCCGCGCGCTGGCCGGGAACTCTGCGGGTGGCGGTGAACGTCTCGCCATCACAATTCTCCGACGGCACCTTGCCGCATACGATCCTCTCGGCCCTTGCCACCAGTGGTCTCCCTGCCGACCGGCTCGAGCTGGAGATCACCGAAGGCGTGTTCCTCGGCGACACAGCGGCGGCGGCCAGCATGTTCGCGACCTTGAAGAAGCTGGGCGTTCGGCTGGCGCTGGATGATTTCGGCACCGGCTATTCGTCACTCGGTTATCTGCGAAGCGCGCCCTTCGACAAGATCAAGATCGACCAGACCTTTGTTCGCGAAGCCACACTGCCAGGCTCACGCAACAGCGCCATCATCGCCGCCATCGTGGCCCTGGCCGAGGCGCTCGGCATGGACACCACGGCGGAGGGCATCGAGTATCTCGACCAACTCGCCCTCATTCGCCGGCTTGGGGTGAGCCATGTGCAGGGCTGGGTCTACAGCAAGGCGCTGACCAGCGACGAACTGATGGCCCGGCTCGAAGACGGCAAATGGGCGATCGAGCCCAACGGTCCGGCAATGCAGCGAAGCAATCGTCAGTCGATGTTCCGCAAGGCAGGCGTCATTCACGGCAACTTCTATCGCTCGGGCACCATCCGCAACTTGTCGAGCACTGGCGCACTGATCGACGGGATCGACGAAGTTCCGGCGAAATCGCTGATCATCGTCGACCTCGGCGAGGGTCAGCTAAGCTTCGCCACCGTTGTACGCGCGCAATCCGGTCACATCGGCGTGCAGTTCGATCAGCCGCTCGTGGATGACGGCGCGGGCACGCTCTGCACGCGCCGGCGTATCTCTGCTTACAGCATCGCTTCGCTTGAACTGCCGAAGCCGGGCGACCGCGACCGCGTGCTGCGAAGCGTTGCAGTGGAAGATGGCGTGATCGGTCTCGGCAAGCGCCTGGGACTGGTGCCGTTGGCTGACGAAGGCGTTCCGATCAGTGTCACCGCCGCCCCGGCACCGGCAACGTTCCGCGAGCTTTCGCGTGAATATCTACGTAGCCTTGCCGGTGACGAAGGGGCGCTTGCTGCTGCCGAAGAGGCCATGGTTCAGCACTTCCTGCCGCGCTTCGGCCATCGCCCTGCAGACGGGCTGGGTTGGAAGGAAGTGAGCAGCTTCATCGCCGCACTCGATCTCGGCAATTCTCCAGGATTGCGCGAGGAAGACGTCAAGCACTTGCGCAAACAGGCGGCGCGGATGTGGTCGCTTGCCGTCGACTTGGAGCTGGTCGATGCGGAAGAGGCTCCGGAAGGCAGCGAACGCTTCTTCGGCCGCCGCTCGCAGGTCTATGCGCCGGTGTCCGTCGAAGAAAGCCGCCAGCTTCTGATCGCCAGTCGCAACAGCCCGAACCGGCAGCTCAAGTTCATCATGGCCTTGCTGATGCTGACCGGCGCCCGGACCAGCGAGATCCTCAATATGCGGTGGAGCGACATCGATCTTGAGCAGGCAACCTGGCACATCACCCTGCCGAATGGCAGCGGCAGGCGGCAGCATGCGCTGAACGCCGCCGCCCTGAAGCTAGTGGGTGAACTGCCGCGCCTCGGCGACTGCCCGTTCGTCCTGCCGAACTTGGCTACCCGCAAGCCCTACCAGACGCTGACCAGGAGCTGGGAAGTGGTCAAGCAGCGCGCCCATCTCGCGCACCTGGAACTCGACGACCTTCGCGATTGCAACTTCGGGGAGCGGGACTGGGAAGAAGCACTGGCGCCGCTTCTAGTCTGACGCGCTTACGGCAACGTAAGCACTCAAGGCGAATATTCACTCGTAAGAGAATTAGGATTGCAAGGCTGCCAAAGGTGCGGCACCTTCCTCTTCATGGCGCGGCTCGCGCTGCCTTTGAAGGAGGGGACAATGGGGATCCGCAATCGCCTGATCGGCGCATCGATGGTCGCAATCGCGTGGACGGGTGCCGCCACTGCGCAGACACCGCCGCCTGCCGACCCTGGTGCCTCCTCCGAGCAGGCCGAGGCTCCTGCTCCTGCTCAAGGCGAGATCATCGTCACTGCCCGCCGCCGCAGCGAGAATCTTCAACGCACGCCGCTGTCCGGATCGGTCCTCTCGGGCACCGATCTCGCCGAGAAAGGCATCTCCAACGTCGACGCGTTGCAGTTCGGCACGCCGAGCATCGTGGTCAACAACTTTGGCCAGGGCATCGACTTCAACGTTCGCGGCATCGGCAAGGGCGAACACAACACGCAGACCGCAACCGGTGTCATCACCTATCGCGACGGCGCACCGACCTTCCCGGGCTACTTCCAGCTCGAACCTTATTACGACGTCGCCAACGTCCAGGTGCTGCGCGGTCCGCAGGGCACCATCGTCGGCCAGAACGCCACGGGCGGCGCGGTGTTCGTCAACAGCAACGATCCGATCATCGGCGGCGGCAACCGCGGCTACGTCTCCGCCAACATCGGCAATTATTCGCAGGCCGGGTTCGAAGGCGCGGTCAACCTTCCCGTCAGCGAAACCTTTGCGGCGCGCGTCGCCGCTTACGGCCTGCGCCGTGACGGCTTCTACAACATCACCGGTCCGAGCGGCGCGCCTTACACCGGCAACAACGGCGACCAGCGCCACATTGCCGGCCGTTTGAGCCTGCTGTGGAAGCCGTCGAGCCAGTTGACGATCCTGTCCAAGACCGACCTCGTCTACCTCGACATGGGTGGCTATCCCGCCAGCCCGTTCCGCGATTATTACAAGAACTTCCCGATCGGCTCGAGCACGCCCAACCCGACCTATCGCGACCTCTACGACATCAGCCTCAACTCGCCGCAGGAAGCCCGCGACAAGTTCTACCGCACCATCCTGCGGGTGAATTACGAGTTCGCCGGCGGCATGCAGCTGCGCTCGGTCAGCGGCTTCTCGAAGGGCAACACCAAGTACCGCGCCGACCTCGACGGGACCGCGGCGCTGACGCCCGTCACGGCGGACCGGACCTTCTTCGACAGCGTCGACGAGCGCCAGTTCAGCCAGGAAATCACGCTGATCTCGCCCGACACCGGGCGTTTCACCTACCTGATCGGCGCGTTCGGCGCGTGGAACAAGTACAACTTCAAAGCGCCATTCCAGTTCGTCACCGACAACAGCTCGGCGCCCGGAGCGGCGAGCGAGTATCGCCTGCAGGGTATCAACCCGAACCGCTCGCTGGCCGCCTTCGGACAGATCGGCTTTGCGCTGACGCCGCAGCTCAAGGTCGAGCTCGGCGGACGCTACACCGCCAGCCGCAGCCGCAACGACGTCGACATCCTGCAGTTCGGCACGCCCCTGGTGGCCGAGCAACTGACCAAATCCGACGACTTCTCGTACAAGGCCTCAATCGGCTGGGAGGCCAGCCGCGACCATTATGTATACGGTTTCGTGGCGACCGGCTTCAAGCCCGGCGGCCTCAACGTTCCCGTCGGGTTCGGCACGCCGGAGCCCTTCGGTCCTGAGACAGTGACGTCCTACGAACTCGGCTGGAAGGGCTATTTCGCCGATCGCCGGATCCGCACCAACATTGCCGCCTTCCACAACAGCTACGAGGATTTCCAGGTCATCATCGGCAATCCGACGTTGCCGGTGTTCGGGCTGGAAGTGAACGTGCCCGGCACCACCAAGATCACGGGCATCGAAGGTGAGATCGAAGCGCGCTTCGGACGGCTAAACCTCGGGCTCGGCATGAACGTGCTCAACAGCAAGATCGGGCGCTTTTTCGCCCTTGACCAGCGCGGCACGCTCAGCCTGTCGCCCTGCTTGCCCGAGACGGGTCCGGCGACGCCGCTGTGCCGCAACCTGCAGGGCAACGACCAGACCTACGCCCCCAACTTCACCTTCAACGCCAACGCGAGCTACGACTTTGCCCTCGGCGCCGACACCGTGCTGACCCCGCGGGTCAACTTTGGTCACATCGGCAAGCAGTGGGCGACCTTGTTCCAGGATCGCACCCGCGGCGACCGCATTCCGGAGCGCAACATCGTCAACGCTCAAGTCGCGCTGCGCCATGGCTCGCTGACGGTGACCGCTTATTCGACCAATCTCACCGACGAGCATTATCCGGCGGCGCTGAACAGCGGCCTCTATTTCGCGGGATCGCCGCGGCAATATGGGCTCAAGGTCCAGAAGTCCTTCTAGGAAACCGCCACACCTCGCCGGATGCGCCCACCTCGGCCGGCGCATCCCGTCACTTCCGCGGGTGAGCACCATGCAAGACTATCCGCTGACGGTTGACCGCTTCCTGACCCATGCCGCCAAATGGTACGGCGCACGCGAGATCGTGTCGGCCACGACCGACGGATCGGTCGTTCGCAGCACCTATGCGCACGTCCACGAGCGCGCCAATCGCCTGTCGGGTGCACTGGCCTCGCTTGGTGTGGGTGAAGGAACACGGGTCGCCACGCTGGCGTGGAACAGCCTTCACCACTTCGAACTGTACTTCGCCGTCATGGGGATGGGCGCTGTCTGCCACACGCTCAACCCGCGGCTGACCGCGGCGCAGCTTGCGGCGATGGCGGTCGAAGCCGACGACATGATGCTCGCTGTTTCCGCCGACCTCCTGCCGCTGGCGGAAGAGCTGATGCAGCTTTGCCCTCGCCTCGGCCACCTCCTGCTCCTCGACAGCGACGGCCCTGCAACGGTCGACGATCTGCTGGAAAAGGCTGGCACACCTTACGCGTGGGGCCGCTTCGACGAGCGCGCGATGGCTGGCCTCTGCTACACGTCGGGCACCACCGGCGCGCCCAAGGGCGTGCCCTACACGCATCGTTCCAACTACCTCCATACGCTGCGGGCGCTTGGCGCCGACGTCGTCGCCCTGACCGCGCGCGACAGCCTATTGCTGGCCGTGCCCATGTTTCATGCCAATGGCTGGGGGCTTCCGTTCGCGGCGCCGGCGGTAGGTGCCAAGCTGGTGCTGCCCGGACGCCAACTCGACGGCGCTCGCCTCGCCCGGCTGATGGAGGAGGAGGAGGTCACAGTCGCCGTTGGCGTTCAGACCGTATGGCTCGGCCTCCTCGACCATCTCGAGCGCAGCGGGACCACCTTGCCCAGCCTACAGCGCGTCATCATCGGCGGCTCCAACTGCCCCGAAGCGCTGCTGCGCCGGATTGAACAAGGGCTGGGCGCACGGGTGCAGACCAGTTGGGGCATGACCGAACTTTCCCCGATCGGAACCATGTCACCGGCCGGCGAGCCCGCTGTTGCCGGTACGTCCGGGCGACCGGCCATTGGCGTTGATCTCAAGCTCACCGACCAGCATGGCACCGCGCTGCCAGAACAACGCGGAGTGCAGGGGCATCTCAGGGTCCGCGGCGCCAGCGTCCTCGACCGTTACCTTGGCGCGGAAAGCGACGCGCTGGACGAGGAAGGCTATTTCGACACCGGGGATCTCGCGCTGATCGACGAAGCCGGAAACCTCGTCATCTGCGGCCGCTCCAAGGATCTGATCAAGTCGGGCGGCGAGTGGATCAACCCGGCGGAGATCGAAGCGATCGTCGGGGATCACCCCACCATCCGCCACGTCGCGGTGATCGGGCGAAGCGACCCCAAATGGGGCGAGCGCCCGCTGATGGTGGTGGAGCGTTCTAGCAGCGGCGAAGCCTCGGACCTGCTCGCACTGCTAAAGGGCCGGGTTGCCGACTGGTGGATTCCCGACCGGGTGATCGAGGTCCCCGCCATGCCGCTTGCGACGACCGGCAAGATCGACAAGCAACGCCTTCGCGCCGACTACGCCAACGCGGCGTGAGGCTCAGCAGCCCGTCGCCGCCGGCGCGATCTCGGGCGCAAGCAGCCCGACATTCCAGTTCCACCCGTCCTTGCCCAGCGCGCGGCGGCGGCACATGACCGTCTCGTTGAACTCGAACATGCCGGGGAACAGGTCCCGGCCAGCCTGCGGCGTCCCAGCGAACCGCAGATAGTTCTGCGCCTGGTCATAGGCAGGCCAGCTCGGCGCTCCCCTTGCGACCGGGCGGCCGGTCGCAACGAAGCTGGTCCAATAATCGATCATGGTGTCCGACAAGCGCCGCTCGGCCGCCGTGTCCGGCACCTTGGGCCAGCGCGGCGGCGTGCCGTTGAACGTCCCCCAGGTGTAAGGCAGTTCGGCGGCGTGAAAGGCGTGCAGCCCGGCGCTGTCCGCCGCCGGATAGCCGTGATCGAACAGGTAAAGATAGGCACGCTGGCCGGCCGCAGTCTGCTTGCGCGCGACCCGTTCCGAGGTCCAGCCGTACAGGCTGTCGCGAGTCGCGGCGATGGTGCTCTCCGCATGCTCGGCGCTCGGGTACAACCTCAGAAAGGCCGGGGCGAGATCACGATAGCGGCTGGTGATCTCGCGCTCATACTCGGCCGGGCTGGCAGCCGTCTTGGGCGCCAGCATGCGCAGCGACCGTATCTCGCCCTGGTTGAAGCCGGCGAGCACCGGCACCCGCGCCTGCTCGCCCCGGTCGAACACGTCGACCATCTGCCGCGGCAGGACGTCGCCATCGACCACGCCGAACGGAAAGAAACCCGCTCCGCTTGCCGCAACGGTGAGCGCAGTTGCGTCGAGCTTCCGCATCTCGGCAAGCGTCGGCGCCTTGAGCGCCCCGCCAAGCAGTTGCCCGCCCATCTCCCACGCCGGAAGCCCGAAGCGCGCCCGCTTCAGCTCCGGCATGGAGATCATGTAAGCGCTTTGCGCGATCGCGCCGCGGAACAGCCCGCGCGCTTGCGGCGAGGTCATCAGATATAGCGTGCTGAGGCCGCCCGCGGACTCGCCAGCGATCGTCACCTTGGCCGGGTCCCCGCCGAACGCCCGGACATTGCGCTGCACCCAGCGCAGCGCGGCAATCTGGTCGAGCAGCCCGTAATTGCCCGACCGCCCGCTCGCATTCTCCTTGCCGAGCTCCGGGTGGGCAAGCCAGCCGAGCACGCCCAGGCGATAGTTGATCGACACCACGACAATGCCGCGCTCGGCAAGGCGCTGCCCATCGTACAGCGCCTCGCGGCTGCTGCCGGTCAGCAGCGACCCGCCGTGGATCCACACCATTACCGGTGCATTGCGGGCTTTGGCCGGGGTCCAGATATTGAGCGACAGGCAATCCTCGCTCATCGGTAAGGTGACGCCATTGTAGATGTTCGGCGGGCCACCGGAGGGCTGCACACAGGCCGGTCCGAATTCGGCCGCTTGGCGTTCGCCGCTCCACCGGTCGAGTGCAACCGGCGCTCGCCAGCGCAGCTCGCCCACGGGCGGCCTGGCATAAGGAATGCCCTTGAATACCCGGAGGCTGCCGGACGTCGTGCCACGCACGATCCCGGCAGGCGCATCGACGACCTGCGCGGCCGCTGGACTTGCCGCGATAACCGCCAGCGACAGCAGCAACTTCTTCATGCCCGGGCCTCCTCTTGCCGCCCGAGCGTCCGCGCCAGGCGCATGAACAGGACGATGGCAATCACGTAAAAAGGTGTCAGTGTGTAGAGCGCCAGCTGCAGGCTGTTGGCGGAGCCTTGCTTGGCGAACCAGTCGCTCGCCTGCCCGACCCAGGTCGGCCCCAGCCCAAGCCCGATGAAGTTCATCACCAGCAGCAGCAAGGCACCGGCCAGCACCCGCTGGTTGGGCGCGCTCTCCTCCTGCACCAGGGTGACGGAGCAGGACAGGTAGAAGTAGTTGAAAAACATGACGACCGTCAGCAGCACCAGCGCCAGCGGCCAGGAGGGCGCCCATACGAACGCCAGGTAGAAGGGCATGGCGATCGCCAGCGACGCTGCCGGCAAGGTCGCGAAGCCGCGGCGGCTGGCCCGCGTCACCTTGTCGATGATGCGGCCCGAAGCGAGCATCCCGCCGCCCATGCCGACCACGATCACCAGCGCATACCAGATCGCCACTTCCGACAGGGCCATGCCCTTTTCCCGCATCAGGAAGAGGACCGCGAAGTTGCCGAGGCCATAGGTCACGAACTGCGTGGCGCCGCTGCCGAAGGCGGCAAGGCATAGCACCGGGTTGGCGAAAAAGGATTTCACGGTTCCCCAGAACGGCGCATGGCCCGTCGGCTCGCGCGCGCCGCCGTCGGTCGCTCCCTTGGCTGGTTCCGGCACGAGGAAAGGGAGCGCCAGCGCCGTGACGATCCCGACCACCCCGATGCCAATGAATGCGTCGCGCCAGTTGAAGGCGGCGGCGATCGATGCCCCCAGCGCGATACCAAGCGCCGCGCCGATCGGCGGACCAAGGTTGTAGATCCCGAACGCCATGCCGCGGCGGCCGGGCGGAAAGGTGTCGGTGATCAGCGCATAGGATGGGGGCACGCCGCCTGCTTCTCCGAACCCGACCGTCATCCGGGCCAGCGCCAGCTGCGGATAGGTCCGCGCCAGTCCGCAGGCGATGGTCGCCGCGCTCCAGATCCCGCAGGCGAGGCTCAGCACCGCCACCCGGTTGGTGCGATCCGCCACCCAGCTAACCGGGATGGCGATGAAGCAATAGAACATGGCGAAGTAGAGCCCGCCGAGCAGCCCCAACTGTCCGTCGCTGATCTGCAATTCGTCCTGGATCGGCTTGGCGAGGATCGCAAGCAGCTGCCGGTCGAGGAAGTTCAGGACATAGACAAAGGTCAGCGTGGTGAGGATCAGCGCTGGGCTGCGCCGTCTTCCCGGTACCGCGCCGATGCCGAGATGCTCCGCCTGAACCGTCATAAGCCGCCGACGCCTCCACTGCTTGTCGGGGGAATGGACAGCAGCCAGAGGTCTAAGTCAATGCACGCTCACTCGCGTGTGAATATCTTTTCCGAGTGCCCGGGCGGCTTGACGCATGCTGCGCCGCAGCACAGGACAGGAACGTGACCGAGGCACAGCAACCCGTTCGCCGCTCCCGCAAGGCCGAGCAGCGCGCCGAGACGATGGAAGCCATCTACGACGCCGCGGAGGAGTTGTTCTCCAAGCACGGGCTGCACGGGGTGACGCTTAAGGACGTCGCCAAGCAGGTCGGGGTCCATCACACGCTTCTGAACTATTATTTCAGCGACAAGAAGGCGCTGTTCGATGCGGTGTTCGCCCGCCGCGCGGTGGTCACCAGCGATCGCCGCATGAAGGCGCTGGACGATTACGAGGCCGCCGTCGGCGACCAGGTCACAGTCGAAGGCGCTCTGCATGCCTTCCTCGATACCGACCTCGACACCTACATTACCGGCGGCGAGGGCTGGCGCAACTACGCCAAGCTCGGCGCCCAGGTCGCGAACACCCCGGAATGGGGCGCCGACCTCATGGACCAGCATTTCGATCCCGTGGTTCTCCGCCTGATCGACCTCTTGCAACGCGCCCTGCCAGGCTGCCCGCGCGCCGACATCTTCTGGGGCTATCACTTCGTCACCGGCGCACTGATGCTGACCCTTGCCCGCACCGGCCGTGTCGACAAATTGTCCGGCGGCCTTTGCCGCTCGGATGATTTCCAAGCCGTGAAAGACCGCATGGCCCGCTTCATGGCCGCTGGTTTCCGCGAGATCTGCGACACCGGTCAGCCCTGATCCGCTCCCCGCGGGTGCTGCCGCTCTTGCGTGTTGTCTGGCGAGATTAAGTGGCGGAGAGGGTGGGATTCGAACCCACGGTACCCGTTAAGGCACGCCGCATTTCGAGTGCGGTGCTTTCGACCACTCAGCCACCTCTCCGCAAGGTTCCAAGACGTGGACCCGGCGGGTGCCGGGGGTCGCGGGCGGGTCCCTAGCAGCGCTGTTCGACCTTGCCTAGCGGCAATTCGGCCCAAGGGACCAGCTTGGCGTCCTCACTCCGCAAGCGCATGGCCGCGCACATGGATACGATCGTCATCGGCGCCTCGGGCGGGATCGGCGCAGCCCTTTCCCGGCTCTACGAAGAAAGAGGCGACCGGGTGCACCGGTTGTCACGTTCGGCAGGCGGGATGGACCTCGCCGACCCGGCCAGCATCGCTGCGGCTGCCGACGCTCTCCCCTTCCCCGGCGCCGAGCGGCTGGTGATCGCAACGGGGTTGCTGCACGAGGACGGCATGTCGCCCGAGCGATCGCTGCGCGACCTCGACCAGCAGCGGCTGGAGCGCGCCTTCCAAGTCAACGCGATCGGTCCCGCCATGGTGCTGCGCCATTTCGTGCCCCGCCTCGCCCGCAGCGGACGGGTGGAGGTCGCCGTCCTGTCGGCGCGGGTCGGGAGTATCGCCGACAATCGGCTTGGCGGATGGTACGGCTACCGGGCGAGCAAGGCGGCGTTAAATCAGTTGGTGCGAACCGCAGCGATCGAGGTTGCGCGTAGCCGTCCCGAGGCGGTGCTGGTCGCATTGCATCCTGGCACCGTCGACACCGCGATGAGCCGGCCCTTCCAGGCCACCGTCGCGCAAGGGCGACTGTTTACCCCGTCTCGCGCAGCGGAGGCCCTCGCGGGCGTGCTCGACCGCCTCACCCCGGCCGACAGCGGCGGCTTCTTCGATTGGCAAAGCAAGGCCATTCCCTTCTGACGCGCTCTCTTGCGGACGGCAGGCGATGCCTTAAGTTGCAGCCATGCCGCTTTCGATGCGTCCCCCCCTTATGAGCGAGACTTCCGCTCCTCCTATCGCCATTGCCCGTTTCGGCATCGGCGAAGTGGTGCGCCACCGGCTGCTCGATTTTCGCGGCGTGATCTTCGACGTCGATCCGGTCTTCGCCAACAGCGAGGAATGGTACCAGGCCATCCCGCTTGAGATTCGCCCGTCGAAGGACCAGCCTTTCTACCACCTGCTCGCCGAGAATGGCGAAGGCAGCTACGTCGCTTATGTGTCGCAGCAGAACCTCGTCGTCGACGAGGAGGATGAACCGGTGGATCACCCGGCGATCGACAATCTGTTCGAAGCGTTCGAGCCTGGCCGCTACAAGTTGAGACCCGAGCACCGCCACTAGGGCCTGTCGTCAGACACAGAAAAGGGCGCCTCTCGCAAGCCGGGAGAGGCGCCCTTTCTGCGTGTCGTCAGAAGTCGACGCTCACCCGTCCGTAGAGGAACCGGCCGTTGAAGCCGAAGGGCGAGAAGTTCGAATAAGGCAGGAACGCCTGCGTGACGGGATAGAAGCCGCCGACGCCTGCGGGGCGCGCGCCGAACGGCAGGCGGTCCGGGTAAACGTCGAACAGGTTGTTTGCGCCCAGCGCGATCTCCAGCGACTTGACCGGATTGACCCGAAATTCGAGGTCGATGATCCACTTGGGGCTGAGGAACACGTCGTCCGGCCCGTAGGCGGTCAGGCTGCTCGCATTTCCGATCGGCGCCGCGGTGTTGGGCGAGACGACCCGGCCGTAGCGCGTGGTCCGCGCGGTCAGGCCAAGGTAGTCGAGCCGGCCGTCCGCCGACAGCACCACCTTGTCGCGCGGCTGGCCTTCGGCGAAGCGGATGCCTTCGACACGCCCGAACAGAACGATGTTCGGCGCTGCGGCAAGCGGCCCGAGGTCGACGATACGGCGGTCGATCTTGGTCTTGTTGTAGTTGTATGCGCCGGTCAGCGTCCACCGGCTTGCGCCGATGCCCATCCGATAAGTGCCAACCACGTCGAGACCGCGGGTGGTGGTGTCGAGGCCGTTGATGAAGAAGCGGGCGGCGCCGATCGACGGATCGCCGATCAGGGTGCGCGCCAGATTGTCGGTGGCGGCGTTACCCGAGGCACCGAGATTCTCGGTCAGGACGATGCGGTCCTTGAGCTTGATCTGATAGGCATCCGCCGTGATCGTCAGCCCGCGCAGCGGGTTGAGCGTGGTGCCGATCGACAGGTTGGTCGACTTCTCAGGCCTCAGTGACCGCGCACCGAGGCGCTGCGCAACCGGATCGCTGACACCCAGCGTCAGGATGTCGACCGCGACGCCCGACACGAAGTTGGTCGACACGGTGGTAAAGAATTGCTGCTGCAGCGAGGGAGCACGGAAGCCGTTGGAGACGGCACCGCGAATGGCAAATCCCGGGGTGAACTCGTAGCGGGTCGCGAACTTGCCGGTCACCTGTTCGCCGAAGTCCGAGTAACGCTCGACGCGGGCGGCGACGGTGGTGGTCCAGCCGGGCAGCGGATCGGTGTCGAGCTCGACATAAGCCGACACGTTGTTGCGGTCGACATCCCGTTCGGCGCTGGTCGGGAAACCGCCGAAGCCTTGGCTACGCGGCGCCGCGGCGCGGCCGGGGAAGGAGCAGGTGGTGCCTGCGAAGACGCCCCCGGCGGTGGTGCAGGCCGCCTGTGTCGTATTGAGGATCGGCGCGATATAGAGTGGCCCGGCGGCAAACGAAGCTGGCTCGCCCGGACGAATCTGGAAGTCCTCTCGGCGGAACTCGGCGCCGACGGCAACGCTCAGCGGCTTGGCGAAGCCCATGTCATATTCGTGGCTGAAGTCGAGGTTGGCGAGCAGCTGCCCGTAACCGATGCCGCCCGCATCGAAGATCCGCGGCGACGCGGCGCCGAGCGAGGCGTTGATGGTGTTCGCGATGGTGTAGTCGAACTTGTTCTTGCCATATTGCATCGAGCCATCGGCCTTCCACCCGCCGATCTCACCGCGAATGCCGATCGTGCCGGAATAATCCTTATAATCGGTCTGGATCAGCGGCAGGTAGCCGTCCGGCGTCAGCGGGGTGAAGTTCGCGGCCGAGGGGGTCGTGCTCGGCGACATGGTTGAATAATCGCGATTGGCGCCGCCGACACCAGTGACGCCGTTCGACTGCTGACGATAATTGGCCGCCGATTCACTATCGCGCTTGTTGTACGAGGCGAAGGCGTAAAGCTCGGCCCCGCCCAGCGGCACGCCCGAGTTCACGAAGAAGCCGTAATCCTCGGTCTTGGCGTCGCCGTACCGGAAGTTCAGCCGATTGAAGGTGATCTCGCGCGGGTCGAAGGTGGTGGTTGTCGGCCGCACGTAGTTCGGCCGGATGTCGAAGCCCTGCCGGTTGGTCGGGCTGCGATCGCGATATTCGGCGGTGAGATTGACGTAACCGCCGTTGCTCGTGAGCGGTACGCCAAGGTTGGCGCCGATCGTCCACAGGTCCCCATCCTTGACCTTGCGCTCACCGTTGGAGGTGACGTTCAGATAAGCGTTGTTGGACGTCGGATCGAGCGAGGGCTGTCCTCCGGTCAGCACCAGGCCGGTGACGTTCGCCACATCGTCCAGCGTGGTGATATACTTGCCGTAGCTGACCTGCGCGCGGCCGCCGTTCGACGCTCTCTTCAGGCGCACGTTGATCACGCCGGCAATCGCGTCAGAGCCATATTGCGAGGCGGCACCATCGCGCAGCACTTCGATGCGGTTGATGGCGAGCGCGGGGATGTTGTTGAGATCCACCGCCGCCGACCCGCGGCCCACCGTGCCGTTGATGTTGAGCAGCGCCGACACGTGGCGGCGCTTGCCGTTGACCAGCACCAGCACCTGGTCCGGCGACAGGCCGCGCAGCGAGGCCGGACGGACCGCGTCGGTGCCATCGGTGATCGACGGCTGCGGGAAGTTGAAGCTCGGGATCAGGTTGTTGAGGATCTTGTTGGTCTCACCAAGGCCGGAGGCCGTCAGCTGGTCGGCGCGATGATGTCTACGGGAACCGGCGATTCGGCAACCGTGCGGTCGGTGCGGCGGGTGCCGGTCACGACAATGGTGCTGTCGGGCGCAGGACTCGGGTCGGTCGGGGCCGCTGCGGCTTCAGGTGTCGGAGCGTCCGGGTCGGTGACCACCTGCGCAGCGGCGGGCGCGGCGGCGAGCAGCGCCAGCGAGCTGATGGTGAGGAGCAAGGCGGAACGGTGACTGGTCATGCAAAACCCCCGGTTGTGCCTGCCGCGCCCCCGCGACACGCATTTACTTGCCGGAGAATGGACCAACTTGGCGGCGCGCCAATATGCCGACCGGTCCATCCTCCGCTTTGCTGGCGCTTGTAGTAAAAGAGCAACATCACCCGCCATGCGCCCAACGAAAGAGCCCCGACGGACCGAGGGAATCCGCCGGGGCAAGTGCTCTCAAGGGAACGATGGCTTGTCTTGCCGCCGCGGCTCGTCACCGCGGCGGCAAGGGGTCCCAAGTTGGAATAATCTTGCGTGCTCTGATCAAGACGTCTTCCGTTCGGAACGAGTTGAAAGTGCCCCTTCGACAGAGGCAGAGCAAGGGGGCGCGGCAAATAACAACCGCGATGCACACGATCTTGCAAAGCTGCAAGTTCATGCTCAAGAAGCCGTAAATATGAAAATGGATCAGACCGACCGGCGGATACTCGCCATCCTGCAGGAGGATGCGACTCTGCCCGTTGCCGACATCGGCGGGCGGGTCGGGCTGTCGCCGACCCCCTGCTGGCGCCGAATCCAGAAGCTGCGCGCGGGCGGAGTGATCGAGCGCACCGTTGCCTTGGTCGATCCGCGTGCGCTCGGGCTCGGGCTGACTGTCTTCATCGAGGTCGAGGCGCGCGATCACAGCCCCGAATGGCAGCAGCGCTTCCTCGCCGGCGTGTCCGTCCTCCCCGAAGTGCTGGAGGTGGTGCGCATGGCAGGCGAAACCGACTATTGGTTGCGGGTCGCGGTGCGCGACATGGCGCACTTCGACGATTTCTACGGCAAGCTGATCGCCGCGGGGCCCTTGAAGAACGTCACGTCGAAGTTCGCGATGGAACGCTGCAAGAGCTCGACCGCCTATCCGGTCGCCCTTGACCCGGCTGGTTGACCTTTCGGCCATCCTCTCTTAGGGGGCACGCTTTCCCGCGCGGGCCGGCGCCACGCTGCCGCATGGGTCAAGAAATCAATGTGTTCGAACACCTAGAAAAGAGAAGAGGCCCATGTTCGCTATCGTGCGCACCGGCGGCAAGCAGTATCGCGTGTCACCGGGAGACAAGATCGTCGTCGAGAAGCTGGCCGGTAACGCCGGTGACAGCATCACCTTGAGCGACGTGCTGCTCGCGGGCGATGGCTCGGACCTCAAGGGAACCGATGGCCTGACCGTCGCTGCCGAGATCATCGCGCAGGCGAAGGGCGAAAAGGTCGTCGTCTTCAAGAAGCGTCGCCGTCACAATTATCGCCGCAAGAACGGCCATCGCCAGCAGCATACGATCCTGAAGATCGTGTCGGTCGGCGGCCAGAGCGAGCAGAAGTCCTCGGCGACTGCCGCGGCTCCGACCGCCGATGGCGAGGCCAAGAAGGCGCCGAAGAAGGCCAAGGCCGCTCCGGCTACGAGCGATATCGATGAAAGCAACGTTGCGACCAGCGAAGGCGTTGTCCCGGCCGATGCCGGCACCGAGGCCACCCAGGACGTGACCAACTCGACTCAGGATGCTGCGCCTGCTAAGGGCAAGGCCAAGAAGACTCCGAAGGCGTAACACACCATGGCACATAAGAAAGCAGGCGGCTCGTCGCGTAACGGCCGCGATTCCGAGGGTCGGCGCCTCGGCGTGAAGAAGTTCGGTGGCGAAGCTGTCGTCGCCGGCAACATCATCGTGCGCCAGCGCGGCACCCGCGTGTACCCGGGCACCAATGTCGGTCTCGGCAAGGATCACACCCTGTTCGCACTTACAGACGGCAAAGTTGCGTTTAGCGACGGCCGCCAAGGCCGTAAGTACGTCCACGTACAGGCGATTATGCCGGCGATGGCAGACGCAGCCGAATAGGGGTTGGTCGATAACGGGCCGCCTCAAGAGGGGGCAGCCCGGTACAGAACCGATCCAAGCGATAGGTTTCTGGAAGGGAGAAGAGGGAAGCCCCCTCTTCTCCCTTTCTTTTTCTTCTCCCGAAACTGTCACGCGGACCTGCCAAGGGGCCGCACAGGGGAAGGACGAAACCTATGTTCGCTCGGACCGAAAGACTGCTGCTGAGACCCGGCTGGGCCGAAGACGCGCCCGCCCTCGCCAAGGCGATCGCCGACGAGGCGATCGTTCGCAACCTGGCGCTCGCGCCGTGGCCTTATGGCCTCGACGAGGCCCGGGCGTTCCTCGACAAGACGGCGGACCCGGTGCTGCCGAGCTTCCTGTTGCTCCGCCGCGGCGAGGGTGAACCCGAGCTGGTCGGCGGTGCCGGCTTCGGCCGCAAGCCCGGCGGCGGGGTCGAGATCGGCTATTGGATCGCGCGGGCGCATTGGGGCAACGGCTATGCCTATGAAGCGGGCTGCCAGCTGATCGAGATCGCACGCACGCTTGGCCTCCCTCGGCTCGAAGCCGGCCACTTCGTCGACAATCCGGCCAGCGGCCGGGTGCTCGAGAAGCTCGGCTTCCGTCCGACCGGTCGGACCGTGCCGCGGCATAGCTGCGCGCGCGGAAGCGAGGTCATGTGCCGGATGTTCACGCTCGAACTCGCCGACGCTGAAGAGGTAATGGCGGCCTGAGCCTCAGGCCGCCCGCCGGACCTTCCGCGCGGGCGGCTCCTGCCGATAATCGTAGGTCGTGTCCCAGCCGGCGATCAGCTTGCGGTCGTCCTCGTTCCACGGGTGGAAGCGCGGCAGGAAGTAGCTGAGCCACGCCGCGCCGACCTTTCGGAAGATTCCAGGCCGGCCCCACATCACCCACAAGGCGCCAGCCCAGGCACGCAGGCCGGTAATACCGTCCTGCCGCAGCAACTCGATCACCCCTTGCGTCCGGTGCTGGACGAAGTTGCGGGTCACGAGGAGCATCAGGATGCTCTTCACCTTCCAGCGCCGGTACCGCGTCCAGTCCCGGGTCGCCGCCAGCCAGGTGTCGTAAGCGACGCCCTTGTGCTCGATTTCCTCCACCGCATGCCAGCGCCACAGATCGGCGGTCGCCTGATCGGCATTGGCGAGGTGGCGAGGGTTCGCGAGCAGTTCATGTGCGATGATGGCGGTGAAATGCTCCAGCGCCATGGTCGCAGCGAGATCGAGGATCGGCGGGCGGCCCTTCAGCAGGTCGAGGCTCTCCTGCACCTTCTGCTCGAGCGGAGCGAGGTCGTACCCCGATTCGACCGCGCGGCGATTGAAGGCCACATGCTCCCGGCTGTGGATCACTTCCTGCGTGGTGAAGGCGCGGATCTCTCCGGCGAGCTTGTCGTCGGCCGCCTCGCGAAATGCACGGATGCTTTCGATGAAATAGGCCTCGCCCTTGGGAAAGGTCGCCGACAGCGCATTGTAGAGCGCGGTCTCATAGGGTGAGTTGTTGAGCCACCAGCGCGGGGTCTTCTCCTCGCGCCCAAAGCGGCGGTCGCGCGGCGTGATGGTGAGGTCGGTCGGGGTCACCGATCCGCGCTCGAGACTTGCCACGCCCATCAACAACCTCCACTCCTCTTGGTGATTCCAACTGGCGACTGCTTACAAGAATGTCAATAAGCCCATTGGTCCGGAAAAGGGTCTCGCCCGAGGAAAGCCGCGGCGCAGCGCTGGCGGCCGCGCGCGCGCTGCTGAAGAGCGAAGGGGCGGCCGCGGTGACGCTGCAGGCGGTGGCGAAACGGGTCGGGCGGACCCACGCCAACCTGCTCCATCATTTCGGCAGCGCTGCCGGGCTGCAGCGCGCCCTGGCCGAGGATATCGCGCAAACCGTCGCTGCCTCGATCGAAGGCGTGATCCAGCAGCGCCGAGCCGGCCAGGCGACCGAGCGTGACGTGGTCGACGCCATGTTCGAAGCCTTTCGCCGCGAGGGCGCGGGCGAGCTGATCGGCTGGGTGGCGCTGACCCGCCAGCGCGAGGCACTGGAGCCGGTCATCTCGACGATCGAGCGGATCATCCGCACCATGCGCGCGCTTGGCGATACCCGGCCGGTCGACAGGATGACGCTGGCACTCACCTTGCTGGCGATCGGCGACAGCCTGGCGGGTGAAGAGGTTGCGCGGGCCTGCGGCCTGGACCGCGGCGCGATCCGCGAAGTGGCGGCGACCACCATCGAGGCACTGGCGGGAAGCCCGCTGCGGGACTGACGGAAAGCGGGAAAGCTGGCCGCCGCCGCGAAACGCTGGTCCAAGGGGGGAAGACCGAAACATTGTCGAGCAGCGGCGGCCCGGAGCGGTCCGACAGGGGAACCAGAGCGCTCCGTTATGTCCCATATGGGTGCTTTGCCTTCAACAATCAAATGACTTAAGGCGTCCGCATTGATCGATTGGGCCGATGACCACATTCCTCCCGACCTTGCGGCAATTGCAATATCTGGTCGCGCTGCACGACCATGAGCATTTCGGCCGCGCGGCCGAGAGCTGCTTCATCACGCAGTCGACCTTGTCGGCCTCGCTCCGGGAGCTGGAGACGCTGCTCGGCTCGACGCTGGTGGAGCGCTCGCGCCGGGTGATGCGGTTCACGCCGCTCGGCGAGCGGATCGTGACCAAGGCGCGGCTGGTCCTGCGTTCCGCCGAGGAACTGGCCGAAATGGCCGAGGCTGAGCGCGAACCGCTGACGGGCGAACTGCGGATGGCGGTCATCCCGACCATCGCCCCGTTCCTCCTGCCCCCGCTCCTGCCCCGCCTGCGCGCCGAGCATCCCAGCCTCAAGCTGTTCCTGCGCGAGGAGCCGAGCGGGGCGGCTTGCGACGGCCTCCAACGCGGCGCGGTCGATTGCGCCCTCCTGGCGCTGCCGTTCGACTGCGGGGAGATCGCTTCGGAGGTGCTGTTCGAGGATCGGCTGCTGGTCGCCTCGGCCGAAGGCGAAGTGGTCGGCGACGACGTGCGGCCCGAGGAGATCAGCGCCAGCCGGATGCTGCTGCTCGAAGACGGGCATTGTCTGAAGGATCATGCGCTGGCGGCGTGCAGCCGGCCCGAGCTGCGCGCCTCGGCAATGATGCTGGGAACGAGCCTGCACACGTTGGTGCAGATGGTCGACAACAAGCTGGGCGTGACGCTGGTGCCGGAGATGGCGGTGGAGGCCGGGCTCTTGGAAGGCACCACGGTCGAAGCTCGACCGCTGGTATCGAACGAAGCGCGGCGCGAGATTGCGCTGATCTGGCGCAAAGGCAGCGCGCGTGAGCCGGAGTTCCGGCTCCTGGCCGCAGAGCTTCGTAGACTTCGATAGGAGAAAGCTCCGGCGCAGGCGGACCTGCGCCGGAGTTATCAGTGCTTACGCGCCGACGTAGGAAGCGTCGCCCGCCTGATCGGCGGAGACCTTCTTGGCCGGCAGCAGGTCGAAGCGGTCGGCGTTCATGACCTTGACCCAGGCCTTGATGAAGTGCTGCACGAACAGCTCTTCATTGCCCTTCTCGGCATAGACTTCGGCAGTGGCGCGAAGCTGCGAGTTGGAGCCGAAGATAAGGTCGGTACGGGTGGCCTTCCACTTCGGCGTCTTGCCGGCGCGGGTGAAGCCGATGAACTCCTCGTCGCTCGACGTGTCGACCAGTTCCCAGAAGGTGTCGTTGTCGAGCAGGTTGACGAAGAAGTCGTTGGTCAGCTGACCCTTGCGGTCGGTGAACACGCCTTCGGCCCGGTCGCCGTGATTGGCACCGAGTACGCGCAGGCCGCCGACCAGCGCCGTCATCTCGGGCGCCGACAGGCCGAGCAGGGCAGCGCGGTCGAGCAGCAACTCTTCCGTCCGCACCGGCTGGCGCGTCTTCAGATAGTTGCGGAAGCCGTCCGACTGCGGCTCCATCCACTTGAAGCTGTCGACATCCGTCCACTCCTGCGTCGCGTCGCCCCGACCACCGGTGAAGGGCACGGTGACGTTGAAGCCGGCGTCGCGCGCCGCCTTGCCGACCGCGGCCGAGCCGGCGAGCACGATGGCATCCGCCATGCTGAGCTCACCGCGCAGCTCGTCGATCTTGGCGAGGACGGTCTTGAGCTCGCCCGGCTCGTTGACCTCCCAATTGACCTGCGGATCGAGGCGGATGCGCGCGCCGTTGGCGCCGCCGCGATGATCCGACCGGCGATAGGTCGAAGCCGACGCCCAGGCGGTCTTGACCAACTGGCCGATGGTCATGCCCGCGTTGAGGATCGCTTCCTTGAACCGCTCGACCTCAGCCTTGCTGGGGTCGCGGCCTTCCGGCACCGGATCCTGCCAGATCAGCGTCTCTTCCGGCACTTCCGGCCCGAGGTAACGGATCTTCGGCCCCATGTCGCGGTGGGTCAGCTTGAACCAGGCGCGGGCAAAGGCGTCGTCGAGCGCGGCCTGATCGTCGCGGAAGCGCTCGGAGATGGCGCGGAATTCCGGATCCATCTTCAGCGCCATGTCGGCGGTAGTCATCATGGTCGGCACGCGCTTGTTGGGGTCGCGCGCGTCGGGAGCCATGTCCTCGGGATCGGGATTGACCGGCTGCCACTGCTTGGCACCGGCCGGGCTCTCGACCAGCTCGTAGTCATACTTGAACAGCAGGCGGAAATAGTCGCCGCCCCACTTGGTCGGGTTGTTGGACCAGGCGCCTTCGATCCCGCTGGTGGTGATGTGGCCCTTGCCGATGTCTTCCTCGTCGGTCAGCCAGCCGAGACCCTGCAGGTGCACCGACTCCGACGCCGGACTCTTGCCGAAGCGCTCGGACGGCTTGGCACCGTGCGCCTTGCCGAAGGCATGGCCGCCGGCGGTCAGCGCGACGGTTTCCTCGCTGTTCATCGCCATGCGGCTGAAGGTCGCGCGCATGTCGCGGGCCGATTGCAGCGGGTCGGGATTGCCGCCTGGGCCTTCCGGGTTGACGTAGATGAGACCCATCTGGATCGCCGCAAGCGGGCCTTCCAGCTCCGGCAGTTCCTCGGTGATGCGGGTCTCGGCGCCCTGATCGACCCACAGCTCCTCGGTGCCCCAGAAGGTGTCGCCCTCGCTCTGGAACACGTCGCGGCGCCCGCCGGCGAAGCCGAACACCGGCCCGCCCATGCTTTCAATGGCGACGTTGCCGGCGAGAATGAACAGGTCGGCCCAGCTGATGTTCTTGCCGTACTTCTGCTTGATCGGCCAAAGCAGGCGGCGGGCCTTGTCGAGGTTACCGTTATCGGGCCAGCTGTTGAGCGGCTCGAACCGCTGCTGACCGCTGTTGGCGCCGCCGCGGCCGTCGGTGACCCGGTAGGTGCCGGCGGCATGCCAGGCCATGCGAATCATAAAGGGTCCGTAATGGCCATAATCCGCCGGCCACCACGGCTTGCTGTCGGTCATCAGCGCGGTGAGGTCGGCCTTCAGCGCATTGTAGTCGAGCGCATTGAACGCCTCGGCATAGTCGAAGTCGGAGCCGAGCGGGTCGGGCGATACGCCGTTCTGGTGCAGCATGTCGACCGGCAGCGCTTCGGGCCACCAATCCTTGTTCTGCCGCCCCAGCAGCGAGCGCGCCTTGCTTGACTGGTAAGGGCAGCCGCCGGAAAGTTCGCCGGTTTTTGCGTCCATGTGTACTGGCTCCTCGCGAGTGTGATTGGGATTCGTGATGCTCTCCTAGCTCTGCGCGGAAGGGCGCCCAAACAAATCATTCTCGCCGGACTGAGCGGAAATTCCGATTGCGCGAGCCGGCAAGGATCGGTCCGTGTCGGCTCCCAGACGTTGCCCTGCCGGAAAAGGCATGAGACCTTCGGGGCTTAAGGTCCTGCGACTCGGCAGGGGTGGCGTGAGTGGGGGCTCGCTCCGGTGGATCGGAAAGGCGCAGCGGAGGGTCATGCCCTCGCAAGATGGGAAAGCGTGCTGGCTGGCGTGGGGCTGGTCGGCTGCCTTCTTGCAATCGCCGCAGAAGGCCCTGAGCGCTGGCTCGGCCTACCCTGCCTCGGCGCGTTGTTCTACCTCGCCATGCTGCGGACCAGCCGGGTCAAGCAGGCGCTTGCCCGCAGCGAAGAAGGCTTCCGCCAGCTCGTCGACCTGCCGGTGCAGGCAACCTTCATCACGGACGCTGGGGGCCATCTGGTGCAGATCAGCCGCCGATGGGAGGATTGGACCGGGTTGGACTTCGCCCGAAGCGCGGAGCCCGACTGGATCGAGATCATCCATTCCGAAGATCGCGAGGTAGTGGTCAGGGGCTGGCGGGAGGCCGTGGCAAGCGGCCAGCCTTACGATCAGTCGTTCCGCTTGCGCATGGCCGATGGCGAATTTCGCTGGTTCCGCGCACGCGCCTTTCCGCAACCGGACGCCGATGGCTTGATCTCGCGCTGGGTGGGCGCGGTGGAGAAGATCCACGACAAGCGGGTTGCCGAGGATCGGTTGCGGCAGACCGCGAACCTGCTGGAGATGATCGGAAGCTCCACGCCGAGCATCATCTACGCCAAGGATCGCGACGGGCGCATGCTCTATTGTAACCGCGCGCTCGAAGAGCTGACTGGCCTTGGCAGCGCCGACATGCTGGGCAAGACCGATGCCGAGTGGAACCCGAACCTTGCCGAAGCCGAGGTGCTTCAGGCGACCGACCGGCTGGTGCTGGCGTCCGGGGCAACCCAGGACCTTGAAGAGGTGTTCACCGGGGGCGACGGCAAGGCGCGCATCTATCAGACGCTGAAAAGCCCGCTTCGGGATCGCTCGGGCGACGTGATCGGGGTGGTCGGTGTATCGACCGACATTTCCGCCGCGCGCGAGGCGGAGCAGCGCGAAAAGCTGCTCAGCCGCGAACTCGACCACCGGGCCAAGAATTTGCTTGCGGTGGTGCAGTCGGTGGTCTCGCTCACCCGCGCCGAGACCCTGCCCGACTTCAAGGCAGCGATCGAAGGTCGGATCCAGGCGCTCGGCCGCGCCCACAGCATGCTCGCCGCATCGCGGTGGGAAGGCGCGGACCTCGAGCGGGTGCTGGTCGAGGAGCTGGCTCCTTACTGCGGAAATGTGCAGAGCGCCGTCACCCTGACCGGCCCGCCACTCCTGCTGAAGCCCGCAGCGGCACAAAGCCTGGCGCTGGTCATTCACGAGCTTGCTACCAACGCCGCAAAATACGGCGCGCTGTCGGTCACGGCGGGCGAACTCGAGGTGCGGTGGGAGGTGACGGACGGCGCGTTGCTGGACCTCCGCTGGGAGGAGCGCGGCGGCCCACCGGTGAAGCCGCGGACGCAGGGCAGCCGCCGAGGCTTTGGCAGCCGTCTCATCCACAGCAGCATCGAGCGCCAGCTTGGCGGAACGCTGCGGCTCGACTGGGCAGCAAGCGGCCTCAAGGCGATCATGCAGATCCCGCTCGACCGTTCGGTGGCTGTACCTACGCAGCCCGCGGGAGAAGCGGGCAGCGGCGGACACGGGGGCGCGGAACCGGGCTCGTCCGATCTTGTTACTCTGCCGAGATGACCGCCACACCCGACCAGCGGCGCGCCCGCATGACGGCGCTTTGCGGAGGCCTGATCCTGCTATTGGCGCTGGGCGCCCTGCTCCTGCCCGAAGTGGCGGCGTCGAGCGGCGCGCTGGTGGTCGGCGAATTGCTGCTGATTGCCGGGCTGCTGGAATTGATTGCCGCGACCGGGCGGCGGGCGGCGCGGCTGCCCTCAACCCTTGCCGGGCTCGTGACCATGGCGGCGGGCGCGATGTTCCTGGCGCGAGAAGAAACCCGCTTCCTGCCTAACATCACGGTGATCACCTTCTGGCTGCTGCTGCGCGTCTGCCTGCTGGTCGCGGCGACGGTGCAAGCTCACGGCTCACAAGTGCGGCGCTGGACGGGAATCGCCGCCGCGACCGATCTTGCACTGGGAGCGATCCTGATCCTCGGCCTGCCGCTCGCCAGCATCATCGTTGCGCTGTTCGGGACGACCAGCGACCTTGTCGCCAGCTTTTCGTGGATCCTGGCGCTGAGCTTTCTCGCAACGGGCACGATGCTGCTGCAGATTGCGATCTGCGAACGCGAAGGCGCCGCCTAAGCGCTTAGTCCAGCGCAGCGCGGGTGACGCTGAAGCCTTTGCCCTCGAGCCGCTGGACAAGCGCCTCAATCGCCTCGGCGTCGCGGGCCTCGCACTCGACCTCGATCACCGTGTCCTTGGCCGGCAGCTTGGAAAAGATACGCTGGTGGTTGGTTTCGATGATGTTGACGCCTGCCTCGTGGAAGCAGGCGGTGATGGCGGCGAGCGCACCCGGCCGGTCTTGCGCCCCGATGCGCAGCCGCGCGATCCGGCCGCAGCGGACCAGCTCGCGGATCAGCACGTTGGCGAGGAGGTGGGTGTCGATATTGCCGCCGCACAGCACGGTGCCGACTTTGCGGCCCTTGTAAGCTTCGGGGGCGGCAAGCAGGTGGGCAAGCCCGGCGGCGCCTGCGCCCTCGACAACCGACTTCTCGATCGAGGCAAGCAGCGCCACGGCATGTTCGAGGTCGCGTTCGGAGACGAGCTCGATCCGGTCGACATGATCCTTGATGATCGCGCGGGTGAGCGTGCCCGGTTCCTTGACCGCAATACCTTCGGCCAGCGTGTCGCCGCCGATCGCGCCCGCACCGCCTTCGACGACATTCTTCATTGACGGGTAGAGTTCGGCCTCGACCCCGACGATCTCGATCCCCGACTTCAGCGAGCGGGCGGCGATCGCCATCCCGCTGATCAGGCCGCCACCGCCGATCGGGACCACCAGGGTGTCGAGCTCCGGTTCGACCTCGAGCATCTCAATCGCGATGGTGCCGGTGCCGGCAACGATGGCGGGATCGTCGAACGGATGAACGAACACGAGGCCCTCGGCCGCTTCGATCTCGCGGGCACGGGCATAAGCATCATCGAAACGGTCGCCGTGAAGCACCACCCGCGCACCATGCTCCTCGGTCTGCGCGACCTTCATCAGCGGGGTCGAGGTCGGCATGACGATGGTCACCGGGATGCCGAGCCGGCGGCCGTGGTAGGCGACCGCCTGCGCATGATTGCCGGCGCTTGCCGCGATGACTCCGCGGGCGCGCTCGTCGTCGGTCAGCTGCAGCAATTTATTGAGTGCCCCGCGTTCCTTGTAGGCGGCGGTGAACTGCAGGTTCTCGAACTTCAGCCAGACTTCGGCGCCGATGATCTCGGACAAGGTCCGGCTTTTCAGGAACGGTGTGCGGACCACGGCGCCGGCGATGCGCTCGGCAGCGGTGCGGATGTCGGCGATCTGGGGCGGTGTCATGTTCCTGCCGCGCTACCCCTTCCCTCGCGCCCCCACAATGCTAGTCCAGCGCCATGAAGACGCTTCTCCTTGGCGCCGCACTCGCCCTCCTCGCCGCCGCGCCAGCCTCGGCCGATCTCCTCGTCACCAACGTCAAAGGCGTGCGCGCAACAGCGGATCGCAAGATCGAACGCTTCACCGGCCTGCTGATCGGCGACGACGGCAAGGTGAAGCGCGTGCTGCATGGCGAGATGTTCAAGCTGCCGGCAGGCACGCGGGTGCTGAACGGCAGCGGCAAGGTGCTGATGCCGGGGCTGATCGACGCCCACGGGCATGTCATGGGGTACGGCCTGGCGCTTGGGCAGCTCGACCTCACCGGCACGCGCAGCCTGGCGGAGTTGCAGCAGCGGCTGCGCAATTATGCCGCAGCCAACCCTACCCTCCCGTGGATCACCGGGCGCGGCTGGAACCAGGAATTGTGGGCCGACAAGCGCTTCCCGACCAGCGCCGACCTCGACGCGGTGGTGAAGGACCGCCCGGTGTGGCTGGAGCGGGTCGATGGCCATGCCTCGGTCGGGAACAGCGCGGCGCTGGCGGCGGCAGGAGTGACGGGCAGCACCCCTGCGCCGAGCGGAGGCAAGATCGAGAACGGCCTGTTCGTGGACGCTGCGACCGCGCTGGTGGATCGGCATGTGCCTGCACCGACGCCGGCGATGCAGGACGCGGCGCTGCTCCGCGCGCAGGAAGCCTTGCTGTCGCGCGGGCTGACCGCCGCGGCCGACATGGGGACCAGCCTTGCCGACTTTCAGGCGATGAACCGGGCCGAGCGTGACCGCACGCTCAAGCTGAGGATCTTCTCCTATGCCAGCCAGGGCGTGCTGCTGGATTCGCAGAAACCCGGCGCCGCCGGGCTGGAAGAGCGCGCGATGCTGCTCAAGGTGACCGGCGTGAAGCTCTATGCTGACGGCGCGCTCGGCTCGCGCGGCGCGTGGCTGAAGCAACCGTATGCCGACGCACCCGGCACCCGCGGCCTGCCGCTGCTGACGCCCGAACAGTTGCGGGTGCAGGCCGCCGCCGCGCTGGCGCTGAACCGGCAAGTAGCGGTGCACGCGATCGGCGATGCGGCGAACGAAATGGTCTTGTCGGCCTTTGCCGCGGTCGGCTGCGGCACCGGCGATAAGCGCTGCCGCGTCGAACATGCGCAGATCATCGACGTGCCTGACTTGAAGCGCTTCGCCGCGGGCAAGGTCGTGCCTTCGATGCAACCGGTGCATCAGACCAGCGACCGGCTGATGGCCGAAGCCCGGCTCGGGCAAGGCCGGCTTGGCGGCGCTTATGCCTGGCAGACGCTGGCCAGGAGCGGCGTGCGCGTGCCGCTCGGTTCCGACTTCCCGGTTGAGGATCCGAACCCCTTCCCTGGCCTTGCCGCAGCGATCAGCCGCCAAGGCCTCGACGATCAGCCGGCCGGCGGATGGCGGCCGCAGGAGCGGCTGAGCCTCGGCCAGGCACTCGCCGGCTTCACCCGAGACGCGGCGTGGGCAAGCTTTGCCGAAGCGCAGATGGGCGGGCTCGACGTCGGGCAGCAGGCGGACTTCATCCTCGTCGACCGCGATCCGGCGGCGGTGTCGGCGCATGATCTGGCGCGGACGCAGGTGCTAGAGACTTGGATCGCAGGTCAGAAGGTGTGGGAAAAAAAGAGCGCTGTCACACCCGAGCGCGGGTGACCTAACGCTTCACGGCTCCAGCCCGCTCGATCAGCATTGCGGGGGTCAGCACCTGCGGAAGCTCCTCAGGCTCGGCCGCGCCCGGCGCATACCAGAGGTAGAGCGGGATCGCCCCGCGACCGCGACTGTCGAGAAAGCGGGTGATGGCCGGATCGGCGTTGGTCCAATCGGCGACCAGCACCTCGGCTCCCGCCGCCTTGAGCGCGTCGCGGACGGGCTCGCGGTCGATGGTGCTGGCTTCGTTGACCTTGCAGCTGAGGCACCAGTCGGCGGTGAAGTAGACGAACACCGGGCGGCCTGCGGCCCGCGCGGCGGCGACCTTTGCCTCGCTCCACGCTTCGCCGGCATTGCCGCGCTGCGTGACTGCCATTTCACCCCGGCCGATGCCAAAGAGAGGCACGGCGACCAGCAACAGCAAGGCGACGACCGGAGCGGCCAAGGCGGCCTCCCCCCTGCCCTGCCGACGCCCCGCCAGCACCAGCGCCACGCCGAGCAGAACGGCCGAAACCAGCCCAAGCAGCAACCCGCTCGTCCCTCCTTGCCGCCACAGCAGCCACAGCGCGGCGAGCGCCGACAGCGCCATCGGCACGGCAAGGATGCGCTGAAGCCGCGCCATCCACGGCCCGGGCTTGGGCAACCGCTTGCGCAGCGAGGGCACGAATGCGAGCAGCAGGAACGGCAGCGCGAGGCCGAGCCCGAGGCCCGCAAAGACCAGCAACGCACCCGCCGCCGGCAGCAGCAAAGCGGTGCCCAGTGCCGCGCCCATGAACGGCCCCGCGCAAGGCGTGGCGACGAACGCGGCGAGCGCGCCCGTCGCGAACCCGCCGCGCGGATTGCTCTCGCCGCCGAGCACCGGAAGCTTGAACAGGCCGAGGAGGTTGAAGGTGATCGCGACCGCAAGCAGGAACAGCAGCAGGATCGTTCGCGGGTCCTGCAACTGGAACGCCCAGCCGGCCGCACTTCCGCCCGCACGCAGCGCCAGCAGAACGGCGCCCAGCGCGCCGGTCCCGACGATCGCGCCGGCCGTATAGCCGAGCGCATCGGCTCGTGCTTCCTGCTCCTCGCCGCCGGCCCGCGCCAGCGCCAGCGCTTTCAGGGCCAGGATCGGGAAAACGCACGGCATGAGGTTGAGGATCAGGCCGCCGACCACTGCGCCGATGAAGGCGAACAGCAGCAGGCGCCATGTCTCTCCTCCGCCAACCGCGCTTCCGCCCTCGGGTACCGGGCCCGGCGCGGCGGCGAAGCGCAGGGCACGGCCGGTGCCGAGGTCGATGACACCTTCGAATCGGCCGGCTGGCGCCGCGTCCAGCGGAAGCTCGGCGATCAGGCGGTCGGCGGTGCGGCGGAAGCGCTGCGCATCGGCATAGCGCACTGCGTCGCCGGTGATCGCATAAAGATAGGGCGTGGTGACCGCGACCGACTGCGGCAGCGGAATGGCGACCTCGAGCCGGTTGCCGGCGACGGCGTAGCTGGCGGGAGATCCAAGGGGCTGCGGGAGCTTGGCCCGCCAGTCATCGAAGCGGGGATCAGTCTGGCCGGTACCGACAGGCAGGTCGAGCGAGACCTCCCCGCGTTCGGGCACGCACACTTCATCTGTACAGACGAGGTAATCGAGGCTGGCGCGGATCGGCAGCGTGCCAGTGGCATTCGCCGGAACCTTGAGACGCGTCAGGACGGCATAGGGCCCCTTGAACACGTGGTTCATGAGCTCCGCGACGACCAGCCGCGTCGGGACCGGGTAGCGCAAGGGCCCGACGGTCGTGCCTTGCGGAAGCTGCCATTCCACCGTCATCGGCTTGCCGGCGTCGCCCGGGTTCTCCCAATAGCCGTGCCAGCCCTTCTCCGGAGTCATGACCAGCGCGAGTTCGACCTCCTGCCCCGGCACCGCAGGACCTTCGGCGACCAGTGCAAGGCCCATATGCCGCTGCCCGCTGCCGAGCTGGGCGGCGGCGGGCATGGCGAGGATCAGGGCGAGGAGAAAAGCGAAGAAGCGGAGCATTCGCGTCGCTCTCTACGGCATCGTGCGCGCCAAGCGAAGTGACCCACTTGGCCGTAGCGGCGGCTCAGTCCAGGTTCGGCCGCAGCCAGCGGGCAGCAGTGTCGATGTCGACCCCACGCCGCTCGGCATAATCCTCAAGCTGGTCCTGCCCGATCCGCGCCACACCGAAATAGGCGCTGTCCGGATGGGCGAAGTAAAAGCCGGAAACCGCCGAGGCCGGCAGCATGGCGAAGCTTTCGGTCAGCCGGATGCCCGCCGCGTCGCCGCCGAGCAACTCCATCAGCAGAGGCTTGAGGCTGTGTTCGGGGCACGCCGGATAGCC
Organism: Sphingomonas sp. LHG3443-2; assembly: GCF_049896405.1. Taxonomy (NCBI): domain Bacteria; kingdom Pseudomonadati; phylum Pseudomonadota; class Alphaproteobacteria; order Sphingomonadales; family Sphingomonadaceae; genus Sphingomonas; species Sphingomonas sp. LHG3443-2. The sequence goes on from NZ_JAFCUG010000001.1 coordinate 68,033, forward strand.
GGGCGCCGGGCGGATGCCGCGGTAGCGCTCCTTGATCAGCTCCTCGTTCGAGAGGTTCTCGTCGGGGGCGTAACCCCATAGCTCGGTGCGGACATGCTGGTGCAGCCGTTCGGCGAAGGCTTCGGCGAGACGGTCGGCAAGCGATTTCAGCATGATGTCGCTGTAGTCGTCCTTGTCCGCCTGGAAGCGTTCGAGGTGCGGTTCGATGCCGTGGATCGCGACCGCGAAGCCGCCCAGCCAGTCGTCCTCTTCGGCGATGAAGTCGGCGAGACACATGTTGGGCCGGCCTTCGCGCTTGCGGATCTGCTGGCGGAGCATTGGCAGGCGCGTGGCCCCGGAGACGATGTCGTCGCCCTCGCGGTGCGCGGGCCACAGGCCGACCGCGCCGCGAGCCTGAAGCCAGCCTTCCTCGATAATCCGGTCGAGCATCGCCTCGGCATCGTGGAAGAGAGTGCGGGCTTCCTTGCCGACCACCGGGTCATCGAGGATCGCGGGGTAGACGCCATGCAGCTCCCAGGCGCGGAAGAAAGGTGTCCAGTCGATGACGCGGCGGAGGTCGGCCAGGCTCCAGCGGTCGAAGCGGTGGAGGCCGGGACGCAGCGGCTTCGGCGAGGGTCCCGCAGCGTCACCGTCGAAGCGATTGGCGCGGGCATCCGCAAGGTCGGCGAGGTCGCTTTGCCCACGCCCTTCGCGCTGCTCGCGCAGTTGCTGATAATCGCTGGCGGTGCGGCCGATGAGGTCCTGCCGCTGCGGGCCGTCGCTGACCAGCGCCCCCGCAACGCCTACCGCGCGGCTGGCGTCGAGGACGTGGATAACCGGACCGGAATAGCGCGGCGCGATGCGCAAGGCGGTGTGCGCCCGGCTGGTGGTGGCGCCGCCGATCAGCAGCGGCCGGGTCATGCCCGCGCGCTCCATCTCTTCGGCGACGGTGACCATTTCGTCGAGCGAGGGAGTGATGAGACCCGAGAGGCCGATGATATCGGCGCCATTCTCGTTCGCCGCTTCGAGGATCTTGGGCCACGGAGTCATCACGCCAAGGTCGATCACCTCGAAGCCATTGCAGGCGAGGACCACGCCGACGATGTTCTTGCCGATGTCGTGAACGTCGCCCTTGACGGTGGCCATCACGACCTTGCCCTTGCCGGCGCTTTCGCCCGCGACCTTTTCGGCCTCGATGAAGGGGAGCAGGTGGGCGACGGCTTTCTTCATGACGCGCGCGGACTTCACCACCTGCGGCAGGAACATCTTGCCCGACCCGAACAGGTCACCGACGATGTTCATGCCGTCCATCAGTGGCCCTTCGATCACCTCGATCGGGCGCTTGACGGTGTGGCGCGCTTCCTCCGTATCGTCGACGACGTGCGCGTCGATGCCCTTGACCAGCGCGTGGGCAAGGCGCTCGCGGACCGGCCAGCTGCGCCACGCGGCTTCCTGGATCTCGACCGCCGCGTCGGTGCCGCGGAAGCGTTCGGCCAGCGTGATCAGCCGCTCGGTTGCATCGGGACGGCGATCGAAGATGACGTCTTCGCAGGCGTCGCGCAGCTCGGGGTCGATCGCGTCATAGACGTCGAGCTGGCCTGCGTTGACGATCGCCATGTCGAGCCCGGCGGGGATGGCGTGATACAGGAATACCGAGTGCATCGCGCGGCGCACCGGCTCGTTGCCGCGGAAGGAGAACGACAGGTTCGACAGGCCGCCCGAGAAGTGGACGTGCGGGCAGCGGCGCTTGATCTCGCGCAGCGCCTCGATGAAGTCGATTGCGTAGCGGTTATGCTCCTCGATCCCCGTCGCGACGGCGAAGACGTTGGGGTCGAAGATGATGTCTTCGGGCGGGAAGCCGATGCCGGTGAGCAATTTGTAGGCGCGCTCGCAGATTTCGATCTTGCGCGCAGCGGTGTCGGCCTGCCCGACCTCGTCGAAGGCCATGACCACGACCGCAGCGCCATAGGCCATGCAAGCGCGGGCCTGGGCGAGGAACGGCTCCTCACCTTCCTTCATGCTGATCGAATTGACGATCGGCTTGCCCGACACGCACTTCAGGCCCGCCTCGATCACGCTCCACTTCGAGCTGTCGATCATCACCGGCACGCGGGCGATGTCGGGCTCGGCGGCGATGCGTTTCAGGAACGTCGTCATGGCAAGCTCGCCGTCGAGCAGCGCCTCGTCCATGTTGACGTCGATCACCTGCGCGCCGTTCTCGACCTGGTCGCGCGCGACCTCGACCGCCGCGTCGTAATCGCCGGCGAGGATCAGTTTCTTGAACTTGGCCGAGCCGGTGACATTGGTCCGCTCGCCGATGTTGACGAAGGACGACCCGGAAGAAACGGAATTCACGCGGCGATCACCATGGGTTCGAGCCCGGCGAGCCGGGTCTTTACGGGCACTTGCGGAAGCGCGCGTGGAGGAAGATCGCGCACGAAATCGGCGATGGCGCGGATGTGCGCCGGGGTGGAGCCGCAGCAGCCGCCAAGGATGTTGACCTGCCCGCTCTTCGCCCACTCACCGACGAGGGTGGCGGTGGTTTCCGGCTTCTCGTCATACGCGCCGAGGTCGTTCGGCAGGCCGGCGTTGGGATAGATCATCACCAGCGCATCGCAGCTATCGGCGAGCGTGCGGACATGCGGGCGAAGCTGCTCGGCGCCGAAGGAGCAGTTGAGCCCGATCGTCACCGGCTGCGCGTGGCGGACGGCGTGCCAGAAGGCCTCGACGGTGTGGCCCGACAGGTTGCGACCGCTGAGGTCGGTGATCGTCATCGACAGCATGATCGGCAGATCGCGGCCGAGTGCTTCGCCGGCCTCGAGCGCCGCCTTGATCCCGGCCTTGGCATTCAGCGTGTCGAAGATCGTCTCGATCAGGATGAAGTCGACGCCGCCCTCGACCAGCGCGTCGATCTGCTCGCGGTAGACGTCCTTCAGCGTGTCGAAATCGATCTCGCGAAAGCCGGGGTCATTGACGTCGGGTGACAGCGACAGCGTCTTGTTGGTCGGCCCGATCGCACCGGCGACGAAGCGGCGGCGGCCGTCCCGCGCCTCGAATTCATCGGCGACGCGGCGGGCGATGCGGGCACTTTCGAGATTGATCTCGCGGACGAGATGCTCGGCGCCATAGTCGGCCTGACTGATACGATTGGCCGAGAAGGTGTTGGTTTCGGCGATGTCGGCGCCAGCGTCGAAATACGCGCGGTGGATGGCTTCGGGAACGTCGGGCCGGGTCAGCGCCAGAATGTCGTTGTTGCCGCGCTGATCGTGGCCGAGGCCGAGCGCGCCAGCGTAATCAGCTTCGGCAAGGCCGCGGTTCTGGATCTCGGTTCCGAAGGCGCCGTCGATGATGAGGATGCGCTGGGCGGCCGCATCGCGCAGGGCCTCACGCGCGCTCATTTGATGGCCTCCGCGGCTTCGCACGGCGCACGCACGCCGAGCAGGTGACAGATGGCATATGCAAGCTCGGCCCTGTTCAACGTGTAGAAGTGGAAGTGGCGGATGCCGCCAGCATAGAGCTGACCGCAGAGTTCGGCCGCGACGGTGGCGGCGATCAGCTGGCGGGCGGCGGGCAGCGCGTCGAGGCCCTCGAACATCCGGTCCATCCACGGGGGAATGGCCGCGCCACACAGGCCGGCGAACTTGCGGGTCTGCGCGACATTGCTGACTGGCAGGATGCCGGGGACGATCTCGGCGTCGATCCCTGCCGCCGCCGCACGGTCGCGGAAGCGGAAGAAATTATCGGCCGAGAAGAAAAACTGGCTGATCGCGCGGGTCGCCCCCGCGTCGATCTTGCGCTTCAGATTGTCGAGGTCGCTGTCGGGGCAGTCGGCCTGCGGATGAACCTCGGGATAGCAGGCGACGCTGATCTCGAACGGGGCGATTTTCTTGAGCCCGGCGACCAGATCGGCGGCATTGGTATAGCCGTCTGGATGCGGGGCATAGTCGCGGCCCTCCTCCGGCGGATCGCCGCGCAGGGCGACTATATGGCGCACACCAGCCTCCCAATACGCGCGCGCGATCTCGTCGATCTCGGCTTTGCTTGCGTCGACGCAAGTGAGGTGCGCGGCGGCCGGCAAGCTGGTCTCGCGAACGATGCGCGACACGGTCTGGTGGGTCCGCTCGCGGGTCGATCCGCCGGCGCCGTACGTAACCGAGACGAACCGCGGCTGCAGCGGCTCCAGCATCTGGATCGAGCGCCACAGCGTCTCGTTCATCGGGTCGGTCTTGGGCGGAAAGAATTCAAAGCTGACGTCGATGTCGCCGCGGGCATGGGCGAACAGGGGCGGCGGCTCGGTGGCAGGCACGGGCACGGGGGCGAATGCGGGGGCGCTCGTCATGCGGCCCTCCTTTCCTGATCGATGCGGGGCGGGCGGACGCCGGCCCAGAGAGTAACGGTAAGTTCCCCGCCTTCGAGGTGACGGACGACCTTGCCGTCCAGCCCGGCCGCGCCGAGCCAGCCGAGCACCGCCTCATCGGCAAAGCCGAGGCGCGCATGCTGCGCCGTGTCGCGCAATTCCTCGCGCTCGTGCGGCGCGAAATCGATGATCAGCAGCCGCCCGCCCGGCCGCAGCAGCCGCGCCCCCTCGACGATCGCGGCGGCGGGCGACTGGGCATAATGCAGCACCTGGTGGAGCAGCACGACATCGGCCTCTCCATCCGGCAGCGGCAGGGCATACATGTCACCCTGGCGAAGCGAGACGGCCTCCACGCCGGCTTCCTCGAGCTTGACCCGCGCAAGGCGGAGCATTTCGGTCGAGCGGTCGATGCCGATGCTGCGGGTCGCGGCGGTGCCGAACAATTCGATCATCCGGCCGGTGCCGGTGCCGATGTCGACGAGTTGCCCGATCGGACCATCGCCAAGCGCCTCGCGAATCGCGTCCTCGACCTGCGCGTCCGCGACATGGAGCGAGCGGATCTGGTCCCACTCGGCGGCATGGGCAGCGAAATAGCGCGCCGCGGCTTCGGCCCGGTCGGCGCGCACCGCGGTGAGGCGCGCGCGGTCGGCGGCGAACTGGCGGGTGGTGACAGGATCGGCGGCGGCGTCCCAGAAGGCGGCCAGTCCATCGACCAGCTTCGGGTCCCCGAGCTGGAGAAACACCCAGCTGCCTTCCTTGCGCCGCTCGACCAGCCGGGCATCGGCCAGGATCTTGAGGTGCCGGCTGACCCGCGGCTGGCTTTGGGCCAGCACTTGGGCAAGCTCGCCCACGGTCAGCTCCATCTCCTTCAGCAACGCCAGCAGCCGCAAGCGACTGGGGTCGGCCAGCGCCTGGAACAAGTCGGCCAGGGGAAGCGGGATGGTCATGACATAACGATATAAAGATATCTTTATATGAGCAAGCCACGGAGTGCCCGAAAACGGTTCGTCGCAAAAGAGAATTGCGCTGGGCTCTTGCCTCACCTAAATCCGCGCGCTGGCCAGACCTAAATATAGGCGGGTCGCTTGGGTACCGGACCTCGTCTCAAGGGAGGAAAGGACCCGAAAACATAGGGATGGAAACCGTTATGAAGAAGATCGCTATCGCCGCCGTTGCGGTTCTGGGTCTCACCGTCGCTGCTTGCCAGGACAATGCGGCCGACAACGCCGTTTCGACCGAGAACACCATCGAGACCGAAGCTGCGGCTGACACCAACTCGGCGATTGCCGGCACCGAGAACCTCGGCGTCGCTGCCGACAACGCTCTCGACGCCGCTGGCAACAGCCTGTCGAACGCCGGCAACTCGATCGAGAATGCCGCTGAAGACGTCGCCAACGGCCAGGACAACGTCGCGGGTCAGTAAGACCTACGACGCCTGATCAAGGCAAAGGGAGGGCCGTCCGGGAAACCGGGCGGCCCTTTCTTGTTGGTTGAGCTTCGCCCCGAACGCGGACATGGTGGGGCGGTGAAGCATTTTCTCGATCCCGACTGGGTGGCGCCCAATGTGATGAGGGTCGCAGTCGATCCGTCCATTGCTGCCGGTTTCGCCGATCTCGCGGGAGAGCTTTTGCCTGCGTCCTACCATGTCGAGCGGCCACCTTGGTCGAGCGACATTCGCTGGATCTCGGCGGCCGAAGAAACGAGCTATGACCGCTTCCAGACCGCGTTCGACCGCATGGACGTTGCAAGACATGTCGCCGACTATATCGCGGTCGACCGAGACGTGCGGCTGTATCAGGGTTTCGTAGTTACGCGTAGCGAATGCAGCGAAGCGGACTTTCACACCGATTGGGTCGGCACGAACAACCAGGCCTTTACCTTGTTGACCCCGATCGGGCCGCCGACCCCAGGGTTTGGCCTCGTCTTCAAGACCCTGTTGGGGGAAACACGAACGTACGATTACCGCGCAGGTGAGGCGCTGATCTTCGGCGATCAGTTCCTTCATTCGACCCAGCCCGGCCGCTCGGAAAAGCCAACTGCTTTGCTGTCCTTCACCTTCGGGACCGACCGGATGGAAGACTGGCCGGCGATACGGAAGACGGCCGGCTTCCAGGGCGGTCGCGTGCGACGTCCTGACGGAGTGCTGGAGTAGCAGCACAAGAAAAAGGCCCCGGCAGCATCTGCCGAGGCCCTTCCCTTTCTTCGCGTAGGTAACCGGACTTAGAAGTCCATGCCGCCCATGCCGCCCATGCCGCCGGGCATGCCGCCGGCTGCGGGCTTGTCGTCCGGAAGCTCGCTCACCGCCGCTTCGGTGGTGATCAGCAGGCCGGCGACCGAAGCCGCATCCTGAAGCGCAGTGCGGACGACCTTGGTCGGGTCGATCACGCCGGCCTGAACCAGGTTCTCGTAGGTATCGGTCTGGGCGTTGAAGCCGAGGTTCGAATCATTGCCGTCGAGCAGCTTGCCCGAGATCACCGCACCGTCGTGACCGGCGTTGGACGCGATCTGGCGGACCGGCGCGTAGAGCGCCTTGCGGATGATATCGACGCCGCGGGTCTGGTCGTCGTTCTCGCCCTTGAGGCCTTCGATCGCCTTGGTGGCGTACAGCAGGGCCGTACCGCCGCCGGGGACGATGCCTTCCTCGACCGCGGCGCGGGTCGCGTGCAGCGCGTCGTCGACGCGGTCCTTGCGCTCCTTCACCTCGACCTCGGACGAACCGCCGACCTTGATCACGGCAACACCGCCGGCGAGCTTGGCGAGACGCTCCTGGAGCTTCTCACGGTCGTAGTCGCTGGTGGTGACTTCGATCTGCTGACGGATCGCACCGACGCGGCCTTCGATGCCGGACTTGTCACCAGCGCCATCGACGATGGTGGTGTTGTCCTTGTCGATGGTGACGCGCTTGGCGGTGCCGAGCATGCCGACCGTGACGTTCTCGAGCTTGATGCCGAGATCTTCCGAGATCATCTCACCGCCGGTCAGGATCGCGATGTCCTCGAGCATCGCCTTGCGGCGATCACCGAAGCCCGGCGCCTTGACGGCCGCGACCTTGAGGCCGCCGCGCAGCTTGTTGACGACCAGGGTCGCCAGCGCTTCGCCTTCGATGTCCTCGGCGATGATCAGCAGCGGGCGACCGCTCTGGACCACGGCTTCGAGGATCGGAAGCATCGCCTGCAGGTTGCTGAGCTTCTTCTCGTGGATGAGGATGTAGGGGTCGCTAAGCTCGACCTGCATCTTCTCCGGGTTGGTGATGAAGTAAGGCGACAGGTAGCCGCGATCGAACTGCATGCCTTCGACGACGTCCAGCTCGAACTCGAGACCCTTGGCCTCTTCGACGGTGATGACGCCTTCCTTGCCGACCTTGTCCATGGCTTCAGCGATCTTTTCGCCGACTTCACGGTCGCCGTTGGCCGAGATGATGCCGACCTGGGCGACTTCCTGGCTGTTGGCGACAGGCTTGGAGCGCGCCTTGATGTCCTCGACGACCTTGGTGACGGCAAGATCGATGCCGCGCTTCAGGTCCATCGGGTTCATGCCGGCCGCAACCGACTTCATGCCCTCGCGAACGATCGCCTGGGCAAGCACGGTGGCGGTGGTGGTGCCGTCGCCGGCGAGATCGTTGGTCTTCGAGGCCACTTCGCGCAGCATCTGCGCGCCCATGTTCTCGAACTTGTCCTTGAGCTCGATTTCCTTGGCGACGGTGACGCCGTCCTTGGTGATGCGCGGCGCGCCGAAGCTCTTGTCGATAACGACGTTGCGGCCCTTCGGCCCCAGCGTGACCTTGACCGCGTCGGCGAGGATGTCGACGCCGCGCAGAATGCGCTCACGCGCGTCGCGGCTGAATTTCACGTCCTTGGCTGCCATGTGGCTACCCTTTCAGATCTTGAATGTTTGAAACTGGTGGTGGCGAAAGGTCAGCCGACGATCCCGAGGATGTCGCTTTCCTTCATGATGATCAGGTCCTCGCCGTCGACCTTGACCTCGGTGCCCGACCACTTGCCGAACAGGATGCGATCGCCGGCCTTGACCTCGAGCGGGGTGACCACGCCCTGGTCGTTGCGCGCGCCGGTGCCGACCGAGACGACTTCGCCTTCCTGCGGCTTTTCCTTGGCGGTGTCGGGAATGATGATCCCGCCGGCGGTCTTTTCCTCGGCTTCGGTCCGGCGGACCAGAACTCGATCGTGAAGCGGCCTGAAAGCCATGTTAGCCCCTCTTATGGTTGCTCTGTGAATGGTTCCGCTGGCACTCACTTGGGGAGAGTGCCAGCGTCGGCCGGCATATGTGTTGGGGCTTACGGAACGTCAATGGGCCACGGCGGAAACCAGTTCGAGCTTTTCGCGGCGCGACCAGCGCCACAGCATCAGCACCGCCACGATCGCGAGGCCGAGCGCCAGTCCGATCCAGATCCCGCGCCCTCGCAGCGGCGTCTCGAACGCCAGCCAGGCGCCGACCCCGATCCCGACCGCCCAATAACCGAAGGCGGCATAGAACATCGGCACCCGGGTGTCGTGAAGCCCACGCAGGATCGAGGCGCCGACCACCTGCGCCCCGTCCGCCAGCTGGAACACGGCGGCGATGAGCAGGAATTGGACGGCAAGCGCGAGCACGGCTGCACTTTCGGGCTTGCTCATGTCGAGGAACAACGCGGCGAGCGGCCGGGGGAACAGCCACATGATCAGCGCCGAAGCGAGCGCAAAGGCCAGCGCAAAAGCAATGGCGACCCGCCCCGCGCGTGTCACCCAGAGGCGATCACCCGCGCCGTGGCCGTAACCGACCCGCACCGTCGCCGCCTGCGCAAGGCCGAGCGGAACCATGAACATCAAGGCCGCAAGCTGCAGCGCAATGACGTGGGCGGCGACGCTGGTCGTGTCGATCAGGCCCATGAGATAGACCGCGGCGCTGAATACGCCGACTTCGAAGCTCCAGGTCAGGCTGATCGGAATGCCAAGCTTCGCCAGCTCGCGGAAGCGGCTCCAGTCGGGGCGCCACCAATGGCCGAACAGGTGCATCATCTTGAGGCGCGGCAGGCGAAGCGCGGCGACGATCTGAAAGGCAAGCATCGCGACATTGGTGATCACTGTCGCCAGCGCGCTCCCTTCCATGCCGAGTGCGGGAAAGCCGAAGTGACCGAAGATCAGGCCGTAATTGAGAAAGGCGTTGAGCCCCACGCCGCCGAGCGCGACCACCAGCGGCACCCAGGCGCGGTTGAAGGCGGTCAGGAGGTTGCGCATCAGGAAGCCGAGCAGGGTCGGCCACAGCGCCCATTGCAGAACACCCATGAAAGCGCCTGCCGAGCGGCTGAGCGCGGGATCCTGCCCCATCAGGAGAAACAATGGCTCGGCAAAGAACAGTAGGGCGGTGCCGGCAAGCGCGTACAAGGTGACCAGCCACAACCCCATGCGGAAGCTCCGCCGGCTGTCGCGCGCCGCGCCTTTCCGCCGGCCAAGCGCGGCGGCGATCATCGGCGAGATGGCGACCGACAACCCCACACCGGTGAACAGCAGCAGGTTATAGAGGTTCACCGACAGCGCCGCGGCGGCAAGCGCTTCGGGTCCGAGCCGGCCGAGCAGCAGCACGTCGGTGGTCGTGATCGCGTTCGCCGCGAGGTTGGAAAGAATCAGCGGCCAGGCAAGCGCAAAGGTGGCGGCAGCTTCCTCGCGGGTTGATCGGGGAGCGGTGGGAAGCGTCGGCATCGGCGCCGCTTAGCCCGCCGCGCTGCGGAGAGCCACATCCGAGCGGCCTCTCGACAGGCAGCGAATTGCCGCCCGTTAACCCTTTCTATTAAGACGAAACAGCTCGCGCGGCGTTGCAGACTTATCATCTATTTGGCCGTTTTCTGCTGGTCGCGGCGCCCCGCGCTCTCGATAAACTAACCCAAGTAAACGATGAACGTCCTAAAACGATCCTACTCCCGTTAGACTCTACCAACATAATTGTTTAATAAGTGGTTAATGCTCGGGCTTGGGTGAGTCGCGCTGCGGGCATTGGGCAAAATACGTCAAGGGGACGACAGATGGGCAAGACTATCATTGCCGTGGCTGCACTTGCTGTCGCCATGGTTGCATCGCCGGCTACCGCGTCCACGATCGTGGTGGGCTCGTGCGACTCCGTCACGGACGGCGACGCACAGGGTTGCCTGTTTTCGGGTAACATTCAGGAGAATCCCGATCCGACCAATGTAAATAGCTACAAGAATGCCGAGGCCGCGTACAATGCACTCATGAACCCGGACATCACGTTGAATTGGATCACGGCCTCGGACGCACCGAACTTCGGATCGTTTGGTTCTATCACGGGCGCCGGCGGAAACAGCGGCACGTTCAGTTTGCCAGGATATACGATCGAATATTACGCGGTGAAGGCCGGTAATGAGTTCGTTCTGTATCAGTATCTCGGCTCAAACACTTGGCAAACCGCCGGTCGGCAAGGCCTGTCGCACATTGCATTCTTCGGCGTGCGGAGTGCAGTACCCGAGCCAGGCACCTGGGCCCTGATGTTGCTCGGATTCGGCGGGATCGGCGCATCGATGCGCCGCCGTCGCTCCAACGTGCTGATGCAGGTCGCCTGATCGACTCCAGGCAACTGCCTTGAACACGAAGCAAATGGCTCGGCCGCATAGGCCGGGCCATTTCTCTTTGCGCTGCATCGAAAGCTTGGGAGAAACGCAAGTGAGCGACGGGGAGTGGAGCCTCCATCTCATGGTGCAGGCGCAACGGTGCCGCGGCCTTGTTGCGCAAAGCTCCAACAGAGAGTTGCGCAATCGACTGCTGGAAATGGCCGAAGCTTATGAGGCAGCATTGGCAGGCCGCCTCGCCCGCCCGAGCGACCTGGAGAACGAGCCGCTTCAGGGCTGAGCAGCCACCCCGCGTTCGTCTCGGTCGCGTAATCAGCGGAACGCCTCCCAGCGAACGGCGCTGAGCCTCGCATGAGCAAAGAAACCTACGACAAGCCGAGCGACGTAGTGGCGGAGGAAGGGCGCGTCATTGTTGATGGGCCCGATCATGTCGACGTTGCGCTCACCCCTGACGCTGCGCTGGAGACGGGCCGGCGACTGACGGACGAGGCAGCAAAAGCCGCCGGGCAGAAGCGCGCCAACAAGCAGGACGAAGAGACGCGGCCGTCGAAGTAAGCTGGTCGCCGGTCGTGCGAGTAGTCCGATGGTCTGCAGAGCCGGTTCGTCGCGCAGGGCTTAGCGGGTAGTGGCCACCCTCATGGATGGCGCAGGTCAGTCTTCGGGGGGGGGGATCGCCGCGTCATCGCACCGTGTCGAAGCAGCATGCGCAGGCGCTGACGCTAGCAAGCACCGGGCAAGTGACAGCGATGATCTGCCCCAGCGAGGCCCCGGCGCCCTCTGCCAAGCTACTCGATCCGGGCAGACCTAGCACCCTCGAACACTCGCCATAAGGCAGCAGCGCCGCACCCCCTCGCCGCTCGCGTGGTTCTTCCCACCAGCCTGCCAGCAGCGCCTTAGTTTACAGCAGCCCCATGCGGCGGAAGCTGGTGCAGTCGGTGCCCGCAAAGACGAGATGGTCGAGCAGGGTCAGATCGATCGCTTCGGCAGCGATCGCCAGGGCCCTGGTGGCGACCTTGTCCGAGCGCGAGGGGGCCGCCTGCCCGCTTGGGTGATTGTGGGCGAGAATAATGCCCGCGCTGTCGAACCGGATCGCATCGCCGATGATGGCGCGGACCGGAATGTCGACCGAGTCGGCGTCGCCGTCGTAGCTGGCCAGGTGGATGCAGCGCGCCTCGTCGTCGAGGTGCGCGACCCACAGGCTTTCGCTGGTGGACTGGGCAAAACATGGGGCGAAGAAGGACCGGCTCGCCTCCACGCCGGTGAGTGCAACAGGAGATTCGGCACGCTGAAGCATGAGGGCACGCTAGGTGCGTCCGCGGCCTCTTCCCAAGCGATAGAGGGTCCGTTCCGGACTGACCGCCAAAAAGTCGATCCGTTTTGACATCGAAGCGCCATGGCCAGCAGCGCACAAAGGGGACTACGCAGGCGCGCGTGGCCACGCTACCGTCGGCCCATGCAGGCTTACCATCACCTCATGGCCCAGGTTCTTGCCGACGGCGTGCCGCAGCAGGATCGCACCGGCACCGGCACCTTGTCGCTGTTCGGCGCGCAGATGCGCTTCGATCTTGCGGACGGCTTCCCGCTGGTGACCACCAAGAAGCTGCATCTTCGTTCGATCATCGTCGAGTTGCTGTGGTTTCTCAACGGAGACACCAATGTCCGCTGGCTGCAGGAGCGCAAGGTCAGCATCTGGGACGAATGGGCGGATGAAGCGGGTGACCTTGGCCCCGTTTACGGCAAGCAGTGGCGCGACTGGGAAACGGCGGACGGCCGCCACATCGACCAGATTCGTGAGCTCGTCGACCTCATCCGCAAAGACCCCGCCAGCCGCCGTCAGATCGTCACCGCCTGGAATCCGGGCGAGATCGGGCGAATGGCGCTGGCGCCCTGTCATTGCCTGTTCCAGACGCAGGTCGCGGCCGGCCGCCTCAACCTCCAGCTCTATCAACGCAGCGCCGATCTGTTCCTCGGTGTGCCCTTCAATATCGCCTCCTATGCGCTCCTGACCCACATGCTGGCGCGGGAATGCGGGCTGGAGCCGGGCGTGTTCGTGTGGACCGGCGGCGACGTGCACCTTTATTCCAACCACCTCGACCAAGCCCGGCTGCAGCTGAGCCGCGAGGTCAGGCCCCTGCCCCAGCTCCGGATCAAGGACCGGGGACAGGACCTGTTCAGCTATGTTCTGGAAGATTTCGAGGTCGTCGGATACGATCCGCATCCGCACATTTCCGCCCCGGTTGCGGTCTAGGACGTAGCGCGCTCGCGTTCCACCCTTCGATCATCTAGGATCCTGACATAGCGACCCACTCTCTCGACCCGGCGCGGCCCACCAATCCTGTGGCCCCGCTTCCAGCCTTTCTCGATTGGCCCTGCGACACCGCGCGCCAGATCGCTGAGGCGGATTGGGAGGACGTCGGCATGCCCGGGCCCGCCGAATGGGCAGCCGGCCTGAAGGGCATGGTCGGCATGATGATCCGCTCGCCCGCCGCCATGGTGCTGCTGTGGGGCGAACAGGGGCTGATGATCTACAACGACGCTTATGCGGTGCTGACGCAAGGCGTGAACAAGATGGCGCTTCCGGTTGCCGACGCCTGGCCCGAGATCGCCGAGTGGAACACCGCCATGCTGCGCAAGGTGCGCGCCGGGCATGTCGAGACCTTTCAGAACCAGCAAATGGTGCTTCACCGCCACGGCCGCGAGGACATCATCTATTTCGACCTCGCTTATTCTCCCGCGCTCGACGACGCGGGTGAGATCGGCGGCATGATGGTGGTGGTGAATGAGACCACCCAGGAAGTGCTGCAGGAACAGATGCGCCGCGCCGAGGAAAGCCGGCAGCTGGCGATGCTCGACCAGATGCCGGGCTTCGCCGCGGTGCTGACCGGCCCGGAGCACGTGTTCGCTTATGTGAATGCCGCTTTCCGGATGATCGGCGGCGAACGCGATTATCTCGGCCGGCCGGTCCGTGAGGTGTTTCCGGAGCTCGAAAGCCAGGGCTTCTTCGACATCCTCGACCGGGTGTTCGCGACGGGCGAACGCTACGTCGAGCACCGCGTCGAATTGCAGCTGTCGCAGAACCGGGAAACCAGCTTCATCGAACTGCTGTTCGAGCCGATCCGCGACATTTCGGGAACGGTCATCGGGATCTTCGTCGGCGGGTATGATTCGACCACCGTGCACAAGGCCGTGGCCGACCTCGCCGAGCGTGAATCCTTCCTCAGCGAGGTGCTGCGCAGCTCCACCGACTGCATCAAGGTGCTCGATCTCGACGGTCGCCTGACCTTCATGAGCGAAGGCGGGCAGAAGGTGATGGAGGTGGACGATTTCGCCACCATCGCCGACTGCCCCTGGCCGCGCTTCTGGGAAGGCGAAGGCAATCAGCATGCCAAGGACGCGATCGAAGCGGCGCGTGCCGGCCGGCCGGCCAAATTCATCGGCGCGGCCGATACGGCCAAAGGCACCTCCAAATGGTGGGACGTGTCGGTCGCCCCGATCTTCGGACCGGACGGCAAGCCGGCCAAGATCCTGTCGGTCTCCCGCGACACGACCGAACTCGTCGAATCGCAGGAACGGCAGCGGTTGCTCAATGGGGAGCTTGGCCACCGGCTGAAGAACGTGCTGACCATGGTCCAGGCGATCGCCAGCCAGACCTTCCGCCGCGCAGCGAACGTCGACGAAGCTGCCGAAGCCTTTGCCGCGCGGTTGACCGCCTTCGGCAAGGCGACCGACGTCCTCACCGCCACCGCGTGGGACGAAGCCTCGCTCAAGGACATCGTGGCCTCGGGCCTGAGTGCTGCCGAAGGCTTCAAGGACCGGATCGAGATCGTTGGCGGGGACGTCATGGTACCGGGATCGGTGGGCCTTGCCCTCACGCTTGCGCTTCACGAGCTGGCCACCAACGCCTGCAAATATGGCGCGCTCAGCAACGAAAGCGGCAAGATCCAGATTCGGTGGGAGGAGACGGATGACCGTTCGTCGAAACGCTTTCGTTTCGGATGGAAAGAAGTGGATGGCCCGCCGGTTAGCGCCCCTCAGAGAAGAGGCTTCGGGTCGCGGATGATCGAGCGTTCACTTCAATCCTATTTCGACGGCAACACGTTTCTGCGCTTCGATCCGTCGGGGGTCGAGTTCGCGATCGATGCCGCGATGCCGACCGTCGCCCCTGCGCGCCGGGGTTGAAGGGATGGCGGCGCAAATGTCAGGCAAGAGCATCCTGGTCGTCGAGGACGAGCCGTTCGTGCGCGATGACCTGGTCGATTTCTTCGAGGACCGCGGCTTCACCGTTCATGCCGCCGGCACTGCCGACGAGGCGATCCGCATCCTCGATCGGCACAAAGGCATCTTTGCGTGCTGACCGATATCGAGATGCCGGGGTCGATGGACGGCATCCGCCTTGCCCATTACGTGCGTGACCGGCACCCGCCGACCGTGCTGCTGGTCGCCTCCGGCGTGGTACGGCCCTCGCCCGACGATCTGCCGACCGGCGCGCACTTCTTCGCCAAGCCGTTCAACCCGCAAGTGTTGCTTCAGCAGATCTGCCAGGCGTGAGGCAAGGCTGCCTCCCCGCCGCTTAGTGCAGGGAGGCGCTGTTGCTTACTTCTTGGCCGGCTTGAGATAGCGGTCGAGCCAGCTGGTCATTTCCCACAGCGTGTGCCCGACGCTCTCCCGCGCGCGGTAGCCGTGAGCCTCGTAAGGCAGCACCACGTAGCGCACATTGGCTCCAGCGCCCTTGAGCGCCGCATAGAAGCGCTCGCTCTGCACCGGAAAGGTGCCGCTATTGTCGTCCGCCTCGCCGTGGATCAGCAGGATCGGCTCCTTGATCTTGGGCGCGTAGGTGAACGGGCTCATCTTGGTATAGGTGTCGACCGCTTCCCAATAAGTGCGCTGTTCGGCCTGGAACCCGAACGGGGTCAGCGTGCGGTTGTAGGCGCCCGAGCGCGCGATGCCGGTGCGGAACAGGTCGCTGTGCGCAAGGAGATTGGCGGTCATGAACGCGCCGTAGCTGTGCCCACCGACCGCGATCCTGTCGCGTGAGGCGACGCCCAGCTTCACCACCGCATCGACTGCCGCTTCGGCGGACGAGGTCAGCTGCTCGATATAGGTGTCGTTGGCTTCTTTCCCGTCGGCGCCGACGATCGGCATCTTGGGATCGTCCAGCACCGCATAGCCCTGGGTCAGCAGGAACAGATGGCTGATGCCGCCGGGCCGGGTGAAGCGGTTGTCGGTGTCGACCACCTGCCCGGCGACCTTGGGATCGGTATATTCTGTCGGATAGGCCCACATGATCAGCGGCAGCGGCCCGTCGCGCTCCTTGTTGTAGCCGGCGGGCAGGTAGAGCGTGCCCGACAGGTCGACCCCGTCCTTGCGCTTGTAGGTGATGAGCTGCTGGGTCACGCCCGCTAGCTGCGGCGCGGGATCGGGGAATTGGGTGAGCGGTCGCGGATCGCCCGCGCCGACGGTGCGAAGGTAAAGGTTGGGCGGCTCGGTCCGGCTTTCGCGGCGGGTGACGAGGCGCTTGCCTTCATTGTCGAGCACCGCGACCACGTCTTCGTAATAAGGCACGGCGCTTTGCCACACGCGGGTCGCTTGGCCGCCCGCAAGGTCGACGCGATCGACAAACGGGAACTCGCCTTCGCGGCGGGCACCGGCACCCGACTGGAAGATGCTGCGCCCGTCGGCGCCGAACAGCAGCACGGGCCGCCCTGCGGCATTGAGCGTGGTGACCGGCTCGCCAGGGTCGTTGTAGCGATCCTGGAAATTGCGGGTCAGGAGAACCTTGGCCGTGCCCGCCGCGGGGTTGAGCAGCATCCGCGTCTCGCGCCGGTCGTTCCACCATTGCGTTTCGAGATAGGCGACATCGTCCTTGCCCCAGACGACGCCGGCATAACGGTCCTTCATGTCGACCAGCGTCCGCGGGCTGCCGGTGAACGGCGCGGCGAGTTCGAGCAGGCGGTCGCGGACCTCAACCTTGCGGCGCGCATCGCCGCCGTCCTGCGCTTCGACCCAGGCGACGGTCGCGGGCTTGTCGGCGCGCCACTGGGCCGAGCGAGGCCCAGGCGCTACGGCATCGAACTGCGGCGGCACATCGTCGCGCAGCGGCAGGTCCGCGAGTTGCTTGACGGTGCGGCCCGTGAGATCGGTCACCACCACCTCGGTCGGGAACAGCGCCGCGGGCACGTTGTAGCTGTAGGGCCGCTTGGCACGCGTCATCAGCAGATACTTGCCGTCCGGCGAGGGCGAGAGGCCGAGGTAGACGCCGGGGGTGCCGACCTTGCGGCTGGAGCCGTCGGCGATCGACACCAGCAGGGGCTGGGCGGTGAAATAGTGATCGAACAGCCGCTCGTCGCCGCTGTTCTTGAGAAGGTCCTGATAGGTCCGGACCGGCGCGGTGCGACCTTCGTTGACCTGCACGATCGGCACCGGGGTGGCCTGCACGGAAGGCGCCGGGCCACGCCCGGCCGGGACGGCACGGACCAGGATCGAGCGGCTGTCCGGCATCCACGCGAACGCCGCGCCGGTTGCCGCGGCATTGACGATCGGCTGGGTCAATTTGCGCGCTTTGCCGGTGGCGGCGTCCACAACCCACAGCTCAAGTCCGCTCGGCCTGTCGACCAGGAAGGCGAGACGCTGGCCATCGGGCGACCACGACGGCGCAGTGAAGCGCGTGCCTGCCGCCAGCAGGACGGTGCGCGCCTTGCCGCCCGCCACGTCCTGCAGCGAGAGCCCGGTCAGCCACTGGACACGGCTGTTGGCCTGGCCGTTGTTGCGCGGGTTGATGCGGTACCCGGCAAGTTTGAGGTCGGGTTCGGCAAGCTCGGCGATGGCCGGCAGATTGGCGCGCTCGAGCAGCGCCATGCGGCTGCGGGTCGGGTCGATCAGCGGCACGGGTGTCGGCTTGCTGTCGAGGATTTGGGCAATCGGGGCAGGCGGCTGCTGGTAGCCGGTTTGGGCAAGGGCAGTGGTACTCATCGCCAGCGACAACGCACCGACCAGCAACAAACGACGCATGAAGAATCCCCCACTTGGTTTGGCAGGAGTGTGGCCGAGCGCGGCGCCGCGCGGAAGAGGGTTCTTCGAGGTTTCGACGAACAGCGAAGGGAGACACTCGAAGGTCGGCTATGGATGGAAAGCGGACTTCCCATGTAGTGCTTTGGACCGGCACGGGAACGAAGTTGCTGCTCCTCTCGCTTCGGCGTTGTGCTTGCATTCTCTCATCCGCCCACTCCCGTTGGCAGCAGCCCTTTGCGGATCCAATTGACCTATTGGTGGCGGCACAGGCGGCTAGCGCGGCTTGAAACGCCGCTGCTGTTCACCGAATGGGTGCAGCATCGAAAGTTGCACGACCGCGATCCGCGGCTGCCAGCCTTGGCCGACAAGGTCCACGTCAAGGAGTTCGTGGCCGAGCGGCTTGGCTCCGAAAAATGGGCGACCCCGACGCTATGGCGCGGTCAGTCGCTACCCGACGAACCAGCGTGGGACTTTCCCTATGTCGTCAAGTCGCGGCACGGATGCGGGCACACTCTCGTGGTCCGCGAGCTTGCCGATCACGTAGCGGCGGTGCGGCAATCCCGGCGATGGATGCAGCGCAGCTATGGCGCGTGGTTAGACGAGTGGCTTTACGGCGAGATCGAGCGCGGGCTGCTGGTAGAGCCCTTTATCGGCAAGGATCGGTCGCTGCCTATCGATTACAAGGTGTTCGTGTTTGGCGGGAAGGCTCGGTTCGTGCAGGTGCATCTTGGCCGCGGCGAAGAGCACCGCTGGACTGTCTTCGATACGGCCTGGCGGCGGGTTTCAGCCCCCACCGATGACCCCGATCCACCCATGCCGAAATCGTTGAATGCAATGCTGCGTGCTGCCGAGCGCTTGGCCGAAGGCTTTTGCTTTGTTCGGGCTGACTTCTATGACTTGGATGGGCAAGCGCGCTTCGGAGAACTGACCTTTTACCCCGGAAGCGGGCTGGAGCGGGTCGATCCCCCTCGGCTTGATCTTCTCATGGGCCTTCTTTGGAGCGCAGCCTTGCCAGGCTGGCTGGAGCCGGTTCCCCAACTCGCGGCGTGACCCTGACCGAGGAGCTACTGTCGGCAACGGGTCGAAGGCGGACATTCGCAGCCTTTAGCCCTACGATCAGATCATCGTAGCTAATGCAGGCGGCAACCAATGCCGCCGCCGCAACCTCACTCGGCGGTGACTTCCGCG
Organism: Sphingomonas sp. LHG3443-2; assembly: GCF_049896405.1. Taxonomy (NCBI): domain Bacteria; kingdom Pseudomonadati; phylum Pseudomonadota; class Alphaproteobacteria; order Sphingomonadales; family Sphingomonadaceae; genus Sphingomonas; species Sphingomonas sp. LHG3443-2. Next base: position 87,139 of record NZ_JAFCUG010000001.1, read on the forward strand.
AGATTCAAGCGCTCGCGCATTTCCTTGCCGGGCTTGAAGTAGGGCACCTTCTTGGCGTCCACCGCGACCTGTTCGCCGGTGCGCGGGTTGCGGCCGGTGCGGGCGTCGCGCTGGCGGGTGGAGAACGCGCCAAAGCCGCGCAGCTCGACCCGGCCGCCCTTGGCGAGCTGGGCTGTGATCTCGTTGAAGATGCCGGTGACCACCGTCTCGATCTCGCGCTGCGAGAGATCGGGAAAGTCGTTGCAGAGCTTGTTGACCAGTTCTGACCGGATCATCGTTTTTTCTGTCCCCGCCCTAGCGTTGCAGTCCCGGGCCCCCACCCGCTTCGGACAAGCTGTCAGATGTTGCGAGCCGCCGCAAGTGTCGGAAGAGAAACGGTTTGCCGGGCGAACCGGCAAACCGTCTCATTTTCAGCTTACTTCTTGTTGGCGCGCTCGAGAGCGGCACCAAGGATGTCGCCAAGCGACGCGCCCGAGTCGGACGAACCGTACTGGGCAACCGCCTGCTTCTCTTCGGCGATCTGCATCGCCTTGATCGAGAAGGTCGGCTTCTTGCTGCGGTCGGTGCCGGTGACCTGGGCGTCGAACTTCTGGCCGACCTGGAAACGCTCCGGACGCTGCTCGTCACGGTCGCGGCCGAGATCCGAGCGCTTGATGAAGCCGGTCGGGCCATCGTCGCCCACCTGCACGGTGAGACCACCGTCCATGACTTCGAGCACGGTCACGGTCTTGACCTCACCCTTACGGGCGCCGCCTTCGCCGCCGGTCGCGCCGCCAGCGACAACGCCGCCACGCTCAAGCTGCTTCATGCCGAGGCTGATGCGCTCCTTCTCGACGTCGACATCGAGAACGACGGCCTGCACCGTTTCGCCCTTGCGGTGAAGCGCCAACGCTTCCTCGCCCGACACGCCCCAGGCGATGTCCGACATGTGGACCATGCCGTCGACGTCGCCTTCGAGGCCGATGAACAGGCCGAATTCGGTGGCGTTCTTGACTTCGCCTTCGACCTGGCTGCCGACCGGGTGCTTCTCGGCGAAATCGCTCCACGGGTTGGTCTGGGCCTGCTTGAGACCGAGGCTGATGCGGCGCTTCTCGCCGTCGACCTCGAGGATCTTGACTTCGACTTCCTGCGAGGTCGAGACGATCTTGCCCGGGTGGACGTTCTTCTTGGTCCAGCTCATCTCGGACACGTGGACGAGGCCTTCGATGCCCGGCTCCAGCTCAACGAATGCACCATATTCGGTGATGTTGGTCACGCGGCCCTGGAACACGCCATCGACCGGATACTTGGCCTGGGCGCCTTCCCACGGATCGCTCTCGAGCTGCTTCATGCCGAGGCTGATGCGCTGGGTGTCGCGATTGATGCGGATGATCTGCACCTTCACGGTGGCGCCGATTTCCAGCACTTCTGACGGGTGGTTGACGCGCTTGTAGCTGATGTCGGTGACGTGCAGCAGGCCATCGATACCGCCGAGGTCGACGAAGGCGCCGTAGTCGGTGATGTTCTTGACCACCCCCTCGATCACCTGACCTTCGGCCAGGCTCTGGATCAGGCCCGAACGCTGCTCGGCGCGGGTCTCTTCCAGGATGGCGCGGCGCGACACGACGATGTTGCCGCGGCGGCGATCCATCTTGAGGATCTGGAACGGCTGCGGGATGTCCATCAGCGGCTGGACGTCGCGAACCGGACGGATGTCGACCTGGCTGCCCGGAAGAAAGGCCACGGCGCCGCCGAGATCGACGGTGAAGCCGCCCTTGACACGGCCGAAGATGACACCCTCGACGCGCTTCTCTTCGGCGAACTCGCCTTCGAGCTTGTCCCAAGCGGCTTCGCGGCGGGCGCGGTCGCGGCTGAGCATCGCCTCGCCGGCGCTGTTCTCGACGCGGTCGACGAACACTTCGACCTGGTCACCGACCTTGAGCTCGGCCTTCTGGCCCGGCACGGCGAATTCGCGCAGCGGAACGCGGCCTTCGCTCTTGAGGCCGACGTCGATCACCGCGAGATCATTCTCGATCGCGGTGACGGTGCCGATGACGACGCGGCCTTCAAAGGCCTCGTTTTCGCCGCCAAGGCTTTCGTTGAGGAGCGCCGCGAAATCGTCGCGGGTGGGATTGGCAACAGTAGCCATAAAAACAGGTACGTCCTTCTCGTGCTCGGTCGGTATGCCGCCAGCCTTCCCTTGGTGGGCAGGCTTTCCATCAGGCGGACCTGGCAAGCGTTGGTGAAAGCCGTCTCCCCGACCCCATGCCGGGCAGACGGGCCGACCGGGCAAGAGGCGGACGCGACCCCGGACCGAGCGATTGGCCGTGAAAGACGACAAACAGCTGCTGACGGCGTGGCGTCCGGGTTCTCCGACCCGGAACGACGAGCGCGCCCCTAGCGGAAAAGGCTCACGAGAGCAAGGTGAGCAGGCGCGCCAGCCACCCCGTCGAGCGCTCGGCCGCGGCAGGACGCGCCTCGACCGCGCCGCATTCGAGGCAGCGGGCCTGGATGGTCGGACCGCTCAGCAGCGTTTCCGCCTGCTGAAGCACCGAGGCGGCGAGTGCGTCGGGATTGGCGCGGAGCGAAGCGAAGGGGTCGCTTTCGCTGGCATCGTCATTGTCGTCGCGCAGAAGCCCGGCAAGCTCGGAGCGCCAGCTCGGCTTCCTCTCGAGGAAGGTCAGGCCGCGATTATCGGCGTCGAGCCCGGCAAGCTCGCCCGCCTTGGCGATCGCTTCCTCCATGCCGCCGAACTGGTCGACCAGCCCGATCTGGCGTGCCTGGCCGCCCGACCACACCCGGCCCTGGCCGATGGCGTCGATCTGCTGCGGGGTCTTGCCGCGGGCCTGGCCGACGATGGTCAGGAACTTGCCGTAGGTGCTTTCGACCCCGAGCTGGATCAGCTGGCCGGCTTCGGGCGAAATACCCTTGAACAGGTCCGGCTGGCCCGACAGCGGGGTGGTGGCGACGCCGTCGGCAGCGATGCCGAGCTTCTGCAAGCTGCCCTGAAAGCTCGGCAGGATGCCGAACACGCCGATCGACCCGGTGATGGTGGAGGGTTCGGCGACGATGTGCTGGGCGGCGGTGGCGACCCAATAGCCGCCGGACGCCGCGACATTGCCCATCGAGGCGACCACCGGGATCTTCTTGTCGCGCGCGGCGAGCAGCGCCTGGCGGATACGTTCGGACGCGAGGGCGGAGCCGCCCGGGCTGTCGATGCGCACCACGATCGCCTTGATCTTGTCGTCGCGCAGGCCCTTCTCGATGGCCTCGGCAATGCTGTCGCCGCCGGCGGTGCCGAGCGGCGCCTTGCCGTCGATGATGTTGCCGGCAACCGTCACCACGCCGATCGGTCCGGTGCCGCGCTTGGAGCTGACCTCGGCGGCGATATAGCGGTCGAGGCGGATGCGCTTGAACCCGCCGGCGAGCTTCTCGTCGACCCCGCCAAGCTCCGCCAGGCGCGCTTCAAAGGCGCGGCGGTCGGCAATGCGGTCGACGAGCCCGGCGCGCTTCGAGGCGGCAGCGAAATCGCCGCCGGAAGCCTGGACCAGCTGCACCGGCTGGCGCAGCGACAGCTCGACATTGGCCTTGGGTCGCGCCTTGCGGATGTCGTCGCGCCACGTCTCGAACAGCGCCGAGGCGAGCGCCTGCGCGTTCTCGCGTGCTTCGGGGCTCATGTCGGAGCGGGTATAGGGTTCCACCGCGCTCTTGAACTTGCCCACCTTGTAGACATTGGCGGTGACGCCGAGCTTTTCGAGCAGGCCGGCGAAATACAGATTGTTGCCGCCCGGCCCACGCAGCTGGACGCCGCCCATGGGATTGACCCAGATTTCACTGGCGTGGGACGCGAGCTGGTAGCCGCGATCTTCGTAGCCGGTCGCATAAGCGAGCACCGGCTTGCCGCTGCGGCGGATCTCGTCCAGCCCTTCGCCAAGCTCGGCCACCACCGTCTGCCCGGCCGAGAAGCCGTCGAGGTCGAGCGCCACCGCCTTCACGCGGGTGTCGTCCTTAGCCTTTCGCAGCGCTTCACGGACGTCGCGAAGCGCGAGCGGAGCGGCTGCGGTGGAGCCGCCCGCAAGCGCAAAGGCGTCCTGCTCGGCCGGCTGCTCGACCACGCCCGAACGCAGGTTCAGCACCAGCACGCCGTCCTTCACGCTTGGCGCCGGACGGGCGGACAGCAGCGCGTACAGGCCGGCGAAGAAGATGAACATGAAGAGCAGGACGAGAGCGTCCTTGATCCCGACCAGAAGGCCCCAGATCGCCTTTGCCACGCGCATGTTCGTTCCCAACCCCAAGGTGATACCGGGGCTGAGATAGGCTGACAGGCGTTAAGAAGGAAGCACCGTTGGTCGAAGTGTCGGCTACGTTCAGTGCATCCGCGCGCCGTTGGGCACCTGGTGGTCGGGCGCGAGCAGGCTGATCCGCCCTTCGGCATCGCTGAGACCCAGCACCAGCACCTCGCTCATGAAGGGGCCGATCTGTCGCGGGGCGAAGTTGGTGACGGCGATCACCTGCCGTCCGACCAGCTCGTCGGGCGTGTAGAGGGTGGTAATCTGGGCCGAGCTGCGGCGGGTGCCGATGGCCGGGCCAAAGTCGATGGTCAGCTTGAAAGCGGGCTTGCGGGCTTGCGGAAAGGGCTCGGCCGCGAGAATCGTGCCGGCGTGGACCTCGACCTTCTGAAAGTCGTCAAACGGGATCGTCATGCCGGCTCCTGGCAGGGCTTGATCGCGCCCGGCGCCGGTCGCGGGCCGGCAGCGCGGAAGGCGGCAAAGAAGCTGTCGCTGCCGCCCAGCCGCTGGAAGCGATCCAGCCGCAAGCCGAGCGCCGCCAGCTCGCATTTCAGGCGAGCCGGCGGAATACCATGGCGCTTCACCGGACGGTCGGCGTCGACCACGATTACCTCGCCGCCCGGCTTCAGCCCGCCGACCAGGTGCCACAGGAAGGCGTAAGGGTCGGTCACCTCATGATACATGTGGACCATGAAAATCCGGTCGAGACCGCCAGGCGGAAGCTTGGGATCCTCCGGCAGGCCGAGGCGCACGGTGACGTTGTCGAGCCCTTCACGCTGGACCCGCTCGGCCAGGCGGTCGCGGGTTTCCGGCACGATGTCCTGCGCCAGCACGCGGCCCTTTGCCCCGACCAGGGGTGACAGCCGAACCGTGTAATAGCCCTCGCCAGCGCCGATGTCGGCAACCGACATGCCCGGCTGGACCTGCGCCGCGGCAACCACCGCCTCGAACTCGCCAACCCGATCGCGCACGTCCTCGGTCGAAAAAGCGTCCGATACGATCGGCGCCACGTCGCGACCCGAGGGCGGGAAGCTGTCGGCCTGGCCGCCTCCTTCACGGCAGGCAGCGAGAGCCAGCGCCAGGCAGCAGAGTACGAGCGTGCCCCCTTCCCGCATTCTAGTCGACGTCTTCCACGTCGACCTTCTCGCCCGTCACGCGCTGGCTCAGAGCGGCGGCCATGAAGCGGTCGAGATCGCCGTCGAGCACGTCGCCCGGCGCGGTCGAGGTAACGCCGGTGCGCAGGTCCTTGACCAGCTGATAGGGCTGCAGGACGTAAGAGCGGATCTGGTGGCCCCAGCCGATGTCGGTCTTGGCCGCCGCCGTCGCATTGGCCTCCGCTTCTCGCTTCTGGAGCTCGGCCTCGTAGAGCCGGGCTTTGAGCTGCTTCATTGCCTCGGCCCGGTTCTTGTGCTGCGACCGCTGGTTCTGGCACTGCACCACGATGTTGGTCGGGATGTGCGTGATCCGGACCGCGCTGTCGGTGGTGTTGATGTGCTGCCCGCCCGCGCCCGATGCCCGGTAGGTGTCGATGCGAAGGTCGCTTTCGTTGACCTCGATGTCGATGTCGTCGTCGACTTCCGGATAGACCCAGACCGAGGCGAAGCTGGTGTGGCGCCGCGCGCTGCTGTCGTAGGGACTGATCCGGACCAAGCGGTGGACCCCGCTTTCGACCTTGAGATTGCCGTAAGCATTCTCGCCCTTGACCAGCAGGGTCGCCGACTTGATCCCGGCCTGTTCGCCCGAGTGGAAATCGACCAGCTCGACCTTCATGCCGTGCCGCTCGGCCCAGCGCGAATACATGCGCTGGAGCATGCCGGCCCAATCCTGGCTCTCGGTTCCGCCGGCGCCCGAATTGACCTCGACATAGCTGTTGTTGGCATCGGCCTCGCCCGCAAGCAGCGCAGCGACCTTGTCCTTCTCGGCCCGTTCAGCGAGATCGGCGAGCGCCGTGACGCCATCGTCGACCAGTCCGGCGTCGCCTTCGGCCTCGGCCATCTCGATTAGTTCAACCGTGTCGGTCAGCTCGGTCTCGATCTTGCGGGTGGCGGTGATTGCTTCGTCCAGCCGGCGGCGTTCGCGCATGACTTCCTGCGCGGCCTTGGGATCGTCCCACAAGGTCGGATCCTCGACCCGCTGGTTGAGCTCCTCCAGCCGCCTGAGCGCCCGGTCCCAATCAAGGAACCGGCGAAGCAAGGCAGTGGCGGCGTTGACCTGGTCGATATGGGCCTGCGCTTCGGCGCGCATGTCAGAGAAATCCTTTCAGTCACACAGGTCGGAGCGGGAACACTCGAACGACCGGCTTTACGCGGCGTCTAGTAGATTCCGCCCTGCCTTGCCAAGAAGTCCTCCGCCGGCTGCGCGGGTTCGGCGGGGCGCGGCGCCGTCTCGCGCGGGCGCGGCGGCGGCGCGCGGCGGCGGGCAGGCGCCGCCTTGGCGGCTGCGGCGGCGAGTTCCTGTTCTTCGCCGGCGCGGCGAAGCGTACGGCGCGGCTCGGTTTCGGGCTGGAAGGCTTCCCAGATCACCGCGGACTTGGGATCCTCGCGCACCGGGAAGGTGCCGAACACCCGGCGGCCGGTGACGCGGTCGATTCGGACCATGCGGATGCCCTTGGGCGCGACGAACGGGGTCGGCGGCACGTCCTTGAAGGCGACTTCGGCCCATTGCTTGAAGATCGGCGCGGCGATCCGCCCGCCTTGCGCCGCCCCGCCCAGCGAGCGCGGCTGGTCGTAGCCGATGTAGGTGCCGGCGACGACGTCGGGGGTGCCGCCGACGAACCACACGTTGGTCGGGCCGGTGGTGGTGCCGGTCTTGCCGAACAGCGGGCGATTGAGGTCGCGCAAGGTCGTCGCGGTGCCGCGCTCGATCACGCCGGTCATGACGTGGACCATCTGGAAGGCCGCTTGCGGATCGAGAACCTGACGCGAGCGGCTCGGCGGACGGGGCATGGCTCCGCCGTCCCAATCCGGCGCGTTGCAGCGGCCTTCCATCACCTGGCAGCGATTGTCGGTGCGGAAGATGACCTTGCCGTCGCGGTCCTGGACGAAGTCGATCAGGGTCGGTGCCACCGCCCGGCCGTGATTGGCAAGGATGGCGTAGGCGTTGGTCAGCTTGAGGACGGTGGTGTCCCCGGCCCCGAGCGCGATCGAGAGATAGTTAGGATAATCGCCGACGCCGAGCCGACGCGCGGTGTCGGTCACCTTGGCCATGCCAGTCTGCGAGGCGGCGCGCACCGTCATCAGGTTGCGCGATTGCTCGACGCCCCAGCGCAGCGTCTTGGGACCCGCGTAATTGGCATCGAAGTTGCGGAAGCATTTGTTGCCGAGCCCGGCACCCTGCCACACGCAGAACGGCGCGTCGTCGATCAGCGTTGCGGGCGTCATGCCGTTGGCGAGCGCGGTGTAATAAACGATCGGCTTGAAGGTGGAGCCCGGCTGGCGCTGTGCTTGCGTGGCGCGATTATAGCTGGCGCCGATGCTGTCGAACCCGCCCTGCATCGCCAGCACGCGGCCGGTGCGGACTTCCTGCGCAACGAAACCGCCGCCGATCTCGGGGATCGAGCGGATGGCGTAATCCTCGCCGGCAATCTGCTTGACGATGATGATCATGCCATCCTTGAGGTTGGAGAAGGCGGTCCCGCCTCCGCCCCGCCGCGGCATGGTGGCGTTGCCCGCGGCAAGGGTGCCGGTCGAGCCGTCGGTGAAGCCGATGCTGGCGCTCGAGGCGCCCTTGTCGAGCACCACGGCCTTGCGCCAATCGGGGAAGCCGGTCCCGAGCGGCGCCCGGTCGAGCTGGCCGCGCCAGTCGCCGTCCGTGTCGATGCTGAGCCCGGTGTCGCGCCAGCCGCGCCCACCGTCGAACTTCGCCAGCCCTTCGCGTAGCGCCTCGGCGGCGGCATCCTGCATGACCGGATTCATCGACGTGCGGACCCACAGGCCGCCCGCATACACGCTGTTGGCGCTGTCGCCCGCGTCCTCGCCGTAGCGGCGGAGCAGTTCGCGGCGCACTTCCTCAGTGAAATAGCCGCCCACTTCGCGGAACTTGGCATTGCTACCGAGGCGAATGGTGCCAAGCGGCGAAGAACCTGCAACGCTGGCGTCGGCCTGCGTCACATAGCCGTTGTTGACCATCTCGCGCAGCACGTAATTGCGGCGGTCCAGCGCGCGCTGGGTCTGGCGGACGGGGTCGTAGTTGGACGGCGCCTTGGGCAGGATCGCGAGATACGCCGCTTCAGGCAGCGTCAGGTCGGCGACGTCCTTGTCAAAATAGGCCCGCGCCGCGGCCTGCACGCCATAAGCGTTCCGGCCCAGAAAGATCTGATTGAGGTAAAGCTCGAGGATCTGTTCCTTGGTCAGCGTATTCTCGAGCCGGAAGGCGAGGATTGCCTCGCGGATCTTGCGGCTGACGGCATATTCGTCGTCCTGCAGCAGCGCTTTCGCGACCTGCTGGGTGATGGTCGACCCGCCGCGGGCACGCGCGCCGCCGGTCGCGCTCTTCAGCGCAAAGTCGCCAACCGCGCCGACCAGGCCCGGATAATCAATGCCGCCGTGGCTGAAGAAGGTCTTGTCCTCGGCCGAGATGAAGGCCTGGATGACCATTGGCGGATATTCGTTGTAGCTTAGCTCGACCCGCCGCTCGCGGGCGAAGGTGCCGACCGGCTGGCCGTCGACGCCGCGAATGTTGCTCGGCAACGGCGGCTGATAGGCGAGCAGCTTCTCGCTCGACGGCAGGCCGGCGGCGAAGAACAGCCACACCAGCACGAACAGGAAATAGCCGGCAAGCACGCCCAGCCCCAGCCAACGCAGCAGGCGATTGCCGCGCCAGGCCGCGCGGAGGCGGTCGGCGGCGCTGTGGTGACGGCTCATCCAGGCCGGTGAAGGAGAGGTCGCGACGGCGTCCATGGGGGCGGCTCTACTCGCTTGGGAAGGCGGGGGAAAGCGCTTCCATCAGCGTCCCACCGCAGCCTGCGCTTCGATCGCCCGGGCCAGCGCCTTGACGATCTGCCCCCGCTTCACCGGGTCGAGCAACGTCGCCTCATCCTGTGGATTGCTCATGTAGCCCGCTTCGAACAGCACCGCCGGCGCGCCCGAACGGCGAAGCACGCGGAAGCTCGCAAAACGATGCGGTTCGGGACGCAGCAGCACGGTGCCGCGCCCTTCGCGGATGATGCGCAGCGCAAAATCGGCGCTGGCATCCATCTCGTCACGGGTGGCGAGGTCGGACAGCAGGGCGCGCAGCGAAGCATCGGTCGCGCTCGCCACTGCCCCTTCCCCATTCTGCCGCTCGGCCAGCATCTCCGCATCGGCGTCGCTCGCCACCTCGGACAAGGAATAAGCCGTGGCGCCGCGGGCCTGGGCGTTGGGCGCGCTGTCGGCATGGATCGCGACAAACAAGGCGGCGCCGAGGCGGCGGGCGATGGCGGCGCGCTCGTCGAGGGTCAGGAAGGTATCGCCGTCGCGGGTCAGCGCGATCCGGACCCGACCGCGCTTGGCCAGTTCCTCGCGCAGTTCGCGGGCGATCAGCAAGGTGACATCCTTCTCGCGGGCCGTGCCGCTGGCGCCGGGGGCGCCGCCATCCTTGCCGCCGTGACCGGGATCGATCACCACCAGCGGCCGGCCCGGCGTGCGCGCCTCGGTGATGGCGACATCCGCAACCGCCGGCGCAAGCGCGAGGCTGAGGCCGCCTTGCCGCGCTTCGCCGGCAACCGCGAAGCCAAGCTCATCGCCCGGCGCCTTGCGCGTCAGGGCCCACGCGCCGGCAAGCGCCACGAGGCCAAGAACGATCAACGCGATCAACGAAATACGGGCGGACGAACGTCGCATCGGTGCGACCCTAGCGTGGCATTGCTGCGCGGCAAGGAGGCTGCTACGACATGAATGTCCGTACCGGTCCGCTAAGGGCCTGGGCCCGGATTCATGCCGGGGGGCCGAAGACAGGGCGGTCTCTCCCGGCGTCGTACAGGTTGATGCTGATCCATGAAGTTCAAGAACGCGCTTGTTGATCGTGCCGTATCCGGCAGCGACGCGCGTTTGCCGGCGACCGCCGGAGAGCTTGTCTCAGCAGACCCGCCCCTTTTGATCGCCATTCCCGCCGGCCCAATTGCGCCGGCGATGGCCGCAACACGCGCGCGCAGACTGACCCTGTTCAGGGCGCGCGCCCGGAGACTATTCAATGACCACGCGCATGCTGATCGACGCGCGCCACCCGGAAGAGACCCGGGTCGCCGTCGTCCAGGGGAACCGGATCGAGGAGTTTGACTTCGAATCCGCCGAGCACAAGCAGCTCAAAGGCAATATCTACCTCGCCAAGGTAACCCGCGTTGAACCGTCGCTTCAGGCGGCGTTCGTGGATTACGGCGGAAACCGCCACGGCTTTCTCGCCTTCAGCGAAATCCACCCCGATTATTATCAGATCCCCAAGTCCGATCGCGAAGCCCTGCTGCGCGAAGAAGCCGAACATGCCGCCGAGGAAGAGCGGCTGCGCGCCGAGGCCGAGGATCATGACGAGTTCGACGGCCCGCTCGACCCGCACCACGAGGATGACGGCCACGACGACCGCCCGGAGGAGCCGGAAGGCGATCTCGACGCCGACAATGACGACGGTGCCGAATCCGGCGACGAAGGCGATCGCCCCCGCCGCGGTCGCCGCCGCAGCAGCAAGGACGAAGCCGCCGACGAAGTGCGCCGCAAGCGCCTGAACCTGCGCCGCCGCTACAAGATCCAGGACGTGATCCAGCGCCGTCAGGTGCTGCTGGTCCAGGTCGTCAAGGAAGAGCGCGGCAACAAGGGCGCGGCGCTGACCACCTACTTGAGCCTCGCCGGCCGTTACTGCGTGCTGATGCCGAACACGTCGCACGGTGGCGGTATCAGCCGGAAGATCTCCAACGGCTCGGACCGCAAGCGGCTGAAGTCGATCATTGCCGACCTGAAGCTTCCCGGCACCATGGGCCTCATCGTCCGCACCGCGGGACTCGAGCGGACCAAGACCGAGATCAAACGCGACTTCGATTATCTCGCCCGTTTGTGGGACGAGGTGCGGGAGAACACCCTTTCCTCCTCCGCCCCGGCGCTGATCTACCGCGACAGCGACCTGGTGAAGCGGGCGATCCGCGACCTGTATCACCGCGACATCGACGATGTGCTGGTCGAGGGCGAGGACGGCTATCGCGCCGCGCGCAGCTACATGAAGCTGCTGATGCCGAGCCACGTGAAGAAGGTGCAGCCGCACACCGAGGCGACGCCTCTGTTCCAGCGCTACGGCGTCGAGGATCAGCTTGGTGCCATGTACCAGCCGCTCGTCCAGCTGAAGAGCGGCGGCTATATCGTGATCAATCCGACCGAGGCGCTGGTCTCGATCGACATCAACTCGGGCCGTTCGACCCGGGAGCATAATATCGAGCAGACCGCGTTCGCGACCAACATGGAAGCGACCCAGGAAATCGCCCGCCAGCTGCGGCTGCGCGACATGGCTGGCCTCGTCGTCATCGACTTCATCGACATGGAACAGAACAGCCATGTCCGGAAGGTCGAAAAGGCGATGAAGGAAGCGCTCAAGAACGACCGCGCCCGCATCCAGGTCGGCCGTATCTCCAGCTTCGGCCTGATGGAAATGAGCCGCCAGCGCCTGCGCACCGGCGTGCTCGAAGCCTCGACCAAGGCCTGCCCGCATTGCGACGGAACCGGCCTGATGCGCACCGCTTCCTCCGCCGGCCTGTCGGCGCTGCGCATGATCGAGGACGAGGCCGCTCGCGGCCGCGGTGAGCGAGTGTGCCTGCGCGCCGGCGCCGAAGCGGCGATCTATGTCCTGAACCGCAAGCGCGCCGAACTGGCCGATATCGAAGCGCGCTACGGCGTCGTGATCGAAGTGCTGGTCGACCACAGCTTCGAAGGCGCCCGCATGGCGGTGGAAAGCAGCGGACCGCGCCCGGTCGCGCCGGTCCGCCAGGCCGCGCCACTTCCGACCTATGTCGACGACGAGCCCGAGATCGACGAGGAAGAACTCGCGGAGGAGTTCGCCGAAGACGAGATCGAAGAGCGCGAGAGCCGCGGCGAGCGTGGTGCGCGTGACGAGGAAGGCGAAGGCAGCCGCCGCCGTCGTCGCCGTCGCCGGGGCGGCCGCAACCGCCGCCGTGAAGGTGACGAGGAAAGCGGCGACTTCGAGCGCGCCAAGGGCCAGGACGAGGACGAAGCCGGCGCCGAGCAGCAGCAGCAGCAGCAGCCGGTCGAGGCCGAGGGCGAAGAGGCTCCCCACGCCGAGGACGAGGCCGGCGGCGAGGATGAGCGGCGCAAGCGTCGTGGTCGCCGTGGTGGCCGTCGTCGGGGCGGCCGCGGCCGTGATCGCGAGGAAGGCGAGCGTCAGGAAAGCGAGCGCCAGGACGGCGGCGACGACCTCGCTCCCGAACCAGGCGAAGCCCCGATGGTCGAGCCGGTGCCGAGCGTCGATCCTGCACCCGTGCCGGTCGAAGCCGCTCCCGAGCCGCAGCCCGAGCTCGAGGCTGAGCCCGTCGCGGAGGAGAAGCCCAAGGCTCGCCGCCGCCCGCGCGCCCGCAAGGCCGATACGGTCGCTGCCGAGCAGGCGGAAGCCGCTCCGGCGATCGACGTGATCGCGCCCGAAGCGCCGGCTGACGTCGCCTCCCAGGAAGCAGCAGCGGCCGAGGAGAAGCCCAAGCCCAAGCGCCGCTCGCGTGCCAAGAAGGCCGAAGCACCGGTCGAGGCTGCGCCCGAACCGCAGCCTGAGCCGGTCGCGGAGCAGCCTGCCGCTCCGGCCGAAGACGAAGCTCCTGCTGCGGTCGATACGACGAGCGGGGACACGTCCGCCCAGCCTGCCCGCAAGGGCTGGTGGTCGCGCACTTTCGGCTAACGGACGTGAGGTGACGGGCCTCGGCCATGAGCCGGGGCCCGCGCTCCTTCAGTGTGCCAGCGCTCTGATCTCACGATTGTGATGGCGGTAGACGCCGGGCTCCCGCCGCCCGGCCAGCGCGGCCATCCCTTTCGCGACCTGGCCGGCGTCGATCGGCGCATAACGGTCGAGCGGTCCGCGCAGCAGCAGGCCGAGCAACGGCGCAACCGCTTGCCCCGCTCCTTCGGCCAGCCGCCGATCACTCCGCTGCCCGAGCAGCAGCCCCGGACGAAGCAGATCGACCCGCTCGAACCCCAGCGCCGCTACCGCCTCCTCCACCTCGCCCTTCAGCCGCAGATAGGCGTTGCGGCTGTGCGCATCGGCCCCGGACGACGACACCAGCAGGAAGTGCCGCGCCCCCGCTGCCCGCGCCGCCTCCGCAAAAGCCAGCACCGCATGCCGGTCCACCGCTTCGAACGCCGCCCAGCTACCCGCCGCCTTGCGGGTGCTGCCGAGTGTCGACACGGCCGTGTCGATCCGCTCTCCTCGCAGCAGCCCCGGCCACTCCTCCATCGTGCCGAGCTTTTCGAGCGGCGCCCCACTCGGCCGGCGGCCGAGGACCAGCACGTCCTGCCGCCCCTGCAGCAAAGGCCACAGCTGGCGTCCGACAAGGCCGGTCGCCCCGATCATCGCAATGGTCATGAGCGGGAGCGTCGCACAACCCGAATCGTTCGGGCAACCTCCAGCGCCCGGTCGCAGGCGGCGCGGGTGCTGCAGCGGGCCATCACCACCAGCGCCAGCGTGACACGATCCCGGCGGCGGATCAGCGGCAGGTGGATGTTGAGCGTTCCGGCGACGCCCTCCGCCTGGTTGAGCCAGGCGTCACGGGTGATCGTCGCCACCCCTCCGGCGAGCGGCTCCTGCCAGGAACGGCACGGCGCGGCCGGGCAGCGCACCGGCTCCGACGCATAGCTGTCGAGCGAAATGCCGAACTCGGGAATGGCTGGCGCCCGCCACACCTTGCCGCGGGTGTCGATCGGCACCAGCTCCTCGCGCCAGGTGAAATCGGCCGGCAGCTCGAAGCGAAAGTCCCACAACCCTTCCTCGGGATCGGGAACGATAATCTCGTTCCCGCCCGGCGCCGCCACCTGCTCCCCGCACCCGCCGAGCAAGGCCAGCGCGAGGCACAGGGCCGCGCGGATCAGAACTTCTCCGGCAGCTCGACCGGACCGATCAGCGCCTCGTGGCGGCTGATCGCGAAGGGATCGGTCATCCCCGCGAGATAATCGCCCACGTTGCGCGCGATCGTGACCGCGTCGGCGTCATCGCCGCGGTGCCAGGCGTCGGGCAGCAACCGCGGGTCGGCGAGGTAAGCGGCGGCGAGATTGCCGACCACCCGCTGCGCTTCGACCCGTACCGGCTGTAACGCGGGCGCGTTGTAGAGGTTGGCGTACAAGCTCTTCTTGAGCGCTCGCTCCTCGGCAGCAAGCTCGTCCGAGAAGCCGGCGAGCAGCCGCCCGGCGCCGCGGACGTCGTCCAGCGTCTCGACCCCTGCTTCCGCCACCCGGCGCCGCGTCTCGGTCAGGAGATCGCCGACCATGGTCCCGATCTGATCGCGCACCAGCGCCTTGATCTTGCGGTCGAGCGGAAGGTCCGGCCAGCGCTTGCCGATCGCGTCCCAATGCCGCGCCACCAGCGGTAGCTCGAGCAGGGCCTCTAGCGGCAACACGCCGGCACGCAAACCATCGTCGATGTCGTGATTGTCGTACGCGATGTCGTCCGCGATCGCCGCCACCTGCGCTTCGAGGGTGGCGTGGCTGGCAAGATCGAGGCCGACCCGCGCAGCCACCTCCGCCAACGCCCACTTGGGCGCTGCCACCGGACCATTGTGCTTGGCCAGTCCCTCCAGCGTCTCGAAGGTCAGGTTGAGACCGTCAAACTCGGGATACGGCGTTTCCAGCTCGCACAGCAGGCGCAGCGTGTGGCCGTTATGATCGAACCCACCCGCGAACCGCAGCGCTTCGTCGAGCGCATCTTCGCCCGCATGGCCGAACGGCGGATGGCCAAGATCGTGCGCCAGGCACAGCGCTTCGGTCAGATCCTCATTGAGGCCAAGCGCCCGCGCAACCGTGCGCCCGATCTGCGCGACTTCAAGGCTGTGGGTCAGGCGAACACGGTAATGGTCGCCATCGGGCGCGACGAACACCTGCGTCTTGTGGCGCAGGCGGCGAAAGGCGATGGAATGGACAATCCGGTCACGATCGCGCTGGAAGACGTCACGAGGTCCGCGCGGGCCGCTGTCGGGTTCAAGGTGGAGCCGCCCGCGGCTGTCCGCCGGCCGCGCGGCAATCCCGGGGGGCAAGGTCACTTGAGGCTAAGCTTCTCGAGCTTGAGGCCGGACGGCGCGTTCCACACGAAGCCTTCGAGCTTGGCGGCGTGGAGGCTATTGACGAACTCCTGCGCCTCATCCGCGGCCTTGAACGGTCCGACCACCAGCCGCGACCAGCCCTTGACCGCCGAGACCATCGGCTGGCGCGCCTTGAACAAAGCGGGCTTCGCCTTGCGGATGCGGTCATACTCGCGGTTCATCTGGTCGGCATTGGCCCCGCCCGCGAGTTGGACATAAATGCGCGAAGCCGACGCGGACGCGGTCGCCTTGGTCGGCTTGGCTTCCTCGGAGGCCGTCTTGCCCTTGGTCTTGCTGTCCTTGCCCTCGCTTGCCTTGGCGTCCTTGGCGGCAAGCTTGACCGGCTTTGCCGTATCAGCCTTGGCAGGCACCCTGGTTGGCTTCCGCGCCGGTTCGTCGCTGGCCGGACGGCTGGCCAGTTCGAACTCGGCAGCGGGAGCGCGGCGGGCCGACTTGCGCTCGACGATCGGCTTTGGCGCGGGCGGCGGGGCCGGAAGCTTGGTCAGCGTCGTCTCGATCGACGCCAGACGATCGCCATCAGCCTTGGCGGTGGTGAGCGGCGTCGCTTCGGCTACCTTGACCGGTGCAGGCTTGGGCGTCCGCGCTGGCGCCTTGGCAACCCGCACCGGGGGAGCAGGAAGCGGCGCGGGTTCGGCGGCCTGCAGCGCTGCCAGCGCGGCGCCTTCGGCGGGCATGATGCCAAGATGCACCGCCGCGGCCTTTTGCCCCGGATTAAGCGTCGGAAGGCGGCGCAGGAACGGATCGAAACCGCTGCTCGAGCCCGGCAACATCAGGGCAATCGCCTGCCGCGCTCCGTCGACATCGCCTCCGAGCGCCAGGATGAAGGCACGAGCGCGGCGGGCGCCGGCATCGCGCTGCGCCAGCAACGGATCGAGCGCCGCCAGCGCTTCCACCTTCTTGCCCGAAATGGCGAGGCTGAGCGCCAGCCGGCGGCGCGCTTCGGCCTGATCGGGGCCGGCAATCACCGCGCGATAATCATTCTGCGCCTGTGGCTGCATGCCCATCAGGTCGAAGGCGAGCCCGCGGTCCAGCGCGATCAGGCTCTGCGTCGCGCCGAGCGCCTGGGCCTGCTCGAACAGCCCCAGCGCCGCCTGCGCTTCGCCCATCTGCGCCAGCGCCGATCCCTGCCCGGCCTTGGGCGCCCAATGGGCTGCGTTGATCTCCTCGGCGCGGCCGAAGAAACCGATGGCGGCCTGCGGATCGCCCAGGCGGAGGGCCGCACGTCCGGCGGCGAGCTGCGCGTCATAGTTGCGCGGATTGATCGCGATCAGGCGGATGTTGCGGGCCAGCGCCGCTTCGGGCGTCTCGTTCGCGCCCGCGACTGGCGCCGGCGGCGGCTCGGGCGGGCGGCCACCGATATATTGCGCGCTCGCCGAACCGGGCAGCAGCACAGCGGCCGCCGCCAGCCAAACAGAAGTTCTGGTCATCCCCATCCCGTGTCCGAGTCTAGCTGAGCGCACGCTGACGGGAAGCCGCCTGAACGATGAGGCGTGAGCCTGAGCGGATGAATGGAGAGACGCGAAACGACAAAGGGGCCGAGCGCATGGCGCCCGACCCCCTTGTTGCTCGCTGAGCGAGAAGATCGCTTACTGATTGCCCTGACGGTTCAGGAACCGCGGGATGTCGAGCGGCTCGCGGCGGAGGCTCGGCGCGGGCTCGTCCTCGACCTTGCCGCCAGCGCGGGCCATGCTGCTCATCCGTTCGAACAGGGTGCCAGCCTCGCGCTTCGGCGCCGGGATTTCCTCGTCGACCGGCGGTGCGATCGGCGGGGTTCCGACCGGGCTGGTCAGGATGTCCTCGTTGTCGAGCAGCAGCTCGTCGCTGCCCTCGTCACCAAGATCGAGCGGAGCCGGCGCAGCGGCAGCAGTCGGCGCCGGAGCAGCGGCCGTCGCGGTCGGGGCCGGCGCCGGCGTGGCGGTGGCGCTACGGGCCGGGAAGGTGAACACCTTGGTGCTGGCGGTCTGGCCGCTGGTGCTCGGAACCGGCTTGGTGGCTTCCTCGGCTTCGATGCCGGTGGCGACCACTGACACGCGGATCTTGCCGTCGAGGTCGTTGTTGAACGCCGAACCCCAGATGATGTTGGCGTCGGGGTCGACCAGCTCCTTGATGTGGCTGGCGGCCTCATCGACTTCCATCAGGCGCATGTCCTCGCCGCCGGTGATGGAGATGATGACGCCCTTGGCGCCCTTCATGCTGACACCGTCGAGCAGCGGATTGCTGATCGCCTTTTCGGCCGCTTCGATGGCGCGGTTGTCGCCCGACGCTTCGCCGGTGCCCATCATCGCCTTGCCCATCTCGCCCATCACCGAACGGACGTCGGCGAAGTCGAGGTTGATGAGGCCCGGCATGACCATCAGATCGGTGATCCCGCGAACGCCCTGCTGGAGGACCTCGTCGGCCATCTGGAACGCTTCCTTGAAGGTCGTGTCCGAATTGGCGAGGCGGAACAGGTTCTGGTTCGGGATAACGATCAGCGTGTCGACGTGCTGCTGCAGCTCGGCGATGCCGGCTTCGGCGGCGCGGGTGCGGCGGCTGCCCTCGAACGCGAACGGCTTGGTCACGACGCCGACGGTCAGGATGCCCTTGTCGCGGGCGGCCTTGGCCATAACCGGAGCCGCACCGGTGCCGGTGCCGCCGCCCATGCCGGCGGCGATGAAGCACATGTGCGCGCCTTCCAGCGCCCGCTCGATCTCTTCCATCGCTTCTTCAGCCGCGGCACGGCCGATTTCCGGACGCGCGCCGGCGCCGAGGCCTTGCGTGATCTTGTGACCAAGCTGGATGCGGCGATCGGCAGACGAGGCGTTGAGCGCCTGCGCGTCGGTGTTGGCAACCGCGAAATCGACGCCCTGGACGTCGGCGTTGATCATATTGGCAATGGCGTTGCCGCCCGCTCCGCCGACACCGATGACGGTGATGCGGGGCTTCAGCTCGTCGACCGCCGGCCTGACAAAATCGATGCTCATGTGGAATGGACCCCCGCTCATCAACGCGTTGAACTTATAAGCGTGAATCTATGATTCACCGCTCTGTGCGGCACAAGCGGAAATGTTAACTCTTGTGCCGATTTTCGGGCGAAGCGTGTCGCAATGGACTCAATCGTCCCGGCTTGGGACGTTCAGGCCTTGGTTCCGCGCATGATCGAGACCATCCGGGCGATGAGGCCGCCGCCCGTGCGCCCGCTTGCCTGCCGCGGAAAGACGAGGTCGTCGACCCGCTGCTGGGTGGTCAGCAGCGCCAGACCGACCAGGCTGCTGAACGCCGGCCCGCTGTGCGCATCGGGCAAGCCTGTGATCGCGCGGGGCCGGCCGACCCGCACTGCGCGGCCGAGCACGCCCTGCATATAGTCGGCGATATTCTTGAGCTCCGCCCCGCCGCCGGTCAGCACGACCTGCCCGCCAACGGGTTTGACGAAACCCATGTCCTTCAGCGCCTCGTCGATCTCGGCGGTGATCCGCTCGACCCGCTGGCGGATCACGGTCATCAGCTGCGCCCGGCTGATTCGAAGCGGCTCGGTCCCGTCCTCCGACCCGATCGGAAGCGCTTCCACCACTTCATGATTGTCGCGCGGGCTCGTCATGGCCGAACCGTGGAAGCACTTGATCCGCTCCGCATCCCGGCGGCGCACGCCGAACGCCGCGGCAATGTCGTCGGTGATGTCCTTGGCGCCCAGGGGGATCGAGCGCAGCGCAACCAGCATGCCGCCGGCGTGAAGCGACACGTTGGTGACCTCGGCGCCGAGCTCGACCAACGCCACGCCCAGATCGCGCTCCTCGCTGCTGAGGCAGGCCAGTGCCGCCGCGACCGGCGAAGCGACGATGGCCCGAACGCCAAGATGCGCCTGCCGGATGGTCAGGTCGACGTTGCGCAACGGCGCTTCGTCGGCGGCGATCACATGGATGTCGACGCCCAGCCGGCTGGCGTGCATCCCGACCGGTGAGCGGACGCCATGCACATCGTCGATGGTGTAGAGCGCGGGCGTCGCGTGAAGCACGACCTGGCCCGGCCGGTCGACGGCGCCGCGGCCGCTTTCCAGCAGCGCATCGACGTCACTCGGCTCGACCTGGTGGCCGCCGATCTCGACCTCGACGGTGGCGAGGCCGCTGCTGAGACCGCCGGCGCCATAGCTCGCCCACACGTCCTCGATATTCTGCTGGCTCATCCGCTCGGCCTGTTCAACCGCTTCACGGACGGCGACCTCGGTCGCTTCCATGTCGGTGATGAAGCCGCGCTTCACCCCCCGGCTCTGGCGCTGGCCGGTGCCGAGCACCCGCGGGCGGCCTTCCTCGTCCAGCGTGCAGACGAGCGCCGAGACCTTGGACGATCCGATATCAAGGGCGCCGATCAACAGCGGCGCATCGTGCTTGGCCATCAGTTCGCGGGCTCCACGGTGCCGGCGGGCGGCGGGGTGGCACCCGGCGGCACCCGGACGATCATCTTGCCGGGCACGCGAAGATCGAAGCGGATCATGTCGCGGCCGAGCAGGCCGACCGAGCGGTCCATCTTGGCGAAACGCTTCAGCGCCTTGGTCGCGGCGGCGGCGGTCTCGGGAAGCGAAACGGTCTCGCCAGTGGCGAAGCTCAAGTCCCAGCGGCGCCCCCCGATCCAGCTGGCGGAGGCAAGCTGCGGCTTCAGCGTCGGCACGCTGTCGAGCATGCGGCGAAGCGGCACCGCCTGCGCGTTGGCGCCCGGACCGATCAGCAGCGGCAGGTCGGGCATCTTGTCGACCCGCACTGCGTCGAGCACCACGCCCTCCCCGTCGATAAGGTTGAGGCGGCCCTGATGCTGCCACACCGCCGTCGGGGTTCGCTCGATGAGATCGATCACCAGCCCGTCGGGCAAGCGGCGCGAGACGCGGGCATCCTTGACCCAGCCGAATTGCAGCAGGCTGTCGCGGATGCGGTCGAGATCGACCAGCGCCTGCGCCGGCTCGTCCGTGCCGATCGGCGCTTCCTCGGCGGCGCGGCGAAGCTCATCGGTCACGACGGCATCGACCTTGCGGCGATCAAGGTTCTTGATGCCGACGATCTGATAGCTCGCGACCTTGAACCCGGCCTCACCCGTGGCGGCACCGGTGGCGCGGAGCGCCTTGCCCGGCAGGTCGAGCGCGATCAGCGCGACGATCGCCATCACCGCAACCAAGGCGATGAAGGCGTAGCGCGCAAGCTTACCGCTCCCCTCGGGCCAAGGGGACGGCGCGGCCTTGACCGGCGCCTTGCGCGGGCGCGACTTGGCGCCTCCACGCCCCTTTGACGCAGCAGGGCGGCGAATGGTCTGCGCGTTCACTGAAGCGCCTCGGCGATGATCCGTTCGACCAGCTCGCCGTACGAGATACCGCGCTGCTTGGCCTGTTCCGGCACCAGGCTGAGCGGCGTCATGCCGGGCTGGGTATTGACCTCGAGAAGATAAAGTCCCTCCTCACCCTGCTCATCGTCCCAGCGGAAGTCCGACCGGCTCGCGCCCTTGCAGCCGAGCGCGCGGTGGGCGGTCAGCGCCATGTCGAGCATCGCCTGCGCGATATCCGCGGGCACCTCGGCCGGGCAGACATGCTCGGTCAGGCCGTCGGTATATTTGGCGGCGAAATCGTAGAAATCGGCCTTGGGCTTGAGCTCGGTGACGCACAAAGCCTCGTCGCCCAGCACCGCAACGGTCAGCTCGCGGCCTCTGATAAAGGGTTCGGCGAGCAACTCGTCGAAGTCGTTCCACGGCCCCGGCGTGCCGCGTCCGATCGGCGAACCGTGGTTCCCGCCTTCGTGAATGATGGCGACCCCTACCGAGGAGCCCTCGTTGACCGGCTTCAGCACATACGGCCGGGGGATCGGGTCGCGCTCGTACAGGGTCTCGGAGCGAACCATCGTCCCTTGTGGCATGCGCACGCCGGCGGGGACCAGCAGCAGCTTGGTCAGCTCCTTGTCGATTGCGATCGCCGAGGTGCTGAGCCCGCTGTGCGTATAAGGAATCTGCATCAGGTCGAGCATGCCCTGCACCGACCCGTCTTCGCCCGGATGACCGTGCAGCGCATTGAACACGACGTCGGGGCGGATGCCGGCCAGCACCTGCGCGACGTTGCGGTCCATGTCGACTTCGGTGACGTTGGCCCAGCCCCGCTCGCGAAGCGCGTTGGCGACGCCCTTGCCGCTCATCAGCGACACCTCGCGCTCGGAGGACCAGCCGCCCATCAGGACGACGACGTTCAGGTCCTTGTTCAAAGCGCTCACGCCTTCACTCCCACGCGTTCCTGTTTGGCGTGCTCGGCAGGCATGCCGACACGCTGTATTTCCCACTCGAGCTCGGTGCCGCT
The DNA here is from genome assembly GCF_049896405.1 of Sphingomonas sp. LHG3443-2. NCBI lineage: Bacteria > Pseudomonadati > Pseudomonadota > Alphaproteobacteria > Sphingomonadales > Sphingomonadaceae > Sphingomonas > Sphingomonas sp. LHG3443-2. The sequence goes on from NZ_JAFCUG010000001.1 coordinate 108,968, forward strand.
GTGCTGACGTACCCGGGCACGGACTTCCTCGCCAAGCGCTTCGATATCCGCGCTGGTCGCGGTACCGAGGTTGAGGAGGAAGTTGCAATGCTTCTCGCTGACCTGCGCGTCGCCGATTGTGAGGCCGCGGCAACCGGCGGCATCGATGACTTCCCACGCTTTCTTCGGCAGCGGGTTCTTGAAGGTCGATCCACCGGTCTTGCTGCGCAGCGGCTGGCTGGCTTCGCGGCTGGCGGCGATGCGATCCATCTCGGCCTGGATTGCGGCGGGCTCGGCGGGTTCTCCGCGGAAGGTGGCGGAGACGACGATCGCACCGTCGGGCAGCGCCGAGTGCCGATAGGTGTAGCCGAGGTCGGCATTGTTGAGCGTCACCAGCTCGCCAGAGCGCAGCACGACCTGCGCTTCGACAAGGATGTCCTTCACCTCGCGTCCGTAAGCGCCGCCGTTCATCCGGACGAAGCCGCCGACCGTGCCGGGAATCGAACGCAAGAACTCGATCCCGCCGATCCCCGCATCGCGCGCCGAAGACGACACAAGGATCCCGCTCGCTCCGCCGCCACATCCCAGCGTCACCTCATCCACGCGCCGCACCTTGGCGAACGGCTTTCCGAGGCGAACCACCACGCCGGGCACCCCGCCGTCGCGGACGATAAGATTGGAGCCGAGACCAAGCGCCATTACCGGCGTCACGGGGTCGAGATCACGGAGAAACGCCTGGAGGTCGGCGACATCGGCCGGCTCGAACAACGTCTCTGCCGCGCCGCCCGACTTGAACCACACCAACGGCGCCAACGGAGCCTGCGGCGTCAGCCGGCCGCGCACCTCGGGCTGATGAAGGGTCTCGGCCATGGTCATGCGTGCGCCGGCTCGGCCTTGTGGCTGCGTTCGTGCTCCACGGCAGCGGCCAGCCCGGCCGCCCACTTGGTGATGTCGCCGGCGCCCATGCAGATGACGAGATCGCCGTCCGCGGCAAGGTCGCGGAGCGTGCGGGCGAGATCGGCGGCGCCGTCCACCGTCTGCACCATGCGGTGCCCGTGCGCGCGAATGCCGTCCGCCAGCGCGGCGGCATCGACGCCCTCGATCGGCTCTTCGCCCGCGGCATAAACCGGCGCCACCAGCACCGCGTCGGCCTCGATGAAGGCGTTGGCGAAGTCTTCCATCAGGTCGCGCAGGCGCGTGAAACGGTGCGGCTGGACCACGGCGATGACCCGCCCGCTCGTGCTGTCGCGGGCAGCGGACAGGACGGCACGGATCTCGACCGGATGGTGGGCATAATCGTCGATGATGACCGTGCCATCGACTTCGCCGACGCGGGTGAATCGGCGTTTGACCCCGCCGAACCGCTCGAACCCGCCGGCAATCCGCTCGTCGCTGAGCCCGAGCTCGAGCCCCACCGCCACCGCGGCCAGCGCATTCTGGACATTGTGCCGCCCTGGCATCGGCAGCGCGATCCCTTCGATCCGCCGCCGCTCGCCCGAGCGTTCCAGCACCAATGCGTCGAAGCGGGTCACGCCGCCTTGCGTCACCACATTCTCCGCCCGCAGATCGGCGGCAGCGGAGAAACCATAAGTGACGACCCGCCGGTCCTTGATCCGGCTGAGCAGATTGGCGACCTCCGGATGGTCGATGCACATGACCGCTAGGCCATAGAAAGGCACGTTCTCGACGAACTCGACGAACGCATCCTTGGCCCGGTCGAAGCTGCCATAATGATCGAGATGTTCGGGATCGATGTTGGTGACCACCGCGATGGTCCCGTCGAGCCGGAGGAAGCTGCCGTCACTCTCGTCCGCCTCGACCACCATCCACTCGCCGTTGCCGAGCCGGGCGTTGGAGCCATAGGCGTTGATGATCCCGCCGTTGATGACCGTGGGGTCGAGCCCGCCGGCGTCGAGCAAGGCGGCGATCATCGAGGTGGTGGTCGTCTTGCCGTGGGTGCCGGCGACCGCGACCGTGTTCTGCATCCGCATCAGCTCGGCCAGCATTTCGGCGCGGCGGACGCGGGGGATACGGCGGCGGGCGGCTTCCTCGACCTCGGGATTGTCGGGCCGAATCGCGGTCGAGCAGACCACCACCGTCGCATCGCCGAGATTATCTGCGCTCTGCCCGATCATCACCGGAATCCCGGCCTTGCGCAGCCCTTCGGTGACGTAGCTCTCCGCCTGATCGGAGCCCTGCACCGTGTAACCGAGGTGGTGCATCACCTCGGCGATGCCGCTCATGCCGATGCCGCCGATGCCGACGAAATGGATGGTGCCGATGTCGGTGCCGACCGCTTTCATGCCGCCGCTCCTGCCGGAGCCAGCGCGACGGCCGGTGCGGCGGCGGGCTTGACGGCACGGCCGATCAGCGCCGGGCGGTCGCCCTGCCCGATCCGCTCGACCAGATCGGCAAGATCGCGCGCCGCATGCGGACGGCCGACCGATAGCGCGCGGGCAGCGGCGTTCGACAGCGCCTCGGGATCGTCGGCCAGCGCCTCGATCTGCCGGGCGAGCGCCTGCGGAGTGAATTGCGGCTGCGGAATCATCCGCGCCCCGCCGGCCCGCGCCAGCTCACGCGCATTGGCGGTCTGGTGGTCGTCGGTCGCAATCGGCAGCGGAACGAGGATCGACGGGCGCCCGGCCGCGGTCAGCTCGGCAATGGTGGAGGCCCCAGCGCGCCCGATCATCAGGTGACACTCGCCAAGCTTGGCATCCATGTCGTTGAGGTAAGTCGACAGTTCGGCGGGAATCCCGAGCTTCTGATAGGTGTCGCGCACCCGTTCGATGTCGTCGGAACGGCATTGCTGGACGACCTGCAGGCGGTGGCGCAGCGAAGCGCCAAGCTCGCCAAGACCTGCGGGCACTACCTCGCCGAGCACGGTCGCCCCCTGGCTGCCGCCGGTGACCAGCAGCTTCAGCGGCGCATACTCGTCGAACGCCGGGAACGGCAGTTCGCCCAGCCGCACGATGCTGGCCCGGACCGGATTGCCGACCAGGCTGGTCTTGATCTCGTGGCTTGGCTTCAGCCGCTCGACCTGTTCATAGGCCGTGGCGATCGCAGCCGCGTCGCCGGCGAGCAGGCGATTAACCCGGCCGAGCACAGCATTCTGTTCGTGCAGCACAGTAGGAATGCCGCGCGACGAGGCGGCCAGCAGTGCCGGAAACGCCGGATAGCCACCGAAGCCGATCACCGCGTCGGGCCGGTGCTTGGCATACAGCGTCTTGGCCTCGCGCCGCCCGGCCATGACTGAGCGCAGCGCCTTCAGCAGGCCCCACGGCGTCTTGGCGAGCCGCCCGGCCGGCAGGATATGCACCGGCACGCCGTCGAACAGGCCGGGGATCTTTGATCCGCGCGCGTCGGTGATCAGCAGCACGCCATGCCCGCGTGCCTTGAGTTCGGCGGCGAGCGCATGCGCTGGAATCATGTGCCCGCCGGTTCCGCCGGCCGCGAGGACGAAGTTCATGGGTCCGCTTAGCGCCCCTCGCTCCACTTCACCACATAGGGCGATCGCTTGAGATACGGGTTGGTGCGGGTGAAGGCGAGCAGCAGGCCCATGCCGATCGACAGCGCCAGCATCGACGAGCCGCCATAAGAGATGAACGGCAGGGTCATGCCCTTGGACGGGGCAAGCTGCACATTCACCGCCATGTTGATCAGCGCCTGCAGCCCGAATTGGCAGGCAAGGCCCGCGGCGGCGAGAACGGCGAAGGGCTCATCCTCGTCGAGCAGCTTGACCAGCACCCGCACCACGATCGCGCAGTAGATCACCGCAATCGCCATGCAGGCGATCAGCCCGAACTCCTCGCCGATCACCGAGAAGATGTAGTCGGTATGCGGCTCGGGCAGGTGGAACTTGCGGGTGCCGCCGCCCGGTCCCATGCCGAGCAAGCCGCCCGCCGTCAGCGTGCGCATCGCATTCTCGACCTGGAAATTATCTCCTTCGCCGAACAGGAAGCCGTCGATCCGAACCTGCGCCACGTCGTAGAAGAAATAAGCGAGGACGATCCCGACCAGCCCGCACACCCCCATCAGCCCGAGCGCGCGGACATTGGCACCGGCCAGCGCGATCATCACGATCCACACCGTGCCGAAGATGATGGTTGAGCCGAAATCCGGCTGGATCATCAGCAGCACCGCGACCAGCGCGGTCAGCCCGCCCGAGATGATCATCACCGGCAACCCCCGATCCTTTTCCTTGAGGCTGAGAATGAACGCCAAGGTGACGATGAAGAAGGGCTTCAGGAACTCCGACGGCTGCACCTGCGCGAAGCCGAAGCCGATCCACCGCCGCGCGCCGTTCACTTCCGGCCCGATCAGCGGGACCAGGAACATCGCCCCGATGCATCCCGCGCATCCGAGCAGGCACCATTGCCGCAGCCGTTCGCGCGGCATCATCGAGATGACGATCATCACCGGGATCGACAGGGTCAGCCACACCAGCTGGCGGTAGAAATAATAGAGCGGCGGGAAAGTGACGTTGCCGCCCGAATAACGCTGCGCGCCGGCCGGACTGGCGGCGGCAACGGCGACTAGGCCAATCGCGATCAGCACCGCGACCAGCACGAGAAGGACGCGGTCGATCTCCCAGAACCAGCGGCCCACGGCCGAGCGATCGGCGCGGCCGTAGCGATTGCTCGTGTCGATCGGAAAGGCCTTCGCCAGAACGCCGTTCATAATGCCCCCACCAAGGCCCTAAAGGCCTCCCCGCGCGCCTCGAAGTCCCGGAACTGGTCAAACGAAGCGCAGGCCGGGGAGAGTAGAACGGTCTCGCCCGGCTGTGAATCCCTCGCAGCAGATTTCACCGCATTTTCCAGTGTTTCCGACTCGATTACGTCGACGCCTCGTTCGCGCAGGAGGCTGGAAAACAGCGGTCCCGCCTCGCCAATGGTGTAGGCGCGGACGACGTGGTCGAGGTGCCGAGCCGTGTTGCCGAGCTCCTTGGTCTTGGCCTGCCCGCCGACGATCCAGCGGATGCGCGGGTAAGCGGCCAGCGCGGGCGCGGCCGCCTCGGCATTGGTCGCCTTGCTATCGTTGACGAAGAGCGTGCCGTTCAGTTCACGCACGCGCTCCATGCGGTGCGGCAGGCCGGGGTAGGTCTCCAGAGCCTCGTATAGGTCGCTCGAAGCGAGTTTAAGGCAAGCGGCCACAGCAATGGCAGCGCAGGCATTTCTCCAATTATGAGGCCCTTGGAGTGCCGGCCACCTGCTTTGGTCAAACTCGAAAGTGGCAGCGTTGCCATCGAGCCCGAAGACAAGCCACTTCCCGCCGGAGTGTTCGACCTCCGTCAAATGGATGTCGGCCATCTGCCCTGCGTAAGACCACCCGCCCATCTCGAGGCCATCTTCGATCTGCCAGACTTCTTCGTTGCTGGTGTCCAGGATGCCGAAACTGCTCGCCGACTGCATCTCCAACAGTCGCCGCTTGGATCGGCTGTAGGCCGCGAAGCTCTCGTACCGATCGAGATGATCCGGCGTGATGTTGAGCAGCACCGCCACATCGCAGTCGAGGCTCTGGGTGAGGTCGATCTGGTAGCTCGACAGCTCCAGCACATAGACGCCGCCCTCCGGCAGCGGATCCTGCGCGAGGATCGGGAGGCCGATGTTGCCACCCATCGTGGTCGGCACCCGGGCGGTCTGGAGGATGTGGTGGACCAGCGCGGTGGTGGTGCTCTTGCCGTTGGTGCCGGTGATCCCGACCACCTTGTGCGGCGGTAGCTCGGGCCGGGCGCGGGCAAATAGCTCGATGTCACCGATGATTTCGACCCCTGCCGCACGCGCCCGGGCGGCGATCGGGTGGGTGTTGAGCGGCACGCCGGGCGAGACGACCAGGCTGTCGAACTGCGACAGGTCGGCAGTGTCGAGGTCGAGCAGCGCCGCACCTTCAGCCTTTCCTCGCGCTTCCTCGCTCTTGTCCCAGGCGGTGACCTCTGCCCCGCTCGCGACCAATGCGCGCACGGTCGCGAGGCCGGAGCGGGCGAGCCCGTAGACGGCGTATTTCTTGTCTCTCCAGGCCTCCGCCGTGATCACCGCAGCTTCAGCGTGCTGAGGCCGGCCAGCGCCAGCACGAAGGCGATGATCCAGAAGCGGATCACCACCGTCGGCTCGCTCCAGCCCTTGTGCTCGAAATGATGATGGATCGGCGCCATCAGGAACACCCGCCGCCCGGTGCGCTTGTAGACGGCGACCTGGATGATGACGGAGAGGGCCTCGACCACGAATAGCCCGCCGATCAGCGCCAGCACGAACTCATGATGCGCCGCGACCGCAACCGCGCCCAGCGCTCCGCCCAGCGCCAGGCTGCCGGTATCGCCCATGAACACCGCCGCTGGCGGCGCATTGAACCACAGGAAGGCAAGACACGCCCCGACCGTCGCCAGCAGCAGGACGGTGAGGTCGCCGACGCCCTTCACATGCGGAATGCCGAGATAAGGCGCGAAGCGGGCGTCGCCGCAAAGATAGACGATCAAGGTAAAGGCCAAAGCCGCGATCACCACCGGCATGGTGGCGAGGCCGTCGAGCCCATCGGTCAGGTTCACCGCATTGCCGAAGGCGACGATCACGAACGCGCCGAAAATGACGTAGAACCAGCCAAGGTCCATCACCGGCCCTTGCACGAAGGGGATGTAGAGGTTGGTCCCCGACACCCGCACCATCAGCCAGGTCGCAAAGCCCGCGATGACGAACTCCAGGGCCAGCCGCACCTTGCCCGGAATGCCCGCGTGATGCGCCTTCTTGACCTTGTCGTAATCGTCGAGAAACCCGATCGCGCCGAACCCGGCGGTGACCAGCAGGCAGGCCCAGACATAGGGGCTGTAAAGGTCCATCCACAGCAGGCACGAGATCGTCACCGAAACCAGGATCAAGAGGCCGCCCATGGTCGGCGTGCCGCGCTTGGCGAGATGGGTCTGCGGCCCGTCGGCGCGGATCGGCTGGCCCTTGCCCTGCCGCACGCGCAGCATGTTGATGAACCACGGCCCGATGATCAGCCCAATCGCGAGCGCGGTCGCGGTCGCCGCGCCAGCCCGGAAGCTGATGTAGCGGATGAGGTTGAGGAGCCCTGGAAAACCCAGATATTCGGCGACGAGGTAGAACATCAGGCGCGGCCCCCTGCCACTCGTTCGACCAAGGACGCAAGGCCGATCCCGTTGGATGCCTTGACCAGCACGGCATCCCCCGGGGCGAGCCGTGCAAGGAGCGCGTCGGCAGCCTCGGCAGCATTGGCGACGAGCGTCACCGGCAGCTTGCCCTCCAGCGCTTGCGCCAGCGGCCGCGTTGCGTCGCCGACGAGAATCAGCTCGGCCAGCCCGGCGCCGAGCACCGCCGGCGCAAGGCCCGCATGGGCTTCGTCGCTGTGGCTGCCGAGCTCAAGCATCGTGCCCAAGACTGCCAGCCGCCGCCCGTCGACCCGCTCGGCGGCAAGCGTCTTGAGCGTCGCGGCCATACTGGCCGGATTGGCATTGTAGCTTTCGTCGATCAGCAGCGCAGTGCCGTCCCCGACGGCAACCTCGTGCCGCTCACCGCGGCCCTTGAGCCCGCCCATGTCACCCAGCGCGAGGCCGGCGGCAGCAAGGTCCGCGCCCGCCGCGTCGACCGCGGCCAGCACCGCCAGGCTGTTGCCGACCCAGTGCTCGCCCGGCTGGGCGATGGTGAAGGTGAGATCGGCGCTCGGCAGGCGAGCGGTAACGAGGCTTCCGCCCTTGTCGCCGCGCACCGCGTGCAGCGCGGTGACGTCCGCATCGCCCGCGCCAAAGGTCACCATCGTCTCGGCATAGCGCCGCGCTGCCTTGAGCAGGCGGTCGCGATAGGGCGTGTCGTTGGGTATGATCGCGGTGCCTTCGGGCTCGAGGCCCTCGAAGATCTCCCCCTTGGCATCGGCGATCGCTTCCATGCTGCCGAGATTCTCGATGTGCGCCGGGGCGATGGCGGTGACCAGAGCGACATGCGGCCGCACCAGCCGGGTGAGCGCGGCGATCTCGCCCCGGTTATTCATCCCCATCTCGAACACGCCATAGACGCTGTCGCGCGGCATCCGGGCGAGGCTGAGCGGCACGCCGGTGTGGTTGTTGTAGCTCTTGACCGAGCGGTGGACCTTGCCCGGATGGCGGCGCGCAAGCGCGGCGGCGAGTGCTTCCTTGGTGCTGGTCTTGCCGACCGAGCCGGTGACCCCGAACACCTTGCCACTCATGCGCGCCCGCGATGCGAGGGCCAGCGCTTCGAGCGCCTTCGGCACGTCGTCTACCAGAACGTGCGTGCCCTCGACCGCCCGGCTGACCAGCGCGGCGACGGCGCCTTTCTCGAACGCACGGGCGACAAAATCATGCCCGTCGGCGACCGTGCCCGGCATGGCGACGAACAGGAAGCCCGGTTCCACCTCGCGGCTGTCGAAGGTGACGCCGGTCACCTCGAACGGCGCGGACGCCTTGCCGCCGGTCGCCGCTTCGATCTCGGCCGAGGTCCACAGTGGCCCGCTCATGCCGCACACTCCCGCGCCACTTCGGCATCGTCGAAGGGCATGACCCGATCGCCGATCACCTGCACCGTTTCGTGGCCCTTTCCGGCCAGCAGCACGATGTCGCCATCACGTGCTTCGGCGATGGCGGCGGCAATGGCTTCGCGGCGGCCGCCAATTTCCTTTGCCCCCGGAGCCCCTTCCATCACCGCGCGTCGGATCGCCGCCGGGTCTTCGGTCCGCGGGTTGTCGTCGGTGACGATGACGAGGTCGCTGCCTGTCGCCGCCACCCGCCCCATCTCGGGTCGCTTGCCGACGTCGCGGTCACCGCCCGCGCCGAACAAGGTGATCAGCCGGCCCTCGACATGTGGGCGGAGCGCGGCGATCGCGGCTTCCAGCGCATCGGGGGTGTGGGCGTAATCGACATAGACCGGCGCTCCGGCCGGCGTGATCACCGCCCGCTCCAATCGCCCGCGCACCGGGGCCAGTCGCCCCAGCCCGCGCAGCGTGTCCGTCCAGGTGCCCCCGGTCGCCAGCACCAGCCCCGCCGCCGCCAGCACGTTCGCAGCCTGATAAGCGCCGATCAGCGGCAGCTTCAGCGTCCACTCCTTGCCGCCGTGACCCAGCACCAGCGTCTGGCCGAGCGGGCTTGCGGTGCGATGCTTGAGGTCGATCGTCTCACCCCCCGGCCCGACCGTCAGCACAGTCAGCCCGCGGCGACGCGCGCGCTCGGCCACCTCGGCGCTCTTGGGATCGCCGGTCCACACCACCGCCGTCCCGCTGCCGTCGACGACTTCATCGAACAGCCGCATCTTGGCTTCGAAATAGGCGTCCATCGTAGCATGGTAATCGAGATGGTCGCGCGAGAAATTGGTGAAGGCGGCGGCCGACACCGTGAGCCCCTCGCTGCGATATTGGTCGAGCCCGTGGCTCGACGCCTCGTACGCGACGTGGCTGATCCCCATCGTCCTCAGCCCCGAGATGTTGCTGAGGAAGGTGACGATGTCCGGCGTGGTGAGCCCGGTCTTGACCTGCTCGTCGGCGGTGGTGACCCCCAACGTCCCGACCGACGCCGAGCGGTGCCCGGCCATGCGCCATAGCTGACGCGTCATTTCGACCGTAGAAGTCTTGCCGTTGGTCCCGGTTACCGCGACCACAGTCTCGGGATAAGGCGCGAAAAACTTGGCAGCGAGCGCGGCGAAGCGCTGGCGTGGCTCGGCATCGGCGATATGCAGGGCGCCGTCGACCTCAGCCTCGGGCCGGGCGATCACCGCCACCGCGCCCGCCGCGACGGCCGCAGGAATGAAGTCCTCCCCGTTGCGCGCCGAGCCGCGAAACGCGCCGAACACCGTGCCAGGCGCCACCTTGCGATGGTCGATCGCGAATCCCGTGATTTCCACGGCAGCGGCATCGCCCGGCTGGACGTCGACAAGGTCGGACAATCGCATGGGGAAGCGGCTACTTTTCTTCGCGGACGAAGGGAAGCACTTCGCTCATGTTGGCATCGCGCTTCATGTCCGGGCGCACGCCCAACATCGGCGCGATCCGCGATACCACCTTGCCGAACGTCGGCGCGGCATTCCAACCGGCGGTACGGAAGCCATAGGTATCGGCCGTGCCCTTGGGCTCGTCCAGCATCACCACCATCGCGTAACGCGGCTCGTCCATCGGGAAGACGCCGGCGAACGAGGTGATGTTGACCGTCTTGGAATAACGCCCGCCAATGATCTTTTCGGCAGTGCCCGTCTTGCCGCCCACGCGGTAGCCGATCGCATCCGCCTTCTTGCCGGTGCCCTTGGTCACCACCAGGCGCAGCAGCGAGCGCATCTTGTAGCTGGTCTCCTCGCTGAACACCCGGCGGCCCTTGGCGACCGGATGCCCGCGATCGACCTTGAGCAACGTCGCCGGCCGATAGATGCCGCCGTTATACAGCGTCGCGTACCCCATCGCGAGGTGCAGCGGGGTCACCGCAATGGCATGGCCAAAGCCGACCGTCATGGTGGTCGACGTGTCCCAACTCGCCTTGGGAATGGTCAGCGACCGCGCGCGCTCGGGCAGCTCGACCTCGACCTTGCCGAGGAAGCCCATGCCTTCGAGGAACCGGCGCATCGGCTCCGTCCCTACCTGCCCCGCGATCTGCGCGGTGCCGATGTTGGAGCTTTCCATCATGATCTCGGCGACCGAGCACGGCCGGCCGAACGGATGGGTGTCGGTGACCGCGCGGCCGTTGGGCCGGAGGAAGCGGTCGTAGCAGGGATACATCTGCCCCATCGACTTCACCGCACCGGTGTCCAGCGCCATGGCGACGGTGAACGGCTTGAAGGTCGAGCCCAATTCGAAGACGCCGAGAGTGGCGCGGTTGAATTGGGCTTCGGGATCCGAATTTCCGGCGATGTTGGGATTAAGCTGCGGCAGGCTGGTCATCGCCAGCACCTCGCCCGTGTGAATGTCGAGCAGCACGCCCGCGGCGCCCAGCGCATTGAACTGGGCCTTGGCGGCCAGCAGCTCATGCTCCAGCGCCTGCTGCACCCCCGCGTCGATCGACAGGACCAGCGGCTGCCCCCGGGTACCGGCTTCTGACAATTGCTTGTCCATTGCCCGCTCCATCCCCGACGCGCCATGGCCGTCGATATTGGTGGAGCCGAGCACGTGGGCGGCAAGGTCGGTCTGCGGATACAGGCGGTCGGGCTCGCGGCTCAAGGCGATGCCCGGCTCGCCCAGCGCGTTCAGCGCCTGCACCAGCCGCGGCGCGGCGCGGCGGCGGAGATAGATAAAGCTCTTGGCTGAATTGATTTCAGCGAGCCAGCCGGCCGGATCCTTCTCCGGCATCAGGCGCGACAGCTCGACGGCGAGCGCCTTCTTGTCGCCGATCACCTTCGATGGCTGAAGCGCCACGGTCCAGCTGTCGATGGTCCGGGCGAGCGGCTGGCCATCGCGGTCGACGATGTCCCCGCGCGACGGCAAGTTGGTGGACGCGATCGACTGGCGCCCGGCATGATCGCCGAACAGCCCAAGCCAGGTCAGCCGCAGCACAATGGCACCGATCACCGCGCCAAAGATCAGCATCCCGACCATCAGCCGCTGGTGCATGATGCCAAGCAGCTGGCGCCTCTGGCCGACCAGCTTCAAGCGCTCGGGCCGGGCGACAAGGACGGGGGTCGGAGCGTTCATTGCCGGGCTTTGACGTCCTTGGATTTGCTCGGAGCGGCCGGGGCCTTGGCCTTGGTATCGGCCGCGGCCTTGGCCCTGGGCTCCGCCGCCGCCTTGGTCTTGACCGGCACCGCCGCAACCAGCTTGGCCGCGGGCTCCGCCTTCGCCTTGGTCGCCGGGATCGCCTTGGCCGGAGCCTTAGCAGCTGCGGTCGCGGTCTTCACCGGCGGCAGCTTGATCGCAGGCGCCTTATCCACAGATTTTTCAGCGGCTTGCGGCGCTTCGCGGCGGTAGCTCGCGATCTGCATCAGGTCGCGCGCAGTCGGGCCGGCCTTGGCCTCGCCGTCATTGTTGTCATCGTCACCCAGCGCAGGACGCTGCGGCGCAGGAGCCGGCGCGGAGGCCAGCACCACCGGCGCTGCCGGATCGACCTTCTTGGTCGGCGCGGCAAGCGTCGCCAGCTGGAACTCGCCTTCCAGGAACTGCTGCGCCTGCGGGGCCGACAAGGCCAGCACCTTCACGTTCCAGCTTTCGAGCTGCTCCAGCCGGCCGCGGGTGCCGATCTCGGTCTGCAGCACGCGGATGTCGCGCTGCGCCAGCACGATCTTGTTCTCGACCTGCTCCAGCGCCGCACGCTCGGAGGCGACCTTGAGACTGACCATGTAGCAGCCGAGCGCCGTACCGGCGACCGCCGCGACCCAGCCGACTTCACGAAAACCACGCATCGCTCAGGCTGCCTTTCGGGGGGAATAAGGTGCATCGGTGCGGACCGCGCTGCGCAGACGCGCCGAACGGGCCCGGGGATTGATCGCCAGTTCCGCCTCGCTCGGCGCGACCGGCTTTGCGACCGCACGGAAGGTCGGGGCCGGTCCGGCATCCAGCATCGGACGATGGCGCGAGCCCGCGGGCGCCGCGCCGCTGCGGGTGCGCAGAAACTGCTTCACGATCCGGTCCTCGAGGCTGTGAAAGGTCACCACCGCGAGCCGCCCGCCGGGCTTCAGCGACCGCTCGGCCGCTTCCAGCCCGGCTTCGAGTTCGGCCAGTTCGGCGTTCACGTGGATGCGGATCGCCTGAAAGGTGCGGGTCGCGGGATCGGTCTTCATCCCCGCGTGCCAGCCGAGCACCTTGCGGCAGATCGCCGACAGCTCGCTGGTACGGGACAAGGGCCGCGCGGCGACGATGGCGCGGGCGAGGCCGCGCGCCTTGGGCTCGTCGCCATAATCGCGGATCACGCGGGCAATGTCGGCTTCCTCGGCGGTGTTGAGGAAATCGGCCGCGCTCGGCCCGTCCTGGCTCATCCGCATGTCGAGCGGACCGTCTTCCCGGAACGAGAAGCCGCGCGCCGCCTGATCGAGCTGCATCGAGCTGACGCCGATATCCAGCGTCACACCGTCGACCGGCAGAAGACCGCGCTCGTCCAGCGCCTCTGCCATGCGCGAGAAGCGGTCATGAACTAGCGTCAGGCGGGAATCCGGGACGAGTGAGGGCCCGTTGCGGATCGCATCCGGATCCTGGTCAAAGGCAATCACTCGTCCCGCCCCCGCCCGGAGCATGGCGGCCGTATAACCGCCAGCCCCAAACGTGCCGTCGACGTGCGTTTCGCCATGGGCAATAGCGAGCGCTTCGACGACTTCATCGACCAGCACCGGCAAGTGACCCGTCTTGGGCCTTGGGTCACCCTGAGCAACGGAGGGGGGATTCCCGCTCATGCGAGCCCCCGTTCCTCGAGCCGATACCGGCAGACATCCTTCAAATCCTCGGGGATGCGATCATCCGCGAGGAGCGTCGTGGGATTCCAGATCTGAAAGGTCTCGCCGACGCCCAGGAACAGCGCGAGGTCGGCAATGCCGCCCTTCCGGCGCATCATGGTCGGGACCAGGATGCGGCCGGTGCTGTCGTAAGGCACTTCTTCGCTGACCGCGAAGGCGAGGAGATTGCTCTGCTGATAAGCGAGCTGGGCGCCGTCTTCCTGCTCGTTCTTTTCCAGCAGGCGCTCGATCTTGCTGTGCTTCAGCGCGGCGTAGGCGGGATCATAGGCGCTGAGGCAGGGAAAGGTCTCGTGCTTGGCGAGAACAATGGTGCGGCTGTCGCCGCGGCGTTCGATCACGGAGCGCAGGAAGGCGGGAACGGAGACGCGACCCTTCGCATCGACCCCGTTTAAGGCACTGCCCTGGAACAGATGCTCCAATGCCACCGCGAAAAACTCCCCTCGCGCGGTGGACAAAGCCCTTCCGTTCGCCGGAACGCAGGAATTCTGCGTGCCGCCGCCGGCCCAACATCAATGGGATAAGCCCCGCGCTACAAACTGTGTGTAACGCGGGTGGGCATGGGACTCAATGGGATATCGTGGGAAAACGTGGGCAAAACTGGATTATGGCTGATTTCTGCGGCTTTCCTGCACCAGTTCAGACCTGACGTTCCCTCCTCGTTCTACTGTGGATGGCTGTGGATAAGTCTGTGAACGCCAAAAAGCCAGCGAATCCCATGTCGCGCCATGTTGGCCCATCGCCGCCCATGCCTTGCCTAGCGGGCGAGTTCGCCAAGGAGCTTCAGCACGGCGCCGCGCTGCTCCGCCTGCGCCGCCATCGCCAGGTCCGCGTCGGCCACCAGCGTCGCATAGCCCTTGCCGATCCGGCACCGCGCCACGGCCCGCGTGGGCGACAGGGTGCAGGCGCCGCCGGCCCGCGTGAACGAGCCCAATCCAGCCGCGCTCACCCGGATGCCTCGCCCGAAGGCGATCTCGGCCGCCTCGGTGCGATCGTCGACCCCATCGTCGAGCCGGAGCCCCCAATGCTGCAGCAACCCGGTGTCGGCGTAGCGCAGCGGCGGCCGGAAGCGATCGCCGAGCGGCCGTTCGCTCTCGAACCGCAGGATCGGGTCGGCCATCAGCACCAGCCGTCCCCCGTCCCGCACCCATTTGTCGAGCGCGACCAGCCGCTCGGCCGTCAATGCCTGCGGCTGCACCGCCAGGAGCAGGCCGTGGGGCGGCAGTTGCTCGGGCCCGTCGACCGGGGTCACGGTGAACCGGCTCTCCAGTTCCTCGAGCAGCGGATTGCGTGCGCGCTCGAGACCGAAGCTCTCGCCAAAGGCGATTGGCAGGCTGGTCAGGAGCGCGAGATCGGGCTTGGCTGCGCCGGCCGGCGCTGCGCCACCGTCGCACGCGGCCAGCGCCGCGGCTGCCAGCAGGAGCACCCAGCGCATCAGCGCTTGGCCGGAGGACCCGCCTCATTCTCCGCGCCCGACCCGGGCGCAACGCCAAGCTCCGCCAGCGGATCGCTCGGCGTTTCGGCAATGTCGGTCACCTCATTGGCCGGCGGCTTTTCCTCGTTGCTGGTCACGGCGGTGCCGATCAGGACCATCAGGAAGACAAAGGCCAGGCCCGTCAGGCCATAGCGGATACGCTGGATTGCGGTTCCTCCTACCCCCATGCGCTCAAACTATGCCCATCGAGCCGCTTTGCAAGTCTTCGCCATTGACCGTTCAGGCTGCGGACGCGAAAGGCCCCTTCATGACCATTCGCCTCCCCCTCCTGGCGCTCGGCGCCGTTCTCACCCTGTCCGCCTGCAACGACGGCGGTCACACCATTGTCCAGCAAGGCCCCGCCGACCCGATGGCGAACGAAATCGCCAACGCTGCCCCGGTGGAGCTTCCCCCCGCCATCGCCGCCAGCAAGACCTATCGCTGCGACGGCAACAAGGTCGTCGAGATCGACTGGACCGAGCGGAACGGCAAGCCCGCCGGCGCCAACTTCCGGGTCGGCGCGGACACCATCAAGTCCACCGTCACCACCGCCCCGGCGGAAGGCACCGGGCCCTACACGGGCGAGAACGGCGCCGCCATCACCGGCACCAAGGACGCCGCCAGTGTCCAGGTCACCGTTCCCGGCCAGAGCGCCATCACCTGCCGCGGCTAAGCTTCGCCTGTCTAACCTCTCCCGAACCCCGGCCCTCACAGGCCGGGGTTTTTGTTTGGGCTGAAGCGCTGGTCCGACCCGGCAGGGAGTGGCGTCGGATCCGCACCGGATCGATCATGTCCATTCCCGATCCAGTGCCGGCATCGGCTGGTTTGCTGACCTGCTAAAAGTTGCCCGTTGCAAACCGTTACCGCGTGATCTCTAAAGGTTGGCGCGGAAGGGGCATCGCGCCCGGACGACTGTATGTGTGGGGGTATTCGTGCGTAACATGTTCTGGAAGGCTGCTGCCTCGGCGGCCGTCGTGATGCTGACGATCGCGGCTCCCGCCCAGGCGCAGCATACCGGCACCCGGCTCGGCAAGAATATCGAAAAACCCGACATTCCCAAAGCCATGCAGATCATGGCCGATTGCACGATCAAACGGCGTGAGCCGCTGGTGCGATCCTGGTTCAACACCTTGCCTGGCAGTGTCGAAGAAGACCGGATCTTCGACAGGGAGCTTGGCGACCTCGGACTCTGTCTCGACGACCGGCTGCTGGTGGTGGACGGCAAGACCCTCGAAGTGACCGCAAGCATGGTCCGGGGGCCCCTCGCGCTCGCCTTTGCGCGCCGCGAACTGCGCCCTAACCCGGCGGCGCCGGCCGCGTCCAAGGACGTTCCGTGGTTCACCCCCAAGCTTGCGGTGCTGGCCGAGAATGCGCCGGTCGATCGCGTGATGCTGGGGCTCTACGACTTCGGCCACTGCGTCGCCGTCACCGACTGGCCCAACGCCCGCAACCTGGTGCTGTCAGCGGAAGGATCGGCGGAGCAGAAGGAGGCCGTGAGCGCCCTGATGCCGGCACTCTCGCCGTGCCTGCAGAACGACATCGAACTCAAGCTGACGCCGGCAAACCTCCGCAGAGCGCTTGCCGAGCCGATGGTCCACATGCTGGCAAGCGCAGCGGGCAGCGTGACTGCGGCCAGGTAGGCAAGAGCCAGCGGCCTAGGTCGCTCAATCCGGTGCGGCCATCGGCGGCTGTGGTCTGCTTTCGACGCATTGCGGACATTCGCTGGTCGTGAGACCATGAGCGAATGGAGGCGAAAGAAGCTTACGAGGCGATCGTCGCTGACATCGAAGCGGACCCGAGCAAGCGAATACTGAGCCGCCGTTTCGAGGAGCAGGCTTTCGGCAGCTTTGCCGTTTCGTTTAAGAGCGGCAGCGATGCGAGATGCGTCATCAACGATCGAGGCTTTGTCTTCGTTACCGACGACGTAGAAGGGATTGGCGAGGCGACCCCCACAGTCCCGTCACTGCACGATCATGAACCAGGGAGCTTGTTGCAAGCTTTGAAGCTCTAATATCCACTTTCCACCCAGTGCGGACGTCAAGCTACTTCCGCTTCCGCGAATAAGGCCGGCCACCAACCCGCTGGCTGATCCGCTTTAGCTGGCGCTCCGTTGGCGGTGATCGGGTTTTCATCGACGAGCGGGCGCTCTACGCGCGCGCTTTCCGCCAGGACGTTTGGCAATTGAGCCGCGTTACCGGCAGAAGTCACCTCTGCCGAAACATTCTGCAGCCCTTCGACTCGAACCAGGCGCCCTTCGGACTGCTCGGGATCCGGAACGTCCGGATCCCGAGCACAAGAAGCGGCGAGAATCCCGGTAACGGCGGCGAACGCCATCGCCCTATGCTTCGTCCGCATCACGCTCAAACCTCCGGCAAAACGGATCGTCACTCGCGTTCTTCCTGCTTGCACTGGCCGGGCGCCCTGCAGTTGAAGAAGTTGCGATCAAGGTAATTGGCTACCGCTTGCCCGAGGGCGGCGCCATTGACGTCGGCTCTGCGGAAGTGAAGGCCGCCAAAGATGCGCGCCTCGATGACGTCTGGGGACGACATCGGTGAACTTGGTATAGTTCCGCGTCGACCCGGCGCCAGTGAGGCTGAACGCTGCTGCGTCGCTGCCGAAAAAGGCCTTGGCGCTGTTCATCACGCCGCTGAAGACGCAGTTCGCTCCCGATGGCTCGTCACTGTAGGGTGGTACAGCCAGGAATGCGGTCCATGCAGGATCGGCTTGCGTGGCATCATTGCCGTCGGTGTCGGCCAGCTGAATAGCGGTCGTCGGGCGCCAGAAGCTCCAGCGCGCCTTTTCCGAGAAGCAGTTGATGAGGCTGTCCGCCCCGGCCATGCTGGTCATGGCGTAAAGCCGCGCTTCCTCGCTGATCGCGAGTTTCCTTGCGTCTGACACCTGGCGCAAGGCCTCGTACAGCATGAGGACAGGGTGCCTGGTCGACCACGTCGCCAGCGCCGTCTGCTCCGCTGTCCGGGTCGACCCGGTGGCCCGGCCCACTGCCTTCACCTCGTTGAAATCGGCCGCATATTGGGCACTGTTCAGCGGCCAGGGTCCTGGTGTCTGGAAGTAATCCGTAGTGGGCAAAGTGAACGGCCGCACGTTGCGCACCCAACCGCCCGGGTCATTGACAAAGCCCGGGCCGACTGGACGCCATTGTCCGGGGGCAGATCCGACGGGAAAGCCCGGTGCGCCGTGGCCGCCGTCATTCGCCCGATTGGCGAGCATCGCTGCCGCGGCCGCCGCCCCGACCGCTATGCCCTTGTTCTTTGCTTCACCGCCCGCAATTTCGGCCAAGGAGCTGGCATATTCGGCGTCGAGCCGGTCCTTGATCGCAGCCTTCACGCTGGCGGTCAGGGTCGCCGTCAACGGCGCGTGGTCGACGAGGCCGATCAGGACATGATGCGCGGCCGCGAGGGCGCCGGAAGAGCGAAACGGGACGCTACAGGTCCGCGGTTCGACTTGATCGCGCCAAGCAGAAACATTTTTGACAAACCAGGGATAATGGCGTCAAACGACGATGGTGCGGTCGGCCGGTCGCCGGATCACACCAGAACGCCTCAAAGCCATCGCGTTGCTAAGTAGGATTTCACCTGCTTCCATGGCTCGAGCGGTTTGCCGCAGGGGCCAGGAAACGCATCGCCGCGAAGTCCCCGCCCTATGTGAACTTCGAGAACTTCGGTCGGCGGATTGGCTAGTCCGCCCTGCCCGGCTAAGGGCGGCTCATGTCCGAGATCACGCCCGAACAGGTGGCCGAGCACGGCCTTTCTCCGCAGGAATATGACCGCATCCTGCATGCGCTCGGGCGGGAGCCGAACCTCACCGAACTCGGCATCTTCTCGGTCATGTGGTCGGAGCATTGCTCCTACAAATCGTCGCGCATCCACTTGAAGAAGCTGCCGACCGCAGCCCCGTGGGTGATCTGCGGCCCGGGCGAAAATGCCGGGGTGATCGACATCGGCGACGGCGACGCGGCCATCTTCAAGATGGAGAGCCACAACCACCCGAGCTACATCGAGCCTTATCAGGGCGCGGCGACGGGGGTCGGGGGCATCCTGCGCGACGTCTTCACCATGGGCGCGCGGCCGGTCGCCAATCTGAACGCGCTCCGCTTCGGCGATCCCAGCCACCCCAAGATGCGCCACTTGATCGCCGGGGTGGTCGCGGGGATCGGCGGCTACGGCAATTGCGTCGGCGTGCCGACGGTCGGCGGGGAGACCAATTTCGACCCCGCCTACAACGGCAACATCCTGGTCAATGCGATGACCGTCGGCGTCGCCCGGACCGACAAGATCTTCTATTCGGCCGCCGCCGGCATCGGCAATCCGGTGGTTTATGTGGGCTCCAAGACCGGCCGCGACGGCATCCACGGCGCGACCATGGCCTCGGCCGACTTCGGCGAGGACAGCGAGGAGAAGCGCCCCACCGTCCAGGTCGGCGATCCCTTCACCGAGAAGCTGCTGATCGAAGCCTGCCTTGAGCTGATGGCGTCGGACGCCATCGTCGCCATCCAGGACATGGGCGCCGCGGGCCTCACCTCGTCGAGCGTCGAAATGGCGAGCAAGGGCGGCGTCGGAATCCGCCTCGACATGGACGCCGTCCCCTGCCGCGAGACCGGCATGACCCCGTACGAGATGATGCTCTCCGAAAGCCAGGAGCGCATGCTGATGGTCCTGAAGCCCGGCCGCGAGGCCGAGGCCGAGGCGATCTTCCACAAGTGGGAGCTCGACTTCGCCGTGATCGGGACAGTCACCGACACCGGCCACATGGAGCTGGTCTGGAAGGGTGAGACCGTGGCTGACATCCCGCTGGGACCGCTGGCCGACGAGGCCCCGCTCTACGACCGGCCCTCGCTGTCGCCAGAAGACTATCAGGCATGGGCCAAGGTCGCGCCGCTGGGCGAGGTGCCGACCGGCACCAACATCGTCGGCGACCTCCGCAAGCTGATGGCCTCCCCCGCCCTCGCCTCGCGGCGCTGGATCTGGGAGCAATATGACAGCCAGGTCGGCGGCGACACGGTGCAACGGTCGGGCGGCGATGCGGCGGTGGTCCGCGTTCACGGCTCCGGCAAGGCGCTCGCCATCACCACCGACTGCACCCCGCGCTATTGCTATGCCGACCCCTACGAAGGCGGCAAGCAGGCCATCGCCGAGGCGTATCGCAACATCTCGGCGGTCGGCGCGACCCCGCTGGCGGTGACCAACTGCCTCAACTTCGCCAATCCCCAGCGGCCCGAGATCATGGCCCAGATCACCGGCTGCCTCCACGGCATGAGCGAGGCCTGCGTCGCGCTCGACTTCCCGATCGTGAGCGGCAACGTGTCGCTTTACAACGAGAGCAAGGCGACCGGCGGCGGATCGGCCATCCTCCCCACCCCCGCGATCGGCGCGGTCGGCCTGATGCCGGACTGGGAAAAGAGCGCAACCATCGCGCTCAAGAACGAGGGTGAGACCCTGCTCCTTCTCGGCCACACCAAGGGCCATGTCGGCCAATCGCTGTGGCTCGACATCTGCCACGGCCGCCGCGAAGGCGCGCCGCCGCCGGTCGACCTGGCGGTCGAGCGCCGGCTCGGTGAGCTTCTCCGCAGCCTCATCGCCGAGGGCCTCGTCAGCGCAGTCCACGACTGCGCCGACGGCGGCGCCGCGGTGGCGATGGCCGAGATGGCGCTGGCCGGCGACACGGGCTTCAGCATGACGGTCGTCGCCGAACTCCCCAACCCCGCCGCCATGCTGTTCGGCGAGGACCAGGGCCGCGCGATCGTCTCGACCCGCCAGCCCGATCGCGTGCGCGAACTTGCCGCCGCGGCCCAGCTGTTCAGCATTCCCGTCGGCACCACCGGCGGCGAGGCCATCACCTTCGACCTCGTCGATCGCGGCGGTGAGCAGCGCGTGTCACTCGCCGAACTTCGCTCCGCCCATGAGGGCTTCTTCCCGGCACTGATGGAAGCATGACCGTTCGCGTCGGGATCGGAGGCTGGACCTACGAACCCTGGCGCGGCGTCTTCTACCCCAAGGGGCTCGCGCATCGGCGTGAGCTCGAGTTTGCGTCTCGGCAGCTGACGACGATCGAGATCAATGCGACCTTCTACAGACGCCAGAAGCCGGACAGCTGGCGCAAGTGGCGCGATGCGGCGCCCACCGGCTTCCAGTTCAGCCTCAAGGCATCGCGTTTCTCCACCGCACGCAAGGTGCTGGCCGACAGCGCAGGCTCGATGGCCGTGTTCCTCGAGCAAGGCTTCACCGAGCTTGGCGACAAGCTCGGTCCGATCAATTGGCAGTTCGCCGAGAGCAAGCGCTTCGAGCGCGACGACTTCGCCCGTTTCCTCGACCTGATCCCGGACGTGCAGCACGGCGTGAAGTTGCGTCATGCGCTGGAAGTGCGGCACCCAAGCTTTGCAGACCCCGCCTTTCTCGACCTCGCCCGCGCGCGCAACATGGCGGTGGTGATCGCCGACCATGACGAATTCGTCCGTATCGAGGAGCAGACCGCCGACTTCACTTATGCTCGTCTCCAGCGCAGCGTCGAGACGGTCGACACCGGCTATGACGCTGCCGCGCTCGGCCAATGGGAGAGGCAGGTCCGAATCTGGGCCGACGGCGGGCGCGACGTCTATGTCTACTTCACCTCGGGCGCGAAGGTCCGCAACCCGGCGGCCGCTCAAGCCCTGATCGCACGGCTAGTCGCCTAGCGACGAGGTCACGCCACCCGCGCCGGTATCTCCGCCCGCCGCAGCGCCGCCGCCACCGCATCCTGCAACGCGCCGACGGTGAACGGCTTGCGCAGCAGTTCGTGACCCTTGAGGTCCTCACCTTCGCCCTCGCCGACATAACCGGTGACGAACAGCACGCCGAGCTCGGGAAAGCGGCGCTTGAGGGTGCGGACCAGTTCGGGACCGGTCATGCCCGGCATGATGACGTCGCTGATGACGAGATCGAAGGCTTGGTTCTCGAATGCGGCCAGCGCTTCCTCGGCATTGGCGCAGGCAACCGGCTGATAGTCGAGGTCCTCGAGTGCCTCGATCGTGGCACTGCGCACTCGCGGGTCGTCCTCGACCAGCAGGATTCGCGCGCCGCTGAGGCTGCCTACGAAATCGCTTGCGCGGCTTGCCCCACCGAATACTGCGGGCATTCGCACCTCGGCCGCTTCCACAAAGCTTCTTGGCAGATACAGGCTGACCACGGTGCCGACGCCGACCGCGCTGTCGATCGCCACTTCGCCGCCCGACTGGCGGGCGAAACCGAAGATCTGGCTGAGGCCGAGGCCGGTGCCCTTGCCCACTTCCTTGGTGGTGAAGAACGGCTCGAAGGCGCGGCGCTTCACTTCCTCGGTCATGCCGCTGCCGGTGTCCGCCACCGCCAGCCGGACGTAGTCGCCCGCCGGCAGATCGCCGACCTCGCCCTCGGTCAGCACAAGATCGCTGGTGGCGATGGTGATGGTGCCTTCGCCATCCATCGCGTCGCGGCCGTTCACCGCGAGGTTGAGGAGCGCGTTCTCAAGCTGATGGGGATCGACGAAGATCGGCCATTCCCCGCGCGTGTCGACCCGCACGGTGATGCGCTCGCCCAATGTGCGGTCGAGAAGGTCCGTCAGCCCCTGCACCAGGTCGGACGGCAGCACGCGCTCGGGCAGCAGCGGCTCGGAGCGGGCGAAGCTCAGCAGGCGGCGAGTAAGCGCCGCGGCGCGGGTCGCCCCGTCCATCGCATTGTTGAGGTGCTGCATGACCTCCCGCTTGGGCCCTCCGAGCCGGCGGCGGGCAAGGTCGATGCCGCCGACCACCACCGCCAGCATGTTGTTGAAATCATGCGCGATGCCGCCGGTCAGCTGGCCGACCGCTTCCATTTTCTGGATTTGGCGCAGCTGCGCCTCGGCGATCTCGCGCTCTTCGGCTTCCGTGCGGAGCGCTTCATTGGCCTCCGACAGTTCCTGCGTGCGCAGCGCCACTGCCTGCTCCAGCGTGTCGGCCTCGCGGCGGGCGAGGTAATTCTGCCGCACGGCCTGCAACGCAAGGATGCCCAGCCCGATTGCCGCCAGCCCGACCAGCACGCCGAGCCAGGACAGGTAGTCGGTCAGCCGGTCGGCCTGCGCGGAGAAGAATTGCGTCTGGCTCATGCTGTCACGAAGCACGGCGCGTTCCGAAGCGGCAATCTCCGACAATTTGGCGCGAAGCTGTGCTCCAAGCGGCTTGGGGCCATCCTCTTCTTCGCGGGTGAAGGCGTAGAATAGCCCGACCCCACCCTCGCCCTTTGCACCGGCCGCCGCTTGGGCAACCCGGGCGAGATTGGCGCCGTGCTCCACATAGAGCGAACGGGCTTCAGCAACCCGCTGCTTCTGTGTCGGATCGTTCCGGACCAGCCGCTCCAGCTGCTGCAGCTGGGTGCCAGCAAGCCGCCATTCGTTGGCGTAGATATTGCCCGAGCTGCGGACATTTTCGTCGAGTACGAAGCGGCCGAGAGCGCCTTCGGACCGGGCCAGTGTCGCGTCAACGGTGCGAACCAGCAGGGTCACGTCATAGGCGTGCCGCTCGCGCTCCAGCGCGGAATCACGCGCGCGGTTGCTCATTGCGACGAGAAGCACCATGCCAAGCAGGATGAGCGCCGCCACCGTCGCCCCGGCCGCAGCCCCAAAGCGCCGTCCGTCGAACCCGCTGTCGTCGGTCCTCGCTCTCATCACGCCTCAGTCTAATTGCCGACTCAGGACGGCACAACCGCCCGTTAATGCGGCTAGTGCCAGATGGTTAACGATGCGCTTCCAACTTGCCCTGCTCGCCTACCTTTTTGCCGCCACGCCAGTGTTGGCGGCTGATCCCGTCCGCCTCACGCCCGAGCAGGCACTGGCGTCGGACGCCGAGCGCTATGCCAAGAATTTCGGTGTCACCGCCGAGGAAGCGCAGCGACGGCTTGACCAGCAACGGGCAAGCATCGTCGTCAGCGATGCGCTGCGTGTGCGCTATCGCGACCGGCTCGCTTCGATCAGCGTCGCGCATCGACCCGACTGGCACCTGCTCGTACGGCTTACTCCCGGCGAGCTGCCGTCAGACCGGATCGAGAAGGCAAACGGGCTGCCGATCCCGGTGCGCTATTCGGTCGAGGCGGCGACCACCCGCATCAATGCGCTGGGGCTGCTCGACCGTTTTCGTTACCTCTTGCCGCAGTTGATCCCCGGTTATCGCGGCGCCGGCGTCGACCCGGTTACGGGCGGGCTGGTGGTGATGCAGCGTCCGGGGAGCGACTCGCGGTCCGCTGACCAGGTGGAGACATTGCTGGCGGCAAGGCTGGGGCTGCCCGTGCGAGTGCGCCGGCTGGATGCCGTACTGGTCGACAGCGCCGCGATCGGCGGTGGGCGGGTCGAAGGGCCGAACGCGGAAGGGCGCCGCTTTCGCTGCACTACCGGCTTCGTGGTCAGAAATGGCGAGGGCCAAGTCGGCATCACCACCGCCGCTCACTGCCCTGACACCCTGACCTGGCGCGCGCCTGATGGCGAAGAGCGGCTGCTGCCGATGCTTGGCGCCTGGGGCGCAGCGCAGAACGATATCCAGATCCACGGCGGCGTCGGCCCGGCCGAGCCCTTGGTGTTCAGCAATCGCGACAAGACCGAAGTGCGGCCGGTGACCGGCTGGGCCACACGGCCGATGACCCGGCCAGGCGACTGGCTGTGCTTGCGCGGCGAAAGCTCGGGCTATGCCTGCTCGGAGGTCGAGCTGACCGACTTCGCCCCTCCGGGCGACCTCTGTGGCGGCCTTTGCACCTCGAGCTGGGTGACCATGCGCGGCCCCGAATGCCGCCGCGGCGACAGCGGAGCGCCGATCTTCCTCGGCTCAGTCGCCTACGGCACGCTCAAGGGCGGCGCTTATACCGCCAGCGGTGGCTGCGCCTTTTCCTATTACCAGAGCGTCGATTACCTGCCCGGCGACTGGCGGGTGCTGACCGTCAAATAACTCCGACGCGCTTGCCCGCGGCTTCGAACATGCCGAGGATTTCGCCGACCTGCTCCTCGCTGTGGAGGGCGCAAAGCGAGCAACGCAGCAGGGTCATATTGGCCGGGGTCGCCGGCGGCCGCGCGAGGTTCACGTAAAGCCCTTCCTGCAGCAGGGCTTCCCACATCGCCGCGCCGCGCTCGAGATCGGGCATGATGACAGCGATGATCGCCGATTGTGGCGTCGCGGTGCCGAGGGTAAAGCCGAGATCCTTCAGCCCGCCGTGGAGCCGCCGGCTGTTGGCCCACAAGTGGTCTCGCTTATCCTTGGCGCCGCGCAGCAGGTCGATCGAGGTCGCGGCAGTGGCGACCACGCTCGGCGGAAGGCTCGCGGTGAAGACATACGGCCGGCAGACGAGGCGCAGGATCTCGAACTTGGGATGGTTGGAAACGCAGAAACCGCCGACTGTGCCAACCGACTTCGAGAAAGTGCCGATCACGAAATCGACATCGTCCAGCACGCCCTGCTCTTCCGCGACGCCGCGGCCGTTGGGACCGATGAAGCCCATCGAATGCGCTTCGTCGACCAGCACCATCGCGCCCGCCGCCTTGGACACGGCGATCATTTCCTTGAGCGGCGCGGTGTCGCCGAGCATCGAATAAACGCCTTCCAGCACCACCAGCTTGCCCGCTTCGGCCGGAAGCCGCTTCAGGCGCTTCTCCAAAGCCTCCACGTCATTGTGGCGGAAGGCGACGATCTGGGCGTTGCCCAGCGCGCAGCCGTCATAAATCGAGGCGTGGCTGTCGATGTCGAGGATGACGTAATCGTCCTTACCCGCCACCGTCGAGATGATCCCGAGATTGGCCTGGTAGCCGGTCGAGAAGACCATCGCATGGTCCATGTCGTAGAAGCGCTTCAGCGCTTCCTCGCACTCGCGGTGGCCCTGGTAGGTGCCGTTCAGCACCCGGCTGCCGGTGGTGCCCGACCCGAAGTTGTCGAGCGCAGCGTGACCGGCGGCGAGCACGTCCGGATCGAACGTCTGGCCCATGTAATTGTAGGTGCCGAGCAGGATCGTCCGCTTGCCGTTGCAGATGGCGACGGTCGGGCTCTCGACCCGCTCCATCACCAGGTTGAACGGGTCGGTGACACCGGTCGACAGCAACGCCTCGCGCTGGTCGATCAGCGGCTGGAACTTGTCGAACAGGTCCGGCGCGGTTCCGCGCGGCGCGGGTTTGCCTGCGTCAGCAGTCATGGCGAGGCCAGGATCAGTCACGCCTTAGCCTTCCAGCTCGCCGACGGCGTCGATCAGCGCGCCCACGGTCTCGATCTCGGCCGCGCGGTTCATCGTAATGATGATCTCGAACTCGTCTTCCACCGCGGCGACGAAGTCCATCACCGTCAGGCTGTCCCATTCGAGGTCCTGGGCGAAGCGCGTGTTTTCCGACACAGCGATGCCCTTCTTGTTGAAGTCCTCGATGAGCTTGAGGATGCGCTCTTTGCGTGTCTCGCGGTCGGTCATGGCTTGTCTCGCTACGGTTTCCGCCCCCCAAGCGCAACAAGGGGGCGAAATCCGGGCAACCACGCGCTACGAGCCGCAATCATGAGTGACAGCCTCCCGCCTTATGCCGAACTGCTGAAGCTGCGCAACGAGGAGAGCGCGGACGGCAACAGCCTGTTCGTCATGCCGTTCCACGACGATGTGGTGGGCCGGCCCGGCTATCTTCATGGCGGTGCCATCGCCGGATTGCTCGAATTCGCCGCTTATGGCGAACTGACCCGCGCGCTCGAAGGCCGCGGGCTCAGGCCAAAGCCGATCTCGGTCACGGTTGATTTCCTGCTCGGCGGCAAGAACCGCGACACCTATGCCGGTGCGACGATCGAGCGGCTCGGCGCCCGGATCGCCAATGTCGAAGCCTTTGCTTGGCAGACGAACCGCAGCACGCCGATCGCCAGCGCGCGAATCAACTTCCTGCTTGCCGCGGAATAGTCGCGCCTAGCGGATCGCTCCGCTTCGAAGCAGTTTCGGCAGCAGCATCGCGGCGGTCACCAGCGGATGCTTCTTCTGCCAGGGCGACAGTTCGATCTTGGTCCCCGCGTGGCGATTGATCTTCCACGCGATATAGTCCGCCCCGCCCGCAAAGGTCGCGCTCGCCTTGGCGAGCCGAGCGACGGACAAGAGTTTGCCCTCGATCCGCCGCCGCTCCCACGATCCGCCGCAGCGCCGCCCGCACGCCCGCGCCGCAGCCATCGCCGGACCGAAGAAGCGCAGGTAGCGGCCGGGGTCCTGGTCGACGACATTGACTCCGCGCTCCTTCTTCTCGGCGCGAAGCTCGGCCGAATAGGTCAGCGCAAAGGCCGCTTTCCACAACTCGAGCGGCGGCTTGTCGTTGGGAATGGCACTCAGCGCCGCACTCAGCAGGGTCGGCGCGGCGCGTGAAACCGCCTCCACGACCCGCTCCCGCGCCGCTTCATCCGCAACCCACACCAGCCGACTCGGCTGCGCGAAGCGGGCCCAAACCGACACGCTGCGCGTCTCGGGGCCGTTCAGGCGGTGGAAGTCGGCTTCGCTAAGCACCGCATATTTGGCCGCCAGATCGCCACGCGCGAAGGGAAAGACGTTCGGCGGGATCAGCCGGTTGGCCGCGGCCAGCCAGCGCTTGGCATAGGCCGCGCGGTAGTCGGACACGATCAGGTAGAAATCGAGCATCGCCCCTTCGAGCGCGACATCGCGCAGGCACGATCCATAGAACAGCACCGCTCGCGACGCCGTCCCATGTGCCGCTGCGATCGCCGCCGCCATTGCCGCGACTCGTGGATCGACGGGCATGCGAAGCTCGTCGGCGACCAACTCCCGCAGCTCGGTCATGGGATCAGGCGGCAAGCCGGACGAAGGACATGGGCGGCGAGCGGGTCAGCCGGATCGGATCGCCGATCCCCGCCTGGAACATCTCGCCGTCCAAGAATACGGACGAGCCGGCACCCTCGATCGAGATCTCGTCGGCTTCCTCGACATGGACGCCGGCGAGCTTCTTGCGGCCGAGCTGGCCCCCCATCGCGGCGAACAGCCCGCGCAGCATCGAGCTCGAGCGATGCTCGACCGCCAGAAGCTTCAACGAACCGCTGCGCGCAGTCCGCAGCTCGCTGTTGAGGAGCAGCTTTTCGAGCGTGGTCACCGCCAGCAGGCCGAATCGCCCGCGCAGCGTTCCCTGACGACGAACCTTGACCTCGATCGGGATCGGACGCGCCGGCAGGAACCGCCCGGTGAGGCCGAGCAGCTGAAACAGCACCGCGATCGCGGCGATCACATGGCTGACGCCGTTCGGCAGGCCCAGCGGATAGATCTTGTCGCGGCAGTAGAGCATTGTGTCGGCAAGGCCTGCCCCGCCGAGGAACATGCCGATCGCGGGCTTGACCCGCGCCGCATTGGTCAGCGCGATCAGTTCGCGTGCGACAAGGTGATTCTCGAGCTCGCCCGAAGCAATCAGGTGCAGCCGACGCAGCGCTTCCACCGGATCACCCTGCGCACCGAGGTCGAGCGCGATGAGGTTGGTCTTGCCGTTCGGAAGCACTGCCACCGGTGGCAGTTCGTCACCGAAATGCCCGCCATTGACGAGTTCGGTCAGTGCCGCCTGCACCGTGCCGTCGCCGCCGTTGATGACCAGCACCTTGGGCCGGACCAGCGCGATGGTCTTGAGCGCGTCGCCGACCTGCTCGGCCCGTTCCACCTCGTAATGGAAGATGTCGGGATGCTCGGCACAGAACGCCCGGATCCGGGGCAGCTGCGAGATGTTGCCGGTCGAGCGGGGGTTGCTGAGAAGTGCGATCCGCGCCTTGCCCATCAGCGGACGGTGCCTCCAGCCGAAGCCTGGATGCACGCCGCTGCCGTCCACAGTTGCGGCAGAAGGAATTGGGAAAGGCTGCGCATCACGGTTACAAGTCCTCGGCACCCAGAAGCTAACCCGAACCGCCCGTCAGCTCCGCTTCAGGAAGCGGACGGCAGACGCACGGAAGCGATCAATTGTGATCGTTGCGCTTGCTTTGCGGCCAAATCATGGTGTTGAGGGGCGGACTGAAAAAGCGCATGCCACTCATCGACCGATATATAGCCAAAGCGATCGCCATTCCGCTGTTCGGCACCCTGGTGCTGGCGGCCATGCTGCTCGTGCTCGACAAGTTGCTTCGGCTGGTCGATTTCGTGATCAATCTCGGCGGACCGATCAGCGTGGTGTGGCGGATGCTGGCCAATCTGATGCCCGAATATTTCGCGCTCGGCATTCCGATCGGCCTGCTGCTTGGAATCCTGCTCGCCTTTCGCGGGCTGGCCACCTCGAGCGAGCTCGACGCCTTGCGCGGGATCGGGGCCGGCTTCGGGCGGCTGCTGCGGGTGCCGATGGCCTATGCCGTTGTGCTCGCCGCGCTGAACCTGTTCCTGGTCGGCTGGCTCCAGCCCTGGACCCATTATGGCTACGAACGGCTGCGCTTCGATCTCAGCTCGGGTGCGCTCGGCGCCAGCCTAAAGGTGGGCGAGTTCAACAACCTGTCCAAGCGTTTCACCATCCGCATCGATCGCAGCGAAGCTGGCGGAACGCAGCTGCACGGCCTGTTCGTGCAGGCCGACGACCAGAAAGGCGGCGCGGTAACCGCCACCGCGGCCCACGGGCGGTTCCTGGCCACCGACGATCCGAACACCATTCTTCTGCGTCTCGAACAAGGTCGGCTGATCCAGCAGAACCAGAGCTTCACCACCCCGCGCACCCTTGCATTCCAAAGCTACGACCTGCCGATCACGCTGCCGCGTATCGACAGCTTCCGGGCCCGGGCACAGAATGACGCGGAGGAGATGACCCTGCCCGAGATCATCCGCGCCAGCTATTTCGGTGGTGCCACCGGCGCGGAAAACCTCGCGGCCCGGGCCAATCTTCATTTCCGACTGGTTGAGGTGATCCTGATGCTGCTGCTGCCGATGCTGGCCGTAGCCCTCGCCGTGCCGCCCAAAAGATCGAGCTCCAGCCTCGGCATCTTCATCGGGATCGTGATGGTGGTCGCCTATCACAAGATCAATCAATGGGCCGAGGATGCGGGTGCGCGGGGCGATTTTCCGGTGGAACTCGTCATGTATGTGCCCTTTCTCCTGTTCGCCGGGCTGATCGTGTGGATGTATCTGACGCTTGCGACCAAGCCCGGGGGTCAGCCGATCGGAGCGCTGGAACGCGGCGGGGCCAAGCTGATGAGCTTCATCAAGCGGCTCTTGCCCAAGCCGCGCCGACGGGTGGGTGCGGCCCGGTGATCAACCTCAACTTCTTCCCGTCCTGGCGGCTCGCCCGTTACACCGTGTGGCTCTACGTTTCGCGCAGTCTCGCCGTTCTGGTGTCGCTCAGCATGGTGCTGATGATGCTGAACCTGCTATCGGAATCGGGCAAGATCCTGGCCGTGCCCGGCAATGGCGAAGCCGAGCTGTGGCGCTACGTTGGCTATCGCTACCCGCAGCTTCTGTCGTTCGCCTTCCCCTTCTCCTTTCTGCTCGGCGCGCTGATCACCTTCACCACCCTGAACTCGAACAGCGAGGTGGTGGCGATGAAAGCGGCGGGTATTTCGGCCCACCAGTTGCTTGCCCCGCTGCTGGGCGCCAGCATCCTGCTCGCCGGCGCCTCGTTCGCCTTCAACGAACTGGTGGTGGTGAATGGCAGCCGCCAGCTCAGCGCCTGGGAGAGCAACAGCTACCAGCCGGTCCCGCCCGACAGCGGCATCATCAGCGACGTGTGGGTGACCGCGGGCAACGATTATGCCCATGCCAAGTTCGTGACCGGCCGCGGTACCGGAGTGCGGATCCAGGGCTTCCAGCTGGTCGAGCGGCAGGACATCACGGTCGCGCGCCTGATCAACGCCGAGCGAGCGCGACCGGACGGAAACGGCTGGCTGCTCGAGGATGTCAGCATCTACGATTCGGCCATGAATGCGGTGCTGAAGCAGCCGACCATGCGCGCCCTGGAAGGGGTCGAGCCGCAGCGCTTCACCCTCGCCAAGGTCGATCCCGACGCCCAGAACTTCGCCATGCTGAGCGGCAATATTGCCGAGATGAAGCAGGCAGGGGTGAGCACGGCTGAGGCAGAGACCGGTCTCCTCCACAAATTGTCGCAGCCCTTGTCGACGCTCCTCATGCCCCTGCTTGCCGCCATGGCCGCCTTTGGCCTCGCGCGTTCGGGCAAGGTGCTGCTGCGTGCCGCCATCGCGATGGCACTTGGCTTTGCGTATTTCGTGGTCGACAATTTCGCCGTCGCGCTCGGCAATATCGGCGCCTACCCGCCGCTGGTCGCCGCCTGGGCGCCGTTTCTCCTGTTCCTCCTGATCGGCGAGACCGTGCTGATCCGGTCGGAGGAATGATCTTGCCAAGTCTCTCTGAAGGTTGAACAATCACGCCATGAAAGCAGTTCTGGCAGGTTTCGCCCTACTTCTCGCCGCACCGGCCGCCGCCGCACCCAAGGCCGCTCCGGCCGCCGATCACCGCGCCGTTGCGGTTGAAAGCGCAGAAGGCTGGACCTTCGGCAAGGCAGGCGCGCCGCTCCTCGCCGAATATGCGAGCTACGGCTGCCCCCATTGCGGCCAGTTCGCCGCCGCGACCACCAGCCGGGTCGATCGCCTGGTCAAGAACGGCAACCTGCGCTTTTCCTGGCGTCCCTTCCTGATCTTCCCGCAGGACCGCGCCGCTGCCGTCCTCACCCGCTGCGTCGCGCCTTCACGCCGGCTCGCCTTTATCGAGGCGGTGATGGCCGACCAGGGTGCGATCAAGGCCGCGCTCAAGGCGGCCGACGCCGATGAAGCGACCCGCAGCCGCCTCTACGCAGCCGAGCTTGCCGGCCCTGTCAGCCATGCCGGCGAGATCGCCAAGGCCTCGGGCCTGCTCGCGCTCGCGCAGAAGCACGGGCTCAACACCATGCAAGCAGGCACCTGCCTGGCGAATGCCTCGCATCATGCGTGGGTGACCAACGCCGACATGACCGCCCGCTTGAATGGCGTGACCGGAACCCCGACATTCTTCTGGAAGGGCGCCCGTATCCCCACCGGCACGCCCGACGAGCTTCTCGCGCTGCTGCCGCAATAGGACCCTTTGTCCCATTGTCGCCGCATTGGCGGGGCAGGATAATGGCTGGTCGGCACATCCTCGAAGAGGAGTGCCGCTTTGCATTTCAACAAGGTCAGAGCACGTGAGCAGCAGTGTTAAGCCCGGAATCTGGAGGCGGTCGCATTATCTCGATCGCATGACCCTCAAGGATTTGTGGGTCGCTTATTTCCAGTATCCAGCGATCATCGGCTATCTCCTGCTCACCGCGGTGAGCCTCGGCGTCTTCGCTCTTTACCCGGCGACCCCGGCGCAGTCCGCGGCGGCGATCGCGGTCGTGCTCGTCCTGTATCCGCTGGTCTGGTACTGCCTCCATCGCTGGGTGCTGCACAGCAACTGGATGTTCAAGGTGCCCTTCCTCGCCTCCACCTGGAAGCGCATCCACTACGATCACCACCAAGATCCGAACCATCTCGAAGTGCTGTTCGGCGCGCTTCACACCACGCTTCCGACCATTGCGCTGGTGACGGTGCCGGTCGGCTACTTCATCGGCGGCATCGGCGGCGGCGCGATTGCGCTGGCGACGGGCCTCCTCACCACCTGCGTGTACGAGTTCGTCCACTGCATCCAGCACCTTGCCTACAAACCCAAGAGCAAGCTCATCGCCGAAATGAAGAAGCGCCACATGGCGCATCATTTCCACGACGAGAACGGCAATTACGGGATCACCAGCTACTTCTGGGACCGTGCGCTTGGCACCTTCTACGACCGCCCGGAGCGGCCCAAGAAGAGCCCCACCGTGTTCAACCTCGGCTACACCGAGGACGTCGCGACACGTTATCCGTGGGTGAAGAAGCTGTCGGGCGGGATCGTCGCCACCGGACACCCGCGCAAGCGCGGCGACAACCAGGCCTCGCCGGAGCGCGAAGCGGCCTGACGCTGAAACGGGTCTCCTGCTTTGGCGGGAGACCGGCTAAGCCGCGTTCGTGAGCACCCTCGATCTCGTTCCCGATAGCGAGCGCACCGGCCTGATCGGTATGCTTCCGGCGTCGGCGCGCCCTTATGCCAGCCTGATGCGGCTCGACCGGCCGATCGGGACCTGGCTGCTTTATTGGCCGTGCGCGTGGGGCCTGCTGCTCGGCGGCGTGAACGGGCGCTGGGACCTGGCGCTCTGGTTCCTGCTCGGCGCCTTTGCGATGCGCTCGGCCGGCTGCGCCTACAACGATCTCGTCGATCGCGACCTCGATGCCCAAGTGGCCCGCACCCGCCTCCGCCCCCTCGCCAGCGGCCGGGTCTCCCCTCGCGCAGCCTGGGTGCTGATCGCCCTTCTCTGCCTCGTCGGCCTGCTGGTGCTGCTTCAGCTCCCGCTCGTTGCCCAGCTCACCTCGCTCGCCAGCGTGGCGCTGGTCGCCGCCTACCCCTTCATGAAGCGGATCACCTGGTGGCCGCAGGCGTGGCTCGGCCTCGTCTTCAGCTGGGGCGCGCTGGTGGGCTGGGCGAGCGTCACCGGCGGCCTCGATCCCGCCGCCTGGTGGCTGTGGGTCGGAAGCGTGTTCTGGGTGGTCGGCTACGACACGCTTTACGCAATCCAGGACAAGGAAGATGACGCGCTGGTCGGCGTCCGCTCCTCCGCCCGCCGCCTCGGCAGCCGGGCCGCGCTCGGCGTCGGACTGTTCTACATCGTGGCGCTGATCGGCTGGAGCCTCGCCATCTGGTCGGTTCGACCCGAGCCGCTCGCACTCCTCGCCCTCCTCCCCGCCGCGCTTCACCTGATCGGGCAAGCGTTTCGCGCCGACCCCGACAATGGCGACAAGGCGCTCGCCTTGTTCCGCTCCAATCGCTTAACCGGGCTGCTACTAGCCCTGGGTTTCGCCGCCGTAGGGTTGAGCCAAGCCGCCTAATCGCTACATCGCGGCGATGTTGAGCGAACCCCAGGCCGCGGATCTTGCCGCCGCCCTTGTCGAAGCTGCCCGCCAGGCCGGTGCCTCCTCGGCCGACGCGATGATCGGGATCAGCCGGTCGAGCGGCATTTCGATCCGCCTCGGCGAACTCGAAGACATCGACCACAGCGAATCGTTCGAAGTCTCGCTCCGCGCCTTCGACGGGAATCGCTCCGCAACCGTCTCGTCCGCCAGCCTCGACCGCGCCGGTTTCGCCGAACTGGCCGAGCGCGCGATCGCCATGGCCCGTCAGGCACCCGAAGACCCTTACGCCGGTCTTGCCGACCCTGCACTTCTGAGCAACGGCGAAGCGGTCGATCTCGGCTTGTTCGACCCCACGGTGGCGCCGCTTGCCGATCTCGAACGGCGCGCCCGTATCGCCGAACAGGCCGCGCGCGCCATGCCGGGCGTCAGCAACAGCAACGGCGCGTCGGCCAGCAGCGGCCAGAGCCTCGTCGCCCTGGCGACCTCCACCGGCTTCTCCCGCGCGGTTCGCTCCAGCCATTTCGGCTGCTCGGCCAGCGTCATCGCTGGGGACGCCGGCGGGCTTCAGCGCGATTATGCCTCGCACTCCGTCCGCTTCCTCGAAGACCTCGACGAGGCCGAGGACATTGGCCGCAAGGCCGGGACACGCGCCGTCGCCCGCCTCAACCCGGTGCGCCCGCCATCCGGTGCTTGCCCGGTCTTCTTCGATCCGCGCGTTTCCACCTCGCTGCTCGGCCACTTCGTCGCCTCGATCACCGGCAGCGCCATTGCGCGCAAGACCAGCTTTCTTCAGGACGCACTCGGCACCCAGCTGTTTGCGCCCGGGATCATCATCCGCGACGATCCGCTTCGCCAGCGTGGCCTGCGCAGCCGCGCGACCGACGGTGAGGGGCTGCCGTGCCGACCGCTCGACCTCGTCGCCGACGGCGTGCTGACAACCTGGCTCGCGACCAGCGCCGATGCGCGGCAACTCGGGATCCAGCCCACCGGCCACGCCAGCCGCTCCGTCGGCGGCAGCCCGGGCGCGGGACCGTCCAACCTGATGCTGATGCCCGGCGCTAAAAGTCGCGAGGAACTGCTCGCCTCCGTCCCCCGCGCGATCCTCGTCACCGAGCTGATCGGCCAGGGCGTCAATCCCGTGACCGGCGACTACAGCCGCGGCGCGGCAGGCTTCCTGGTCGAAGGAGGAGAGATCGGCGCCGCGGTGGCGGAGATCACCATTGCCGGCAATCTGAAGCAGATGTTCGCAACGCTGGAGCCCGCCAGCGACCTCGAACTGCGCCGCGGGATCGACGCTCCGACCCTGCTGGTCCCCGAAATGACGGTGGCGAGCGCCTAGGCGAGCTGCGCCAGCACCGCTTCGGCCAACGTCCGGAACGCCGCCGCCGCCGGCCCATCGCCGCCTGCGGGGGGTCGCCCGGCGTCGCTCTCTGCGCGCAGGCTCGCGGACAAAGGCAGGCGCCCAAGAAATGGCACGCCCATCTCCGCCGCCGCCGCTTCCGCACCGCCGCTTCCGAACGGGTCGGACGCCTCCCCACAATGGGGGCATTGATAGCCCGCCATGTTCTCGATGATCCCGAGCACGGGCACGCTGGTCTTGCCGAACAGGTCGATCGCACGGCGCGCGTCGATCAGCGACAGGTCTTGCGGGGTCGAGACCACCACCGCGCCCACCGGCCGCGACTTCTGGATCAGCGACAATTGCACGTCGCCAGTGCCGGGCGGCAGGTCGACGATGATGAATTCGGTGCCGCTCCAGTCTCCTTCAACCAGTTGTGCCAAGGCGCCCGAGGCCATCGGCCCGCGCCAGGCGAGCGCGTGGCCCGGGCTGACGAGCTGACCTACCGACAGCAGCTTTACGCCCTGCGCTTCCACAGGGATCAGCTGCTTGTCCTTGGCTTCCGGCCGTTCGCTGGTGCCGAGGAGGGTCGGCTGCGACGGGCCGTAGATGTCCGCATCGATGATTCCCACCTTGTGGCCCAGACGTGCCAGCGCGACCGCCAGATTGACCGACACGGTCGACTTGCCGACCCCGCCCTTGCCAGCGCCCACCGCGATCAACTTGGGGCCGGCGGCCTTGCTTGCGGTCATCGCGACCCGCACCTCGGACACGCCGGCTTCCGCCCCTGCCCGCGCCTTCAGCCGCGCCTCCAACGCCGCGCGATCGGCGTCGCCAAGCCCGGTCGCATCCACCACCAGCGTCGCCACCCCCTCGGCAAGCCGGGTCGAACGGAGGCGGGGCGCATCGGCGCCGAACAAGGAGGGATCAAGGGTCATGGCGAGCGCAGTTAAGCCTCCTCGGACCCGGCACAAGGTCTCATTGTTCCGCCCCCACTGTTAAATGCCGCACCCGCTTCTATATCTGTCCCCATGAACATGACACCGGGGTGGGCGGCACGCGCGCGCGGCCTTTTTGCGGACAACAAGGGACCTTGGGGTTCGGGCAGCGGCCCGACCCCGCCGCCGAGCAGCGGAAGCGGGTCGGAGAACCCGGGGCCATCCAGCCCGTGGGGATCGCCTGGGGCGAGTCGCCCGCGCGGGCCGGGCGCCAGCGTCACCAGCCTGGACGAATTCCTCGCCCGCGGCCGTGCCCGCTTCGGCGGCGGCCGGGGCCGTGGCGGTGCCCGCCCGCCCAGCAAGTCGCTGATCGCCTGGGGCTTTCTTGCCGTTGTCCTGTTGTGGCTGATCTTCACCAGCTTCCACCGCATTGCGCCCGAAGAACGCGGCGTGGTCACGCAACTCGGCCGCTACAGCCGAACGCTCGGCCCCGGTATCGGCATGACCCTGCCGAGCCCCTTCGAGCGGGTGCAGAAGATCGACGTCGAAAACATCCGCACCGTCGACCTTGGCTCGACCACGGCGGAAACCTTGATGCTGACCGGCGACCAGAACATCGTCGACATTGCGTATTCCGTTCGCTGGAACGTGCGCGATCCCGAGCTTTACCTGTTCGAGATCCAGAACCCCGAAGAAACCATCCAGCAGGTCGCCGAAAGCGCCATGCGGGCGGCTCTCTCCGGGGTGACCCTCGACGAAGCGATCGGCGAAGGTCGCGGCGAGATCGAGAACCGCGTGCAGGAAAACATGCAGCGCATTCTCGACACCTATAAGTCGGGCGTCCTGATCCAGGGCGTCGCGGTGAAGCAGGCCGATCCCCCTGCCGCGGTCAACGACGCGTTCAAGGCGGTCAGCGCCTCGCAGCAAGCCGCGCAGAGCGACATCAACCAGGCCCGCGCTTATGCGCTTCAGCTCGCTCAATTAAGCCAGGGCGAAGCAACGGCCTTCGACAAGGTGTATGAGCAGTATCGCCTCGCCCCCGAGGTGACGCGCCGCCGCATGTATTACGAGACCATGGAGCGTGTGCTGCAGAACGTCGACAAGACCATCGTCGAGGCACCGGGCGTGACGCCCTACCTGCCCTTGAACCAGACCAGGCCCCCCGCAGCGGCGATTGCCGAGCCGGGTGCCCAGGCGCCGAGCGCAGGAGCGGGCCGATGATCGACACGCTGCTTCGCCGCCCCCTTGTCGCGGGGTTCGTGATCCTCGCCTTGCTGATCACCCTCCTATCGAGCGTGGTGATCGTCCCCGAAACCCGCCAGGCATTGATTGTCCGCTTCGGCAAGCCGGACCGGATCCTCAATCGCACCATCTCCGGCCAGGTGATCGGCGGCAACGGGGCTGGCATTGCGCTCAAGTTCCCGTTCGTCGACGAGATCGTGTGGATCGACAAGCGCGTCCGCGATGTCGACATGGAGCGTCAGCAGGTGTTGTCGACCGACCAGCTGCGGCTTGAGGTCGACGCCTTCGCCCGCTACCGCGTGGTCGATCCGCTTCGCATGTACATCCGCGCGCGCTCGGAAGAGCGGGTCAGCGATGCGCTTCGCCCGATCCTCGGCTCTGTGCTTCGGAACGAGCTTGGCCGCCGCCCCTTCGCCGACCTGCTCAGCCCCGAGCGGCAGGGCGCGATGGAAAACATCCGCCGCAACCTCGACACCATCGCACGCCAATATGGCGTGCAGATCGTTGATGTTCGCATCAAGCGTGCCGATCTTCCCAGCGGCACTCCGCTCGAGAGCGCCTACCAGCGAATGCGCACCGCGCGTGAGCAGGAAGCCCGCTCGATCCGGGCCACCGGTGCAAGGCAGGCGCAGGTTATCCGCGCCGAAGCCGACGCGCAGGCCGCGAGCACCTATGCCGCCAGCTTCGGCAAGGACCCGGCCTTTTACGACTTCTACCGCGCCATGCAGGCCTATCAGCGGACCTTTGTCGGCGAAGACGGCAAAGCCCGTCCGACGAATGTAATCCTCTCTCCGCAGAATGAATTCCTGCGAGAGTTCACCCGGGGGGGTGGGCGCTGATGCCGTCAATCGCCAGTTCAGGCGTTTGACCTAGCAGAAATGCGACAGGCCTCTACTCAAGGGAAGTTGAAGACCATATGAAGTTCGCCAAGGAGTCTCCCAGAGTGCGCTATGCCTATGGTGTCGCGGCTGCCCTGCTGATCGGCGGGAGCGCTTTCTCGATCGTCGCCCCCGGACCGGTCGGCGCGCAGGTCGCACAGAATGCCCCTGCGGCCATGCCGCCGCGCGGTGCCCCCGTGTCCTTCGCCGACCTCGCTGCACGGCTTCAGCCGGCGGTGGTCAACATCCAGACCAAACAGCGCGTGCCTGTGCGCCAGGGGCAAAGCGACCCGCTCGCCGAATTCCTGCGCCGCTTCGGCCAGCCCGGTCAGGGCCAGGGCGGTCAAGGCCAGGGTGAAGCCGCGCCGCAGACCCGGGAGTCCGGGTCGCTCGGGTCCGGCTTCTTCATTTCCGCCGACGGCTATGTCGTCACCAATAACCACCTGATTCAGGGTGCCGGCGGGACCGGAACGGTCGACAGTGTGACGGTGATCATGACCGACCGGCGGGAGCTTCCCGCCCGCATCATCGGCCGCGATCCCGCCAGCGACCTTGCCCTGCTCAAGGTCGAAGGCAACGGCTTCCCCTTTGTCAGCTGGGGCGACAGCCAGCGCGCCCGCGTCGGCGACTGGGTCATGGCGATCGGCAATCCCTATGGCCTTGGCGGCACCGTTACTGCCGGCATCATCTCGGCCCTGCACCGCGGGATTACCGGCGCCGGCGCCTACGACCGCTATATCCAGACCGATGCCAGCATCAACATGGGCAACAGCGGCGGCCCGATGTTCGATCTCAACGGCAACGTCATTGGCATCAACTCGGCGCTGATCAGCCCGACGGGCGCAAGCGTCGGCATCGGCCTCGCGATCCCTGCCGAACTTGCTCGCCCGGTGATCGACAGCCTGCGCCGCGGCCAGCGTCCGCAGCGCGGCTACCTCGGCATTGGCCTGCTTCCGCTTGACGAAAGCAGCGCCGCCGCGCTTGGCATCCCCAAGGACAGCGGCGAACTCGTTCGTTCGGTGGTGCCAGGCCAGCCGGCCGAGCGCGCCGGGTTGCAGCAGGGCGACGTGATCGTCCGTGTCGGCGACCGCAGCGTTACCCCGGATGAGACCGCCTCCTATCTCATCTCCAACGTCACCCCCGGTCAGCGCGTGCCGATCGAAGTGCTCCGCGATGGTCGGCGCCAGACGCTGAACGCCGTGGTCGCGCAGCGCCCGACCGATGAGGAACTCGCCAAGATCAACGGCGCCACGCCGGAGGGCCAGGCGTTCGATCCCAACGATCAGAATGCCCCGGCCGTCCCCGCCGGCCAGGCGCTCGGCCTGTCGCTGCAGCCACTGACGGCCGACATCGCGCGCGCCGTCAACGTGCCGGCAACCACCCGCGGTCTCGTCGTCACCAATGTCGATCCCAACAGCGATGCCGGCGAAAAGGGCATTCGCCGCGGCGACGTCATCCTGTCGGTCAACCGGCAGCCGGTGACCACTACCGCGCAGGTGGCGACCGCCGTCGATGCGGCGCGCCGGGCCGGCCGCACGGCGGTGCTGCTGTTCGTCAAGCGCGGACAGTTGCCCGAGTATCCGATCGGCGTCGACATCGTTCGCCGCTGACCCTCTCGCCTATCCTTCCGTCCCTCGCTAGGCTTTCCGCCCAAGCGAGGGACGGGTTCGGATCATGGTCAGCATCTTCATCGGCGCACGCAGCGGCGGGGCAGCACCGCAGCAACTGGAACTGAAACGCGCTAACCGCCACGGCCTGATTGCCGGCGCAACCGGCACCGGCAAGACGGTGACGCTGCAAGGTCTGGTGGAAGGCTTCTCCGCCGCCGGCGTTCCCTCCTTCGTCGCCGACGTGAAAGGCGACTTGGCGGGCCTTGCCATGGCTGGCTCCCCCACCGCCAAGACCCACGAGATCTTCGCCGCCCGAGCTGCCGAGCTTGGTATCACCAACTGGCACTATCGCGATTGCCCGGTGCAATTCTGGGACCTGTTCGGCAAGCAAGGCCACCCGATCCGCACCACCGTCAGCGAGATGGGGCCGCTGCTCCTTGCCCGGCTGATGAACCTTAACGAAGTGCAGGAAGGCGTTCTCACCATCGCCTTCCACGTCGCCGACAAGGAAGGGCTGCTGCTCCTCGACCTCGACGACCTTCAGGCGATGCTGGTCGCCTGCGGCGAGCGCGCCGATGAGCTCACGCTCGAATATGGCAATGTCGCCAAACCCACCATCGGCGCCATCCAGCGCAGCCTGCTGCAGCTCCGCAACCAGGGCGGTGATCATTTCTTCGGCGAGCCGGCCCTCGACCTCGAGGACTTTTTGAAACTCGGCGAAGACGGCCGCGGGATCGTCAACATCCTCGCCGCCGACAAATTGATGGCGAGCCCGCGCCTCTACGCCACCTTCCTCCTGTGGCTCTTGTCCGAGCTGTTCGAACTGCTTCCCGAGGTCGGGGACAGTGATCAGCCAAAGCTCTGCTTCTTCTTCGACGAAGCCCACCTGCTGTTCGATGACGCCCCGCCTGCCTTGCTCGAGAAGGTCGAGCAGGTCGTCCGGCTGATCCGATCCAAGGGCGTCGGCGTCTATTTCATCACTCAGAACCCGATCGACATTCCCGACAAGGTCGCAGGCCAGCTCGGCAACCGGATCCAGCATGCGCTGCGCGCCTTCACGCCGCGCGATCAGGCGGCGGTAAAGAGCGCGGCAGAGACCTTCCGACCGAACCCCGAGGTCGACGTCACCAGCGCCATCACCGAGCTCAAGGTCGGCGAAGCGTTGGTCTCGCTGCTGCTCCCCGACGGCAGCCCCTCGCCGGTCGAGCGGGTGCTGATCCGCCCGCCCGCGACCCGGGTCGGCCCGCTGTCCGAGCAGGAGCGCGCCATCTTCGTCAGCACCGACGCGATCGGGTCCAAGTACGACACCGCCATCGACCGCGACAGCGCCGAGGAAATCCTCAAGGCCAAGGCCGGCGAAGCTGCCGCCGCCGCGGATGCAGCCCGCGCCGAAAAGGAAGAAGCCAAGGCCGCCGCGCTGCAGGCCAAGGAAGACGCCCGCCTCGCCAAGGAGCAGGCCCGCGCGGATGCCCTGGCCCAGCGCGAAGCCGATCGTCGTCAGCGCGAAGCCGACCGCCTCGCCGAACGCGAGCGCGTCGCCGCCGAGCGCGAAGCCGCACGCCAGGCCCGCGAAGCGGCGCGCCCGACCATGTTCGACAAGGCGGTCCAGTCCGCGGCCCGCTCCGCCGCCTCGTCGGTCGGTCGCTCGCTCGGCAACCGCCTGCTCCGCGGCATCCTCGGCGGCCTCCTCAAATAAGGCGTCCAATGTCCGATCTCGTCATCCGGCCGGTCACCACCAAGACCGACAAGAAGCGCTTCGTCGACCTAGCGTGGGACGTCTACAAGGACGATCCCGTCTGGGTGCCGCCGCTGAAATCCGAAGTGCTCGGCCTGATGACGCCAGGTGAGAACCCGTGGTTCGAGCATGGCGAAGCGGCCTTCTTCCTGGCCGAGCGGAACGGCCGTCCGGTGGGTCGCATCTCGGCGCAGATCGACCGCCTGGTGCTCGAGCACATGGGTCCCGGGATCGGCAACTGGGGCATGTACGAGGTGCTCGACAGCGAAAAGGAAGCCGGCCCGGCTCTGATCGCCACCGCCGAACAGTGGCTGCGCGACCGCAAGATGACCCGTGCGCTCGGGCCCATCAGCATTTCGATCTGGGATGAACCAGGCCTCGAAATCCAAGGCTTCGACGATCCGCCCACCGCGATGATGGGGCACCACCGACCGGCTTACGAAGCGCAGATCGAAGCCCAAGGCTACACCAAGGCCAAGGACCTCTACTGCTACGCGCTCGACATCCGCGTTCCGCTGGAACCGCTTGCCCAGCGCCTGATCCAGGCCGGCCAGCGCTCCAGCCGTATCCGCCTGCGCGAAGTCGAAAAGAGCCGGTTCGACGAGGAAGCGGCGATCATCCTCAATCTCCTCAACGATGCGTGGTCGGACAATTGGGGCTTCATCCCCCTGACCCCGTCCGAAATCGCTTATGCCGGCAAGAAGCTGAAGCCGATCATCTTCGAGGATCTGGTGGTGATCTGCGAGGTCGACGGCGAACCCGCTTCGTTCATGATCACCCTGCCCGACATCAACGAACTGACCCGCGACCTTGATGGCAATCTGTTCCCGTTCGGCTGGGCCAAGCTCCTGTGGCGCCTCCGCAAGCCGCGGGTGCACCGGATGCGTGTGCCGCTGATGGGCGTCGCCAAGAAGCATCAGGGCGGCCGCCTCGCCGGGCAACTCGCCTTCATGATGATCGAATATTGCCGCAAGAACAGCGTTGACCATTATGGCGCCAGCCATGGCGAGTTCGGCTGGGTGCTGGAGGATAATGGCGGCATGCTGGCGATCGCCGACCTGCGGGGATCGGAGCGGAGCAAGAT
Organism: Sphingomonas sp. LHG3443-2; assembly: GCF_049896405.1. Taxonomy (NCBI): domain Bacteria; kingdom Pseudomonadati; phylum Pseudomonadota; class Alphaproteobacteria; order Sphingomonadales; family Sphingomonadaceae; genus Sphingomonas; species Sphingomonas sp. LHG3443-2. Next base: position 151,509 of record NZ_JAFCUG010000001.1, read on the forward strand.
CTACCGCATCTACGAAAAAGCGCTCTAATCAGCCGTGCCGTCGGCCACCGCCGCGCGTTCGAACCGGATGCCGGCGTGACCGCCGACTGCCCAGCGCACTTGCCCACGCACCCGCCCGATCTTGGGAATGGTGAGTTCGAGACGGTCGCCGATCCGGAACCAGCCGGTCAGGCGGCAGCCGTCGAGCGACAGGTTGGACACGGCGGCCTTGCTGGTGTGGCCGTCGGGGTAATGGACTTCGGCCAAAAGTTCGACGTCGTGGCGGTGACGACGCTCGGGCCAGTCCTCGTCAATCTTCACGCAACAGTCCTCTACGGGAGAATCGGCCTGGACAGGCCTACCCGCATTAACTGCCGTTAATCAAATCCAGTCTCGCTCTGGGCTAACCTAGCCTTTAGTCCAGCATCACCCAGGTCGGTGCATGATCGCTGGCCTTCTCCTGACCGCGGGCCCAGCGATCGACCCCGGCGGCCGTCAGGCGATCGGTGACCTGCGGGCTGAGCAGCAGGTGATCGATCCGGAACCCCGCGTCACGCTGCCAGCAGCCGGCGGTGTAATCCCAGAAGGTGTAGAGCCGCTCTTCCTTGGGGTGCAGCGCGCGCAGCGCGTCCGTCCAGCCCTGGTGCAGGATCCGACGCCACGCCGCGCGTGTCTCAGGCTGCATCAGCGCGTCATGCTGCATCGCGGCGACCGAAAAGACGTCGCGATCTTCGGTCACCACGTTCCAGTCGCCCGCCAGGACCACCGGCCGCTCTTCTGCAAGCAACCCCGCCGCATGCTCGCGAAGCCGTTCCATCCAGCGCAGCTTGTAAGGGAATTTCTCGGTGCCCACCGGATTGCCGTTCGGAAGGTAGATGGACGCGATAACGATGCCACCGACTTCCGCTTCGATATAGCGGCTGTGCGTATCGTCGGGATCGCCGGGCAAGCCGACGCGGCGGAGGTGCGGGCTTTCGCCGCGAGCAAGGATCGCGACCCCGTTGAAGCCCTTTTGCCCGTGCCACACGGCGCGATAGCCGGCGCCCTCGATGTCGAGCACGGGCAGCGCCTCGTCGGCGCATTTCAGTTCCTGCAGGCAGGCAACGTCAGGCTGCTCCCGCTCGAGCCATTCGAGCAGACGTGGTAGGCGAGCACGGATGCCGTTGATGTTGAAGGTCGCGATCTTCATGGGACCCGGCTTAGCCAGCCTCGACCCCCAAGGCGAGGGTCAGATCCCGAAGCTTGATCCGCAGCCGCAACCGCTGGCGGCATTGGGGTTCTTCACCTTGAACGCCGCGCCGCCGAGGTCCTCGACATAATCGACCTCGCTGCCGTCGAGGAGGTCGACGCTGACCGGATCGACGACCAGTTGCACGCCGCCGGTCTCGGCCACCGTGTCGCCTTCCTCCGGCTCACCCAGTGCAAAGCGATAGGTGAAGCCGGCGCAACCTCCGCCATCCACGGCCAAGCGCAGCACGGCGGGCTTGGCCTGCTTGTCGGCGATGAACGCCACGCGGCGCGCCGCGGATTCGGTGAGGGTAAGCTGGGTCACAAGAACCATGTAGGGTGCGTCACCCGCACCCTCAAGCTGGCGAGCTTAGCGCTTGCCGCCGGTCGGACCGCCGAGCGCGATCTGATCCATGCTGTGGCCGTTGCGGCTCTTGATGGCGACCAGATAGTCGGTCGAGCGCATGAAGGGGATCGGATTGACGGCGCGGCCGTCGATGCGGACTTCGTAGTGAAGGTGGCTGCCGGTCGAGCGGCCGGTCGACCCCATGCGGCCGATCACCTGGCCACGCTTCACGCGCTCACCCGGACGGACCGAAAAGGCCGACAAGTGGCCGTAGCGAGTCTCGATGCCGCGGCCGTGATCGACCTTCACGAGATTGCCATAGCCGCCATTGTTGTAACCAGCTTCCTGCACCGTGCCGTCGGCAGTGGCGTAGATCGGCGTTCCGACCGGACCGGCAAGGTCGATGCCGGCATGCATGGCGGCGCCGCGGCCGAACGGATCGCTGCGAACACCGAAGCTCGAGGTGAAGGAGGCGGTCTTGACCGGCTTGTCGGACGGAACCGCGATCACGCCGTCCTGCAGCGAATCGAGCTTCTTCCAGCTGTTGAACAGCGACTTGAAGGTCGGATCGCTCTTGGTCGCCGGCTCGAACGGACCGCCAACGGCGAGACGCTGCGGCGAGAGGCCAAGCTTCTTCAGTTCGCGGGTGGCGGTGCGATAGCGAAGCTCCAGTCGCTCGGCGGCAGCGGCTTCTTCGGCGGCAAGCTTGTCTTCGGCGCGGTCAAGCGGCGCGGCAATCGCGGCCGGCAGCGAGCCGGCATCGCTGACTTCGGGAAGGGCGGCCGGATCGACGTCACCGCCGGCAAGCATGGTGGCGAGCACCTTCTGGCGCTGTTCGATCAGGCGGGCGCGCTGTTCGGCGGCGTTGGCGAGCTGTTGCAGATCACCGTTGCCGCCTTGGGAAACGACCACGGCCTGGTCACCGCGGATGAAATGAGCGGCGGCAAAAGCCGACCAGGCCAGCATCAGGGCGGCGGCAACAAAGAAAGCGAACTGGAGGGGGGCGGAAAGGCGAATGCGACGGAGCTTGGTGCCGTCATGCACGAACAGGTCGCGGCTGCGGAGCAGTCCCGTTGTTCGGATGGCATGCGTCATAGAACCTAAGCTCCTAGCTCATTCACGTTTCAAGAAGCCCGTTCGCGCCACCGCAAGGCGGCGTGATCGGCTTCCAAATTGTCAGGAGCTCCCCAGCCCCGGACCGACGCAGCGTTGCCCCCACTGCTTCGGTCACCATCCAAAGACCCGCTACGGTTAACGAAAACAACCTTTTCGTTCCCGCTCCGGGACGAGTCGGGGAGGTTGAGCGGTGAGTTGAGCGAAATCGCCCGAATATCAGACCGGGATGGGGAACTTATCCACAGAATCACCTGCGTGCTTGCGCCGCGTGAACCATGCTGTAGAGCGGCCGCGGGCCACGCCGTCCCAACGCGGCGCGTGCTCTCTGTAAGGAGAGTTTGACATGACGAATCCACTGCCGGACGTGCGTCCGGAACGCCCCTATTTCTCGTCGGGGCCATGCGCCAAGCCGCCCGGCTGGACCGCTTCCAACCTATCGACCGACAGCCTCGGTCGCTCCCACCGCAGCAAGATCGGCAAGACCCGGCTGAAGCGCTGCATCGACTTGATGCGTGCCAATCTGAAGCTTCCGGACACCCACCGCATCGGCATCGTCCCAGGCTCCGATACCGGTGCTTTTGAGATGGCGATGTGGACCATGCTGGGCGCTCGTCCGGTAACTGCGCTCGCGTGGGAAAGCTTCGGCGAAGGTTGGGTCACCGATGCGGTGAAGCAGCTCAAGATCGAACCGACGGTGATCCGTGCCGACTATGGCGCGCTTCCCGACCTCGGCTACGTCGACTGGTCGAACGACGTCCTGTTCACCTGGAACGGCACCACCTCCGGCGTGCGCGTGCCGGACGGCGACTGGATCGCCGCCGATCGCGAGGGCTTGAGCTTCGCCGACGCGACCAGCGCGGTGTTCGCCTACGACCTGCCGTGGGACAAGATCGATGTCGCCACCTTCTCCTGGCAGAAGGTGCTCGGCGGCGAAGGCGCGCACGGCGTCCTGATCCTTGGCCCCCGCGCGGTCGAGCGGCTGGAAAGCTATACGCCGGCCTGGCCGCTCCCCAAGCTGTTCCGGCTGACCAGCAAGGGTAAGCTGATCGAAGGCATCTTTGTCGGTGAGACGATCAACACGCCCTCGATGCTGGCAGTCGAGGACGCGATCAGCGCGCTCGAATGGGTGGAAAGCATCGGCGGACTCGACGGGGCCATTCGCCGCTCCGACGCCAACGCCGCCGCATTGGATCGCATCGTCGACGCGCGCGATTGGCTCGGCCACCTCGCCGCCGATCCGGCCTCGCGCTCCAAGACCAGCGTCTGCCTGACGGTCGAAGGTTCCGACGAAGCGCGCATCAAGAAGATGGCCGCCTTGCTGGAAGAGCAAGGCGCCGCCTTTGACATCGCAGGTTACCGTGACGCCCCGCCGGGGCTCCGCATCTGGTGCGGCGCGACCGTCGACACCGCCGACATCGAGGCCCTCGGGCCGTGGCTCGACTGGGCCTACCAGGAGACCAAGGCATGACCCCCCGCGTCCTCATTTCCGACAAGATGGACCCCCGCGCCGCCGCCATCTTCCGTGAGCGCGGGATCGAGGTGGACGAGATCACCGGCAAGACCCCGGACGAGCTCGCCGCCATCATCGGCGACTATCACGGCCTCGCCATCCGTTCCTCGACCAAGGCGACGGCCAAGCTGCTCGATCATGCCACCAACCTCAAGGTGATCGGCCGCGCCGGGATCGGGGTCGACAATGTCGACATCCCGGCCGCCACCCAGCGCGGCATCGTGGTGATGAACACGCCGTTCGGCAATTCGATCACCACCGCCGAACACGCCATCGCCCTGATGTTTGCCCTCGCTCGCCAGCTGCCGGAGGCCGACGCCTCGACCCAGGCCGGCAAGTGGGAAAAGAACCGCTTCATGGGGGTCGAACTGACCGCCAAGACGCTCGGCCTGATCGGCGCCGGCAACATCGGCTCGATCGTCGCCAGCCGCGCGCTCGGGCTCAAGATGAAGGTGATTGCCTTTGATCCCTTCCTGTCGCCCGAACGGGCGCTGGAGCTGGGGATCGAAAAGGTCGAGCTGGACCAGTTGCTCGCCCGCGCCGACTTCATCACGCTGCACACGCCGCTGACCGACCAGACCCGCGGCATCCTCAGCCGCGAGGCGCTGGCCAAGACCAAGAAGGGCGTGCGCATCATCAACTGCGCGCGCGGCGGGCTGATCGACGAAGCGGCGCTCAAGGACGCACTCGACAGCGGCCAGGTCGCCGGGGCGGCGCTCGACGTGTTCGAGACCGAGCCCGCCACCGACAGCCCGCTGTTCGGCACGCCCGGCTTCATCTCCACCCCGCATCTCGGCGCCTCCACCACCGAAGCGCAGGTCAATGTCGCGATCCAGGTCGCCGAGCAGATGAGCGATTTCCTCCTGCTGGGCGGCGTCACCAACGCGATCAACATGCCCAGCCTCAGCGCCGAGGAAGCGCCGCGCCTGAAGCCCTACATGGCGCTGGCGGAGAAGCTCGGAAAACTGCTCGGCCAGGTGCTCGGCGAGCAGGTCCGCGGCGTGTCGATCGAGGTCGAGGGGGCCGCGGCTGCCTTGAACCAGAAGCCGATCACCGGTGCGGTGCTGGCCGGCCTGATGGGTACCTACAGCCAGACCGTGAACATGGTGAACGCGCCCGTCCTCGCCAAAGAACGCGGGCTCGACGTCAAGGAAGTGCGCCACGAGCGCGAAGGCGATTACCACACGCTTGTCCGCGTCACCGCCTCCACCCCCGCCGGTGAACGCTGCGTTGCCGGCACCCTGTTCGGCAACTCGGCCCCGCGCCTCGTCGACATCTTCGGGGTCGCGGTGGAAGCCGATCTTGCTGGCCACATGCTCTACATCGTCAACAACGACGCGCCGGGCTTCATCGGCAAGCTCGGCACGACGCTTGGTGAAGCAGGCATCAACATCGCCTTCTTCAACCTTGGCCGGCGCAAGGCGGGCGGCGAAGCGGTGGCGCTGGTTGCGGTCGACGATCCGGTCACGCCCGCCGTCGTCGAACGGCTGTGCGCGCTGGAAGGCGTGCGCGAAGTGGTGCCGCTGAGCTTCTGACCGTCGTTCTGGACGTTGCGGCGCTGAACCAATAGGAGCGCGCTGAACACGGCTCGGGTCCGCTGTTCCGAACAGCAGCAGGAATGACGACGCATGGGTAATGTTACCGTGATCGGCGCCCAGTGGGGCGACGAGGGCAAGGGCAAGATCGTCGACTGGCTCGCCAGCCGCGCCGATTGCGTGGTGCGGTTCCAGGGCGGTCACAATGCCGGCCACACTTTGGTCGTCGGCGAGAATGTCTACAAGCTCTCGCTCCTGCCGAGCGGCATTGTCACCGGCACCCTGTCGATCATCGGCAATGGCGTGGTGCTCGACCCCTGGTGGCTGCGCGAGGAGGTCGACAAGCTGCGCGGCCAGGGCGTTCGGATCGAGCCCGACGTGCTGCGCATTGCCGAGACCTGCCCGCTGATCCTACCCATCCACCGCGACCTCGACGCATTGCGCGAGGATGCGTCGGGCGCGGGCAAGATCGGCACTACCCGCCGCGGCATCGGTCCGGCCTATGAGGACAAGGTCGGCCGCCGCGCCATTCGGGTCTGCGACCTCGCGCATCTCGACGAACTCGATCCGCTGCTCGACCGCCTGTGCGCCCATCACGACGCGCTGCGCGCCGGCTTCGGCAAGGGCCCGGTCGACCGCGCGCGCCTCGAGAACGATCTCGCGGAGATTGCCGAGTTCGTACTGCAGTTCGCCCGGCCGGTGTGGGTCGATCTCGAGGAAGCCCGCAGCCAAGGCCGCCGAATCCTGTTCGAAGGCGCGCAGGGTGTGCTGCTCGACGTCGACCACGGCACCTATCCCTTCGTCACCTCGTCCAACACCGTCGCCGGCACCACCGGCAGCGGAAGCGGCATGGGCCCGGGCGCGGCGGGCTTCGTGCTCGGCATCGTCAAGGCTTACACTACCCGCGTCGGCTCCGGCCCCTTCCCGACCGAGCTCGACGACGCCGACGGCCAGCGCCTGGGTGAACGCGGCCACGAATTCGGCACCGTCACCGGCCGTCAGCGCCGCTGCGGCTGGTTCGACGCGGTGCTGGTCCGCCAGAGCGCGGCGGTCAGCGGCATCACCGGCATCGCGCTGACCAAGATCGACGTCCTCGACGGGTTCGAGACGGTGAAGATCTGCGTCGGCTACGAGATCGACGGCAAGCGCTTCGACTATCTGCCCCCGCACGCCGCCGACCAGGCCCGCGTGAAGCCGATCTACGAAGAGATGCCGGGCTGGTCGGACAGCACCGCGGGCGCCCGCAGCTGGGCCGATCTTCCGGCGCAGGCGATCAAATACATTCGCCGCGTCGAAGAACTGATCCGCTGTCCGGTGGCGCTGGTCTCGACCTCACCCGACCGCGACGACACCATCCTCGTTCGCGATCCGTTTGCAGGCTGACGGCGCGCCGGTCCGCCCTTACTTCTTGGCGGCAGGCTTGGGGCTGTCCTTCATCATCTTTTCAAACGCTTCGCCTTCCTTCGCCATGTCGGGAAGGAGCGCCATCATCTCCGGCAGCGCTTCGATCGAACCGCGCATCACGGCAGGGTCGAACCACATGCCGACCATCTGGCGGCCGTAGGCGGCGCCAGTCGGGGTCGCGAGAAACGCCTGGATCTCGCCAAGCTGCTTGGCATCGAACTTGCGCGCCAGCGAACGCGCCATGCCCTCGCGGAACTTGGGTTCGGCGACGTCGCCCATCTTCACGAACATGGTCCGGGCAAACGCCTTGCCGGCGGCGACCTTGGCGTCGAACATCGGGTCCTTCTTCGCCATCTCCTCGCGCAAAGGAAGGCTGCTCGGCACCTTGGGCTTCTCGCCCTTCTTGAGCTTGGGCGCCGGGCCGAGCGCAGCGAAATCGGCCTCGCTCATGCCGAGCACACGGTCGACCATGCCCTCCATGAAGCTGTTGATCCCTTCCGCGTAAGTGCCCTTCGGGAACATGGTCATGGTGGCGTTGCGGGCGAGTGCGAGGCGCGCCGGCTCCGGCTCCGGCCCGGCCGGGAAGAAGCGGTCCATGATGACCAGCATCCCGGCGATCATCTCAGCCGGGTCCTTGGCCTTTGGCCTGGCCTCCTCCTTCGGCGCGGTGGCCTTGGTGGTCGGCACTGCCGCTGCAACGGCGTTTCCGGCAGGCAGGACGGCAAAGGCTGCGCAGGCGCAGAGCAAGCGAATCGACACGGTTAAACCCCCTGATTGATGGGCAAGCCTATGCCGCGGTTCGCCTAATTCAAGATTGACGCGCCTTATTCGCTGCGCAGCGCTTCAATCGGGCTCAACCGGCTCGCGCGGATCGCCGGATAACCGCCGAACAACAGTCCGATGAAGGCACTAAAGGCGATGCTGCCGAGCACGGTGCCGATGCCGATCGGCGCCGGGAACTCCGCAAATGCTTCAAAGGCGCGCGCGGCAACGGCGGCAAGGCCAAGGCCGAGCAGCCCACCGATGATGCACAGCACCGCCGCTTCGACCAGAAACTGGTTGCGGATATCCCGCCGCCGCGCGCCCAGCGCCATCCGAAGTCCGATCTCGCGGGTCCGCTCGGTGACGCTGACCAGCATGATGTTCATGATGCCGATCCCACCGACCAGTAACGAGATGGAGGCGATCGCGACCAGCACCGCCTGGAACACCGCGGTGACCGTGCTGGTCTCTTCCTGAAATTCCTCGGTGGTGCGGACGGCGAACGGCTGCGGCTGGCCTTTCTCGACATTGTTGCGCGTGCGCAGCAGCCGAACCAGCTCGCGCTTGCCGTCGCCAAGGTCCATCGCGGGATCGAAGCCGACGAACAGCAATGACAGGTCGTCCGGCCCGCGAAGCGAGGTGGTGAAACGCTGCCGCCCGGTACTGAGCGGCACCAGCGCCACATCGTCCTGGTCATTGCCGAGGCTCGATCCCTTACCCGCCAGCACGCCGATCACGCGGAACGGTACCTTGTTGAGGCGCACGGTCTGGCCGACCGGCTCAAGGTCGGCGAACAAGGCCGTGGCGACCGTCGGCCCCAGCACCACCACGCGGGCAGCCGAGCGGACATCACTTTCCTCGATCAGCCGCCCGCTTTCGATTCCCGTATTGGAGGCGATCGCATAGCCGGGAGTCACCGCAATGCCGCTGGTGGTCACCTGCTTGGCAGGGATCGAGAGCTGGATGTTGGCGCGGATCTGCGGAGCGACGGCGATGACGCCGGGGATCGACCGTTCGATCGCCACCGCATCGCGCTCGGTAATCTTGCCGGGCGCCGTGTTGGGTCCGCCGCGGCCCCCTTCTTCCTGCGGAAAGATCAGCGCCATGTTGGAGCCGAGTTGCGCCACTGTTTCCTCGACCGACACCTTGGCCCCGCTGCCGACCGCCATTGCCAGGATCACCGCGAACACGCCGATCATGACACCGAGCGCAGTCAGGATCGAGCGCATGAGATTGGTGCGCAGCGCGGTCAGCGCGATGCCGACGTCGACCAAGCGCCCGGCGATGAAGCCGCCGATGTTCACGCCGCCAGCCGCCGGTCGGTGACCGGGCGGTCCTCGACCACCTTGCCGTCGCGGAACAGGATGCGGCGCTTGGCGAATTGCGCGATGTCGGGCTCGTGCGTCACCAGCACCACGGTGATGCCGCCTTCGTTCAATTGGGTGAACAGCCGCATGATCTCTTCCGAGGTCGCGGTGTCGAGCGCGCCGGTGGGCTCGTCCGCCAGCAGCATCAGCGGCTCCGTCACCAGCGCGCGGGCGATGGCGACGCGCTGCTGCTGGCCACCCGACAGCTTGGCCGGCGTATGGTCCATCCGGTCGCCGAGACCCATCGCCGCGAGCTTCGCCGCCGCCCGCTCCCGCCGCTTGGCCAGCGGCACGCCGGCGTAGATCAGTGGGGTCGCCGCATTGTCGAGCGCGCTGGTGCGGGCGAGCAGATTGAACTGCTGAAACACGAAGCCGATCTTGCGGTTGCGGATCGCGGCCAGCTCGTCCGACGACAGGTGCGCCAGCTCCTGCCCGTCGAACAGCATCTCGCCCTCCGTGGGCAGGTCCAATGCGCCGACGAGGTTCATGAAGGTCGACTTGCCCGATCCGCTGGCGCCCATCACCGCCACGAATTCCCCGCGCCGGATGGTCAGCCAAACGCCGTCCACCGCGTGCACCGTTTCCCCGCCGAGCTTGTATTCCTTGCGGAGATCGCGGGTTTCGACCAGCGGCGGCTCAGTCAACGCTGACCTCCACGTCGTCCTCGTCGTCACCGCCCCCCTTGGTGGGGGCGGTCGAGCGAGTCCGCACCAGCACCTTGTCGCCGGCCTTCAGGCCCGACCGAACCTCGACGAATTCCTCGCCGGCCAGCCCCGTCTTCACGATCTTGCGAGTCGGCTTGTTGGGCTCGACCCCGACGAGATAGACCGTCTCGCTGCCCTTGGGCGGAACGCTCTTGGGACGGTCGCCGACCCTCGGCCGGAACCGCAGCGCAGTGGTCGGCACTCGCAGCGCCGAAGCGATCCGGCCAGTAACGATCTCGACGTTGGCGGTCATGCCGGGAAGCAGTTTGCCGTCCTTGTTGTCGACGTCGAGGATGACGAGGTAGCTCACCACATTGTTGGTCTCGACCGCCGCCTTGCGGATCTGCCGCACCACCGCCTTGAACCGGTCGCGGGGATAAGCGTCGACGGTAAAGCTGACCTCCTGCCCGGTCTGGATCTCGCCGATATCGGCTTCATCGACGCTGGTCTCGACCTGCATCCGGCTGGTGTCGGCGGCGATCTCGAACAGGTTGGGCGTCTGGAAGCTGGCGGCGACGGTGGAGCCGGGCTCGACCAGCCGGTTGATCACCACGCCCGATGTCGGGGCGATGATGCGGGTGCGGGACAGGTCGAGCATCGCCGAGGACAGTTCGGCGCGGGCCTGGACGATCTGCGCCCGCGCGGTGGCGATCTGTGCGCCGCTGCTCCGGCGTGACGCTTCGGCGGTGGCGAGCGACCCGCCGGCGGCGTCAAGCGCAGCCTGCGACGTGAACCCGCGCCCGGCAAGCGCCTTGCGCCGCTCATATTCCCGGCTCTGGATGCCGACATCGCTCGCCGCGCGGCCGGCGGCCGCATTGGCGGTCGCCAGCGCAGCCTCGGCGGTGGCGACCTGCGCCCGGGCCTGCTCGACGCGGGCACGAAGGCGCGTGGGATCGATCTCGGCCAGCACCTGCCCGGCCTTGACCGGCGTGTTGAAGTCGACCGCCACCCGGCTGACCTGCCCCGACACTTCGGCGCCGACCTTGATCGTGTTCAGCGCCCGCAGCTTGCCGCTGGCGGTCACCTTGCGGACGACTTCGCCGCGGGTGACCGTCTCGCTGACGTAGACATAGTCATACGTCTTGGGTTTGAGCATCTGGTAGACGATCAGCGCCACGACGAGGATGATCAGCCCCGACCAGATCGGATGCCGTTTCACCCACGCACCAACAGACTTCATGAAAACATCCCCTGCCCCTTGATGCCAGTGGTAACAACAAGGGCAATGGGGCGCGAGAGACTTTTGCAGCTCTCGCGCCAACTGTGGCTTTACTGCCCGACGCTGCCGGCGCTGGGATGAAAATCGAAGCCTTGCGGCTGCGGGCGGCGGCTGTTGCCCTGGCCGAAGTTGTAGGCGAGGCCGAACAGCACCGCCCGCCCGCGAACCCTGAACTTCAGGCGATCACGGAAGGCGGGCGTGTTGATCACCACTTCCTGTCGCGCGCTGTCGAGGATGTTCTGCCCGGTCACCAGCAGCGACAACTTGTCGTCGATCTTGCGCCGGTAGCCAACGTTCACGATTCCCCCACCAAGGCGATAGCCCTGCGGGATCAGCGTCTTGCCCTGGTAATTGCCGCTGACCTGAATGAAGTCCTTGGGGCTCGGCTGCCAGTTGACGCTGCCGCGCACCGATCCGACCATGCCCGACACCTTGCCGAAGGTGCCGGCAATGCCGCGCGGATCGAGCTCGATCCGCTGCACCGTGCCCGACAGTTGGTAGTTGAGCGTCTTGCTCAGCCGCCCGTTGAGGATCGCGTCGAGCCCGAGACGGCTGCCCCGGCCAAGGTTGGCGCGGGTCTGCAGCAGCACGCCGTCGGGCAGCGTCTGCAGGATCTCGGTGAACATGTCGCGCGAGCGGCGGTAGAAGCCGGTCAGCGAGATGAACGTCGCGTCCTTGCGATATTGCAGCGATGTCTCGAACGCGTCGGTCACCTCGGGCTTGAGGTTGGGATTGCCGCGCTGGATGTTCCGCGCGTCGACGTAGAAGGTGTAGGGATTGAGCTCGAACGGCCCCGGCCGCTGGATGCGCCGGCTGTAGCTGGCGCGCAGCTTGGTCCGCTCGCTCAGCGCCCGGCCGATGTGCAGAGTCGGATACACGCGAAAGTAATCCTGCTCGTAACGGGCATCGTCGGTGCGCTGGAACAGGTTCAGCCCGACCTGCTCGAGGCGGAGGCCGGGCTGGAACTCCCACTTGCCGCTGTTGACCTGCGCGGTGCCGTACAGCGCGTGGACGTCCTGCGAGAAGTCAAACCGGTTGGTGAGATTGGCCTGCGTCACCAGCGCATTCGGCGCCGATCCGCGCGCGCCGGTGAAGTCGAAGTCGGCGTTCGAGCCTTCATATTCATAGCCAAGGTTGAGCGAGCGGTTCTCGCCCAGCGGCTTCTTGTAATCGGCCTTGAAGCGCGTCTCGTTGCGGTCGATGTTATTGTCGATCCGCTCGAAGATGTCGGCGCCGACCGCCGGCGTAATGCGGCCGTCGAGCAGGCGGTTCATGCCGCCCGTATCGTGCGCCAGATCGACCGAGAAGCTGTGGTCCTTGCCCGGCAGCGTCTTGCGCCAGGAGGTGCGCAGCCCAAGGATGCGCTGCCGCATCTCCTGATCGTTCAGCCGCGTGAAGCTCGGCTCCAGCGCATTGCCGATGAAGCTTTCGTCGCGATCACTCTCGAGCTGGTTGCGGCGATAGCTGATCTCACCGGTCAGCCGGTTGGTCTTGTCGAGATCGTATTCGACCCCGAAGCGGCTGTTGAACCCCTGCGCGACATTGTCGTGGAACTGCTCCTGCCGGCTGAGCAGGCTGGCACCGCCGGGGACGAACCGCTCGCGGTCCTGGGTGACGATAATCTCGTTGGTAAAGCGGCGATAGGCCGCCTCGCCCGAAATGGTCAGCCCCGGCCGGCTGCGGGCCATGTTGAGCGACACGCTGCCCCGGCCCTCCAGCCCGGCGTTGGCGCGAACGGTGCCGGTGGTGCCGGCGGCGCGCTGTTTCTTGGTGATGAGGTTGATGACGCCGCCCGACCCTTCCGGGCTCATCGCCGCGGACGGATTGGTGATGACCTCGACCCGCTCGATCCCGTTGGCGGGCATCGCCAGCAGCGCGTCGCCGCGGCCTTCGCCGCGAAGCTGCCCCGAGGGGCGGCCGTCGACCAGGATGGTGACCCCAGGGTCGCCACGCAGGCTGACCTTGCCTTCGAGATCGACCTCGACGCCCGGCACATTGCGCAGCGCGTCGGCAAGGCTGCCGGTCTGCGCGCCAAGGTCGTTCGCGACATTGAAGCTCAGCCGGTCGGGCGCGTCGATCACCTGCGGACGGCTTCCGGTGACGGTGACGGTCTGCGCGCGCTCGCGGGATGGCGGTGGCGCAGGCTGGCTCGCGGTCGGCGCGGACTGTGCGGCGGCGGGTGCCGGGGCCAGGGTCGCGGCGGCGAGGCTGAGGAGGCTGGCGGCGGCGGAAAAACGAACATGCATGTGAAGAACTTGCCCCTGTGATACTGGTGGATCGGTGCTGGACCGACCCCTGACGCTCTGACACCGGCCATCCGTGAGCGTCATGAGGCGGGGCTGATCATTGGCTGAGCAATGACTGGTCCCGATGACGCGTGTCCCCCGATTGGCCGACATCCGACACGCAACGCTTGCGCCGCCTGCAGACAGCGATCATCGTGGCTTCGACCAACGGGCGTGTCACATCTATAATACGCCAAGTCACTCGACCGATGGCGGACGCGGGTCGCTTGGCGGTCTCCGGTCAGCCGCGCTTGATCGGCGCCGTCTCGCGAAGCGTCAGAAAGACCGGCAGCACCGCCACGGCGACAGCAGCGATCATCACGCCCGGCATGCTCGCCTTGCCGGTCACTGCGACCAGCCGCTCGGCCAGCCACGGCGTCAGTCCACCGAAGATGGCGGTGGCGCCGGTCGCGCCGAACGCCAGTCCCGTCACTCGCCCCTCGCCCGGAAACTGCTCGGCAGTGGCGACCGCGCCCACCGCGCTCATCGCGCCGGCCACGCAGGCCAGCAACAGGGCCCCGACCAGCGCCTGCCCGCGATCCCCTTCGCCCATCAGCGAGAACAAGGTGATCGGCAGCACTGCGGAAAGCAGCGCCACCGCCACCAGCACCGGCTTGCGCCCGACCCGGTCTGACAGGATGCCGGTCAGCGGCGTGACGAGGATCACCGCAACCGCCGCAGCCGTGCCCAGCCACAGGCTATCGGCCTCGCTCAATCGCCCTGCCGTGGTCAGGAAGGCGGGCACGTAGGTGATCCCGACATAATAAGTGATCGAGCCCAACGCCGAGATGCAGAACGCGCGAAAGATGCCGAGTTTGTGGTTGGCGAACGCGTGCCGCCACGGCGAAACCGGCACTGACCCGGCCACCACCTGCCGCTCATATTCGGGCGATTCCTGCATCGAGCTACGCGCGATCCACACGCTTCCGGCCAGTGCCGCCCCGACGAAGAACGGGATCCGCCAGCCCCAGCTTGCCAGGTCCGCCTCGCTCATCGACGCCACAGTCAGCGCCGAGACGCCGACCGCCAGCAGCGCGCCGATCTCGCTCGCCGCCGAGGCAAGGCTCGCAACAAGCCCGCGCCGCTCGGCCTTGGCGCCTTCGAGAAGGTAGGCCACCACCCCGCTATATTCGCCGCCGACCGAGAACCCCATCACGCAGCGGAGCAGGAACAGCGCCCAGCCCGCCGCCACACCGATCTCTGCTCTCGTCGGAAGCAGCGCGGTCGCCAGCATCGCCGCAGTCATTAGCGCCACCGACCACAGCAGCATCGCCCGCCGCCCGTGCCGATCGCCGACATGCCCGAACACCACTGCGCCGAGCGGCCGCATCAGATAGGCGAGCGCAAAGCTCCCCAGCGTGAATGACAAGGCTTCGCCACTGCCGCCGTAGAACAGCCGCGCGAGCACCGTTGCGAAGTAGAGATAGAGCGTGAAATCATACCATTCGACGACCGTCGAAAAGGCCGCCACCGCCAGCGACTTGCGCGAGATCGGCTGATGCGGCGTGGCAGGATCGGAAGCAGCCATGCCGCAGCCTCGCGGAGGGAAGGCCGGCTTGCAAGCGACCATCTGGCGAAGCGTCAGCGACTGCGATAGCCTCGCTCATGCCCCGGCTCTTTGGGGTTGGGGAAACATCAATGAACTCGTCGCTCGCGCTTGGACTGGCCGCCCTGCTCACCTCCACCGCCGCGCTTGCCCAGCGACCCGGCGAAGCGGCGTTCCGCGCGACCTACAAGGAACTGGTCGAGACCAACACCACGCTCTCGCAGGGCGATTGCACGCTGGCGGCCAGCCGGATGGCGGCGCGGCTCAAGGCGGCGGGCATCCCCGAGACCGACCTCATTCCCTTCGCAGTGCCCGAGCATCCCAAGGAAGGCGGCCTCGTCGTCCTCTATCCCGGCCGCGACGCCAAGGCGAAGCCGGTGCTCATGCTCGCCCACATCGACGTGGTCGAAGCCAAGCGCGAGGACTGGACCCGCGATCCCTTCACCCTGATCGAGGAAGACGGCTTCTACTACGCCCGGGGCGCCGCCGACGACAAAGCCATGGCCGCGATCTTCGTCGACACGCTGATCCGCTATCGTCAGGAAGGCTACAAGCCACGGCACACGCTGAAGCTGGCGCTGACCTGCGGCGAGGAAACCAACGGCGTCTTCAACGGCGCGAAGTACCTCGCCGAACAGAAGCGCGACCTGATCGATGCCGCCTTTGCGGTGAACGAAGGGGGCGGCGGGCGGCTGGACGCCAGCGGCAAGCCCCAGTTCCTCGGCATCCAGGTCGGCGAGAAGCTGTCGCAAAATTACACGCTGGAGGTCACCAATCCCGGTGGCCACAGCTCGCGCCCGGTGCCCGACAACGCCATCTATCACCTGGCGCACGCCGTCACCGCGATCGAGGCCTTGCGGTTCCCGGTGACCTTCAACGCCACCACCCGCGATTACTTCACCCGCATGGCGAAGACCCGCCCGGCCGACCAGCAGGCCGCCATTGCCGCCCTCCTCGCCAATCCCGGCGACGAACAGGCACGGACGCTGCTGGAGCGCGATCCCAGCGACAATGCGATCCTCCACACCAACTGCGTTGCGACCATGCTGGACGCTGGGCACGCCACCAACGCCCTGCCGCAGCGGGCACGGGCGAACATCAATTGCCGCATCTTCCCGGGCTCGAACGCGCAGGAAGTGCAGCAGGTGCTGATCCGCACCATCAACGATCCCAAGGTGTCGGTGACCATTCCCGAAATCCGCAATGCCGGCACCAACCCGCCGCCGCTCGACCCCAAGGTGCTTGGCCCGGCGGAGACGCTGGCAGCCAAGATGTTTCCGGGCGTTCCGCTGGTCCGCACCATGTCGGCAGGCGCCACCGACGGGGCGTTCCTGACCCCGGCGGGCATCCCCACCTACGGCATCTCCGGGTCCTTCTCCGAAGCCGACGGCAACGGCGCGCACGGCCTGAACGAGCGGATCCGCATCAAGTCGCTGCTCGACAGCCGCGACTATCTCTACACGCTGATGAAGATCTACGGCGACCAGAAGTAAGGTCGCCGCAGAGCGGACTTACACCGTGGCGATGTCCGGCGCATCCTCGGCCTTCATGCCGACGACATTGTAGCCGGCATCGACATGGTGGATCTCGCCGGTGACTCCGCTGGCGAGATCGCTGAGGAGATACAGACCGGCACCGCCGACATCCTCGATGCTGACGTTGCGGCGCAGCGGCGAGTTCAATTCGTTCCACTTCAGGATGTAGCGGAAGTCGCCAATCCCGCTCGCCGCCAGGGTCTTGATCGGCCCAGCACTGATCGCATTGACGCGCAGTCCGTCCTTGCCGAGGTCGGCGGCGAGATATTTGGTCGCGGTCTCGAGCGCGGCCTTGGCGACGCCCATGACATTGTAATGCGGGATGACCTTTTCTGCGCCGTAATAGCTCAGGGTCAGCATCGACCCGCCCGGCTTCATGAGCTTGGCGGCGCGCTGGGCGCAGGCGACGAAGCTGTAGACCGAGATGTTCATGGTCAGCAGGAAGTTGTCGATACTGGTGTCGACGAACCGCCCGCGCAGTTCGTTCTTGTCGGAGAAGCCGATGGCGTGAACGATGAAGTCGAGCCCACCCCAGCGCTCCTCGATCGCGGCAAAGGTGCGGTCGAGCGCGTCCATGTCGCCGACATCGCAATCGACCAGGAAGTCGGAGCCGAGGCTTTCGGCCAGCGGGCGCACCCGGCGCTCCAGCGCCTCGCCCTGATAGCTGAACGCCAGCTCGGCACCCTGCTCACCAAGCTGCTTGGCGATGCCCCAGGCAAGGCTACGGTCGTTCGCCAGGCCCATGATCAGGCCGCGCTTGCCGCTCATCAGTCCGCTCATACGATCTTCCCCTCTTCGGCCGCCTCGACGACCGCCCGTTCCGTTGCCGGCACTTCCTCGGCCTGGCTTGGCGTGATTGTGACCTTCTCGCCGGGCTCGGGCGCCTCGACCTCGAGGGTCGCGGCGTGCGGTCCGGCATAATGCTCGCCCTCTAGCGCCGTCGCATCGGTTTCCGCCAGTCCGGCGTTGAGTTCCGCACCCATCACCACGCCGAGGCCAACCGTGAAAAAGAACAGCAAGGCGATCATCACGCCCGCAAGGCTGCCGTAGGTGAGGTCGTAACCACCCGCGAGGCTGATCGCCTTGGGCAGCAGGGTGGCGGTGCCGATCCACCACAAGGTGACCAGCGCTGCGCCCGGCCATTTGCGGCAGCCCCGCTTGCGATAGCGCGATGGGGTCAGCACCACGAAGGTCAGATACACCGTGAGATACAGCGCCAGCGCGGGCACGATCCTGAGCAGCGTCAGCGTGTCCTCGATGGAGGCGAGCTGCGGCACCTTGGCGACGATGAACGCTTCGATCGAGCTCAAGAGCACGGTGGTCGCCAGCGCGATCATCAGCAGTAGGATGAGGCCCAGCATGAAGGTTGCCGAGATCAGCCGATATTCCCAGAACGGTGCGGTATATTTGACACCATAGGCGCGGCGCAGGATGTCGCGGATGGTTTCGATGAAGCTCGACGCGGTCCACAAACCGACCAGCGCCCCGAACCACAGCAGCGGTCCCTGCCGGGCGGTCAGCACCTCGGCGACGGGAGCACGGATCACTGCGGCGATCGACGGCGGGAGCGAGCCCAGCACATTCACCACCGCCGCCTGCGCGCCTTCGGTCGAACCCAGCAACTGCGCCACCGCCGCCGCCAGGATGAAGAAGGGGAACATCGACAACAATGACAGGTAGGCGATGTTGCCGGCGTGGATGAAGCCGTCATTGTAGACGCCGACCAGCACGCGCTTGCCCACTTCAAACGGCTTGGTGCCCGGCCTTACTCGTTCGACCACCTGGGAGCCGAAGCGCGCCTGGATCGCCGCAAGCCGCTTGCGCCTGGCTTCGGGACTATGGGGGGAAATGTCCTGCATGCGACGGGTTAGACGCCGAGACCCGCCCTCGGGTTGCCTGCAGCGCCGGCCCAGCCTTCGACAAAGCGCTCCAGTTCGGCGTCGCCGGCGGGCAGGTCGACCATCAGCGTCACCAGCAGGTCGCCGCGTGTTCCCGCCTTGTCGCTGAACCCGCGGCCCTTGATCCGCAGCACCTTGCCCGAGCTCGCGCCCTTGGGGACGCTCAGCATCACCGCGCCATCGGGGGTCGGCACCTTGACCTTGGCGCCCAGCACCGCCTCCTTGAGGCTGACCGGCAGGTCGAGCCGCACGTTCTGCCCATCGCGGGTGAAGAAGCGGTGCGGCTCGATGCTCACCGTGACGATCGCGTCGCCCTTGCCGCCCGGGCCTGCTTCGCCCTTGCCCGCGAGGCGGATCTTGGCACCGTCCTCGACCCCCTTGGGAAGCTTCAGCTCGATGGTCGTGCCGTCCGCCAGTGTGACCCGCTGCGGGCTAAGCGTCGCGGCGTCGATGAAGGGCACGGTCAGGCGGTAGGCGACATCGGCGCCCTTGACCGCCGCCCGCGGCCGCGCCCCGGCGCTGTTGCCGAAGGGCGAGCCGCCGGCGCGGCGGCCGGTGGCGCCGCCGAACAGGCCTTCGAACAGGTCGCTGAGGTCCGGCCCACCGGCAGCGCCGCCGCCCGGAAAGCCCTCGAACCCTCCGCCGCCCTGACCCGGACGCGCGCCGCCGTAGCTACCGCCACCGCCGCCAAAGCCACCGAACTTGGGATTGCCTTCCTCGTCGATCTCGCCCCGGTCGTAACGCGCGCGCTTGTCGGCATCGGACAACAGGTCATAGGCCTGCGTGATCTTGGAAAAGCGCTCGGCCGCTTGGGGATTGTCCTTGTTGCGGTCGGGGTGGAGCTGCTTGGCGAGACTGCGATAGGCCTTTTTGATCTCGGCCTCGCTCGCGCCGCGCTTCACCCCCAGCTGTGCGTAAAGATCCATGCGCACCACATAGGGGAGCCATTGCTTGCCTGCCAAGGCGGTCAGCGGATAAGGGCATTGCGCCATGCCCCCGACCGATCCTTTTGCCCTGTTTGCCGAGTGGATGGCGCTGGCCCAGGCGTCCGAGATCAACGATCCCGATGCCATGGCGCTCGCCACCGCGACGCCGGATGGCCGCCCGACTGTCCGCATGGTCCTGATGCGCCGGCATGGGCCGAACGGCTTCGGCTTCTTCACCAATCTTGACAGCCGCAAGGGGCAGGAGATCGCCGCCAATCCGTGGGGCGCGCTGTGCATCCACTGGAAATCCTTACGCAAACAGGTCCGCGCCGAGGGCCGCCTGGTGCAGGTCAGCGATGCCGATGCCGATGATTATTTCGCCAGCCGCTCGCGCAACAGCCAGATTGGCAGCCACGCCAGCGATCAGTCCCGCCCGCTCGACTCGCGCGACACCTTTGTGCGCCGGGTCGAGGAGGCACAGGCTCGCTTTGCCGACGGCGACGTGCCGCGGCCGGAGCGCTGGTCGGGTTTCCGGCTGGTGCCGGATCGCATCGAATTCTGGGAAGACGTCGAGTTCCGCCTCCACCACCGGCGCCTGTTCGAGCGCCGGGACGATGGCAGCTGGACCGAGGGACTGCTCTACCCGTGAGAGTTGTCGGCCCTGAACGCACCCGCCTGACCCAGCGCGCGGCGCTGGCCAGCGTGGCGATGGCGTTGATCCTGCTGGTCGCCAAGGCGTGGGCGGCGATCGCGACCGACAGCACGGCCATGCTCGGCAGCTTGGCCGACACGACGCTCGACCTCGTCGCCAGCCTGTTCACGCTCGCCGGGGTGCGGATCGCTGCGCTTCCGGCCGACCACGATCACCGATTCGGCCACGGCAAGGCGGAAGCCTTGGTCGCGCTCGGCCAGGTCGTGCTGATCGCCGCCAGCGCGCTCGGCATCGGCTGGCGCGCCATCGACCGCCTGCTGAACGGCGCCCCCACCGCCAATGCGGAGCTCGGCATCGGCGTCAGCATCGCGGCGATGCTGGGAACGCTGCTGCTGCTCGCCTACCAGAAAAGGGTGATCGCGCGGACCGGCTCGGTCGCGATCCAGACCGACAACATCCACTACAAGTCGGACCTGTTCCTGAACGGCGCGGTGATCGGCGCGCTGGTGCTCGACCAGTTTCTTCATATCCGCGGCGCCGATGCGGCGTTTGGCATCGCGCTCGCCGTGTGGCTGCTGTGGGGCGCGTGGCAGGCCGCGGGGACCAGCGTCAACCAGTTGATGGACGCCGAATGGCCGGAAGAGAAGCGCGAGGCCTTTCTCGCCGCCTGCGCCGAATATCCCGAGCTCAAGGGCATGCACGACGTCCGCACCCGCACCAGCGGCGTGCACGACTTCATCCAGTTTCACGTCTGGGTCCCCGAAGACTGGAGCGTCCGTCAGGCGCATGACCGCCTCGACATCGTCGAAGAAGACCTCCAGCGCCGCTTTCCCGGCACCGAGATCTTCCTGCACCTCGATCCTGAGGGACACACCGACCGCGAAGGAATGCTGCCCCACCATCTGACGGAGCGGACGTGACCGATCCCATCACCCTGCCCTTCTATCAGGTCGACGCTTTTACCAGCGGCCGCCCGCTGACCGGCAATCCAGCTGCGGTGATGCCGCTCGACGGCTGGCTGCCGGACGAGATCCTTCAGGCGATCGCCGCCGAGAACAACCTTAGCGAGACCGCCTTCACCGTGCCGCTGGAAGGCGGCGAAGCCGACTATCACCTGCGCTGGTTCACTCCGACAGTCGAGGTCGACCTGTGCGGTCACGCGACCTTCGCCAGCGGGCACATCCTGTTGGATGGCGAAGCCGTTCGCTTCCAGACCCGCTCGGGCGTGCTCACCGTGACTCGCAAAGATGGCAGTCTGTGGCTCGACCTTCCGGCCAGCCGCCTCAGCGATGGCCAGGCCGACGCGGTGCTGGACGCGCTCGGCGTGCGAGGGCCGGTCCGGATCGGCCAAGGCGGCAATGGCGCGATCCTCGTCCGGCTCGACGACGAAGCCGCCGTGCGCGCGGTGACGCCCGACTTCGCCCGTCTCCGCGCCGTTGACGCACTGGTGATGGTCACCGCCCCCGGCACCCGCACCGACATTGTCAGCCGCGTGTTCGCCGCTTACCACGGCATCGACGAAGACCCGGTCACCGGCTCGGCCCATTGCGCGCTGGTGCCTTATTGGGCCGCCGAGCTTGGCCGGGCCGAGTTCACCGCAGCGCAGGTTGGCGCCCGCGGCGGCGATTTGCGGTGCCGTCTCCTCGGCGATAGGGTGCTGCTCGGCGGGGAGGCACGGACGGTGATCGAAGGCACGTTCCGGATTTGACCCAACCGGCGCTGCCCCGAAAGGTCGGTGCTGGCAGCGCGGCACTGCTGTCCTTCAACGGAGCGGTCGGCGCCTCGGTCTTCGCGCTTCCGGCAACTCTCCATGGCGATGTCGGCCCGTGGGCAGCGCTGCTGTTCCCGGCCGCCGCCCTGGTCATGCTGCTGATCGCCGTTCCGTTTGCGCGGGCCATCGCCGCCATGCCGGGCGAAGGCGGGCCGGTGGTCTATGGCTCCGCCTTTGGACGCTTCGCCGGGTTCGAGCTTGGCTGGACCTATTATATCGCGCGGATGGCGGCGTTCGCGGCCAACGTGCACGTGCTGATCGACTATCTCCTGCGCTGGACCGACATCGCACCCTCGCCATGGCTGCGGAGCGTCCTGATCGTCATCGCCATCGTGCTGCTCGCCGGCATCAACATCGCCGGGACCACCAAGGCGATCCGGCTGCTCGGCGGCCTCACCTTGCTGAAAAGCCTGCCTCTGATCGCGCTGGCCGGGCTGGCGCTGGTCACCGTTCCGCTTCCCGCCTTCGGCCCAGCCCCGCCGCTCACCGCGGTTGAAGCCAGCATCCTGCTCGTCTTCTACGCCTTTATCGGGTTCGAGAATGCCGTCGCGGTATCGGGCGAAGCGGGGGACGGCGGGCGGGCGATCGCGCGCGCCATGCTGGTGACGATCTTCCTGATCGCCCTGCTCTATTTCCTCGTTCAGTTCGCTTATTCGGCGGTGTCGCCACCAGTTCCGGAGGGCGAAAAGGCGCCGCTGCTGGCGCTCGGCACTGCGCTGCTCGGACCCGTCGGCGCGCTGCTCGTCCTGCTCGCGGCGGTGACCAGCCTGCTTGGCAACCTTCACGCCAACATGACGGCCAGCCCCCGGGTAAGCCATGCACTCGCCGCACGCGGCGATCTGCCCGCCTGGATCGGGGCGGTGCACCCCCGCCTGGAAACACCCCACGGCTCCATCCTGCTGATGGCTGGCCTGGTTGCCGTCTTGGCGCTGAGCGGCGGCTTCGTCTGGCTGGCGGTGGTCAGCACGCTGGCGCGGATGGCAGTCTATGCCGTGACCATCGCCGCCTGGCTCAAGGTCGAGCGGCGCGGACCGGGCGACATCATGCTCGGCGCGCTCGGTATCCTGCTGTGCGCGGCCGTCGCGACGCAAGCGACTGCAGCGGCCTGGGCGACCCTCGGCGCCCTGCTACTTGCCGGCCTGCTGCTCTATCTTCTCGCGCGCCGCATCCGCTAGCAGGTCGTCGAGCGCATCGAGCAGCGGCTCCTGGCTAGCGAGGATACGGGCGCGCGCCTCAGCCATGGTCATCCATTCGACCCGGTCCATCTCCGGAAAGCTCCGCATCCGACCCGAGCGCGGCGGCCATTCGAGCTCGAAGGAATTGCTGGCCAGCGTCCTTGGGTCGAAATCGCCTTCGAGCGCAAACACCTCGACCAATTTGCCACCGTTCTGGCGCACCGTGCGGAGCGGCACGGGCGTTCCGGGCGGGACAGGCCCTACCTCCTCCGCGAATTCGCGCATGGCGGCGACGAGCGGTTCTTCGCCGGCCTCCAGCGCGCCTTTCGGCACCATCCACGCCCCGGCATCCTTGCGTGCCCAATAAGGGCCGCCGGGATGGCCAAGCAACACCTGCAGACCCGCTTCGCCACGACGATAGAGAAGGATACCCGCGCTGCGCTGCTGCGGCATGTCAGGCGGCGGTCGCCAAGGTGGACGCGGCGGCGCGGGTCTCCTCGATCCAGCCGCCACCAAGCAGCCGCTCGCCGTCATACACAACCGCGGCCTGCCCCGGTGCGACCCCGAATTCGGGTTGATAGAAGCGGATCAGGCCATCCTCCAGCCGCGCCGGGACCGGCCGGCTCAGCGAGCGCACCTTGACCTCGACCTCCCGCTGCTCTTCGCCGAGCCAGTTCCAGCTCCCGACAAGGGCTTGGCTGACCGCTAGCGCCTGCTTGGGCCCAACCACCAGCCGCCGCTCTTCGGGCTCGATCCGCACCACGTACAACGGCTCGGCCGACCCGCCGATCTCGAGCCCGCGGCGCTGTCCCACGGTGAAATGCACGATCCCCTTGTGCTGGCCGAGCACCCGCCCATCGAGCGCGACGATCTCGCCTGGCGCCTCAGTCTCCGGCCGCATTCTCTTCACCAGCCCGGCGTAATCGCCGTCCGGCACGAAGCAGATGTCCTGGCTGTCGGGCTTGGCGGCGACGATCAGTCCCGCTTCGGCGGCCATTGCCCGAACCTCGGCCTTGGGCAGCTCGCCAATGGGGAAGCGCAGCAGATCGAGCTGCTCGGGCGTCGTGCCGTACAGGAAATAGCTCTGGTCACGCGCCGGATCGCGGCCCTTGTGCAGCTCCGCCTTACCGTTACGCACCACCCGCCGGACATAATGGCCGGTCACCAGCGCATCGGCGCCAAGCTCGCGCGCGAAGGCGTGGAGGTCGGTGAACTTCACCCCCTGGTTGCACACCGAGCAGGGCACCGGCGTGCGCCCCCGCGCATAATCGTCCGCGAACCGCTCGATCACGCCTTCCCGGAACCGGCTCTCGTAATCGAGCACGTAGTGGGCGATGCCGAGCTTCTCGCACACCTGCGCAGCGTCATAGATGTCCTGCCCCGCGCAGCACGCGCCCGACCGCTTCACCGCTTCGCCGTGATC
The DNA here is from genome assembly GCF_049896405.1 of Sphingomonas sp. LHG3443-2. NCBI lineage: Bacteria > Pseudomonadati > Pseudomonadota > Alphaproteobacteria > Sphingomonadales > Sphingomonadaceae > Sphingomonas > Sphingomonas sp. LHG3443-2. The sequence continues at coordinate 175,889 of NZ_JAFCUG010000001.1, forward strand.
GTAGAGCTGCAGCGTGACCCCGATCACCTCCGCGCCCGAGCGCGCGGCGAGCATGGCGGCGACCGACGAATCAACGCCGCCGGACATGGCGACGACGATGCGCGCCGCTTCCGGCGGCTTGCCGAGCTGAAGATCGGGAAGACTCACGAACGGGTCTTTACTCGTCATTCACCCTCTTTCGCTAGTGCTGGCAAACGGAACGAAGAAGGCGAGGGTTTTGGCCGAAAGCGCAAAGACATTGCAGGCAGCGGGGGTGCTGAACGGCGTTGAACTCGGCGCCGTGCTGACCAGCCTTGGACCGGACGGAGCCGAGCACGACCGGCTCGCCGCCGTGGTTGCGCTGCTAGCCAACAAAAAGGGTGACGAGGGCCATCTGGTCCGCGGCGCCTTTGCCGGGATCGGACCCAAAACCACCACCGACGCAAAGGTGACGAGCGTGTTTACCAGCGCGCTTCACGGTTGCTTGAGAGAGCAACCGGTAAACGCTGGCTCACCGGCAACCACCCGTTCGGTCTGAGGAAGCAATGCTAGAAAATCAGAAGTTCCGCCCCCATCAGGTCATCGGTCCGCTTGGCGAGCCGCTGACGCTTGAATCGCTGCCGAAGCCCGGCACGACGCGCTGGGTGGTTCGTCGCAAGGCCGAGGTGGTGGCTGCCGTTGCCGGTGGGCTGCTGACGGTCGACGAGGCGTGCGAGCGCTACGGCCTCAGCCTCGAGGAGTTCGCCAGCTGGCAGCGAGCGGTCGACCGCAGCGGCATGCCGGGTCTGCGCGTCACCCGCATCCAGCACTACCGTCAGGTCTACGAGCGCCAGCAGCGTTACTGACGAAACAAGCTCGTTCCGGAACCGATACAGCCGATCACCGTTCCCCTCACCGGAACAAGACACCCCCTGCGGGCGTCTTGAACCCCAATGAAGCGCCCGGCGGATAATGTCCGGGCGAAACAGGAGGGAACGCACATGGAATGGATTCTGATCATCGTCGTCGGTGGTGTGCTCGGCTGGCTCGCCAGCATCGTGATGCGCACCGACGCGCAGCAGGGTATCTTCCTTAACATCATCGTCGGCATCCTCGGCGCGCTGCTCGGCCGCTTCCTGCTGAGCGGCCTGCTTCCCGGCGGTTCGATCACCGACGGTCCGCTGAGCCTCGGCAACATCCTGGTGTCGCTGCTTGGTGCGATCATCCTGCTGGCGATCGTCAACCTCGTCCGTCGCGGCCGGGTGCGCTAAGCACCAGCCGACCGGCTGACTGGCAATCGGGGCCGTCCGCTCTTGGAGCGGGCGGCCCCTTTGCTTATGGGAAGTCCATGCCCCTCTCCTGGATCGCCCTTATTCTTGTTGGCGCGCTGCTCGGCTGGCTGGCCAGCGTCGTGCTTCACAGTGACCGTGCGCGCGACGTGCTTGGCCTGGTCGCCCTCGGTGCCGTGGGAGCCTTGCTCGGTGCAATGCTGATCACGCCCGCGCTTGCCGGCAAGCTGGAGCCGACCGGCTTCTCGCTGCCGGGCGTTCTGCTGTCGCTGATTGGCGCCTTCCTGGCGCTCGGGATCGTCGCGGCGGCGTCCCGGATCGGCCGCCGCCGCGCGCGTTAAAAGGTTGATCAGCGACGCTTCAGCGTCAGCCGGTAGATGAACAGGATCAGCACTGCGCCGACGATCGCCGCGAGGAAGCCTGCGCCATCGGTCGGCTCGTCATACCAGCCGAGCGCGCGGCCGAGGAACCCCGCCAGCATCGCGCCGCCGATTCCGAGCAGAATGGTAACGATGCAGCCGCCCGGATCCTTGCCCGGCATCAGCAGCTTGGCGATGCCGCCTGCCAGAAAACCGATAATGATCCAGCTTAGCCACCCATAATCTGCCAGCATGCCGCATTCCTTCTATTGGTGAACTGTCGGTACAATCCATTACCGCTCCCCTGCAAACAACTTTCGGCGGAGCAGAAGGAACCGTTGGTCGAATGGAGCTTGTCGCTGGTCGCCATTCCGCCTTGGCTTGCGCCCGGTGAGTTATGCGTCTAATACAGTAGCGGCGCAATGATGACGTCGAACGAAAAGGTGATCGGAATGAATCGCGAGACCCGGCTGGATCGGGACGAAACCATTGTCGTGGTGGATGACACCCGGCGGCGCCGTAACCTCATCATTGCGGTGCTGGTCGGCGTGCTCGTGCTTGGCCTCGCTTATTACCTGTTCAATCGCCAGAACGCCCTTGCCGATGGCAAGTCCGGTGCCGCTGCCGAGAAGTCCGCTGGCGGTGGTCGCCGCGGCGGGCAGGTGCCCACCGTCACCGTGGTCGTCCCCGGCCGCAGCCAGGTCGCCCAGATCATCACCGCCAGCGGTGCCCTGGCGGCCCGCCGCGATCAGCCGATCGGCGCCGCCGGCCAGGGTGGCCGCGTGACCGCCGTGCTGGTGGACGCCGGGACCTGGGTCCGCGCCGGCCAGACGCTCGCCACGGTGGATCGCTCGGTCCAGGTGCAGACCAGCGCCCAGCTTTCCGCCGCGGTGGAATCGGCCCGCGCCAGCGCCGCTCTCGCCCAGAACGAATATGAGCGTTCCGCCGCCCTTGTCGGCCGCGGCTTCGTCTCGGCCGCCGATCTTGATCGCAAGCGGGCGGCCCGCGACCAGGCCAATGCCCAGGTCCGCGTCGCGCAGGCGCAGCTCAACGCGACCCGCGCCGGCATCGGCCTGCTCGACATCCGCGCGCCCAGCGCCGGCCTCATCCTTCAGCGCAATCTGGAGGTCGGTCAGGTGATCGGCGGCGGCAGCCAGGGCCTGTTCCGCCTCGCTCAGGGCGGCGAAATGGAGATGCGCGCGCAGCTCAGCCAGCAGGACCTCGCCAAGATCCGGGTCGGCATGCCGGCCAGCGTCACGCCGATCGGCAGCACCACCAGCGTCACCGGCCGGGTGTGGCAGGTCGCGCCCGTGATCGATCCCCAGTCGCGCCAGGGTGAAGTCCGGGTCGCCATTCCCTATTCGCCGGGTATCCGGCCGGGCGGTTTTGCCGAAGCGCGGATTTCCGCCGGCGCCACCACCGCTCCCCTGCTTCCGCAGAGCGCTGTGCTGTCCGACAACGACGGCAATTACGTCTACATCGTGAATGCCAAGAACGAGGCCGAGCGCCGCGGCGTCAAGGTCGGTACGGTGGATGAAAGCGGTGCCACCATCGTCTCGGGCCTCAGCGGTCAGGAAACGGTGGTGCTGTCCGCCGGGCCGTTCCTCAATCCCGGCCAGAAGGTCAATCCCAAGCGGCAGGCAGCCGCCAACTAAGCCTAGGTTCAGGCCTCACGCAGGATTGTCAGGCATATGAGTTTCCGGAACATTTCGGCCTGGTGCATTCGCAACCCGGTCCCCCCGATCGTCCTTTTCATCGCGCTTCTGCTGGCGGGTATCTACGCCTTCGCGACGATGGAGGTCACCAACAACCCGGACATCGATTTTCCGGCGGCCAACATCAACATCGCCCAGCCGGGCGCGGCGCCGTCCGAAATGGTCAACCAAGTCACGCAAAAGGTGGAAGCGGCGATCCGCGGGGTGGACGGCGTTGACGAGATCAACTCCAGCGTCCGGGAAGGCAGCAGCAGCACCTTTGTCCAGTTCAAGATCGGTACGCCCACCGATCGCGCGGTGAATGACGTCAAGGCGGCTGTGGACCAGATCCGCGGCGACCTTCCCGAAGGCATCCTCGAGCCGCAGGTCAACCGCGTCGACAATGGTGGCGCCGAGATCATGTTCGTTGCCGTCGAGGCCACCGACATGAGCCTCGAGGACCTCAGCTGGTACGTCGACAATCTGGTCTCCCGCCGCCTGCTTGCGCAAAGCGGCGTGGCGCAGGTCACCCGAGAAGGCGGCGTCGACCGCCAGATCCGCGTCATCCTCGACCCGTCCTCGCTTCAGGCGCAGGGAATTACCGCGGCGCAGGTCAACCAGCAGCTTCGCAGCCTCAACCTCGACGCATCGGGTGGCCGGGCCGAAATCGCCGGCTCCGAGCAGACGGTGCGCGTGCTCGGCAATGCCCGAAGCGCTGCCGCGCTCGCCGCCACGCAGATCGCCCTGCCCGGCGGCCGCTACGTCCGCCTGAGCGAGATCGCCCAGGTGCGGGACTCCTCGGCCGAACCGCGCTCCTACACCGAACTGGGCGGCCGCCCGGTGGTGAGTTTCAACGTGTCGCGCGCCAAGGGTGCGTCGGACGTCACCGCTTACGAGAACAGCTGGGCGGAACTGCGCAAGATCGAGAAAGACGATCCGCGCGTCAGCTTCACCGAAATCAACAATTCGGTCGATTACACGCTGAGCCAATATTCGAGCTCGATGCACGCGCTGATCGAAGGCGCCGTGCTGGCGGTGCTCGTGGTGTTCCTGTTCCTTCGCGACATCCGCGCGACGGTGATCTCGGCGGTTGCCATTCCGCTCTCGGCCATTCCCGCCTTCTGGTTCATGGATCTCATGTCCATCAACCTGAACTTCCTGTCGCTGCTCGCGCTCGCGCTGGTAGCGGGCGTGCTGGTCGACGATGCGATCGTGGAGATCGAGAACATCGTCCGCCACATGCGCATGGGCAAGAGCGCCTACCAGGCCTCGATCGACGCGGCGGACGAAATCGGCCTCGCCGTGCTCGCCACCACCATGTCGATCGTCGCGGTGTTCCTGCCGGTCGCCCTGATGCCCGGCATCTCCGGCCAGTTCTTCCGAAACTTCGGCTACACGGTCGTGCTGGCGGTGTTCATGAGCTTGCTCGTGGCCCGCATGATCACGCCGCTGATGGCGGCCTATTTCATGCGCAGCGGCGGCGTTCAGGAACACGCTTCCGGCAAGTGGATGGAGCGCTATCTCAACACGCTGCGCTGGACGATCGACGACACCAAGGCCGAACGCGCCCGCTTGAACGCGCGCAGCTTCCTTGGCCGTCGCCTTGCCCGGCTGCGCGATCACCGCGTGTGGATGATCGGCGTCGGCTTGCTGACCTTTGCCGCCACCATCGGCGGGCTGATGACGCTCCCGGTCACCTTCCTGCCCGAAACCGATCAGCCCAACAGCACCGTCCGGATCGCGCTGGCGCCGGGTTCGACGCTCGACCAGACCAAGGATGTCGCGGGCCGCGTGCGCGAAATCGTGCTGCGCAACCCAAACGTCGAAACCGTGTTTCAGCGCAGCTTCACTTCGTCCGCTTTCCTTAACGTGGTCTATAAAAAGGACCGCGAGAAGGCGAGCTTCGAGCTCGAGCGCGACATCACCCCGCAGCTCGCCTCCATTCCCGATGCGCAGGTGAACTTCCTCAGCCAGGGCTCGGGCGGTCCCGGCGGCGGCGGGCGCCCGATCACCCTGTTCCTCGGCGGCGACGATCCCGTGAAGCTGAACGAGGTGGCAAACACCCTGTCGGATCAGATGGCCACGGTTCCCATGCTGGTGGCGCCGCGCGTGCAGGGCGACGTGGTTCGGCCGGAAATCCGGATCAAGCCGCGCTTCGACCTTGCCGCCGACCTCGGCGTCAGCACCCAGGCGCTTGCCCAGACCATCCGCATCGCCACCATTGGCGACATCGAACAGAATAGCGCCCGCTTCTCCCTGTCCGATCGCCAGGTGCCGATCATCGTCAGCCTCGACCGCTCGCAGCGGCGCGACATCTCCACACTGGAGAACCTGCCGGTGCCGACGTCGAGCGGCGGGTCGATCCCGCTGAAGTCGGTGGCGGAGATTACCTTCGGCTCGGGCCCGGTGACGGTGCAGCGCACCAACCAGGTCTATCGTATCGCCGTCGGCGCCGATCTCACCCCCGGGGCGGTCAGCGGTGACGCCTACAAGGCGATCGAGAAGCTGCCGATCATGCAGAATTTGCCGGCGGGCGTGTCGCGCCTGAACCTCGGCGACCAGAAGTGGCAGCAGGAACTGTTCTTCAACTTCATCCTCGCCGTCGTCGCCGGCATCAGCCTCGTGTTCGCGGTGCTGGTGCTGCTGTATCGCCGCTTCCTCGCGCCGCTGGTCAATCTCGGCTCGCTGCTGCTGGCCCCGATGGGCGCGGTGATTGCGCTGCACATCGGCAGTCTGCCGCTCAGCCTGCCGGTGTTCATCGGTCTGCTGATGCTGTTCGGCATCGTTGCCAAGAACTCGATCCTGCTGGTCGATTTTGCGGTGGAGATGATGGACCATGGCATGAGCAAATATGAAGCCATCGTCGAAGCCGGCCACAAGCGCGCCCAGCCGATCGTCATGACCACGGTGGCGATGGTCGCCGGCATGGTCCCGATCGCGCTCAGCCTGACCGGCGACGGCAGCTTCCGCGCCCCGATGGGTGTCACGGTGATCGGCGGCCTGATCATGTCGACCTTCCTCACCCTGCTGCTGGTACCGGCTTACTTCAGCATCGCGATCGACATCGAAAAGTGGATCGCCCAGAAGTTCGGCCGTCACCTTGCCGCGACTGCGCACGAGGTGCCGGACGCCGTCGAGGAGCCGCGCGCGCCCGGCTCGCAGGGGCCGGTTCCGCAGCCGGCGGAGTGAACCCGAAGGGCGGTTCGGTTATTGAGTGGTCCGGATGACTCGCTCCGGACCACTTTCCCGCTTCAATCCCGTCCAGCCGGGCGCCCAGGGCATGAAGGTCGTCGCGACCGGGCTCCTGGTCGTCATGGCGGGGCTGTTCATTCTCACCCGCGCACTGGAGCCGCGCTACCCCTGGCTCGGCCTCGTCAAGGCGTTCGCCGAAGCCGCGATGGTCGGCGGGCTGGCCGACTGGTTCGCGGTCACCGCCTTGTTCCGCCATCCGCTTGGCCTGCCGATTCCCCACACCGCGATCATCCCGCGCAACAAGGACCGGATCGGCCTCACGCTGGCGAGCTTCATCCGCGACAATTTCCTGGTTGCCCGCGTGGTCGCCCGGCGGATGCGCGGGATCGACGTTGCCGCCGCCGCCGGCCGCTTCCTCCGCGCGCCGTCAGGCGAAGGCACCCGCATCCGCCGCGGCGCCTCTCGCCTGATCGCCGACCTGTTCGAAGCCCTGGACGACGAGCGGCTCGGCGGCATCGTCAAGGGCGCGATCTCGCAGCGCATCGCCAAGACGGAGGTCTCGCCCCTGCTCGGCGCCGCGCTCGCCTCGGCAATCGAAGACAATCGCCACGTGCCCATGCTGGAAGCGGCGATCCGCGCCCTGTCGCGCGCGCTCGACGCCAACGAATCCTTGATCCGCGACATGGTGAAGCGCCGGGCAAGCTGGGTGCTGCGCCTTGCGGCATTGGACGAAAAACTCGCCGACGCCATTGTCGATGGCCTGCGCAAGCTGACGCTCGAAGTCAGCACCGACCCCGACCACCCGATGCGCGGCAAGATGGTGGAAGCGCTCTCCTCCCTCGCCGAAGACCTTCAGCAAAAGCCCGAGACCCGCGCCCGGGTCGAAGCGTGGAAGGAAGATCTGCTCGCCAACCGCTCGGTCGCGCAATGGCTCGATCGCTTGTGGCAAAAGGGCCGCGCCTCGATCATCGCCGCCGCGCGCGACAGCGATGCGGTGTTGGCAGGCCGCATGGGCGAGGTGCTCCGCTCGGCCGGGACGACGCTCGAAAGCGATCCCCGCATCCGCCGCGCGGTGAACCAGTTCGTCCGCCGCGCCGCCGCCGGCATGGCGGCAAGCTATGGCGGCTCGATCGTCAGCCTGGTCAGCGACACCATCCGCGGCTGGGACGCGCGCACCGTCACCGAGCGCCTCGAATCCGCGGTCGGCCGCGACCTCCAGTATATCCGCATCAACGGCACCCTGGTCGGTGGCTTCGTCGGCCTCGTGCTGCATTTCCTCGACACGCTGTGAGCGCGGAAGGCGACCGGCTGGCGGAGATGGCCCGCAACCGCGGTCTGAAGTTGCTGCGGTCGCGTGTGCGGACGGAGGGCAAGGCAGGCTTCGGCTGCTACGGCCTCGCCGACCAAAACAATGATCCGGTGTTCGGCGTTCGCGGCAAACGCGCGTTGCGGGCTTCGGCGGCGGAAATCGAGAACTATCTTCGCGGCGCCGAAACGGGCGACTGGAAGCAAAGCCTGCGCGCCGTCGGCGCCCGCCCCAAGCCAAAGCGCGCCAAGCCAGCGCCGCCGCCACCCGAACCGAAGCCGCCAACCATTCGCCCCGCCATCAAGGCCGACGCCCCGCGGCTCGCAGCGTTGTTCGCCCTTCTCGACCACCGGATCGAGCCCGCGCAGATCGCTGCCAATCTCCAGGCGATGAAAAAGGCCGGCGACCAGCTCCTCGTCACCGTCCGCGGCAAGGATGTCATCGCCGCCTGCGCGGTGCAGGCGACCGTGCATCCTCACCGCGAGGCGCCGGTCGGAAGGATCACCATCCTCGTCGTCGCCGAAGCCGAACGCGGTGCTGGCCTCGGCGGCGCGCTGATCGCCGAAGCCGAGCGCCTGCTGTCGACACGTGGCTGCAAGCTCGTCGAGGTCACCAGCAACGAGCGACTGACTCCGGCGCACCGTTTCTACCAGCGCCTCGGCTACGCCCGCACCTCGCTCCGTTTTGCGAAAGAGCTCGGCTCGGGCTAGGGCGCGCCTCATGTCCACAGAGCCCCGCACCTTCACCGTCGCCGCGGACGACGACGGCATCCGGCTCGACCGCTGGTTCAAGCGGCACATGGGCGAGGAAGTCAGCTTCAACCTCGTCTCGCGCTGGGCCCGCACCGGCCAGCTCCGCGTCAACGGCGAGAAAGCCACTCCGGGGGACCGGATCCTCGCCGGCCAGACCATCCGCATCCCCCCGCGCGAAGCCCAGCCTGTTCGCAGCGCTCGGCCGCAGCGTGTCCTCGAACCGCTCACCGATGACGAACGGAGCTTCGTCCAGGAGATGGTGATCGAAACGACCCCCGACGCCTTTGTCCTGAACAAGCCGCCCGGCCTTGCGACGCAGGGCGGGACCAAGACCGACCAGCATCTGGACCGCCTGCTCGACGGCCTCGCCGACGAAGAAGGCAATCGGCCCAAGCTCGTCCACCGCTTGGACAAGGACACCAGCGGCGTGCTGCTGGTCGCCCGCTCGGCCCGCAGCGCGGCCTACTTCTCCAAGAGCTTCTCCGGCCGCACCGCGCGCAAGGTTTATTGGGCAATCGTGGTCGGTGACGTAGGGCCTGACGAGGGCCTGATCGATGCCCCACTCGCCAAGCAGCCCGGCACCGGCGGCGAAAAGATGCACGTCGCCGAGGACGGCCAGCCCGCCCGCACCCGCTTCCGCGTGATCGACCGCGCCGGCACCCGCGCTGCATTCGTCGAGCTGCAGCCCCTGACCGGCCGCACCCACCAGCTGCGCGCCCACATGGCCTATCTTGGTCACCCGATCGTCGGCGACGCCAAATATGGCGGGGCGGACGCCTTTCTGACCGGCGGGGTCAGCCGCAAGCTCCATCTCCACGCCCGCCGCCTCAAGATCGACGCGCCGGGCGGCAAGGAGATCGACGTCTCCGCCGAGCTTCCGGCGCATTTCGCCGAAACGCTGGCGACCCTCGGCTTCGAGGCGCGCGACGGCGATAACATGCCGCTCGACCGCCCCGACCCGGCCAAGAGCCCCGAGGTCCAGGCCCGCCGCAAGGCCGCCGCGGCCAAGACCGCGCGCAAGGAGCGCAAGGGCGAACGCCGCGGCCGCGGCGCCTCGTCGGCGCCATCCAAGTCGCCCCGGCCCAAAGGTCCGCCGAAGGGCCGCGGCCGGTGATCCGCTGCGCGGTCTTCGATTGCGACGGCACCCTGGTCGACTCGGGCGGCACCATCCACCGCGCGCTCGGCCTCGCCTTCGCCGAACACGGCCTTGAGCTACCGCCACGCCAGCAGGCCCAGCGCGTCATCGGTCTGTCGCTGGTTGAGGCGATGGCCGAGCTTGCGCCGAGCCAGGACTCCGACCTTCACGGCCGCATGGCGCAGACCTACAAGGACGCGTTTGTCACCTTGCGAGGGCAGCAACAGGTCGAGGAACCACTTTACGACGGTATCCTCCCCCTGCTCGACGCGCTGGAAGAACGTGGTTGGCTGCTCGCCGTCGCGACCGGCAAGTCCGATCGCGGCCTACGCCACTGCCTAACCGCCCACGGCCTCCACGCCCGCTTCCTCTCGCTCCAGACCGCCGACCGCCACCCGTCCAAGCCGCACCCCTCGATGACCCTGCAGGCGCTCGCCGACTGCGGCGCCGACCCGCAGCATTCGGTGGTGATCGGCGACACCGGCTGGGACATGCGCATGGCCAAGGCGGCCGGTGCCCATGCGATCGGCGTGCTGTGGGGCTATCATGAAGAGGCGGAGCTCCGCGCCGCGGGCGCCGACACCATCGCCGCCCGCCCGGCCGACGTGCTCGACCAGGCCGAGCAACTGGTGAAGGCCGCCGCATGACCCCCGACGACGAGCTCTGGCGCAAGCGCTTCGGCATCTTCGCCCTGCTTCGCGTGTCGGGGCTGCTGCTGTTCTTCCTCGGCATGGCCATCACCTTCAGCGACCTCGTCCGGCCGGGCGGCGCGCTGGGCCTCGGCATGGTGGTGATCGGCTGCGGTCTGGTGGAGGCGTTGCTCGGCCCGGTGCTGCTGCGCCAGCATTGGGAAAAGACCGACCGGCGATGAAGCGTTTCTGGAAAGCCGCCGCCGCCGTCGCCGACGAAGCCGGCCAATGGCGGATCGAACTCGACGGCCGGCCCGTCCGTACGCCCGCCCGCGCCTTGCTGCTGCTCCCTGGTGAACGCCTCGCGCAGGAAGCCGCGGCCGAATGGCAGGCCGCCGGCGAGACCGTCGATCCCCGCGCCATGCCGCTGACCGGCCTCGCCAACGCCGCCGTCGATCATGTCGCGCCCAAGCCCGGCCCGTTCGCCGACAGCCTCGCCAACTACGCCGCCAGCGACCTCCTCTGCTACCGCGCCGACACGCCCACCAAGCTGGTTGCTGCCCAAGCGGCGGCCTGGGATCCCTTGCTCCAATGGGCCCGCCGCCGCTTTGATGTCGACTTCCGGGTAACGGACGGCATCTCTCCGGTGGACCAGCCGCAGGCAACGCTCGACCAGTTGACCCAAGCCGTTCACGCTCTCGATGCCTACCGCCTCGCCGGCCTGTCGCCGCTCGTCACCATCGGCGGCTCACTGGTCGCCGCACTCGCCCTACTCGAAGGCGCGGTGTCGGTCGACGAAGCATGGGCCGCGGTCAGCCTCGACGAACGCTGGCAGCTCGAACAATGGGGCGCCGACGAGGAAGCGGAACGCGCGCTCGCCCTTCGCGAAAAGGATTTCCGCGCCGCCGCCCGCTTCCTCTCGCTGCTGCCCTAGTTGGGCTTTTCGACCAGCTGACGGACGAAATTGAGCAGGTAAGGCTGCCGCTCGCGCCGTAGCCGCTCGGCCTCGACGATCGCCTTCACCTTGGCGGCGCAGCGCTCCACGTCCTCGTTGATCAGGACATAATCATATTCGGCCCAATGCCCGATCTCGGCCGCCGCGCGCTTCATGCGGAAGTCGATCACCTCCAGCTCGTCGGTGCCCCGCCCTTCCAGCCGCCGCTGCAACTCGGCCATGGACGGCGGCAGAATGAAGATCTTCACCAGGTCGGTGCGAAAGGCATATTCGAGCTGTTGCGTCCCCTGCCAGTCGATGTCGAACAAGGTGTCGCGCCCGTTCTTCAGCGCTTCCTTGATCGGCTCCTTGGGACTGCCATAGCGGTGGCCGAAGACATAAGCCCATTCGGCCAGCTCGTCCGCCTGGACCAGCGCCTCGAACTCGGCGTCGCTGACGAAGTGATAATCGACGTCCGCGACCTCGCCCTCCCGCATCTCGCGTGTGGTGGCGCTGATCGACATGGTGATGGTTGGATCTTCCTCCATCAGCATCCGGCTGATGGTCGACTTGCCCGCCCCCGATGGTGACGAAAGCACGATCAGCAGGCCGCGGCGGGTGCGAAGCGAAGAATCCATGTGCGCTCTTGCAATCGGCAAGACGCAACCGTCAATGCTGCAAGTGCGAAGAAAGCGCTTGAAATCTTGTGCGGCGCACTATATTGTGCACTGCAACAAGGGAAGTGACATGACCGATACTGTGAACAACGAGACCATCGAAACCGCCGTCGAGCAGGCCGAGCCCGTCGAGGCTGCCGTCGTCGAAGCGGTGAAGAAGGTCAACGCGCGCCGGGTGAAGACCGAGCGCAAGCCGCGGGCCCGCAAGGCCGCCGGTGGCCAGACCGTCAAGAACACCACGCCGCGCGCCGCCAAGGTCGCGCCTCAGATCGAGGATACCACCATGAACTTCAACCCGACCAACAGCTTCACCAGCTTCCAGCCGTTTGCCGCCATGCCCGGCATGGACCGCCTCCAGACCCTGTTCGCCGACGCCGGCAGCAAGGGCCAGGAAGCGATCGAGAAGGGCCGCAAGACCGCCGAGGACATGGCTGAGCTGACCCGCGCCAACGTCGAGGCGGTTGTCGAGGCCGGCAAGATCGCCGCCTCCGGCGCCAAGAACGTCGGCGAAGACGCGCTGGGCCGCGTTCGCGAAGGCATCGAGCAGAATGTCGCCGAGCTGAAGAGCCTCGCGCAGGTTTCGAGCCCGAGCGAATTCTTCCAGCTGCAGAGCGAGATCGCCAAGCAGAACTTCGACCGTATGGTCGCCGGGCTCAGCCAGCTGACCGAAGCCTCGGTCAAGCTCGCCGGTGAAGCGATCCAGCCGCTGTCGAACCGCGCTGCGCTCAACGCCGAGAAGATCAACGAACTGACTGCCTGACAACTCCTCCTCCTGTCTGGCATTCATTGCGGCCGCTCCCGGCGTATCTCGGGGGCGGCCGCTTCCTTTTGTGCGGCGAATGGACCCTTTGCCTGCCTTGGCAAGCCGTCACCCCCTCCCCTATCTAGGCCCGCAATGATTCAGCGTATCACCATGGCCGGCGAAGACGATCGGCCCGGCAAAGGCGACGGCGTCGAGGAGATCGAGCGCGGGGTCGTCACCCGCACGCGCCCCCGCACCCGCAAGCCCAGCAACTACAAGGTGCTGATGCTGAACGACGATTACACGCCCATGGAATTCGTCGTCCTTTGCCTCCAGCGCTTCTTCTCGATGAGCATCGAGGATGCGACCCGGGTCATGCTGCAGGTCCATCAACAGGGTGTCGCGGTGTGCGGCGTGTTCACTTACGAAGTCGCCGAGACCAAGGTCACCCAGGTCACCGACTTCGCACGGGAAAATCAGCACCCGCTCCAGTGCACGCTCGAAAAGGCCTGATCCGCCCGCCCTATTGCGTGCCCGTCATGAAGCCCTAAACGCGGCTGTCATGGACTCCATTGTCATTCAGGGCGGCAAGCGGCTCGAAGGCACGCTCCCCATCTCGGGCGCCAAGAACAGCGCGCTGACGCTCCTTCCCTGCGCCATCCTCACCGACGAAAAGCTGACGCTCAGCAACCTGCCGCGCCTGGCCGACGTCGACAGTTTCGGCCATCTCCTCAACGAGCTTGGCGTCTCGACCAAGATCGAGGGCCTTAAGAAGGGCGAGATCGGGCGGCGCATGACGCTGCAGGCCGAAACGCTTATTTCCACCGTCGCGCCCTACGACATGGTGCGCCGGATGCGCGCCTCGATCCTCGTGCTGGGCCCGCTGCTGGCCCGCGCCGGCGACGCCACCGTGTCCCTGCCCGGCGGCTGCGCCATCGGCGACCGGCCGATCGACCTCCACCTTCAGGCGCTGGAAGCGATCGGCGCCGAGATCGAGATCGCAGCCGGCTTCGTCCGCGCCACCGCCCCCAAGGGCGGCCGCCTCCCGGGCGGCGACTTCACCTTCCCGGTGGTGTCGGTCGGCGCCACTGAAAACGCGGTCATGGCTGCGGTGCTCGCGAGCGGCCGCACCAATCTCTACAATGCCGCGCGCGAGCCTGAGATCGTCGACCTTTGCCGCCTGCTGCAGAAGATGGGCGCCGACATCGAGGGCGAAGGCAGCCCACACATCAAGATCGAAGGTGTCGAGAAGCTCGGCGGCTGCACCTATGCCGTGATGCCCGACCGCATCGAAGCCGGCAGCTACGCCTGCGCGGCCGGGATCACTGGCGGCAGCCTCGATCTTCACGGCATCCGCCCCGAGGACATGCTGGCGACCACCAACGCGCTGGCGCAGGCCGGGCTGATGATCGAGTTCCACGAGCATGGGATGAAGGTCAGCGCCGATGGCCCCTTGCGCCCGCTCGCCCTCTCGACCGCGCCCTTCCCCGGCTTCGCCACCGACATGCAGGCGCAGTTCATGGCCATGCTGTGCCGCGCCAAGGGTGAAAGCTTCCTCGAAGAGACCATCTTCGAGAACCGCTACATGCACGTGCCCGAGCTGCGCCGCATGGGCGCCAACATCGACGTGCGCGGCCGCTCGGCGATCGTCCACGGGGTCGACGGCATGACCGGCGCCAAGGTGATGGCGACCGACCTTCGCGCGTCCATGAGCCTGATCATCGCCGGCCTTGCCGCCGAGGGTGAGACCGAGGTGCTGCGTGTCTATCATCTCGACCGCGGCTACGAGCGCCTCGAAGAAAAACTCTCCGCGGTCGGCGCCACCATCGAACGCCGCGGCGGCGGCTGAGGACCGAATATGAGCGAACGCACGATTGCCCACAGCTTCCGCGGCCAAGAGCTGCACAGCGTCCACGTCGGCACCGGCGGCGCAGTGCGGGGCACCGTCATCATCGTGCCGACCTTCTGCGGGGTCAGCGAGCTCGAACTCGGCTTCGCCCGCAAGCTCGCCGATCGCGGCTTCGCGTGCCTCGTCGCCGATCTCTGGGGCAAGAGCTACAACCCCGCGACCGAGCGCGACGCGGCCTTCGCCCACATGACCGACCTCAAGTCCGACCGCGCCGCCTTGCGCGACCGGATGCTCGATCTGGTGGAGGTAGCCAAGGCACAGGAAGGCACCGACGCCGCCCGCATCGCCGCCATCGGCTATTGCTTCGGCGGCCTCTGCGTCCTCGACCTTGCCCGCTCCGGCGCGGACATCGCCGGCGTCGCGAGCTTCCACGGCCTGTTCGACGCCCCTGATCTTAGCCCCCAGCCGATCAAGGCCAAGGTGCTCGCCCTGCATGGCTGGAACGACCCGATGGTCCCGCCCGAGGCTGTTGTGGCCCTCGCCAAGGAGCTGACCGAAGCTGGCGCCGACTGGCAAATCCACGGCTACGGCCACACCGGCCACGCCTTCACCAACCCCGGGGCCGCCGCACTCGGCATCCCCAACGTCGACTACAGCCCGACCGCTTCGCGCCGCAGCTGGGCCGCGCTTCAGGACTATCTGGACGAGCTGTTCGGGTGACCGCCTACGTCGCGCTGCTCCGCGCGGTGAACGTGTCCGGCACCGGCAAACTGCCGATGGCCGACCTGAAGCGGATGGGCGAGGAATGCGGGTTCGAAAACGTCCGCACCTTCATCGCCAGCGGCAACCTCCTCTTCGCCAGCGACCTGAGCGAGCAGCAGGTGCAGGCCAGCATCGCCGCCAAGGTCGCCGACTTCTTCGGCCGAGCCATTCCGGTGTTCGTGCGTTCCGCCAGCGAGATGGCCAACCTTGCCGCCCGGAACCCCTTCACCGATGACAAGGGCAGCCGCGTCATGGCCCACGTTGTCGATGCCGAACCGAAGCAGGCGATGCTCGACGACGCGCGCAACGTGGCCGGCGAGCGCATGGCGCTCGGCCCCCGTGCCATCTACGTCAGCTATGGCGAGGGCATCGGCTCGACCAAGCTCAAGCTACCCGCCGTCGCCGCCGGCACCGCGCGCAACATGAACAGCGTTGCCAAGATCGCCGCCCTGCTGGACGCCATGCCATGACCGAAGCGGAAGCCGGCCGCCGCCTGCGCACCCTCGCGAAAGAGATCGCGCGGCACAACAAGCTCTACCACGACCAGGACGCGCCGGAGATCAGCGACGCCGACTATGACGCGCTGATCCGCGAGAATAACGAGCTCGAAGCCGCCTTCCCGCACCTGATCCGCGCCGATTCCCCCAACGCGCAGGTCGGCGCCGCGCCCTCAACCGCGCTCGCCAAGGTCACGCATGCGCGGCCGATGCTGAGCCTGGAGAATGCGTTCAGCGCCGAGGACGTCCACGACTTCGTCCGCCGCGTCCGCCGTTTCCTCTCGCTGCCCGAGACCGAGCGGGTCGCCCTGACCGCCGAGCCCAAGATCGACGGCCTGTCCGCCTCGCTCCGCTACGAAAACGGCGCATTGGTCCTCGCCGCCACTCGCGGCGATGGCACGGTGGGCGAAGACGTCACCGCCAACGTCCGCACCATTGCCGATATCCCGCAGACCCTCACCGGCGCGCCGGACGTGCTGGAGGTGCGCGGCGAGGTCTACATGAGCAAGGCCGACTTCGCCGCCCTGAACGAGCGCCAGGCGGCCAGCGGCGGCAAAGTGTTCGCCAACCCGCGCAACGGCGCCGCGGGATCGCTCCGCCAGAAGGACCCAGGCGTGACCGCCGCCCGCCCCTTGCGCTTCCTTGCTCACGGCTGGGGCGAACTCTCGGCACCCCTCGGCGCCACCCAGAACGAGGCGGTCGAACGCCTCCGCACCCTCGGCTTCCCGGTCGACGAGCGCTTCGGCCTGTTCCCCGAGGCCGGCGCCGCCCTCGCCCATTATGCCGTGATCGAGCACGCCCGCGCCGACCTGCCGTTCGACATCGACGGCGTCGTCTACAAGCTCGACCGCCTCGACTGGCAGGAGCGCCTGGGCTTCGTCGGCCGCGCCCCCCGCTGGGCGATCGCCCACAAGTTTCCGGCCGAGAAAGCCGAGACCACGCTCGAGCGGATCGAGATCCAGGTCGGTCGCACCGGCAAGCTGACCCCGATCGGCCGATTGCGCCCCGTCGGCGTCGGCGGGGTCATCGTCAGCAACGTCACCCTCCACAACCGCGACGAAATCGCCCGCCTCGGCCTGCGTGAAGGTGACCGCGTCCGCATACAACGCGCCGGCGACGTCATCCCGCAGGTGGTCGAAAACCTCACCCGCGACGAGGACCGGCCCGCCTTTCACTACCCCGACCACTGCCCTGCCTGCGGCTCCGAAGCCGTCGCAGAGGAAGGCGAGGTCGATATCCGCTGCACCGGCGGCCTCGTCTGCCCGGCCCAGCGCCTCGAACGCCTCAAGCATTTCGTCAGCCGCGGCGCGATGGACATCGAGGGGCTGGGCGAAAAGACCATCGTCGATTTCTCCGACGCCGGGCTGATCGAGAAACCCTCGGACATCTTCCGTCTCCGCCGCGAGCAGATCCTCGGCCGCGAAGGCTGGAAGGAGAAAAGCGTCGATGCCCTTCTCGCCGCGATTCGTTCGCGCAAGGGCTTCGACAGCGCCCGCCTGCTGTTCGGCCTCGGCATCCGCCACGTCGGCATCGTCACCGCGCGCGACCTGCTGAAATGCTTTGGCACCATCGAGGCGCTTGAGGCAGCGGCCCTCAGCGACACCGGCACCGCCGAACTCTCCGCCGTCGAAGGCGTCGGCCCCGTGGTCGCCGAAGCGGTGCACGACTTCTTCCACGAAGCCCATAACCGTGAGGAAGTGGCGGCGCTCCTGTCCCTCGCCGCCCCCGCCCCCTTCGTCAGTCAGGCACGTGAGACGGAATGGAGCGGCAAGACCATCGTCTTCACCGGCAGCCTCGAAACCATGAGCCGCGACGAAGCCAAGGCGCAGGCCGAGCGCCTCGGCGCCCGCGCCGCCGGCTCGGTCAGTGCCAAGACAGATCTGGTGGTGGCAGGACCCGGCGCCGGGTCCAAGCTCAAGAAAGCCGAAGAACTCGGCATCCGCGTCGCCACCGAAGAAGAATGGGCGCGGATCGTCGCGGAGGCTTGAGCCCGCCGCTCGTCAGTTGGTGTCGCCCTCATACACGATCACGCCATCGCGCATCAGCTCGTCAGTGGTCTTGCGGACGTGATCAACTTGCGTGCGCACCAGCTTGATGAGGTCGCTGCGTTGCGCAAGGTTCGCAGACAGCCGGACGTCAGAACCCTCCCTTTCTAGGATGCCCGCGTCCACCAGCTTGCTGATCTTCCGCCGCGCGGTTTCCCGATTAAGGCCGGCCGCAACAGCAACGGAGGCGATGTTGCAGCGTCCGTACATGTGCTCAGGAAGCGGTTTCTCCAGGCTTCGAACTTCCGGCGAGACGTTCTCGTCGCGCAGCAGGCGATCGGCGTGGATGGAGGCGACCGCCATGGCGATGGCGGCGGTATCAAAGTCGCCGAACAGTTCCGCCCACCCTGCCCGCATGCGCAAGATCAAGGTGGCAAGTCGCAGCACGACCAGCCGGCTGTTGGCTTCTGCCTTGCAAGCATCGGTAAGCAGTCGCGCCATGACGATCAGATGTCACTTATGTTTCAGTGGTGGCAAGGCTGCAATGACTGCCCGTGCTGTGAGATGTCCGGCCAGCCGCAGCACGCTGCGCTTCATTCACGCTTCAGCACTAGAACCCGCCACTCGCCCTCGCCCGGTTCGACCAGCCGGCAGCCGCGTTCGACATAAGCGGCGGTCACCGCGTCGGCCTGCGTATCGAGCAGTCCGGCCAGCAGGATTGTCCCACCGCGCACGGTTGCGGCGACGAAGTCCTCGGCGAGTTCGATCAGCGGCCCGGCAAGGATGTTGGCGATGAGAAGGTCGAATGGCGCCCGTTCCGCCAATGCGGGATGCGCCATGCCGTTGGCCACCGCCAGCGCAAGCTCGCCCTGTCCCTCCCCCAGCGCCACGCCATTCAGCAGCGCATTGTCGCGGGTAACATCGATGCTGATGGGATCGATGTCTGTCGCGATTGCCAATGCTTCCGGCCACAGCGCCATCGCGCCGAACGCCAGCAACCCGGTGCCCGTGCCAATATCGGCGATCCGCTCGAACCTCTTGCCGGCGCTCGCCATCCGGTCGAGCGCGGCGAGGCACCCGCAGGTGGTGTGATGATGCCCGGTCCCAAATGCCAGCCCCGCGTCGATCAGGAAGTTGATCGCGCCCTCGCGCGCCGCATGCGCGGGCGTCCGAACGAAGAAGCGGCCCGCCTCGATCGGCTCCAGTCCGGCCTGGCTGCGGGTGACCCAATCCTCGTCGGCCAGCTCCTCGATCACCGGCTCGCCGCTCGCCAGACCGGCCAGCACCGCCAGCTCAGCCGCGGTCGGCTCCGCCTCGAAATAAGCATGGATGCGCCAGTCGTCGGGGCGATGTTCGTCGGGCTCGTCGGCGACGATCACCGGCGGATTGGGATGATCGGCGAACGGATCCTCCATCTGGCCGACCGCCTCGCCCTCGGCGCGGTTGCAGGGGAGCGTGACCCGCCAGCTCATTTCGCCAAGGCCTCCTTGGCCAGCCGCTCGTCGAGCGCCTTGGCCTTGGACGCCGCATAATTCTTGCAGCCGGCCGGATCGAACAGCGCCGCCGCCCCGCCGTCGAAGCGCGCCGCCATATTGCTGGCCGAAGGGTGCGGCGTCAGCACGATGTCGCACTCCAGCGCCGCCACCTTGGCGAAGCTGGCGCGGAACGCCGCCACCACGTTCGGGTGATCGGAGAAGCGGTAGCTATCGCTGCTAACCGGGCTCAGGCTGTCGGCATAGACCATCGTCCGGCACACACCGCCATCGCAGCTCACCCACCGCCAGCTGAGCGCCCCATGCGTATGGCCCTTGGTCTCGATCGCGGTCAGCAGAATGCCGCCCAGCCGAAGCGTGTCGCCGTCCCGCAGCACCCTTGCAACGGGCACCGGCGCCATTCGCGGCAGGGTTCCGAATTGCGGGTCGCCTGACCCGGTCTGCCCCGACCGAAGCACCGCCGCGGCGTTGATGGAAGCTGCTACCTCCCCGCCGGTCAGCGCCCGCATCCGGGCGAAGCCGCCGACATGATCGTGATGCTCGTGGCTGTGGACGATCCACTTGACGTCCGACAGCTTGAAGCCGAGCCGCCGGATGTTGGCGGCGACAAGCTCGGCCCCCGCTTCCGTGCCGGTGTCGATCAGCACATGCCCGTCGCGGCTGGTCAGCAGCAGCGCGGTGATCCCGCAGGTGCCGACGTAATAAGTATTGCCGTGCACCCGCACCGGCGGCGCCGGCTCGTCCCACCCGTCCTTGCCTTCGCATTCCCGCGCAAAGGCAGGCCCGGCGGTGGCGAGCGGCGCCGGATACTTTGGCGCAGGCTTCGCGCCGCCAAGGGGCACCACCACCTGCTGCATCGCCAGGAGAAGCGCAAGACTAGCGGACATAGCTTGCTCCATTGACGTCGATCACGCTGCCGGTGGTGCTTGCCGGCGCCTCAAGCGAAAGCCAGCGGATCGTCTCGCCGACCTCCGCCGCGCTCGCGACCCGGCCGAGCGGAATGTCGGCAAGGATCTTCTCGCCGCCGCGGCTGGCGAGATATTCTTGCGTCATCTCGGTCACGGTGAAGCCGGGCGCCACACCCCAGGCGTAAATGCCTTCGTGCGCGTGCCCCCGGGCAATCGTCTTGGTCACCGCGATCAGCGCCGCCTTGGACGCGGCATAATGCCAATGCTGCGGCGAATCCCCGCGATAGCCGGCGCGGCTCGCGACATTGACGATCCGCCCGCCGCCCTGCTCCTTGAAGTGCCCCACCGCCAGCCGGCAAAGATCCGCCGCGGCCTGCAGATTGACCTGCATCGTCCGCGCCCATGAGGCTTGCCACTCGGCTTCCGGCGCATCCTCGCCGATGCCCTCGTAAACGCCGGCATTGTTTACCAGCGCACCGATCCGCCCGGCTCTGGCCAGCGCCTCCGTCCAGCAGGCGGAGGCTGCCGCCGGATCGGCGAAATCGGCGGCGAGGAGGCCTTCCCCGCCCTTGGTGGAAGTGCCGATGACCGTGTGCCCGGCGGCGGTGAGTGCGTCGGCAGCGGCCTTACCGATGCCCCGGCTGGCGCCGGTGAGAAGGATGTTCATGGCCCCCGCTTACCCCAAAGCGAGTGGCCCGCAATCCTCAGGCGGCGAAGCGCGCGATGAACTCCGCCGTGGCCGCCTTGAATTCCCCGATCTGCTTGCTGAATCGGCCGAAGCCCTGCTCCACCCCGTCGATATCGCGCGCGACATTCTCGGTGTCGGAGCGGATCGCAGCGATGGTGCTGCTCATCGAATCGGCGGCCAGCGCGGTTTCATCGACCGCGGCGGTGATCATCGTCACCGTTTGAGCCTGCAATTCCATCGCTTGGCGGATGCGGTCGGCGCTGTTCTGCACCTCCTCGACCGTGCCCTGAATCGAGCCGTTGGCCGCCACCGTCTGCTTGGTCGCCGCGGTGATGGCACTGATCTTGGCCGTAATGTCGTCCGTCGCCCGCGCGGTCTGGCTGGCAAGGCTCTTCACCTCCTGCGCCACCACCGCAAAGCCGCGCCCGGCATCGCCGGCCCGGGCCGCTTCGATGGTCGCATTCAGCGCGAGGAGGTTGGTCTGCCCGGCAATGTCGCGGATGAGGCCGAGGATCGATTCGATTGCTTCCACATGCGCCGACAGCGCCTGGCTGACCTTCACCGCCTGCGCCGCCTGATCGCCGGCGCGAAGCGCAACGCCTGCGGCCGTCTCGACCTCCGAGCGCGCATCCTCGATCGCCCGGATCAGACCCGCGGCGGTATGCGCAGCCTCACGCATCGCCACCGCCGATTGCTCGGCCGCCGCAGCCACTTCGCTGGTCTTGCCCAGCATCCCGCGGGTCGCCGCCGCCGTCGCGCCGGTGCGCTCGTTCAGCGTCCGCGATTCCTCGGCCGACAAACGGACAAGATCGGCGACCTTGCGTTCGAGCTGCTCGCTCTGCCGCCCGCGCGCTTCGGCCGCCATGCCGGTTTCGATCACCGTCACCTGCGCGCAGATGATCTCGATCTCGAAGTTGGTCACTTTCTGGAAAGTGCCAAGATGCTGGACCAACCGTGCCGGCTCGCCCCCGAACCGCTCCACCAGCGCGCTATTCACCGCATTGATGACCTGCGCCCGGTCCGCGATATGCGCCGCAACCCCGATTCCGTGAGCGTAGAGGTCGCTGCCGGTGCGGCAGACGTTCAGCACCCATTGCGCATCGACCTTGCTGGTCCAGTGCGCTGCTGCCGATGCCGCAGACTCCGCGCCCCAATGCGCGCGCACCGCGTCCATCACGATATCGCTCGCATCGCTCCACAACGCTGTGATGCCAGCGTCCAGCGAACCGTCGCGATTATAGATGGCGAGCCGGGCCTGGACCTGTTCGGCGGTCAGCGTCTGCATTGGATCGGAAACCTCAGGCTGCGAACTTGGCGATGAAGTCAGCGGTGGCGATCTTGAATTCGCCGATCTGTTCGGAGAAGCGGCCGAAGCCCTGCTCCACCCCGTCGATATCGCGGGCGACATTCTCGGTGTCGGAGCGGATCGCGGCAATGGTGCTGCTCATCGAATCGGCGGCGAGCGCGGTTTCGTCCACGGCAGCAGTGATCATGGTCACCGTCTGCGCCTGCAATTCCATCGCCTGCCGAATGCGGTCGGCGCTGCTCTGCACTTCCTCGACCGTGCCCTGGATCGAGCCGTTGGCTTCCACCGTCTGCCTGGTCGCCGCGGTGATCGCGGAGATCTTTGCGGTAATATCGTCCGTCGCCCGTGCCGTCTGGCTGGCAAGGCTCTTCACTTCCTGCGCCACCACCGCGAACCCACGACCGGCATCGCCCGCCCGGGCCGCTTCGATGGTCGCATTCAGCGCGAGGAGGTTGGTCTGCCCGGCAATGTCGCGGATCAGGCCGAGGATCGATTCGATTGCTTCGACATGGGCGGACAGCGCCTGGCTGACCTTCACCGCGTCGCCGGCCTGGTCGCCGGCGCGCATTGCGACCTCGGCCGCCGTCTCGACCTCGAGCCGGGCATCCTCGATCGCGCGGATCAGGCCGGCCGCGGTCTGGGCGGCCTCGCGCATCGCGACCGCCGACTGCTCGGCGGCGGCGGCGACCTCGCTGGTCTTGCCCAGCATGCCCCGCGCCGCCGCGGAGGTGGAGCTGGCATGGGTGCGCAATTCGTCGCTTTCACTGACGCAGCGGGTCACCACGCCCATCACCTTGCGATTGAATTCCGCGGCCTGGCCGGCCTGGCGATGATCGACCTCCGCGCGGGTCAGCGCAATCGCATGATGAACGAAGACGTCGGTCTCGATCGCCTCCACTTCGCCAAGGGTGCGGCTGGCGGCCTGGATCTCGGCTTCCTCCATATCACTCTCACGAATGGCGGCATAATAGCCCTGGTAGGCGGCATTCAGGCTGGCCAGCAGGGTCGACAGGCTGATCCGTTCCGAGATGGCGCGGTCTACGTAAGCGCAGGCCATCGTGACCCAGGTCGAATCGCCCAGCCGGGTGAACTTCTCCTTCATGTAAGGCAGTATCTGCTGGGCAGCGTCCTCGATCTGCCCGGCGTTCATCGGCTGCCTGACTTCCTCCGAGGCCGAGAAACGCCGCCAGAACTCCCGCGCCACCTCCATTTCACGGACCGAGATCCGTTCCCACAGCGCCGCCGAGCGCGCCGGCAGGTCGCCCGCCGGATCGTAGAGGCGGAACGCCCGTGCCAGATCGTAACTCCCAACCTTGTGCTGTGCAGACGGCATCTCAACCCTCGTGAATGCGAAAACCTTGCGAGCCTGCTAGCGCGCCGGTGGTTAAGACCGGGTTAGGACGACTGCCGCCTTGCCCTTGTCCGGCCTGCGCCCTAAGCGGCAGTTCTTCTTCCGGTTCGACCCGAAAACGAGGCGTTCATGGCCCGAAATACTGCCCGGCCGCTATCACCGCATCTCAGCATCTGGCGCTGGGGACCGCACATGCTGGTGTCGATCCTCCACCGCGCAACGGGCATGGCCCTGTCGGTGGGAGGGCTGTTCCTGCTGACCTGGTGGCTGCTGGCGCTGTCCGGAAGCGCCGGCGCCTACGCGACCTTCAGCGGCTTCATCGGCTGGCAGCCGCTCGGCATTCCGGTGGTTCTGATCGGCCTCGTCGCGCTGAGCTGGAGCTTCTTCCAGCACACATTGTCGGGCGTCCGCCACCTGGTCATGGACATCGGCGCCGGGTTCGAGCTCGTCACCAACAAGCGCATGGCCTATGCGACGCTGGCCGGCTCCTTCCTGCTGACCGTGGCCTTCTGGGCCCTCATCCTGGGGAAGGCCGCATGACCGGTCCCAAGCAAGTCGGGCGCCAAGAGCGCAACGCCGTTCCCGACGGCAAGACCCCGCTGGGCCGGGTCCGCGGCCTCGGCGCCGCCGGCCAGGGCGGCGAGCACTGGATCCGCGAGCGTGTCTCCTCCGCCGCCTTGCTGCTGCTCGGCACCTGGTTCCTGGTCTCCCTCGTCCTGCTTCCGGACTTCAGCCAGGCGACCTTGCGCGAATGGCTGTCTGGCCCGCTCGGCTTCGTGCCGATGGCGCTGTTCGTCTATCTCTGCTTCGAACACAGCCTCGAGGGCATCAAGGTGGTCGTCGACGATTATCAGGGCGACGAGGGTGGCCGGATGACCTGGCACATCGTCAGTCTTTTCCTTCATGTCGGGGCCGGGGCATTCGCCGCCTTCGCCCTGTTCCGCATCGCTTTCGGAGCCGCCAACTGATGACCGCCGCCTACAGAATCGTCGACCACGTGTATGACGTCGTTGTTGTCGGCGCGGGCGGCGCCGGGCTTCGCGCCACCATGGGCGCGGCCGAAAAGGGCCTCAAGACCGCCTGCGTCACAAAGGTCTTCCCGACCCGCAGCCACACCGTCGCGGCGCAGGGCGGCATCGCCGCGTCGCTCGGCAACATGGGCCCGGACCACTGGACCTGGCACATGTACGATACCGTCAAGGGTTCCGACTGGCTCGGCGACCAGGACGCGATCGAATATCTTTGCCGCGAAGCGCCGGCGGCGGTTTACGAGCTGGAACACGCCGGTCTGCCCTTCAGCCGCACCGACGAAGGCAAGATCTACCAGCGCGCGTTCGGCGGCATGACCCAGAACATGGGCGAAGGCCCCGCCGCGCAGCGCACCTGCGCCGCCGCCGACCGCACCGGTCATGCGATGCTGCACACGCTCTATCAGCAGAGCCTGCGCTACGACGCCGACTTCTTCGTGGAATATTTCGCGCTCGACCTGATCATGGTCGACGGCGAATGCCGCGGCCTGATGGCGCTGTGCATGGAAGACGGCTCGATCCACCGCTTCCGCGCGCAGGCCATCGTGCTGGCGACCGGCGGTTACGGCCGTTGCTACTTCTCCGCCACCTCGGCGCACACCTGCACCGGCGACGGCAACGCCATGGTGCTCCGCGCCGGCCTGCCGTTGCAGGACATGGAATTCGTCCAGTTCCACCCGACCGGCATCTACGGCGCCGGCGTGCTCATCACCGAAGGCGCGCGCGGCGAAGGCGGCTACCTTACCAATTCCGCCGGTGAGCGCTTCATGGAACGCTACGCCCCGTCGGCCAAGGACCTCGCCAGCCGCGACGTCGTGTCGCGCTCGATGGCAATGGAAATCCGCGAAGGCCGCGGCGTCGGCAAGAGCGGCGACCACATCTTCCTCCACCTCGACCATATCGATCCCAAGATCCTGGCCGAGCGCCTGCCCGGCATCACCGAAACAGCCAAGATCTTCGCCGGCGTCGACCTGACCCGCGAACCGATCCCGGTCACGCCGACCGTCCACTACAACATGGGCGGCATCCCGACCAACTATCACGGCGAAGTCGTGACCCTGAAGGACGGCGAGCCCGATAGCGTCGTCCCCGGCCTGTTCGCGGTCGGCGAAGCGGCCTGCGTGTCCGTTCACGGCGCCAACCGCCTCGGCTCCAACAGCCTGATCGATCTCGTCGTGTTCGGCCGCGCCGCGGGTCTCCGTCTCGGCGAGATCTTGAAGCCCTCGGCCGCGCAGAAACTGCTGCCGCAGGACAGCGCCGACCTCTCGCTCGGCCGTCTCGACAAGTTCCGCCACGCTGAGGGCGGCACTCCGACCGCGCAGCTCCGCAACGAGATGCAGCGCACCATGCAGGCCGATTGCGCCGTATTCCGCACCGAGCGCACGCTGGCCGAAGGCGTCGGCAAGATCGACTCCATCTACCGCGGCCTCGGCGACGTAAAGGTCACCGACCGCAGCCTGATCTGGAACACCGACCTCGTCGAGACGATGGAACTCG
Source organism: Sphingomonas sp. LHG3443-2 (assembly GCF_049896405.1). Classification (NCBI taxonomy): domain Bacteria; kingdom Pseudomonadati; phylum Pseudomonadota; class Alphaproteobacteria; order Sphingomonadales; family Sphingomonadaceae; genus Sphingomonas; species Sphingomonas sp. LHG3443-2. The sequence goes on from NZ_JAFCUG010000001.1 coordinate 201,920, forward strand.
ACAACATGCTCGCCCAGGCGGTCGTCACCATGCACAGCGCCAGCAACCGCAAGGAAAGCCGCGGCGCGCACATGCACGAGGACTTCCCCGATCGCGACGACGCCAACTGGATGAAGCACACCATTGCCTGGTTCGACGGCTGGGGCGGCACCGGCGGCGGGGTCAAGATCGATTACCGTCCGGTCCACGATTACACGCTCACCGACGAGATCGGCTACATCAAGCCCAAGGCGCGCGTGTATTGATACGAGCGGCCGTGCCGTTCGTCGAATAGCCCGTCTGGTCCCGCAACCCCGCCGCACCTGCCTCGTTCCCCTGAGCGAGCGGGCAGCGGTGGAGTGACCTGATGGACAAGCGATCCCTGTTGTTCGGCTTTGGCGGCGGCCTGCTGTTCTTTGCCCATGCGATGATCAACAACAGCCATGCCTGGCCCTTGGTCTGGCCATTTCTCGCCGGCGCGCTGGCGGTGTGGACCAGCCGCGGCGGCAATCGCGACAGCTACGGCGCCGACGTCGGCAAAGCGGCGATGGTTGGCCTTGTCGCCGGTGCCATCTTCGTGCTGGCCACCGCTGTGACCCTCAGCCAGCTTGGTCTCAACGGAAAGATCGGACTTGCCGGCCTTGCCATCGCGGCCGCGATCGGACTTGTTGGAGCCATGCTCGGCGGCGCGCTTGTGCACCCCCTTGCCAAGCGGACCTAGCGACGGAGGCGGCGCACGTGTCGGCGCTCGAGCCGGGCGATGGCGTTGATCCCAGCCAGCGCCAGCGTCCGTTCGAACTCTTCGCGCAGCAGGGTGAGCGCGCGATCGACGCCGGCCTCCCCGCCTGCCGCGAGGCCGTAGAGATACGGTCGCCCGATCGAACAGGCGGTCGCGCCCAACGCCAAAGCCTTCACCACGTCCGACCCGCGCCGGATGCCGCCGTCGCAGATGACGTCCGGCCCATCGCCCAGCGCGTCGCGCACCGCCGCGATCTGATCGATTGGCGCGGGCGCTCCGTCGAGCTGCCGGCCGCCGTGGTTCGACACCATCACCCCGCTCGCACCTGACGCGATCGCGCGCTTTGCATCCTCCGGCGTCATCAGCCCCTTGATCGCCAACGGCCCACCCCATTCCGCCGCGAGCCATTCGACGTCGCGCCAGGTCAGGCTGCGGTCGAACTGTCCGCCGATATAGTCGAACAGGCTCATCGGCCCGGCCGCCAGTGCGTCGACCCGGTGACTGACATTGGCGAAGTCGAAGCGGTGACCGCGCAGCGCCGGCAACGACCAGCCCGGATACGCGGCAAAGCTCAGCAGCGAACGCCACGTGAGCTTCGGCGGCAGCGACAGGCCGTTGACCCGGTCCCGCTCCCGGTTGCCCGCGACCGGCGTATCGACCGTCAGCGCCAGCCCGTGAAAGCCCGCATCCCGGCACCGCGCGACGAACTCACGGGTCAGCCCGCGATCCTTGAAGATATAGATTTGAAATACCTTCGGCCCGCCGAACGCCTCGGCCAGATCCTCCAACCGCGTCGTCCCCAGCGTGGACAGGCTGTAAAGCAAGCCGTGCTTCGCCGCCGCGCGCGCCACCGCCAGCTCGGCTTGCCCGTGGAACATCCGCGTCAGCCCGGTCGGCGCCAGCATCAGCGGCCAGCGCACTGCTTCGCCGAACACCCGCGCCTCGGTCGCAATCTGCGACACGTCCGTCAGCACATCGGGCACGATCTCGTAATCGCCAAACGCCGCGCTGTTCCGCGCGAGGCTCAGCTCATCATCCGCGCCGCCATCGATATAATCGAAGATCGGCCGCGGCAGCCGCCGCTGCGCCAGCACCCTCAGATCGGCGATATTGTTGGCGCGTGAAACGCGCCCGGTCCTGCCCATTCGCGCAGCCTAGCCGACGCCGCATCTCAAGCGAAAGGGTCAGCCCGCCGGCCGCTCGTCGCTCTCGCTTTCCGCCGCCGCCCCGGCCCCGACCCCAAGGCCGACACCGCCAACAGCCATGCCGCCGCCCATGCCCATGCCGCCACCGCCACCGCCGCGACCACCGCCGCCACCGCGCTCGCCGTCACCGCCGCCCCGGCCCTTGCCGCCGCCGCCGCTCGCCGGCCGGGTCGGGCCCTGAAAGGGGATCGATGCGGCGACGTCGCTCGGGATCGGGTCGAGCTGCAAGGCCTCCCGGACATAGTCGCGAAGCGCGACCACCAGCTCGTGGGTGTGCACCTTGCGTCCCGCCACCAATTCGCTTGCGGCACGCTCGGCCAAGCGGACATGTTCGTCGGTGCCGAGCAGCAGGATGTCGGCCAGCGCCGCCTCCACCGCATCGCGGATCCGGCGCGAGCGGTCCGACCCAAGCGCTTCGGGCGACAGATCGACCGCGCGATCGGGCATGCCATCGCCGTCGGCATCGATCGCCGACGGGCGCCGATCACGCAAATGCGACGGATCGACCGCAAGGTCTCCGGTGAACGACCCGCCTAACGTCCGATACGCCGCGATCAGGGTGCGCAGCCGCTCGTTGATCTGCCGGTTCATCCGCTCCCGGCGCTGCTGGATGGTCATCATCACCAGCAGGCGGATGCCGACCCCGATCAGGGTCACCAGCGCAAGACCGCCGATCGAGACCAGGATGCCGTGCCATGAACTCAGATCCATGAACCGCATCCGGCTCTCCCGCAGCGTTGCGCGAACTCACTCACCGGTGCAGCACGAGGACTGCACCGGGGATCGCGATGTCTTGTTAGTAGCGGCGGACGCCGGGACGGCGGCCCCCGGCAAGGCGCTTCATCAGATAACTCAGACCAAAGGTCATCAGCAGGCGTCGCAACATGAATCTTCTCCTTTGGAGGGAGGAGCGGCTGCGGCGTGCTTTGGTTCCGGCAACCGCCTTCGGCTTAGCTCCGCTCGCGCACCGCGCTGAAAGTGATCGCCGGCCACTCCTGCTCGAATCGCCCATGCTCCCAGGCATTGCGCATCAGCAGCACCGGCACACCGTCCTGGTCTTCGGCCATGTTCGATCGCAGCGCTTCGGTCAGCTTCTTGAGTTCGGCAGGATCCTCCGCCCGGACCCACCGCGCGACCTCGTAAGGCGACGGCTCGAACTCGAGCTTCGCGCCATATTCCTGCTCCAGCCGGGTCTGCAGCACGTCCAGCTGCAGCTCGCCGATCACGCCCACGATCCACGCCGACCCAAGCGCTGGCTTGAACAGGCGGATGACGCCTTCCTCGGCCAGATCGGCAAGGCCCCGCCGCATCTGCTTGACCTTGAGCGGGTCACTCAGCCGGACGCGGCGCAGAATCTCGGGCGCGAAGTCGGGCAGGCCGGTGAACACGGTCTCGCCCTTCTCGGTCAGCGTGTCGCCGACTCGCAAGGTGCCGTGGTTGGGGATACCGACGATGTCGCCGGCCACCGCGCCATGCGCCAGCTCGCGATCGCGCGCGAAGAAGGTGATCGGGTTGTGCAGCGCGAGCGCCTTGCCGCCGCGGCTGTTCAGCACCTTCATGCCACGCGTCAGCTTGCCCGAGCAGATCCGCACGAAGGCCACCCGGTCGCGGTGGTTGGGGTCCATGTTGGCCTGCACCTTGAACACGAAGCCGGTCAGCCGCGGCTCGGCCGGGTCGATCGGCGCGGGCCGCGCAGGCTGCGGCTGCGGCGGCGGCCCGTCGTCGGCCAGAATGTCGAGCAATTGCTCGATCCCGAAGCCCCTGAGCGCGCTGCCGAATACCACCGGCGTCAGGTCGCCCGAACGGAAGGCGGCAAGGTCAAACTCGGGATAGGAAGCGAGCGCAAGGCCGCCTTCCTCGCTGAGGCTGGCCGCGGCGTCGGCCGGAATGGCGGCGGCGATCGCCGGATCGTCGACGCTCTCCGCATCGATCCAGCGGCCCGGCGCCACGCCGTCGCTGCGATCGACCACCAGCAGTTGTGAACGGCGCAGGTCATACAAGCCATGGAACAGCCCGCCGATCCCGGTCGGCCAGTTCTGCGGAGACACGTCGAGCTGAAGCACTTCGGCAATCTCGTCCAGCAGCTCGAACGGGCTCTTGCCCTCGCGGTCGACCTTGTTGACGAAGGTGACGATCGGCACGTTCCTGATGCGGCAGACCTCGAACAATTTGCGGGTCTGCGGCTCGATCCCCTTGGCGGCGTCGATCACCATGATCGCGCAATCGACCGCAGTCAGCGTGCGATAGGTGTCTTCGGAAAAGTCTTGGTGGCCCGGCGTGTCGAGTAGGTTGAACAGGATGTCGCCCCGCTGGAACGTCATCACCGAGCTGGTGACCGAAATCCCGCGCTGCTGCTCGATCTTCATCCAGTCCGACCGCGCCCGCCGCCGGTCGCCGCGCGCCTTGACCTCGCCCGCTTCGTGCACCGCCCCGGCGGCGTGGAGCAGGCTTTCGGTCAGCGTGGTCTTGCCGGCGTCAGGGTGCGAGATGATTGCAAAGGTCCGCCGCTCCAGCGCGCTGAACGACGCGTCGCCAGCGCGCGCCGGGTCGCCGAAGGTAGTGGTCGCGATGTTCAAGAAAGTAGCTCCTGCCCGGGGCAACTCGCGCCCGGTTCTTCGATCTGACCAGCCATGTAGTGCAAAGGCGCGAAAAGGCGAAGAGGCGGGTCTTGCAAGGTAGGATTGCGCCTGCTCCACTAACCTTCATGGTTCGTCTACGCTCCCATCCCGGTCAGTTCGAGCCGTGGGTGGTGCAGCGGGCACGCGGCGAACCCCGCCCCTATGCGAACTTCGAGAACTTCGCCGGCCGCCGCACCCCCGCCCTATGTGAACTTCGAGAACTTCGCTTCCGACCTGCTCCTCCCGAGCGCAAACCTAAGTTCTTGGGAAACCCGTTCACCTCGGCTAAGCGCGGCCGCTTATGACTGATCCAGTACCCCCCAAGCGCATCTTTCCCGACGCCAAGGTCGACGCCGAAGCTGCCAAGCACATCCCGTCCAGCCCGCAGACCGAACATGCGGCCTACGACCTCGCGTTTCAGGACAAGGACTTCCTGCTCCGCCCGGACCTGCGCCCCGTGCGCTTCCAGCTCGAGCTCCTGAAGCCCGAACTGTTCCTCGACGAACAGAAGATCGGCTCGACCTTCGTCTTCTACGGCTCCGCCCGCGTGCCCGAGCCGGAAAAGGCCAAGGCCCTGCTCGCCGCGGCCCGGACCGACAAGGAGAAGCTCATCGCCGAGCGCCTTGTCGCCAAGTCGCATTACTACGATGTTGCGCGCGAACTGGCGCGGCTAGTCAGCAAGACCGACCGTGACGAGGACGGCCAGCGTCACTTCGTGGTCTGCTCGGGCGGCGGGCCGTCGTTCATGGAAGCCGCCAATCGCGGTGCGCAGGACGTCGGAGCGGAGAGCATCGGGCTCAACATCGTGCTTCCGCACGAGCAGCTGCCTAACCCCTATGTCACGCCGTCGCTCAGCTTCCAGTTCCACTATTTCGCGCTGCGCAAGATGCACTTCCTGCTCCGCGCCCGCGCAGTGGCGGTGTTCCCGGGCGGCTTCGGCACCTTCGACGAGATGTTCGAGCTGCTGACCCTGATCCAGACCGGCAAGGTCCGCCCGCTCCCCATCCTCCTCTACGGACGCGAGTTCTGGGAGCGAGTAGTGAACTTCGAGGCTCTGGTCGAAGAAGGCGTCATCTCCGAGCGCGACCTCGATCTCCTCACCTGGTGCGAAACCGCCGAGGAAGGCTGGGGCCACGTCTGCGACTATTACGCTCGTGAAGAGGCCAGGGCCGCGGCGGAATAGCCCGCCACGAAAAAGGGCTCCGGTTTGCCGCCGGAGCCCTTTTTTCTTGTGAGGATCTGACCCTTACTGCTTGGGAGCAGGAGCCGCCGTGGTTCCCGGCGCGCTGACCTTGGGTGCGCCTTCGCCGCGGACGTTGGCCATGCCGCCATTCTGGGCTTCCTGCTCGGTCAGCACCGGCTCGTTCTCGGCCTTCTGCGCGCCGGCATCGTCGGCTTCGCTAGCCGCCTTGTCCCCGGCTGCGCCCGGGGTCGAAGCGACCGGAGCGGCGGGCAGCGGGAGCGGGGCGTCGCTCTTGCTGTTGAGGAAGGCGATGACGTTGGCCCGGTCCTCGGGGTTGCTGAGGCCGGCAAAGGTCATCTTGGTGCCCGGCGCATATTTCTTGGGGTTGGCGAGCCACTCGCTCATGCTCTTCCAGTCCCACACGCCCGGCACGCCCTTCAGCGCGTCCGAATAGGCAAAGCCCGGTACGTGCCCGTGCGGCTTGCCCAGCGCACCGTAGAGATTGGGGCCAAGGCCATTGGCCGCGCCCTTGTCGACCGTGTGGCACGCCTGGCACTTCTTGAACACGTCGGCGCCCTTGGCGGCGTCGGCGCTGGCGAGATAGAATTCGATCGGCTGCTCGGCCTCGCCGCTGCCGCCTTCTTCGACCACGCCTTCGATCGGATAGCCCATCGTTTCGGGCCGCTCACCATGGAAGACGATGCCCGAGGCCAAGGTGCCGCCCAGCGCGACGATCCCGGCGAACAGAACCCAGCCGGCGATGGTGTTGTTATTGTCCTGCATGTGCGGTCTTTGTGCGTCCGATCGGAGGAAAAGCTCGCGCTCCTTTAAGGGCGAGGCAGCGCTTCTTCAAGCGGTCAGCCAGTGAGCCAGCAAGCTGTGCGCGATGGCAAAGGGCGGCGGAGCCACGAAGGCGGCATCCGGAGCCCCGACCAGCGCCGCTTCCACCTCGGCCCGGCTGAACCAACGCGCGTCCTCAAGCTCGGTCGTGTCGATGACGATCTCCTCGTCGGCGATCGAGGAGAGGCAGGCGATCATCAGCGAGGAAGGAAACGGCCAGGGCTGGCTTGCGACATACCGCACGTCGGTCGCCCGCACGCCGGCTTCTTCGAACAATTCGCGGGCCACGGCGGCTTCGAGGCTCTCACCCACTTCGACGAAGCCGGCCAGCGCCGAATAGCGCCCCGGCGGAAAACGCGGCTGGCGGCCAAGCAGCACTCGGCCGTCCTTTTCGGCGAGCATGATCACCACCGGATCGACCCGCGGATAATGCTCCGCCCCGCACGCCCCGCATTGCCGCGACCAGCCCCCGCGGACGATGGCGCTAGGGCTGCCGCAGTTCGCGCAGAAGCCGTGGCGGCGGTGCCACGACGCGAGGCTAACGGCCGCGGCGAACACCGGCGCTTCGGTCGCTGACAAATAACCAAGCGCCCCGAACTGCGCGCGAAGATCGCCGCCGCCGGCGCCGATCGGCGAAAAGCGCGGCTGCTCGCCGTCGAGCCCGAGGAACAGCGCCGGGTCGCTCACGTCTTCCCAGACGAGTCGCCCCTCCGCATCGAGCGCGGGCAAGCCGTCCGCCCACACCAGCTGCTGCGCGTGCGGCAAGCGAGCCAGCGCCTCAAGCTTGGCCGGCTCCCCGCGCAGCGCATCGGCACGGTCGAGTCCCGGCCCGGCAAAGAACACCTCAGGCGGCAAGACGTGGCTCCCGTTCGGCCTCGAGGGCGGCTTCGACCGCGCGCCTATACAGCGTCGGCAGGCCCGCAGCCGCAAGCTCGCTGACCGCGTGCCACCAGCCCTCGCCCGGCGGCGGCTCGGCACGGGGCACCACCATCAGGTCGAGCGTGAAATGGGTGAAGCCGTGGTGGTGGATGGCGATGGCATTGATCGCCGGCCGCTCCTCGCCCCACTCCGGACCCGGCAGCGCGGCCATGCCACCCAGCAGTCCCTTGCCCGGCCGCCGCACCAACCAAACCTCATCGCCTCGCCGCACCAACCAGGCGATGCCATGGCGATGTGGCCGCTCCTTCTTGAGCTTGGGCGCCGGAAACGCCTCCGGGCGACCGAGCGCCTGCGCCTTGCAGTGCGCCGCGATCGGGCAGACCGGGCAGTTCGGCGCCTTGGGCCGGCAGATGCTGGCGCCGAGGTCCATCAACGCTTCGGCGAAATCGCCATGCCGCCCGGCCGGAAACCACCCCCGCGCCGCCTCGCCCGCGTCCCTGCGATCCTTGATTCCGAACACTCGCGCCACGACCCGCTCGACATTGGTGTCGACCGCCACCGCGTCCTCCCCGAACGCGATCGCCGCCACCGCCGCCGCCGTATAAGCGCCGAGCCCCGGCAGCTTGCGGAGCGCGCCTTCGGTCCGCGGAAAGCCACCTCGCTCCGCCACCGCGCGGGCGCAAGCGATGAGGTTGCGGGCCCGCGCATAATAGCCGAGCCCGGCCCACTCGCAGAGCACTTCGGCCTCCGGCGCGGCGGCGAGCGCCTCGACGGTCGGCCAGCGCTCGACGAAGCGCAGGAAGCGCGGGGTCACCGTTGCCACGGTGGTCTGTTGCAGCATCACTTCGCTCAGCCAGGTCCGATACGGATCGCGCGGCGTCATCCGCCACGGCAGGTCGCGGGCGGCGGCGCGATGATGAGCGAGGAGAAGGTTCGCCGCGGTAGCGTCCATTCGCCGCCTATGGCATGAGCCGCTGCAATGTCGAAGAAAAAGCCCGAAGCCGACGAGGCGCCGCGCCAGGGTCGCCCCCGCGCCGCGGGCGAGCTTGCGCTTGGCGTCGGCGGCATGGCGTTCAAGAAATTCGGCTTCGTCCAGGGCGCGGTGGTCTCGCGCTGGACCGAGATCGTCGGCGAACGCTACGCCAAGGTCTCGACCCCCGAATCGATCCGCTTTCCCGCCGGCAAGAAAAGCGGCGGCACGCTGACCCTCGCCGTCGACGGCGCCCACGCACCGTTGCTCCAGCATCTCGCGCCGATGATCATGGAGAGGGTCAACCTGTTCTTCGGCTACGAAGCGGTGGTGAAGGTCGTGTTCCGCCAAGGCAATCGCGCAAAGGCCGCTGCAAAGCCCGCCCGCCCCGCCCCTGCCCCGGTCCCGCGCGAACTCGGCCAGGGCCTGCGCGAAATTGCCGACACCGAACTTCGCACCATGCTCGAAAGCCTTGCCGGCAAGATCGCCGCGGCCGACGGCCCGCCGACGGTCGTGCCCGCCCCCTTTTCCCTCAAACCACGCCCCCTTCGGAGTGATCAGGACGTATGAACAAGCTCAGCCTCGCCATTGCCGCTAGTCTGCTGGCGCTCGGCACCGCCGCCTGCAAGCAGGAGCCGACGGCGCAGAACAACAATCCCGCCGCCGCGCCCGTCCAGGCGCCCAATGGCGACTGGAGCCAGCTCGTCTCGCAGACCACCGAAGGCGGCATGCTGATGGGCAATCCGCAGGCGAGCGTAAAGGTCATTGAATTCGCCTCGATGACGTGTCCGCATTGTGCTGATTTCGCGACCAAGGATAAGCCTAAGCTTGTCGAGCAATACGTCAAAACCGGCAACGTCAGCTTTGAATTCAGGAACTTCGTTGGCAACGGCCTCGACATTGCAGCATCGCTGATCGCGCGCTGCTCTGGCGCGACGCCTCAATTTTACGCTCTGACGGACGGTATCTTCGCCGACCAAAGGAGCTTCTTCGAACGGTTTCAGGCTGTTCCTCAAGATCAGCTAGTTGCACTTCAGTCGATGTCGCCAGCGCAGCAATTTCAGCGCACCGCCCAATATGCTGGACTGCAGGAATGGGCCGCACAACGCGGTCTGCCGTCGGGCAAGTCGTTGCAGTGCCTAGGAAACCAGGCCGAAATTGATCGCCTTGTTCAGATGACCAGTGACGCTTCCTCAACTTACGACATCACTGGAACGCCGACATTCGTCGTGAATGGCGAAGAGGTTCGACCGCAGCCGGGCCAGGGCAATTGGCCGGCGCTTGAAGGAGCGATCAAGGCCGCGCTCTAATCCTTTTCGGTTCAGGCGCGTACATGCTCCGGGGGGGGGGGAGTGCCGACTTAACGCCATGCGGTTCCGCCGCCTTTCGCTGACCGGCTTCAAGAGCTTCGTCGAACCGGCCGATCTTCGGATCGAGCCGGGGCTGACGGGCGTGGTCGGGCCCAACGGTTGCGGCAAATCGAACCTCCTCGAAGCGTTGCGCTGGGTGATGGGCGAAGGCAGCCCCAAGTCCCTTCGCGGCGGCGGCATGGAGGACGTCATCTTCGCCGGCACCGCCAGCCGCCCCGCCCGCGACTTTGCCGAAGTTTCGCTGCTGATCGACCGCGGACCCGAAGGCGAGAGCGAAGTCACCCGCCGGATCGAGCGCGGCGCCGGCTCCGCCTACCGGATCGACGGGCGCGACGTGCGCCAGAAGGACGTGGCGCTGCTGTTCGCCGACGCGGCGACCGGCGCGCATTCACCGGCGCTGGTCAGCCAAGGGCGGATCGGAGCCATGATCGCCGCGCGCCCGGCAGAGCGCCGCCAGATGCTGGAGGAAGCGGCCGGCATCGCGGGCCTTCACGTCCGCCGCAAGGATGCCGAGACCAAGCTCCGCGCGACCGAGACCAATCTCCAGCGCCTCGACGAACTGCTCGGCAATCAGGAGCAGCGCGTCGCCGCCCTGAAGCGTCAGGCCCGCGCCGCCGAACGCTATCGCGCGCTGACCGACAAGATCCGACTTGCCGAAGGCCGCCTGCTCTACAGCCGCTGGGCGGAAGCCGACGCGGCCGCCACCGCTGCGGGCAAGGAAGCCGACGCCGCGATGGCCGAAGTCGCCTCGCTGACCCGCGCGCTGGAACAAGCCCAAGGCGCGCAAGCAACCGCCGCCGCCCTAGTCGCCGAACGGCGACAAGCCGCCTCCCGCGCCCGCGAAGAAGGCCAAGACCTAGCCCACCGTCTCGCCACCTGCCGCGCCGCCCTCGACACCGCGCGGCGGCGGCTGGTCGAACTCGACCGGCTTGATGCGCAGCTGGGCGAGGAGCGCGGCCGCGAATCGGCACTTGCGGCTGATGCAGAGACCGCCACCGCCACGCTGACTGCCGAAATTGCCGCAATCGCCACCCGCCTCGCGACCGGCGAAGAGCGCCAGACCGCGCTGGTCCTTGCGCTCGGCCGGGACGAGGAGGAGAGCCGCACCGCTGAGGCGGCTCTCGCCGATATCCTCACCCGCGAAGCGGCGCTGCGGGCCGAGCGGCAGGTCGCGACCGCCGCGCACAACGCCGCACGCAGCCACCTCCATCGCCTCACCCAGGAGCGCGACGGGCTGGAGCGATCGCTCGCGGCGCTCGGCTCGGGTGCGGCACTCAAGGCTGCGCAAGCCGCCGCCGTCCAAGCCGTGGAAGCAGCCACCGGCGCCAGCGCCGCCGCGGAGCAGGCCATTGCCAAAGCGGAAGCAGAGCGCGCCGAAGCCGCCGCCGCACGCGAAGGGGTGGACCTTGCCTTCGCCGAGGCTCGCACCGCCCATGCGGCGGCGAGCAGCGAGATGGCGGCGCTGGAACGCGCACTCGCTTCCTCGCCCGGCCGCGGACTGCTCTCAACCCTCACCGTAGCGCCGGGCTACGAGAAGGCACTCGCCGCCGCGCTCGGCGACGATCTTGGTGCCCCCATCGGGACCGGCGGCGACCGCGCGTGGTTGGGCGCCCCTATCGATAAATCCGACCCGGCGCTCCCAGTTGGAGTCACCCCGCTGGCGAACCATGTCGAGGCACCTCCCGAACTCGCCCGCCGCCTGGCGCAGGTCGGTCTGGTGGAGGTAGATGACGGCCGGCCGCTGCGTGCCGGTCAGCGGATCGTCACCCGCGCGGGGCAGATGCGCCGGTGGGATGGGTTCGTCAGCAGCGGCAGCGGTTCGGCCGCGGCGGAGCGGCTGGAACGGGTCAATCGCCTCGCAGCACTGCGGCGGGAGCTTCCGGCCCTTGCCGCCGCGCTGGAACACGCCCGTGCAGCGCAGGAGCAGTCCGCCGCCCGGATCACGGCGGCGAGCAAGGCGGCGGACGCGGCACGAGCTGCGTTGTCGTCTGCCGAGCAGAAGCTTCGCCAGACGCGCCGCGACGAGGATGCCGCCGCCGCTGCGCTCGAACGGCAGGCTCAGCAACGACAGGCGCTGAACGCCCGCGGCGACGAGCTTGCGCCCGTGCTTGCTGCCGCCACCGCAGCGGTCGACGACGCAGAGGCGACGCTCGCCGCCCTGCGCGCCGACAATCTCCTCGCGGACGCCGTGGTTTCCGCCCGAACCGAAGCCGCGAATCGCGCACGCGTCCTTGCCGAACGCCGCGCCGATCTTGCCACCGCAGCCCGGGCCGCTGCCGCCGACCGCGAGCGCCAGCTTGCCGCGACCGGCGAGCAAGCTGCGTGGCGCGAGCGGGCGGCGGCTACGGTCCGGCGCAACGCCGACATCGCCGCCCGGGCCGAACGCATTGCCGCCGAGCAGCTTAGCCTTGCGGATGAACCCGAGCGCCTCGCCGCCGAAGTCGCCCGGACCGAGCAAGCGGTGGCAGGCTCCGGCGCGCTTCTCGGCGCCGCGCTCAATGCCGAGCGCGAAGCCGAAACGGCATTGGCGGACGCCGGCGCCGCCCTCGCCCGCGCCAACGAAGCCATGGCAGCAGCCCGCGAGCGCCGGGCCACGGCGGCGGCTCGCGCCGAAGCGCAGGTCGCCCGCCGGATCGAATATGGCCGCGTCTCGGGCGAGAAGTTCGAATGCCCGCCGCCGTTGCTGCCGGTCCGGCTCGGCTTCGATCCCGCCGACCTTGCTCCCGCCAGCGATGAGAGCGCAGCCCTGGAACGCGCCACCGCCGACCGCGAGCGGATCGGCCCGGTCAATCTCGTCGCCGAGCAGGAGCTTGCCGAGCTTGAGCAGAGCAGGCTCACCGGCGCCGCCGAACGCGACGAGCTTCAGGAAGCGATCAATCGCCTGCGCGGCTCGATCGGCAGCCTCAACCGCGAAGGCCGCGCGCGCCTGCTTGCCGCGTTCGAGGCGGTCGACCGCCATTTCCGCAGCCTGTTCACCACCCTCTTCAACGGCGGCCAAGCCCACCTCGCGCTGATCGACAGCGACGATCCGCTGGAAGCGGGCCTCGAGATCATGGCCCAGCCACCAGGCAAGAAGCTTTCTTCCCTCTCGCTCCTGTCTGGCGGCGAACAGGCGCTGACCGCCGTCGCGCTCATCTTCGCCCTGTTCCTGACCCGCCCCTCGCCGATCTGCGTGCTCGACGAGGTCGACGCCCCGCTCGACGACGCCAATGTCGAACGCTTTTGCGACCTCCTGGTCCGGATGACAGCGGAAACCGACACCCGCTACCTCATCGTCACCCATAATGCGGTCACCATGAGCCGCATGCACCGCCTGTTCGGCGTCACCATGGTCGAGAAGGGTGTCAGCCGGATCGTGTCGGTGGACCTTGGCGGCGCGGAGGAGTTGCTCGCCGCCGAGTAATTGCCGCGCTCAATCAAAGCTGCACGCACGATGAACAATAACGATTGCCCGCGGCGGGTTGTTGCGACTAACTCGCATTAGCTATAGCAAGCCTTCACCGAAACGATCCTGCTTTCGAAGGAAAAATGACGTGCGTTGCCTCCACCGCGCCCTTGCTGGCGCCACCCTTGTTCTCGTCCCCAGCACCCATGCTCTGGCTGCGGAGGTGGAAACCGCATCCGCCGAGCAGGACGCCGCGCAGGTCATTACCGTTACCGGCAGCCGCCAGGAATATGGGGTCAAGTCGACCATCAGCGGCACCAAGACCCTGACTGCGCTGCGCGACGTGCCGCAGGCGATCTCGGTCGTTTCCGAAGCGCAGATCGAGGATCAGTCGCTGCGCTCGGTTGCCGACCTCCTGATGTTCGTCCCCGGCGCAACGCCCGGCACCGGCGAGGCCAATCGCGACCAGCTGACGATCCGCGGCAACAACACCACGGCCGACTTCTTCGTCGACGGTCTGCGCGACGATGCCCAGTACTTTCGCGACTTCTACAACCTCGACCGGGTGGAAGTGCTGAAGGGCCCCAATGCGATGATCTTCGGCCGCGGCGGCGGTGGCGGCGTCATCAATCGCGTCACCAAGCGCGCCGGCCTCACCAACGACCGCCAGTTCATCCTCAGCCACGACAGCGAAGGCGGCACCCGCCTCACCGCAGACGACAACATGCGCCTGACCGGTGCGCTCGGCCTGCGCGTCAACGGCGTGTGGGAGCATGGCGACAGCTTCCGCGACTTCACCAGATTGAAGCGCTACGGCATCAATCCCACGCTCGGCTGGCAGCCCGGCTCCGACACGCGCGTCGACCTCTCCTACGAATATTTCCACGACCGCCGCACCACTGATCGCGGCCTTCCCTCGCGCGCTGGCACCCGCCGCCCGCTCGAAGGCTTCGACAGCGCGTTCTTCGGCGACCCTGCCAACAGCCACAGCGATGCCGACGTGCAGATCGCGACGCTGGGCGTGGAACAGAAGTTCGGCGACCACCTGCTGCTGCGCAATCGCACGCAGGTCGCGGACTATGACAAATATTACAACAACGTCTTCCCGAGCAGCGCCGTCAGCGCCGCCGGCACGGTCAACATCGGCACCTACAGCAGCCGCAACGACCGCCGCAATCTGATCAGCCAGACCGATCTCGTCTGGGACGGCAGCCTGGCGGGCATCGACCAGGCCTGGCTGTTCGGCTTCGAGGTGGGCCGCCAGCGGAGCCGCAACCAGCGCCTGTCGGGCCGCTTCCTCGATGCCAATGGCGTTGTCACGCCGTCGCTCGGTTCGGTCACGCTTGCTGACCCCACGGTGGCAAGGCGCGTGGAATATTTCCGCAGCGCAACGGACGCCGACAACCGGACCCGCGCAACCTTTGCTGCCGGCTATGCTCAGACGCAGCTCAAGCCCAACGACTGGGTGGAACTGGTCGCCGGCATCCGCTTCGACCGCTTCCGCCTGTCGGTCGACGACGAACGTGCGGGAGTCCCGACCTTTTCGCGAACCGACAATCTCGTCTCGCCACGCCTCGGCCTGGTGCTGAAGCCGAACAAGAATCTCAGCATCTACACCAGCTACTCGCGCTCCTATCTGCCCCAGTCCGGCGACCAGTTCGGCGGCCTTACGCAGACCACCGCGGCGCTGAAGCCCGAACGGTTCGACAATGTCGAGGCGGGCGCCAAATGGGAGCTGCTCGACGGCCTGCTCGCCACCGCCGCGGTGTATCAGCTCGACCGCAAGAACACGCAGGCCCCCAACCCGATCGTCGATCAGCCCAACCTCCTGACCGGCGCGACCCGCACCCGCGGACTGGAGCTCGGCCTTGAACGCAGCATCGCAGCGCGGCTGCAGGTGTCGGCGGGCTATGCCCTGCAGAAGAGCGAGATCCGCCGCAGCACCACCGCGGCGCCTGCCGGCCGCGACGTGCCGCTCGTCCCGCGTCACAGCGTCTCGCTGTGGACCAAGTATCAGGCGACCCGGGACTTCGGCGCTGGCATCGGACTGCTCGCCCGTTCCAAGAGCTATGCCTCGCTCGGCGGCGCCGGGGCGGTCAGCACCGCCACCGTGCTGCCCGGCTACGCCCGGCTCGACGGCGCGCTCTACTACAAGCTGATGCCCGGCCTCGAGGCGCAGCTGAACGTCGAGAACATCACGAACCGGGACTATTTCCCGACCGCGCATAACGACAACAACATCGCGCCCGGCGCCCCGCGTTCTGCGCGCCTCAGCCTCAAGGCCGACTTCTAGGCGAGCGCCGCCGCGCGGTCCCTGATCCGCACCAGATCCTCGACGAAGCGCGCCCGCTCCTTCCGGCGGCGCTCTTCCTCGGGGATGCGGAGGAGGAAGCTCGGATGCACCGTCACCCAGCATTCGCTGCCGTCGGCAAGCATCAGCGGCGCGTCGCGCACCTTGGAGATCGTCTGCGTCTTGCCGGTCAGCGAGCGGGCGGCGGTCGCGCCCAGTGCCACCGTCAGCGGCGGGCGGATCATCGCGCGCTCCTGTTCCTGCCACCAGCGACAGGCATCGATCTCGGCCGTATCCGGCTTGGAATGGATTCGCTTCTTGCCGCGCAGCACGAACTTGAAGTGCTTCACGGCATTGGTGACGTAGGTGGTTGAGCGGTCGATGCCGGCCTTCTCCAGCGCGGCATCGAACAATTGTCCGGCCGGCCCGACGAACGGACGCCCGGCCAGATCCTCCTGATCGCCCGGCTGCTCGCCCACAAAGAAGATGCGCGGATTAAGCGGCCCTTCGCCGAACACCGTCTGCGTGCCGCATTTGTAAAGCTCACAGCGGGTGCAGGACATCGCTTCTTCGCGTAAGGCCGCCCACGCCGCCTCGATATTGCCGCCCGGCTCTAGCGCACCGACCTGCGGCAAGTTCGTCCGCGCCCGTTCGATCATCTCCAGCTCCCGTGCCCGTGCGCCCGCGATCAGCGGCGCTACCAGCGCCGTTTCCGGCATGTTGTGCCAATATTTCTTGGGCATCTCCTTCAGCATCGCCTTCACCTTGAGGCGCGCGGGATTGAAGATGCTGGCGTAATAGGTCCGCCACGTCTCCTCGAGCGGATCACCATCGGGGGCATCCGCACGGTTCGCACCTGGCCCCTCGCTGAGCGTCTCGGTCACCGGGTCCCAGTGGATTGAGAGTTCGGGGCTGAGGATCGACCAGCGCATGGTCGCGAACCGCCGCACGAAGAAGCCCGCCTCGCGCCGGACGATATGATGGTCAGGCTCGAAGAAGGCGACGAAGCGGGTGTCGCCCTCCTCCTCCACTTCACGGAACCGCACGAACGCATGCATCTTGTGCGCATCACGGCGCACTTCCTTGGCGAGCTTCTCGAGCCGGTCGACCAAAGGATCGGCGCGGTCTTCGAGCGCCCGCCGATTGGCCTTGAGCTTCCACAGCAGAGCATAGAGCAAGGCGAAGCGCTGCGGGTCGCTGTGGCAGATCGCCGCCTTGGCCAGGTCGATGAAGGGCTTGGGCACCGAGAACATCGGCTGGCCGGACGGCGGCGGCACCGCGCCTTCGCTCCCGAACAGCTCGCCGTCGTCTCCGCGCACCTGCCACACCACGCTCATCGGCGGCACGCCCGCCATGACCAGCTCGCGCGCAGCGTCGCGCCAGCCGTCGAAGTCGTCGGGCTCGTCCAGCGTGATCTTGAGCGGATCGATCTGCGGACCGTCGGGCAGCAGCTCGCCCTTGCGGCCGCTGTTGCCGAGGCGCGGGTCGAACAGGTCGGCGCTGTTTCCGTAGCGGCCGTTGGCGTCACTCATGCCAGCAAGAACGCGCCAGTGCGCAGATGGCCGCTCAAGCCGCGAACAGCTCCATCTGGTGCTTCTCAGGCTTGATCCAGCGCTTGAGGTCCGCCTTGTCGGTCAGCAGTGTCGGGCGCCAATCGCCGGTCACGATGAACGGCCGGATCTTGGCCACGCTGACCGTCAACCGCGCGACATCGTCGAGGGTGAAGGTGCGAAAGCGCCGCGACTTGATGATCCGGTCGACCGCTTTGGTGCCAAGGCCGGGAACGCGAAGCAGCTGCTCCTTGCTTGCCTTGTTCACGTCGACCGGAAAATAGTCGCGATACTTGAGCGCCCAGGCGAGCTTGGGATCGATGTCGAGCGGCAGCATGCCGTCCGGCTCAGCCGCGCTCACCACTTCCTCCGGCTTGAAGCCATAGAAGCGCATCAGCCAGTCGGACTGGTAGAGCCGATGCTCGCGCATAAGCGGCGGTCGCTGCAGAGGCAGCACTGCGCTGGCATCGGGGATAGGCGAAAACGCCGAATAATAAACGCGGCGCAGGCTGAAGCGATCGTACAGCGTGCTCGCCTTGCCCACGATGTCGGCATCCGTAGCGGCATCGGCACCGACGATCATCTGTGTCGACTGACCGGCGGGCGCAAACATCGGCGCTGACTTGTACTTCTTCTTGGCGTCCTTGCCGTCCTCAATCGCGCCCTTCATCCCCAGCATGGCGCCTTCGATCTGCCCCGCGCTCTTCTCGGGCGCGAGACGCTTCAGTCCGGGGACGGTGGGCAGTTCGACATTGATCGACACACGGTCGGCATAAAGCCCGGCTTTCTGCACCAGCTCGGGATCGGCGTCGGGAATGGTCTTGAGGTGGATGTAGCCGCGGAAATCATGATCTTCGCGCAGCGACCGCGCGACTTCGACCAGCTGCTCCATCGTGTAGTTGGACGTCGCGATGATGCCCGACGAGAGAAACAGCCCCTCGATGTAATTGCGCTTGTAGAAGGCGAGCGTGAGGTTGACGACCTCCTGCGCCGTGAACCGCGCGCGCCGCACGTTCGAGCTCTTGCGATTGATGCAATAATGGCAATCGAAGATGCAGCTGTTGGTCAACAGGATCTTCAGAAGCGAGATGCAGCGGCCATCCGGCGCATAGGCATGACAAATGCCCATCCCCTCGGTCGAGCCGATCCCCTTGCCGCCGACACTGTTGCGCTTGGACGTGCCCGACGAGGCGCAGCTTGCGTCATATTTCGCCGCATCCGCGAGGATCGCCAACTTCTCGCGGGTGTCGAGCTGAGCCATTTGTTCGATATATGTTCACGGCGGAGACAAGGCAAGCTTTTCCCGTTTTTTCCGGGGCTTGAGCCTCAGATCGGCAGCTTGGAACGAGCCTTGTCGGCCAAGCCGTCGACCGGCACGTCGTTGATCACCCGGAAGCGAGCTTCGATCAGGCAATAAAGGCCGAACAGCAGCAGCCCGATCGCGACGATCGTGTCCCACGGCGACGTGAGCCAAGTCAGTGCCTCCTCCATGCCGCCCGCTTCGCCGGCCTGCTCCTTGAAGCCGGCGCTGGTCAGGAACGCGCCGCTGATCAGGAAGACTGCGCCGCGTGCGGCATAGCCGGCCTGTCCGGTGTAGCGTGCCCACGGCTGGTGGGCGACGCCCGGCTCGAGGTGCTTCAGGAACTCGGCCTCATAGGCCTTCTTGAACTGGATCAGGCCGACCACCAACAAGGTGATGCCGGCGACGACCAGCAGCAGCTGGCCGCCGGGCAGCGACAAGGCGGTTTGTGCCTGTTCCTGGGTGCCACTCCCGCCGTTCCCCGCGCTGCTTCCGCCACCCGAATGATTGAACAGGCGGATGGCCTGCCAGGCAAGGAACAGGTGAACAAGCCCGCTCGCCAGGGCGCCTCCGCGCTCGGCGAGGCCCTTTTTCCCGGGCTCGTGCCGCTCGATGTTGAAGGCCGCGTCGGACAAGCGCCACAGGCCATAAGCGAAGAAGCCGGCGATCATCAGACCAAGCAGGATCCGCCCGCCACCTTCAGCCAGCACCGACAAGGCACCGCTGGTATCCTCGGTGCGCCCGGTGCGCAGGATCAGAAATCCGATCACCAGATACAACAGTCCGCGCGAAGCGAAGCCGAGGCGGGTAAGGGTGGTGAGCGCGCCGCTCGGGTCTGTGCGCATGATCCGGGTCTCCTGTTCGTCAGGCAAACCGCCGATGATGCGTCTCGTTCCACCCGTGCAATGTTTGCCCGCCGCAGGTCGCTTGCATGACAGCCGGGATGATCTAGCCTCCGCCGCGATCACTTCGGGGGGGAACATCCATGCGCCGCTTCACCATCCTGCTCGCCGCCACCGCGCTCGTCGCCGCAACCCCCGCCAGCGCGGCCCCGATCGACGACTTCACCAAGCTGCAGAACGACGTTTGGGCCGAAATCCTCCGCTCCAACCCGCTGCTCGCCAGCTCGGTCGGGGTCATCACCTACGACCGTGAGCTCGCGCCTGTCAGCCTCGCCGAAATGGACCGTCAGGCCGCCGCCTCCCAAGGCTTCCTGACCCGCCTAGCCGCCATCCCACAAGCCGGGTTCAGCGAGACCGAGCGGGCCAATGCCGCGATCCTCCGCACCCTGCTGCAAGAGCAGGTCGACATGAACCGCTTCGGCCAGCGGCAGCTCATGTATTCGGTGCTCGGCAGTTATCACGGCGGGCTGGCGGGCATGGCCGAGGGCCTCACCTTCCGCACCGCCGCCGATTATCGCAACTACCTTGCCCGGCTGGCGCTCGTGCCCGACCGGATGCGCGCTTACGGCGACCTCAGCGTCAAGGCGGCGCGCGAGGGCTTCGTCCAGCCCTGCGTCACCATGACCCGCTTCCCCGAGACGATCACCGGGGTGATCACCGCCGACCCCACCAAATCGCGCTTCTATGCCCCCTTCGCCGCCGCCCGCCCGGCCAATATCCCGGCGGCCGAATGGACGGCGCTGCAAGGACAAGCCCGCACCCTGGTCGAAACCGGCATCAACCCCGCGTATCGCCAGTTCGCCGCCACCTACGACCGCGACCTCAAGGGCCGCTGCCGGCAAAGTGTCTCGGCGTCCGACCAGCCGAATGGCCCGGCCTATTACGCCGCGCAGGTGCGCAGCCACACCACCACCAACATGACGCCCGACCAGATCCACAAGCTCGGGCTGTCGGAAGTGGCGCGGATCCGGGCGGAGATGGAAGGGGTCGCAAGGCAAGCCGGTTTCGCCAGCCGCGAAGCGATGATCGCCGACATGCGATCCAACCCCAAATGGTACTTCAAGACCGATACCGAGCTGCTCGAAGCCACCGCGCTCCAGGCCAAGGCGATCGACGGCAAGATGCCGAGCCTGATCGGCCGTCTCGCTCGCCTGCCCTACGGCATCCGCCCGATGGACCTCGCCACCGCGCCCGGCGACACCACTGCGCGCTATCAGCCGGGCAGCCCCAACACGGCGATCGCCGGCTTCTATCTCGTCAACACGACCAAGCTCGATCAGCGCCCGTCATGGGAAATCCCGGCGCTGACCGTGCATGAAGCCGTGCCCGGCCACCACCAGCAGATCGCGCTGCAGCAGGAGCTCGACCTGCCCGAATGGCGCCGCCAGATCGCCTTCTTCACCGCCTTCGTCGAAGGCTGGGGCCTTTATTCGGAGCGGCTCGGGATCGAGATGGGGATCTACGACACCCCGCAGAAGAACATGGGGCGTTTGGGCTACGAGATGTGGCGCGCGTGCCGGCTGGTGATCGATACCGGCCTTCATTCCAAGGGCTGGAGCAAGGCGCAGGCGGTGCAATATTTCCGCGACAATTCGACCCTGACCGAGGCCAACATCGACGCCGAGGTGAACCGCTACATCTCCAATCCCGGCCAGGCGCTCGCCTACAAGGTCGGCGAGCTCAAGATCCGCGAACTGCGCGCTCGGGCCGAAAAGGAGCTTGGGCCCAAGTTCGACCTCCGCGCCTTCCACGATGCAGTGCTCGGCCAGGGCGCGATCCCGCTCGACGCACTCGACGCCCAGGTCACCACCTGGATCGCGGCGCGCAAGCAGGCGAGTTAGGCGACACTCGTTTCAGCCGCGCAAAGGCTGGGACTTCACGCGCATCGGCACGTTCTCCCTTGGCGAGGAGATTGTGCCCATGCGTATCCACCACCTCAACTGCGGCACCTGCTGCCCGTGGGGCGGCCGCCTCTTCGACGGAACCAGCCTCGGCCTCGTCCGGGGCCACGTCGTCTGCCACTGCCTGCTAATCGAGACGCCGACTTCGGGGTTGGTACTGGTCGACACCGGCTTCGGCAGCCGGGACGTGGCGCGGCACCAGCGCATTGCTCCCTTTTTCCGCTTCCTCAATCAGCCGCAGTTCCGCGCAGAAGAGACCGCCGTCGCGCAGGTCCGCGCGCTCGGGCACGATCCGGCAGACGTTCGCCACATCCTCGTCACGCACCTCGACTTCGATCATGCGGGCGGGCTCGAGGACTTCCCCAATGCCCGCGTCCACATCCTGGCGCGCGAAAAGGAAGTGGCCGATGCCAAGGATGGTGGGCCCTTCGTCGGCACTCGCCGCTACCGGCCCAAGCAATGGGACGAGGTGACGGACTGGGCGCTTTATCCGGCGGGCCGGGGCGAGGCGTGGATGGGCTTCGACGCGGTGCGTGACCTGGAGGGCCTGCCGCCCGAGATCTTGTTGGTGCCGATGCCGGGTCACACTTGGGGCCATTCGGCAGTGGCGATCGACACCGGAGCTGGCTGGCTGCTCCACGCCGGTGACGCCTATTTCTTCCGCGGCGAGGTGGGCCGGCCAAAACGCGAGTGCCCGCCGGGCATGCGCTTCTACCAATGGATGATGGAAGTCGACCGGACCGCGCGCCTGTCAAACCAGGAGCGGCTCCGCCAGCTATCGCTTGAACAAACCGACATCCGGATTTTCTGCGCCCACGATGTCAGCGAGCTGCGGCAGTTCACGCGAACCCCGCCGCCGCCGAGCTTCTAGCTCACTCGGGCGGCGAGTCGGTCGCGTCCTGCTCGTTGCGCTCGGCGACGCCGCGCTGAATGTCCTTCAGCGCGCAACCGAAGTCACCGCCGGGGCCAACGCCCGAACAAGTGCCGGGTCCGGTCTGGCCGATGGTCGCCAACTCCTTGGAGCGCACACCCCAGCTCTGGCTGAGCTGCGGCGGGCCACTCGGGCGCAGCGCCTCGGGCAGGCGGTAACGGTCCTTTTCCGGACGGCGGGCGCAGACCACCACTTCGTCATCGGTGGCGCGCGGACAGGGGTCGGTGCCGAACACGATGATTTCGCGGGTGCGCTGCTGTGCCTGCTGGGCGGTGGCGGGCGCCGCGGCAAGCAGGCCGCCGCCGATCACCGTTCCAAGCGCAAGAAGGATACGCGTATTCATTGTCTCAACCTTTCAGAGGCTTCAGCGCTTGGGGCCACATCACGTTCCCGCTCAGATCCGCTTCGATGCCGCGATCGCGACCTTGCAGATGGAGCGAATGGCGAAGCTCAGCAACGGATAAGCCGGCGCTTCCAGCGCGCCATGCTCGCGCGCGGTTTCGCGATGCTCGAGCTCCTCGGCCTGGAACTGGCGGATATCCGCCGACAGCTCCGGATCCTGCTCGCCAAGCTCGACCAGCTGTTCTTCGTAATGGCGGTCGATCTCGGTCTCCACCGCGTCGGTGCAGGCCATGGCCGCCTTTTCGCTCAGCAGCGCGGTCGCGGCGCCAAGCGCAAACCCGCCGACATGCCACAAAGGCTGGAGCAGGGTCGGCCGCACCTTCCGCTCGGCAAGCAGCTGGTTGAAGCGAGCAAGGTGCCGCTCCTCCTGCGCCGCCATGTGGGTGACGAGATGCGCCGCCCGCGACGAACCGCGCAGCACCGCCAGCTGCCCGGCATAGATGCGGGTCGCGCCATATTCGCCGGCATGATCGACGCGGATCATGGAATGGAGGTCGGGCCGCCGGTCGCCCGGCTTCCACCCTGCCCCTAGCGCCTCTTCGTCAGCCATAGGATCGCTCCGGCGGTAAGGAGGGAAATGACGGCGTTCCACGCGGCCAGCGAAAGGCCGAGGAAGGTCCACTGGATCTGGTCGCAGCGGATCAGCGGGGTCGCCATGATCGATTTCAGCAGCTCGTCGGGCGTCGCGCCGGTGGCAACGGTCGAGCAGGTGGTGAGCCCTTCCCACCAGCCTTGCTCCACCCCGGCATGGAACAGCCCGAGCGCGCCCGACGCGGCGATCGCCAGCGCCGCCAGCAGGGTCAGCGGCCGCGCGGCACGGGAAAGCGCCAGCGACAGGCCCGCCAACACCACCGCCACGAGGTGCGGCCAACGCTGCCAGAAGCACATCTCGCACGGGTTGAGCCCGCCAAGATGCTGTGATCCCAGCGCCCCGAGCAGCAGCGCGCCCGGAATCGCCAGCGCAAGCCATTGCGCGAGCCGCAGCCGGCTCCCGGCCCCCTGCTTCAGATAACCGCTTCGAGCGTCCATCAGCGCGCCCGCGGCGCGCCGCCCGGTCCCGACGCCAGCCGCTTCAGCGCCTTCACCGCATAGTCGAGCTGGAAGTCCTTGATGCCCTTCTTCTCGAGCTCGGCAGCGGTCATGCTGAACCGCGGATCAGTTGCATCGTCCTTTTCGAGCAGCTTATCGTCGACCTTGTTCTGCGCGATCAGATGGCGGCGAAGGTCGGCCTCGCGGATTGCCGGGCGATCCTTGTAATCGGGATCGCTGAGCTGCGGCACGACGATATCGGGATCGATCCCGCCCGCCTGCACCGACCGGCCCGACGGCGTGAAGTAACGCGCGGTCGTCAGGCGCAGGGCGCTTTCCTGATCCATCTGGATCACCGTCTGGACCGAGCCCTTGCCGAAGCTGCGTTCGCCCATGACGAGAGCGCGACGATGGTCCTGCAGCGCGCCCGCGACGATCTCCGCCGCCGACGCCGAACCGGCATCCACCAGCACGATGATCGGCCGCCCGCCGGTGAGGTCGCCCGGACGCGCATAGAAGCGCTCGATGTCGTTCTTCTCGCGCCCGCGCTCGGACACGATCTCGCCGCGCTCGAGGAACGCGTCGCTGACCTGCACCGCCTGATCGAGCAGCCCGCCGGGGTTGGAGCGCAGATCGACGACATAGCCCATCGGCTTGCCGCCCGCGGCCTTGTCCATCGCCGTCAGCGCCGCTTCGACCTGCTCGCCGACATTGCCGGAGAAGGTGTTGATGTTGAGGACGCCGATCCCGTCCTTCAGCTCCCACTTAACCGGGCGAAGCTCGATCCGCTCGCGGCGCAGCGTGACGTCGAACGGCTTGTCGCGGCCGACACGAACGATGGTGACCTTGATCGGGCTGCCCGGAGGCCCCCGCATCTTCTCCACCGCTTCGTCGAGATCGAGGCCGTACAAGAGCTCGCCGTCGAGGTGGGTAATGTAATCGCCGGCCTTGATGCCCGCGCGGTCGGCGGGCGTGTCCTCGGTCGGGCTGATCACCTTGACCGTCCCGTCCTCCTGCGTGACCGAGAGGCCAAGGCCGCCGTAATTGCCATCGGTGGTGGTGCGCAGCTGCCGGAAGTCCGACGCTTCGAGGTAGGAGCTGTGCGGATCGAGGCTGGCCAGCATGCCGTCGATCGCGCCCTTGATCAGCTGATGATCGTCAACCTTGTCGACATAATTGGCGCGCACCCGCTCGAACACGCCCATGAAGGTCTCGAGCTCCTTGTAGGTCTGCGCGTCCGTTGCCGCCTGGGTGGCGGTGACGGCGGGAACCAGGGCGAGCGCCCCGACAAGGGCCAGCGGAGGGAGGAGCTTGCGGATCATGGAACCAGTCTTAGCCATTTCGCCGTTCACTTAACAGCGGCGCGGATGAACGCCCGATGAGGATTTCGGGCCGTTTATCGAGAACGTGCAAAGAGTGCGGCCGGCTCCGCCTTGCCGTCGCGAAACAGCTCGGCGGTGACGGGCCCGAGCGCACGGCCAAGCCCTTCTTTCGCCGCGACCCGCTCGCCGACTCGAACCGACGGCCGAACGCCGGTCAGCAGGGTCGCCCAGCCGCGGCCATGATCCACGATCACCACCCCGGCGCGGGCGCGAAACGGTCCGGCAAAGGCAACTCGTCCGGCGGCGGGCGCTACGACCTGCGTGCCGGTGGCGGCGGCGAGGGTCAGCCCCCGTGCGCGAACCCCATTGTTCGCAAGCTCGCCCATTCCCATCGTCACCGCGCCGCCTGCGGGCAGGTTCCATTCGAAGGGTGGGCGGGGTTGGCGCTCGTCGGACGGCAGTGGGCGCGGCTCGGACGCCGGAAGCCGCGCCAGGGACAAGGCAAGGCTGCGCGCCGCTTGCCGCCGCGCCGCTTCGCCCTGCAGCATGGCCAGCCGCTCGCTCCGATCCAGCACCGTATCACCCGCGGCGAACGCTTGCGTGTCGTTGCTCTGCGCCGCGGCTAATGCCTCGCGCTCGCGGGCGGCGAACCGGGCCTGCGCCTCGCTTGCCGCCTTGCGCTCGGCGGCGAGTTGCTCGCGCACTGCTTGCTGAGCGGCCACGGTAGCGGCCAGCGCTTCCGCCTCGCCGCGCAGCGCCGCAGCGCGCTTCTCGACCTCAGGGCCCATCGCCCGCACAAGCGCGGTCAACCGCACCTGCTCTTCCGCGCCGCCGGCGGTCGCCAGCATCAGCCAGGCCGGCCGCCTTCCGGCTCGCGCCAGCCCGGCGAGCAACGCCGTCGCCGGTCGCCGCGCTTCGGCCAGCCGAGCATCGAGAATGGCGCGGCGTCGTTCCAGGGCGGCAAGCCGCGCTTCGGCCAGCGCGATCCTCGTGTCCGCCGCCAGCATCGCCTGCGCTTCGGCGGCGCGCCGGGCGGCGGCTTTCTGGGCATCGCTGCGCGCGGCATCGGCTGCGGCTTCGAGGCGCGTCTGCTCGGCCGCGGCAGCAGCCGCCTCCTGCTCGGCGACCCGCACCGGATCGGCCGCCGACACCAGCAATGGCGCAAGTGCAAGAAGGACAAGGCGGCGCATGGGCCTAGCCTTGCCGGTGATAGGGATGACCCGCAAGCCAGCTCGTCGCGCGATACAATTGCTCGGCAAGCATGGCGCGGGCGAGGAGATGCGGCCAGGTCGCTGCGCCGAAGCTCAGCAGCAGGTCGGCGGACGCGCGCTCGGCTTCCTCATGCCCATCGGCCGCGCCGAGCACGAAGCGGCACTCCCGCGTCCCCGCGTCACGCCACTTGTCGAGCTTTTCGGCCAGCTCGCTCGACGCCAGCGCCTTGCCGCGCTCGTCCAGCAGCACGGTAATGCACGGGCTCAGCGGCGATGGGATCGTCCCGCCGCGATCGGGCAACTCGGTCAGCTTGTGCGGCCAGGTCAGGCGCTTGAGATACCGCTCGACCAGCTCACCCTCGGGCGAGCGGCCGATCTTGCCGCGAGCGATGATGTGGAGGAGCACCGAAGCACTGCCGGGAAATCAGGCGCTGGCCGCCGCCTTTTCGTCCCCGAACGCCCACATGCGTTCCAGGTTGTAGAAGCTGCGCACTTCGGGGCGGAACAGGTGGACGATCACGTCGTCGGCGTCGATCAGCACCCAGTCGGCGGTCGGCAGGCCTTCGATCCGGACCAGCTTGCCATGATCCTGCTTCAGCCGGTCGGCGAGCTTGTTCGCCATGCTGGCGACCTGCCGGGTCGAGCGACCTGAGGCGATCACCATATGGTCGGCAATGCTGGACTTGCCGGCGAGCGGGATGGACACGACCTCGACTGCCTGATCGTCGTCGAGGCTGCGGAGAACCGCCGCATGCAGGTCCTCGACAGAAGCGGGCGTACGAACGCCTGCCATTTCAGGGGTGTCAGCCAAGGTTTCTCCTGTGTTCTGCTGTAGAGGTAACGCCCGAGCCCGCCACCATGTTGCGGGCGAAACGTTCGTGCCAAAGGGGATCAGCGGCGCGGAGCTGCGTTGCGGAGGTCCGGTCAGGCGGTAAGCCCAGAAAGACGATCGCCGGGGCACTCCAACGCGTCCAGTCCCGTGCCTGAGCTTCGGGCCGGACGAAACGCCGAAGCCATCCCGACACGCGAGCCGTGCGGGCGCCTGACTTATACCCGGGACGGGACAGAACGGCAATCGGCACCGTGGCGGCCAGGCGGCGCCAATCCTTCCACTGATGGAATTGCGCCACAGTGTCCTCGCCCATCAGCCAGATGAAGCGATGGCGCGGAAACCGACGGACAAGAGCCGAGATCGTGTCCACGGTATAAACGGTACCGAGCTCCCGCTCGATGTCGCTAACCTTGATCAGCGAACGCCGGGCCTGATAGCGGGCCGAAGCAAGCCGCGCGCCATAAGGCGCCATCCCGGCCTTGGGCTTCAGGGGATTGCCGGGGCTGACCAGCCACCACACTTCGTCGAGGCCGAGCGCGGCGGCGGCGGCAAGGCTCATCGCCCGGTGCGCCCGATGCGCCGGGTTGAAGCTTCCGCCAAGGAGGCCAATGCGGCGCGTCATTCCCGGGAGGGGCTAGCAGCGCGCGGGCTCCTCTGCCACTCTTGGCCGCAGGGGAAGCAAACACCATGAATGTCGTCGAACCGACCTCCGATGCCGTCACGGGCGGTCTCGCGGCCAGCGTGGCCGAACCGCGCACGGGGGTGGACGCCAGCGGTCACACCACCGAACGCTCGTGCCTAAACTGCGGCACGCCGCTGACCGGCGACTATTGCCACGCCTGCGGGCAGCACGCCCACGTCCACCGCTCGCTCGGCGCCTTCGGACACGACCTGCTGCACGGCGTGTTCCATTTCGAAGGCAAGATCTGGCGTACCCTGCCGATGCTGGCGTGGCGCCCGGGCGAGCTCACCCGCCGCTACATCGACGGCCAGCGCGCGAGCTTCGTGTCGCCTATCGCCTTGTTCCTGTTCGTCGTCTTCCTGATGTTCGCCGTGATCAGCTGGACTGGGATCATGGACCCGCATGCCGGTGAGAAGATCACGCTAGGCATCAACAACACAGTTCAGGAACAACAACAATCGATCGGGCGGCTGGAAAGCGAGCGAGCCAAGGCCGTGACGCAAGGGCAGCCCACCACGACCATCGACCGCCGATTGAAGGACGCCCGCGAAGAGCTGGCGGTCACCGAAGCGTTTCGCGACCGCGGGCAGATCGTGGACACCCGGACACCCGGCCAGAAAGACAATGTCCCGCCCTGGCTTCGCGGCCCGATCGAGAAGATCGCCAAGAACCCGGACCTGCTGATCTACAAGCTCAAGACGAACGCCTACAAGTTCAGCTGGATGCTGATCCCGCTCAGCGTGCCGTTCATGTGGCTGATGTTCCCGTTCAGCCGTCGCTTTCGCTTGTACGACCACACGGTGTTCGTGACCTACTCGCTGTGCTTCATGAGCCTGCTTGCGATGGCCGCGATGCTGCTCGCCAGGTTCGGCCAGTCCAATGCAGCGGGCATCCTGATGTTCATCCCGCCGCTGCATTGGTACCGCCAGCTGAAAGGCACTTATGGCCTGTCGAGGCTGGGCGCGCTGTGGCGCACCATATTGCTGGTGGTGTTCAGCATGACGGCCATGAGCTTCTTCCTGCTGATCCTGCTCGGCCTTGGCGTGCTCGACTGAGCGTCAGCCCTTGCAGGGATATTTGGCGGCTGAGATGCGGGTCATCGCCTCGGTCATGTCGATCCGCTCGCGTTCGGCCTTCGGAATTGCGCCGAGCCGCTTCATGAACTCGCCCGCGTCCATGCTCTGCTTGCCTTCGGGCGGACAGGAGCGCGGCTTGCCGCCGGCCTTGAGCGCCGCGAGCCGCTGTTCGCGCGACTTCTCTCCGGCCTTTTTCCCTTCTTCAAGCAGCGCCCTGATCTCACCCCGGCTGAATAGCGCCAGCGGCCCCTTCTTCATCAGTGCGGCCGCACGGGCGTGATAAACTTCCGCATTCATCGACTGGGCCGCAGCAGGGCACGCGGCCAGTGTCAGCAGGCCTGCGCCAAGCGCAAGGGT
The DNA here is from genome assembly GCF_049896405.1 of Sphingomonas sp. LHG3443-2. Classification (NCBI taxonomy): domain Bacteria; kingdom Pseudomonadati; phylum Pseudomonadota; class Alphaproteobacteria; order Sphingomonadales; family Sphingomonadaceae; genus Sphingomonas; species Sphingomonas sp. LHG3443-2. The sequence goes on from NZ_JAFCUG010000001.1 coordinate 230,873, forward strand.
GGTGGATCGCATCGTCACTCCTGTTGGTGGGGGTTTACTTGTTTGCGGCAAGGATATTTGCGCTGCAGCACCTGCAGCATGGCAGCGCGCAGGGTCAGGCGCTGCCGCTCGGCCAGCGGAATATGTCGGAGCGCCGACAGGAACTCGCGGCCGCCAAGCTCGGCACGAGGCTTGGGGCTGCAATACAGGATCGGGCGCCCAGCGCGTTCGGCAGCCTCGCGCTCCAGCCGGATACTGTTGCCGGCAGCAGTGCCTTCCGCCTTCAGCTTCTTGTCGTCGCCATCGAACAGCGCGAGCGGCCCTTTGCCGAGCAGCCGGTCGGCACGGTTAAGGAAATTCTCGGCGGTGCCGGGGGCGGCAGCGGGGGCCGGAACCGGAGCGGCAAGCAGCAGGGTGTCGGCAAAGACAGGTCGCATGGCCTTGTGATGGCCCGTTTTGCGATGAAGGCAAAGTGAACGGCCAAAAGAAAACGCCGCCCCGGTGCTGACCGAGGCGGCGTTTATTCAGTGCAAGCTGCAGGCCGGGATCAGGCCCCGGCCGGCGCCGCGCCCCCGAAGCCGGTCGGCTTGCGGGTTTTGGGGATGCCGACCCCGGCCGGTGGAACGACCGGCCGCGAGCTATTGCCACGGTCGATGGTGCCGCCTTCGAGCACCGTCTTGATCTCCTCGCCCGACAGCGTTTCATATTCGAGCAGCGCCTTGGCGAGCGTGTGAAGCTGGTCCTCGTGGGTGCCGAGCAACTCCTTGGCCCGCTCGTAGCCGCCTTCGACGATCCGGCGGATCTCCTTGTCGATCGCCTTGGCGGTCTCGTCGCTCATCTGGCGCTGGCGGTTCATCGAATAGCCGAGGAACACTTCCTCGTCCGCCTCTGCGTACTGCAGCGGCCCCATCTCGTCCGACATGCCCCACTTGGTGACCATGTCGCGCGCGAGCGTGGTGACATACTGGATGTCTGAGGACGCGCCCGAGCTCACCTTGTCGTAACCGAAGATGATCTCCTCGGCGACGCGCCCGCCCATGGCGACGGCCAGGTTCGCGTGCATCTTGTCGCGGTGATAGCTGTAGCTGTCCCGCTCCGGCAGGCGCATGACCATGCCCAGCGCACGGCCGCGCGGAATGATGGTCGCCTTGTGGATCGGATCGGACGCCGGCTCGTGCACCGCGACGATCGCGTGGCCCGCCTCGTGATAGGCAGTCATCCGCTTTTCGTCCTCGGTCATGACCATGGACCGGCGCTCGGTCCCCATCATCACCTTGTCCTTGGCTTCCTCGAACTCGCTCATCGCGACCAAGCGCTTGCCCTTGCGCGCGGCCAGCAGCGCCGCCTCGTTGACGAGGTTGGCGAGATCCGCGCCCGAGAAGCCCGGCGTGCCGCGGGCAATGGTGCGCGCATCGACGTCGGGCGCCAGCGGCACCTTCTTCATGTGCACGGAAAGGATCTGCTCGCGCCCTTCAATGTCGGGACGCGGCACGACGACCTGGCGGTCGAAGCGGCCCGGACGAAGCAGCGCAGGGTCGAGCACGTCCGGACGGTTGGTCGCGGCGATGATGATGATGCCTTCGTTGGCCTCGAAGCCGTCCATCTCGACCAGCAGCTGATTCAGCGTCTGCTCGCGCTCGTCGTTGCCGTTGCCGAGGCCGGCACCGCGATGACGGCCGACGGCATCGATTTCGTCAATGAAGACGATGCACGGCGCACTCTTCTTGGCCTGCTCGAACATGTCGCGGACACGGCTTGCGCCGACACCGACGAACATCTCGACGAAGTCCGAACCCGAAATGGTGAAGAAGGGCACGCCCGCCTCCCCCGCGATGGCGCGGGCGAGCAGGGTCTTGCCGGTACCGGGCGAACCGACCAGCAGCGCGCCCTTGGGAATCTTGCCGCCAAGCCGGGCGAAACGGCCCGGATCCTTCAGGAATTCGACGATCTCCTGCAGTTCCTCGCGCGCTTCGTCGATGCCGGCGACGTCGGCAAAGGTGACGCGGCCTTCCTTGGGCGTCAGCACCTTGGCCCGGCTCTTGCCGAAGCCCATCGCGCCGGAGCCCGCGTTCTTCTGCATGTTGCGCATGATGATGAAGCTGATGCCAAGGATCAGGATGAACGGCAGCGACTGGACCAGGATGATCCACCAGATGCTCGACTGCTCGGCTTCCTTGACCTGGACCTGGACCCCGGCTGCGAGCAGCCGCTCGGTGACCTGCGCGTCCGAGGGCGCGGTGGTACGGAAGGCTTCGCCGTTCGCCAGCTTGCCGCTGATGACCTGATTGCCGGCAGGCGTCGCGCTGCTGGTGACCTGGCGGACATTGCCTTCGCCGACTTGGCGGACAAAGTCCGAATAAGCGATCGGATTGCCGGTCTGCGCGCGGCTGCCGCCTTCAAGCATCTGCGCAAACAGCACCAGCCCGAACAGCACGCCGACCCAGATCAGCAGGCTCTTGCTCCAGGGGCTGCTCGGCTTCTTGTTCTTATCGTCCATGTTTTCCAATGTAGGTGATGCGCGGCCCACCGCCTAGAGGGGCCATCCTAATCAGGGACAGACGTGTTCTTCGCGCCATCGCGGGGCCGCGACTCGATTCGCCGCAGCGGCGCCACAACTCGCCTCAGCCTTGACCCATCTGCTTGTCGGACAACGGAACTTCGACATACCGTTAAGGAAGCAGTGAGCCGGTTGCCGTCACAAGGGGGCGGATCGAACGGCTTTTCGATTGGATAATGGAGCCCAGATGCGCGTTTTCGCTTTGCTCGCCTGGATTCTCAGCCTGGTCGCGCTTTCGCCGGCCCAGGCCGCTTCCAGCCCGCATTTGCAATCTCTCGAGCAGCAGCTGAGCGCGCTGCTTGCCAGCCGGTCGGGCGACGTCGGGGTCGCCGCGCTCGACCTCATGACTGGCGAAACGGTCTCGATCAATGGCGACAAGGCTTATCCGATGGCCTCGACCATGAAGGTCGCGGTGGCGGCCGCCTATCTCGACCAGGTGGAAGCCGGGCGCCGCACCATGAACGACCGCATCGCCGGGCAGACCGCGCGATCGCTGATCGAATCCATGATGATCAAGTCGAACAATCAGTCGACCGATCTCCTGATCGCCAATCTCGGCGGTCCGCGCGCGATCCAGGACTGGCTCAATCACAACCAGATCCGCGGCGTTCGCGTGGACCGCAACATCGCCCGCCTGCTCGCCGACAAGCGCGACCTGTGGGACTTGCGCGACAGCGCGTCGCCCGTTGCCATGGTCCAGATGCTGCGCAGCCTCGACAAGGGCAACATCCTGACGCCCGCCAACCGCGCCTACCTGCTCGACGTCATGGCCCGCTGCTCCACCGGCAAGAACCGCATCCGCGGCATGCTGGCCGGTGTGCCGATCGCTCACAAGACGGGCACGCTCAACAACTACACCAGCGATGTCGGCTATCTGACGCTGCCCGACGGCCGGCGTCTCGCGGTGGCCTTCTTCGCCCGCGGCGGCACCGACCGCCCGCTGACCATCGCGCAGGCCGCTCGGACCATCTACGACGGCTTTTCCGGCTGGGTTCGCAGCGTTGCGTTCTCCGACAGCATGGCCCGTGCGATCAGCGCCAACTAAGCATTGGCCCTCGCCTGCTCACTTGCCGCGCAACGGCGCTCGCAAATAGGTGACGACCGCCTGCACCAGGCTCCTCGTCACCGGTACCGTGGAACCTTGAGCTCGCTTTTCCGACTCCTGCAGCAGCTGCCCGAGTAGATCGACCGCCTGTAGCTCGGTGCCCAAGGCCGCCACCACCGCCGGCTCGCCGCCAAGCACATGCTCAAGCCGCTCGACCAGTCGGCGGGCAAGAGCGAGATCGTCCGCAAGGTTGGATTGCCGCACCACTTGGGCGGCGACGGCGGAAGGCCTGTCCGACCGCAAGCTCGCCACATCGACGATCTGGGTGAAGCGCAGGCCGCAGCTGCCGCCCGCTACCCACATCACCTCCGCAGCGACTTCGGCCGCGCCGCGGCGCAGCAGCACGGTCGCGCCGACCAAGGGAAGGCTGGGGGCGTCGACCCTTGCCCCTGAAGGACTGAGATCGCGGATCCGCACATCGCGGGGAAGCTCGCCAGCCAGAAACAGCTGCGCCGCCAAAAACAGCTTGGTCCGCGCCTCGCGCTCGACCGGCAATCGCTGGTCCGCCGCAGCAACGGGCGGATCGCCGCATTCGGCAGCGTGGGCGAGCGGCGGGAAAGGCATCCTCCGCTCATATCTTTCCAAACCGCTCCACGCCGTTGGCGATACGTCCGTTATGGAGTGGATGACCGGCGCGGCGGCGCGGGCTCGAACCGCCAGCCTTGCGCCTCGCTGCGGACCATCACGCCGCCAAGCGCTGCGGAACCGCCGGCCTCCACCCGGTCGAGCAAGCGATCGAGGTCCGGTCCCCGCGGCTCCCCTCCGCCTGAAAGCTCGCGGATAAGCGCTGCCGCCACCCTCCGCCTGATCTCGCGGTGCTGAGATGGCTGATAAAGGAGGCAATCCCCGACCTCCCGCACCCTCTCCGTGCGCTCCCGCGCCGCAATCGCCTCCAGCGCTTCCGCGGCATCCGCCAGCGCCGCTGCGGATCTCGCCAACCGTTCCGCCTGGAGCCAAGGCGTCTCGCTGAGCAGCCGCCTCACATTTGTCCGGTCATGGCGGTCATCACGATTGGTGGGATCGTCGATCGCGGTCCAGCCGGCATCGGCAACCAGCGCGACCAGGTCCGCCTTCCGCCAGCCCAGCAGCGGCCGGATCAACCTTACGCCGTCGACCAGCCCTCTTTGCTCCCGAATGCCGGCAAGCCCGCCAACCCCGCTTCCCCGGGCGAGGCGCATCAGCAGCGTTTCCGCCTGATCGTCGGCATGGTGCGCGGTCGCGACCGCCGCCAAGCCGTTCTGCTGCGCCCACTCACCTAGCGCCGCATAACGCGCCGCGCGGGCCTGCGCCTGGACGCTGGCGCCGGCCGCGACCTCGACCCGCAAGATGTCATGGGGAACGCCAAGCCCGGCGCAATAGGCCGCGACCAGCCCGGCCTCACCGGCGCTTTCCGCCCGCAGCCCATGATCCACCGTCGCCGCACGCAATCGTCCCGGTCGCGCCTTGGCGGCGAGCAGGAGAAGAGCGAGGCTGTCCGGGCCGCCAGAGACAGCGACCCCCAAGGCGCCTTCCGGCGCCAGGCGGCTGAGCGTCCGCTCGAACCCCGTCAGCAGCGCGCCTTGGCCTTGGCCGGCGGCAGCAGCTTCTGGAGGTCGGCGCGCATTGAGCTGCCGTAGACTTCCTCAAGCTCGGCATACGCCTTGCAGGCCTGCGCCGGCTGGTTCAGCGCAACCAACGCCTGGCCAAGGTAGAACAGGCTGTCCGGCGCGCGCTCACCCTTGGGATTGCCGCGATAATTGGCGAGCAACGCTTCGGCCGCCTCTCGTGGCTTGCCGCTGTCGAGCAGCGCGCGCCCGGCAAGGTTGTTGGCCCAGCTCACCCGGCGGTGCCCGGGGAAGCTCGACGCCATCGACTTGAGCGCCGTCACCGCCTGCGGATAGCGCTTGCTCAGCCATAGCTGATAACCGGCATCATAGGCCGCCTCGCCATCGGCCAGCGCATCGCCGGTGCGCACGGGGCGCGGCGGCGTTGTCGCAGGGCGGGGCGGCGGAGCGACCTCGGCGACCGCAGGCTCGGAAGCGGGCTCAGCCGCAGCGGTGGCAGCCGGAGCCGGCGACCCACCCGCTTCCAGCTGGCGAAGCCGCGCGTCGAAATCGGTCCGCAGCCGCGCCAGCTCGGTTTCAAGCGTCGCGACGCGGTTGCCATTCTCTTCCGCCAGGCGGGTCATCTCGGCAAGCTGCCGCTCCAGCGCGTCGATGCGCGCTGACTGCGCGACCACCACCGTCTGGCTGGCGGCGGGCGCGTCGTCGAACCCGGCCGTGTCGGCCGGTTGGCCTTTCGGGAACACCTGCCGCTGAAGCTGACGGGTCTGCTTCTCGAGCCGGTAGAGCCGGTCTTCGGCAGTCGGCTGCTGCTTCTGGGCGGCGGCGGGAACGGTGAGGGTAAGGGCAGCAAGGCCCAACAGGAATTTGCGCTTCATGACGTCATTCCGTGATGTCGACCGGCTTAGCGGTCAATGAACTAGCGCGCTGCGGGCGCAGCCGGCGCGGCAGGCGTTGCCGCAGGGCCACGCATCAGGTCAGGGCCGAGCAGCGAAACATTGCTCACCGTCCGGTCCGGCGCGCCGACCGCCGGCGCATCCGCGGTGCCGACCGAGATGCGGATCGACTGCGGCCGCCCGGTCCGAAGCACTGGCGCGGTGGCGCTTGCCGGCACCTCATAGCTCTGCCCGGACCCAAGCTCGCCCTGGAACAGGGTCGCGCCGCCGCGCTCGCTGACCTGGATCCAGGCCGGCTCGTTGGCGGTGATCACCACCGGCCCACTTGCCGCCGGGGCGGCAGCGGGCGCTGGCGTTCCGGCCGTCGGCGTAGCAGGCACTGGCGCGGTTGCTTCGGCCACGGTTTCGTCCGGTGTCAGCTCACGATTACGGTTCCACAAGAAGGCGGCCGCCACCCCGACGAGCGCCAGCAGCGCGAGCAGCACCAGCCAGCGGGGCATCACACGGGCGGGATCAGCCGGTTCGAACACCTGCGCCTCGGGCCGCGCCGCCAGCGCGCCGGTGCCCATCTCGTTGCGCAGGGTTTCGCCGATCTCATTGCGATCGAGCCCGACCACACTGGCGTAACTCTTGGCGAAACCGATGGTGTAGGTCGGCGCCGGAAGCTTGCTCCACTCGCCATCTTCAAGGCTTTGCAGGTGACGGGTCGGAATACGGGTCCGCGCCGCGACGTCTTCCAAGGTCATGCCCTGGCGCTCACGCGCGCTGCGCAACTGCTGCCCAGCCGTGTCGGCTTCGCTCGTCACTTCATCCACCACGCGCCCGATACCCTCCCGAGGCTTTGTCGCTCCTTGTTGCGGCACAGGCAGGCGCCGTCAATCAGAACGGCTCAGTCGAGTGCGACGGAGTGCCGCTTTGCCCAGTCGGTCAGCGTCTTGCGCATGTCGCGCGGCGGTTTTGCAAGCAGGGTTTCCATCTTCGCCTGCATCGCCCGGCCATCGAGCGAGCGGATCATCGCCTTGACCGGTCCGATGGCCGCCGGCGTGATGGAGAAATTGGTGATCCCGATCCCGATCAGCGCCATGGCTTCCAGCGGCCGTCCGCCCATCTCGCCGCACACCCGCAGCGTCACCCCTGCCGCGGCTGTCTCGCGCGCCACCCGGCGGAGGAAGCGCAGGATCGCCGGGCTCAGCCAATCGTAGCGCATCGCCAGCCGAGGGTCGGCGCGGTCGGCGGCGAACAGGAATTGGGTCAGATCGTTGGTCCCGATCGACAGGAAATTGATCCGCGGCAGCAGCAGGTCGAGCATTTCGGCGAGGCTCGGCACTTCCAGCATGGCGCCATACTCGATCCGAGCCGGGCCGCTGCGCCTCGCCCGCACCCACTCGACCTGCTGCTCGAACAAAGTGCGCGCTTCCTCATACTCCCAGGGCTCGGAGATCATCGGGAACATGACCCGGAGGGTTCGCCCCTCCGCCGCCTCGATCAGGGCGCGGGCCTGCGCCTTCATCAGGGTCGAGCGCTCAAGGCTGAGGCGCAGCGCGCGCCAGCCCATCGCCGGGTTCTCCGCCTCGTCCACGAGGTCGGTGAGATAAGGCAGCGCCTTGTCGCCGCCGATGTCGACCGTGCGGAACACCACCGGCCGCTCGCCCGCAGCGTCGAGCACCTGGCGGTAAAGGCGATATTGCGCATCGCGCCCGGGCAAAGCGGCGGACACAAGGAACTGGAACTCGGTCCGGAACAGTCCGATGCCGTCCGCGCCCGTCGCGTCGAGTGCGCCCGCGTCCTCTGCAAGGCCCGCGTTCACCATCAACGTCGCGCGAATGCCATCCTTGGTGATCGGCGGAAGGCTGCGGATCGCGGCGAACTCGGCGCGGCGCTTCTGGCCCATTGCCATGCGGTTGTCGAAAGCGGTCACCGTGGCTCGGGTCGGCCGCACCACGAGGCTGCCCTGATTACCATCGACCAGCACCGTATCGCCTTCGGCAGCGAGGTGGCCGATGTCCTTGACCCGCCCGATCACCGGCACACCCATCGCCCGGGCAACAATGGTGACATGGGCGGTGAGCGAGCCCTCTTCGAGCACCACGGCCTTCAGCCGGCGGCGATCATATTCCAGCAGCTCGGCCGGCCCCAAGCTCTTGGCGATCAGCACCGAATCGCCCGGCAGCCCGGTCTGCGCCGCCGTCCCCATGCGCCCGCTGACGATCCGCATCAGCCGGTTGGACAGGTCCTCGAGGTCGTGCATCCGTTCTTTCAGAAGCGGATCGTCGATCTCCAGCATGCGCGAGCGGGTGCGCTGCTGGACCCGCTCGATCGCGGCCTCGGCGGTGAGGCCGCTGTCGATGGCGAGGTTGATCCGGCGGACCCAGCCCTCGTCATAGGCGAACATCTTGTAGGTCTCGAGGATCTCCTGATGCTCACCCGCGGTGCCGAACTCGGCCTCCCGCGTCATGTTCTCGATCTGCGTCCGCATCTTCGAGAAAGCGGAAATGACCCGGCTCCGCTCCAGTTCGGGATCGTCTGCAACGGTATGCTCGACCACCACCCGCGGCTCGTGGAACACCGCCGTCCCGCGGCCCATGCCGGCAACGAGCTTCAGGCCGGCAAGCCGGATCATCCCTTCGCGCTGCCCGCCGCGGCGATCGGTCCCGTCGACCAGCCGCGCGCCTGCGATCAGCTCGGACAGCACCATGGCGACCGTCTGCAGCGCCTCGATCTCGACCTCGGCGTAAGCGCGCGGATCGGCATGCTGCACCGCAAGCACACCCACCCCGCGCTCACGGAAAATGATCGGAACGCCGGCAAAGCTGTGGAAGCGATCCTCGCCGGTTTCCGGGCGATAGGCGAACGCCGGGTGTGTGCTCGCCTCCGCAAGGTTGAGGATGCGCCCCTCGGCCGCGATGGTGCCGACAAGGCCCTGCCCCGGCGAGAGGCGCGTGACATGCACCGCTTCCTTGTTGAGGCCGTGGGTCGCAAACAACTCGAGCGATTGCTCGCGCAGGAGGTAGATGGAGCAGACTTCGCTCCCCATCGCATCGGCGATGAGGTCGACCACGTGATCGAGCTTGGCCTGCGCCGACCCGCGCCTAGCCATCAACTGATGAAGCCCGGTCAGGATCTCGCGAGCGGCGTTGGCGGCGGATGGCATGGAAAAAGCGCTATCAGGAACGCCGGGGCTGGCCAAGCGACGCGATTGCGAGCGCTCAGTTGCGCATGATCTCACCGATCTCCGCATTGCGGCGAAGATAGGCGTCGCGCTTGCAGGTGTCGGTGTCGCATCCGCGCAGGCGAGTAAGGAAGCTCTCGCGCGAAGCCATCAGGCGCGCCTTTTTGGCCGCGGTTCCGAAGCGGAAGCTCTGGTCGGTCAGCAGTTGCAGATGCCGTTCAGCGGCGCCAGATCGACCTGCGGACCGGCTTGAGCCGAAGCCTCCGACGCCGTGCGGCTTTCGCTACGCGGCGCAACGGGCGCTGCCTGGCGCTCGGGCGCGAGCTGCGGCTGGCGCCGTTGCGGCACGTCCGTCTCGGCGCTTCGGGTCGGAAGCCGCGCCGGCGCACTGACCGGCGGCGGCGGGGCGACCACCACCGGCCGCTCGACTTCGGGCTCGCTGGCGCCCGGCAGCGGCGGCACCGGCCTTTCCACCTCGATCCGGCGGTGCATCGCCGCGCGGTCCTCGACCGGGCGGATTTCAGGCTCGCCCACCGCCGAGGTGGCCGGACCGGGCGATGACGCGACCTTGGGCGAGTTCGGCGACACAAGCTGCGGTGTCCCAAGCGCCCACCAGCCGAGCCCCACCGTGCCTGCCGCCAGCAGCAGGAACAGATTGCGACCCGCCGCACCCCCGCGCACCCGCGGGCCGGTGGCGATGGCGCCGCCCGGCTGGAACCGCGCTTGCCGCGCCTCGTCATAGGCCGCCCGGCGCGCCGGATCGCGCAGCACTTCCCAAGCCGCGGTCACCGCCTTGGCCTGCGCAGGGTCCGCTTCCGCGCCGCCACCGTCCGGATGATAGCGCCGCATCAGCGCGAGATACGCGCTGCGGATCACCACTGGATCGGCCTCGGGATCGACGCCCAGGGTGCGATAGTGGCTTGTCATCGCGCCCGGCCGTTCAGCCCCGCCGCTCGAGCGCGGCTTCGGCCTCGGCGACCAGTTCGGCGATGATCTCGGCGGTGGGCTGCTCCTTGGTCACCATGCCGACCGACTGGCCCGCCATCACGCTCCCGGTCTCGACATCGCCGTCGATCACCGCGCGGCGCAGCGCACCCGCCCAATAATGCTCGATCTGAAGCTGCGCCTCGGCCATCTCGAGCCGCTTGCTGTCGAGATGCTCGGCAATCTCGCGCTGCTTGGCGGCAAAGCGCTCGGTTTCCTTGTTCTTGAGCGCGCGGACCGGGATCACCGGCAAACGCGGGTCGATCTGGATGCTCGGCACCGCGTCACGCGCGCTGGCGCGGATGAAGGCTTTCTTGAAGTTGGCATGGGCGATGCTTTCGCTCGCACAAACGAACCGGGTGCCAAGCTGCACGCCCGACGCCCCCATTTCCAGATAGGCCGCGATCGCCTCGCCGCGGCCAATGCCGCCGGCAACGAACACCGGGATATCACCCGCGACATGCGGCAGGATCTCCTGCGCCAGCACGCTGGTCGAGACCGGGCCGATATGGCCGCCCGCTTCCATGCCCTCGATCACGATGGCGTCAGCACCCGAGCGGATCAGCTTCTTTGCCAGGCTCAGCGCCGGGGCAAAGGCGATCAGCTTGGCACCCGTCCCCTTGATGCGGTCGATCGCTCCGCTCGGCGGCAGCCCGCCGGCCAGCACGATATGCCCGACCCCATGCCGCCCGCAGACCTCGATCAGCTCGGTCAATTGCGGATGCATGGTGATGAGATTGACTCCGAACGGCTTGTCCGTCCGCGTCTTAGTCTCCGCGATCTCGGTGTCGAGCAGCTCGGGATTCATTGCCCCGCAGGCGATCACGCCGAACCCGCCGGCATTGCTGATCGCCGCGACGAGATTGCGCTCCGAGACCCAGCTCATCGCCCCGCCCAGAATCGCGTAGCGCGTGCCCAGGAACTCGGCGCCGCGCGCCATCAGGGTATCGAGACGGCTCAAGCGACACGCTCCTGGTCGAGGCCGAAGGCGGTATGCAGCACCCGCACGGCCAACTCGGTGTAGGCTTCGGGGATCAACACGCTGACCTTGATCTCGCTGGTAGTGATGGCGAGGAGGTTGATCCCCCGCTCGGCCAGCGTGTCGAACATCTTGGCCGCGATCCCGGCGTTGGACCGCATCCCCACACCCACCGCGCTGATCTTCACCACGTCGGTATCGGTCAGGATATCGGCGAACCCGGCTTCGTCTTTGATCTTCTCAAGCTCGGCGACGGTCTCGGGCAGGCTCGCGGTCGGCACCGTGAAGGTGAGATCGCTCGGCTCGCCAGACCGCGCCACCGACTGCACGATCATGTCGACGTTGATATTGGCCGCGGCCAGCGGGCGGAAGATCGCCGCCACCGCGCCCGGCCGGTCGGGCAGGCCGCGCAAGGTGATCCGCGCTTCGTTCAAGTCATGGGCGATGCCCGTGATGATGTTGCGTTCCATGTTCGTGTCCTCGACCGCCTCTTCCCCGGCGATAAGCGTGCCCGGCCGGTCCTCGAACGAGGACAAGACCTTCAAGGGCATATTGAAGCGCATGGCGAGCCCGACCGAGCGGGTCTGCAGCACCTTGGCCCCGACCGAGGCGAGCTCCAGCATCTCCTCGTAGGTCACCATGTTGAGCTTCGCCGCCCGCGGGACGATGCGCGGGTCGGTGGTGTAGACCCCGTCAACGTCGGTGTAGATGTCGCAGCGGTCGGCCTTCATCGCGATCGCAAGCGCCACCGCCGACGTATCCGATCCGCCGCGGCCGAGCGTCGCCAGCGCGCCTTCGCCGGTCACGCCCTGAAAGCCCGGGATCACCGCCACCCCGCCCGCCGCGAAGGCGCGGTCAAGCACGGCGACGTCGATATCCTCGATCAGCGCTGACACGTGCCCGGACGCGCGGATCGGCAGCTGCCAGCCCATGTAGGAGCGGGCCTTCACCCCCATGCCCGAAAGCGTGATCGCCAACAGGCCGCTGGTCACCTGCTCGCCGCTGGCCACCACCACATCATATTCGCGCGGGTCGTAGAGCGGCGCGGCCTCGCGGCACATCTGCACCAGCCGGTCGGTCTCGCCCGCCATCGCCGAGACCACCACCGCTACCTCGTGCCCTGCCTCGACCTCGCGCTTCACCCGCTCGGCGACGGAGCGGATGCGCTCCATCCCGGCCATCGACGTGCCCCCGAATTTCATCACGATGCGGGCCATGGGTCGGGCGGCAATCCTTGGGTTGGAAGGGCTTGCCTGTTAGAGGCGCGTGATGGTCGAAACAAGCACGAGCACCAGCGAAGGCTTCGCCGGAGCGACAACAAGCATCCGTCCCGAGGAAGCAAGCCACTTCGGGGCGATGGCCGCCGACTGGTGGGACCCCAAGGGCAGCTCGGCCATGCTGCACAAGCTGAACCCGGTCCGCCTCGGCTTCATCCGCGAGGCGATCGACGGCCACTTCGCCGCCGACGAACGCGCTCTTCGTCCCCTTGACGGCCGCACCGCGCTCGACGTGGGCTGCGGCGCGGGCCTGCTCGCCGAGCCGCTCGCCCGCCTCGGCGCCCACGTCACCGGAATCGACGCCGCGCCCGAATTGATCGAAGCCGCTCGCACCCATGCGGGCCAAACCGGGCTCGCCATCCGCTATGTTGCGGGTGAAGTCGCCGCGCTCGAAGGCCAATATGACCTCGTGACCGCGCTTGAAGTGATCGAGCATGTCGCTGATCCCGCCGGCTTCATCCGCAGCCTCGAACAGCGCCTGGCGCCAGGCGGCCTCCTGGTCATGAGCACGCCGGCCCGCACTGCCTGGTCGCGGCTCCTCACCATTACGCTTGCCGAAGGCACCGGCCGGATCCCGCGTGGTACCCACCATTACGACCAGTTCCTCAGCCCGGAGCAGCTGACCGCCCTGCTGGCCGACGCGGGCCTCGCCGTCACCGCAACCCGTGGGATCGCCTTCAGCCCGGCGCGCGGATTGCACCTCAGCCAGGACCTCAGCCTCAACTATCTGGTGGCGGCGACCCGGCGCTAACCATTCGTTAGCCTGATCGAGATTAGTAACATCGCGAACTGTCGAAATATCGATGGAGTCGCTCGTGCCGGGCACCGAACAAGCCGTCCAAGTACCCGAACATCCTGCCCGCGAGGAACGCCGTCCCGTGGCCCTGAGCGGCTGGCTGGTCCGCAACGGCGAGGAGCAGGCGCACGACTTCTTCATCGACAACCTGTCCTACGGCGGCTGCAGGATGCAATCGGCGGCGCGGCTGTCGCGCGGAGACGAGATCCATCTCACCGTGCTGCGCCGCGGCGCCATTCCCGGCACGGTGCGTTGGCACAATGCGTACGGCATCGGCGTCTCCTTCAAGCCGGTCGAGCCCGACCGGATCGAGCGCCCACGCAAGGTCGCGCGCGTGCCGCTCCAGACCGAGCTGGTGGTCCGCCAGGCCGGCCGCCGCGCCCGTGTGCTGGAGGTCAGCGACTTCTCACGTTTCGGCTGCTGCCTCACTTTTGAAGACGCGCCGTTCGAAGGCGAATGGGTGTGGGTGGCCCTACCCGGCCTCGCCCCCGTGCAAGCGCGCGTGCGCTGGACCGAAAGCCGCAAGGCAGGGGTGGAATTCGTTCAGCCCGTTTACGAGGCGGTGTTCGACCTGCTGCTGGTCCGCTGGGGCGTCACCGCCGCTTGAAATCGTGAGGCTTAGTCGTCCGACGCAGAATTGGGCGCCCGCTGCTCCAGCCACTCCGACAAAGGCGCGAGGCCATCGACCAGCGGAAAGGCGACCCCCGCCTCGCGTCCCGACACCCACCGCAATTCGCCCTTGATCGGCGGCAGGTCGGGAATCTGTACGATCACCCGCTCGGCCGGCACAATCGGGCAGCCTGTGCGCAGCTTGACTCCGCCATGGGACGCATTGTCGAGATAAGCGGCATATTGGCGGTTGCCGATCCGCACCCGCACCGGGCAGCGCACCTCGCGCCGTTCGAACCGCCGCGGCTTGAAACCCTCGCCCCGATCCTCGTTCGCCTCCTCGGCATCGAGGCCGGCGCGAACGATCTTCTCCATGAACATGACAGGGCCCCCTACAACCGAGCGGGCTCAGCCTATTCGCCAAGCCTTCAAGAGGGGCTTGCCCATCATGGTTAGCGAAGCCTTCCGAATCGGGAGGGGCTAGAGCTCCAGCACCAGCGCGCCGAGCACCGGCACCGCCGCCCAGACCCTGCTCAATTCGTCCAGCCGTGCGCGAATGGCATCGACATGCGTTTCGCTGACCGCCATCGCCGCATGGCCGCGTGCAGCGCAGGCATGATCATAAGCGGCGAGCAGCTCGGCCGCCGGCACCCGCCCGCCCCACATCTCGGCCTGAAAACATTCGACCAGACGCTCGACCGCTTCCTCCTCGGCCCCGCCGCTGGTGGTGAAAGCCGCCGGCGCGCCGTTCGCAACAAGTCCAAGAAAGCCGTGCCCGACGACGCTCTCCACCGCATAATGAACCATGTCGTGCGGGATAATGCCCTGCTTCGGGCACTCGATCCGCTCGTCCGCACGGCCACCGCGCTCGATCAGCAGCGCGTCATATTTGCCGGCACCCTTGGTGAAGGTCAGCCGCATCACCGCGCTTAGAAGTCGACCTTGTCGTAATGCTGCGGCGGGACGATCACTTCCATCCGCTCGCCGAGCAGCGGGCGGAATGCCGGCCGGCTTTTCATCACGCTATACCAATCCTTGGTCTGCTTGTGCCCGCGCCAGTCCACCGCGCCGAGATAGTCGATCACGCTCAGATGGGCGGCGGCGGTAAAGTCCGCCAAACTCAGCGCTGGCCCGGCCAGCCAGCGGCGATGATCGAGCAGATAGTCGAGATAATCGAGATGGTTGTTCCCCACCCGCATCGCATCGCGCAGCACCCGCGTATCCGGGCTTTCCTTGCTGACCAGGCGCTTTCTCATCCGTTCCACCATCAGCGGCTCGACCACTTCGCGAAACAGCTTTTCGTCGAACCATTCGGTCAGCCGCCGGATCTCGGCCCGCTGCGCCGCGTCGCCGTGGATCATCGGCACCTTGTCGACCGTCTCCTCGAAATATTCGGCGATCGGCTGGCTGCCGATCAGGACGATGTTGCGCTCGGTCTCGACCAGCACCGGGGTCTCGCCCGCCGGGTTGAGATCAACGAACTCGTCCCGCCGCTCCCACGGATTTTCGCGCACCAGCTCGGCCGGCACGCCCTTCTCGGCCATGACCAGCCGGACCTTGCGGGAAAAGGGGCACAGGGGAAATTGCAGGAGCTGCCACATGGCCCCGGCTTTAACGCGGGTTCACCATGGGGCAAGGCGAAGCTACAGCGTTTCGCATGACCCGCCGAAAGAAGTCGCATCAATCCTCCCACGGCAGCGCCAATCGCCCGCGCTTCTGGGGCCGCCACGCCGTCGCCGCCGCGCTCGACAATCCCGATCGCCGGGTACTGAAAGCCTGGGCGACGCAGGAAGCCGCCACCTTCATGAACTTCCCGCCCGAGGTCATCCTGACCCGCGCCGAAGTCACCGACCTCGCCCGCCTCGTGCCGAACGACGCGCCGCATCAGGGCGTGGTGATCGAGGTCGAGCCGCTGGAAGACATCTGGCTTGGCGACATCCTGTCGGAAGCTGACGAGAAAGCGACCCTGCTGGTGCTCGATCAGGTCACCGACCCGCACAACGTCGGCGCCATCCTCCGCTCCGCCGCGGCGTTCGGGGCGATCGGGATCGTGACGCAGGATCGCCACTCACCCCCCGAAGGCGGCGCGCTGGCCAAGGCCGCTTCCGGCGCGCTCGAGCGGGTGCCGTGGATCCGCGTCGTGAACCTTGCCCGCGCGCTGGACGAAATGGCCGAAGCCGGCTTCTGGCGCATCGGCCTTGCCGGCGACGCCAAGTCGACGCTGGGTGAAGCGCTGGGGCCCCCGCGGGTGGCGATGGTGCTCGGCGCCGAAGGCCCCGGCATGCGCCAGAACATCCGCGAGCATTGCGACGCGCTGGCAAGGCTTCCGATCACCGACGCGGTGGAAAGCCTCAACGTCTCCAACGCCGCCGCCATCGCCCTTTACGCGGCAAGCCAGGCCTGATGGTCCACACGGTCGAAACAATGGCCGAGGCGTTGGCCCACCTCACCGCCGCGGAGCCTGCCTTCGTGCCGGTGATCGACCGTCTCGGCCCCCCTGGCCCTCGCAGCTCCGAACGCGGCACCGCGGCGCTCCTTCGCACCATCGTTGGCCAACAGGTCAGCGTCGCTGCTGCCC
Source organism: Sphingomonas sp. LHG3443-2 (assembly GCF_049896405.1). NCBI lineage: Bacteria > Pseudomonadati > Pseudomonadota > Alphaproteobacteria > Sphingomonadales > Sphingomonadaceae > Sphingomonas > Sphingomonas sp. LHG3443-2. The sequence goes on from NZ_JAFCUG010000001.1 coordinate 247,343, forward strand.
GCTCGATGTGGGACAAGCTGACTGGCGCCTATGGCGACCCGCCCAATCTTCATCGCCTCGCAGCCGCTTCCGACGAGGAACTCCGCGCGCTCGGCCAGTCGCGGCAGAAGGCGGGCTACCTCCGCAGCCTTGCCACCCTCACCCTGTCAGGCGAACTCGACCTCGACCATTTGCCAGAAGACAATGAAGAGGCGATCGCCCTCCTCACCAAGGTCAAGGGCATCGGCCGCTGGTCGGCGGAGATCTACCTGCTGTTCGCCGAAGGTCGCCCCGATGTATTCCCTGCCGGCGACCTCGCGGTCCAGATCGAGCTTGGCCGCCTGCTCGGCACCGAGGCCAAGCCTGCCGAAAAGTGGCTGCGTGAGCGGGCGCAAAGCTGGGCTCCTTACCGGGGTGCGGCGGCGGTGCTGGCGTGGCACAGCTACAATACCAAGGTCCTCTAAGGTCATCATGTCGCGCCTGATCGTCGCCATCGGCGGAACCACCCGCCCGGACAGCAGCACCGAACGGGTGCTCGGCCTCGCCGCCGACGCCGCGCGCTGCAACGGCGCGGAGGTCAAGGCGTTCGGCGGCGCCTACATGGCCGGCCTGCCCCATTATCGCGGGCCCGACTGGAGCCCGGACAATGGCCGCGAGATGATCGAAGCGGTCCGCGCCGCCGACGGCATCCTGCTGGCGACACCCGGCTATCACGGCACCGTCTCGGGCATGGTCAAGAACGCGATCGACTATCTCGAGGAACTGGCAAACGACAGCCGTCCTTATCTGGAAGGGCGCCCGGTGGGCCTGATCGTCACTGCCTTCGGCCACCAGGCCGCCAACAGCTCGATGACCACGCTCCGCACCATCGCCCACGCCCTGCGCGGCTGGCCGACCCCGTTCGGCGCGGCGCTCAGGATCGGGCCGGACAGCTTCGACGAGCACGGCCGCTTCCTCGACCAGGACTGCGCCGCCCAGCTTCGCCTGGTCGGAAGCCAGGTCGCGCACGCCGCAGGGCGGCTTTAGCCGAGGCTCGCCTTCAGCGCCGCCAGGCAGTCGCTGTCGAGCGCCGACCCTGCTTCCTTGTCCATGATCCCCAGCGCTTCCTCCACCGGCAGCGCGGCGCGATAGGGCCGGTCCGATACCAGGGCGTCGAAGAAATCGCAGGTGGTGATGATGCGCGTATCCATGCCGATCGCGGCGCCCGGCAAGGCAAGCGGATAGCCCGTCCCGTCGAGCCGCTCATGGTGCGCCGCGGCGACATCGGCCATGTCCGCCAGCGCCCCGATCCGCCCGAGAATGGCCCGCGTATGCACCGCATGATCGCGCATCGATTCCCATTCGCGCTCGTCCAGGCTGCCCGGCTTCTCGAGGATCGCGCTGGACACGCCGAGCTTGCCGACATCGTGCAACACGGCCGCCCGCCGGACCCACCGTGCGCCATGCTGGTCGTGGCCAAGCGTCACCGCCATGCGATGGCTGAGCGACCCGACCCGCAGCGAGTGCCCGGCGGTGAACGGGCTCTTGGCGTCGATCACCTGTCCGAACGCGTCGGCGATGTCGTCGAGATACTCCTCGTCGAGCGAGCCGGCGGCTTCCTCAGGTGCCAGGCGGACCACCCGCGCTTCAACCGTGGGTGACTGCAGCACGGTCCAGAAGCTCGAGGCTACGCTTGCCGCTTCAAGCGCGCGGACCAAGGCGGGATCGAACCACAGCCCGCTGCGCCGCCGGACCTCGTCCATCGCCGCCTGCGGCCCGGCGTGGCCGTGGAACACATCCACCACCTGCGCCAGCAGCGCGATGCGCGAGGCAAGCGGGATGGCCTCTCCCGTCAACCGCCCTGGCCGGCCCGACCCGTTCCAATGCTCGTCGAGATGGTAGATGCCGGCGCATACCTCTTCGCTGAACCGCAGCCGCCGCGCGATGTCGGCGCCGCGGGTGCAGCGTGACAGGATCAGCTCCTGCGCGATCCCGTCTCCGTTGCGCAGGATGTTGCCGATCGCCGCCGCCCGCCGTGCCAGCGGCTGCCCCTTCGCCGTCTTGCTGAACACGAAATGCAAGGTCGCCGCGAGGCTGGTGCCGACCGTCTTGTAGCCTTGCTTGAAAGCACGGTCGTCGGCCGCGTACAATTCGCAGATACGGGCGGCATTGCTGCTGCAGCCAAGGTCCTTCAGCAGCAAGGTGTAGTAAAGGTCGGCGAGCTCCGTCCGCCCAAGGCCAAGTTCGCGGCCGACCTGCATCCCGATCCAGCAGGCGCGAATGCAATGGCCGGCAGGCTGTCCTTCGGTCAGGTCAAGCGCGTAGCTGAAGGCGGCAATGACCTCGGCCCGGGTGGCGATAGGAACGACGATCGGCTGGTGCAGCATCCCGCACCTTTAGCGTGCCTGCGTGATGGATCGTTTAGCAAAGGCAGTTAACGCCCTTCCAATACGATGCGGAGACGCGCCCTGCGATGTTGCGTTTCTGCCGGTGGGCCGCTTCTCAGTAGGCAACGGGCTGATTAGGATGGGCGTTAGTGGCGGTTCGAACGAGAACAGGCTTTGCAATCGTCGCGGCGTGCCGCTGCGGCCGGCAGATGTCCAAAGCCGAACGGGAGATGGCATGTGACAGAGCAGGGCTCCGGAGCGCCCGACATGACTGAAGAAGCACCTCGGGTCTCGACCGGAAGCGAGGGCCTCGACGACATCCTGGGCGGCGGTCTCGATCCCAGCCGGTTGTACCTTTATGAAGGCCGCCCCGGCACCGGCAAGACGACGATCGCGCTCCAGTTTCTCCTGGACGGAGTGAAGAAAGGCGAACGCGTCCTCTACATCACGCTGTCTGAAACCGAGCGGGAACTCAGGCTGGTCGCAAGACGCCACGGATGGTCACTCGACGGGGTCGACATCTTCGAGCTGGTGCCACCTGAAACGACGCTCGACCCAGAGCGAGAGCTGACGGTATTTCATCCCGCTGAGGTTGAGCTCAGCGAAACCACCAAGCTGATCTTCGATCAGGTCGATGCCATCAATCCGACCAGGGTGGTGTGCGATAGCCTGTCAGAGCTGCGGCTCCTGGCGCAAAGCCCGCTGCGATATCGCCGCCAGGTGCTGGCCGTGAAGCATTACTTTGCGCAACGGAACTGCACCGTGCTCCTCCTCGACGACCTTGCGTCCAAGGGCGAGGACCTGCAGCTCCATTCCATTGCACACGGGGTGGTTCTGCTGGAGCAGCTCGCCATCGACTACGGCGCTGAACGGCGCCGGCTGCGGGTCATGAAGATGCGCGGCATAGCGTTTCGTGGCGGTTATCATGATTTCACGATCAAGCGCGGCGGCCTTGTTATCCACCCGCGACTGGTTGCGGCCGAGCATCACACGACCTTCGTCGGCGATTTCACCTCGAGCGGCAACGCCGAACTCGATCAGCTGCTGGGCGGCGGTCTGGAACGGGGCACCAACGTCCTCCTGATCGGCGCTGCGGGTGTTGGCAAATCCTCGCTGGCGCTGACCTACGCGCTCGCGGCTGCGGACCGGGGCGAGCACGCCGTTTTCTTCGCCTTCGACGAAGGCAGTGGCACCCTTGAAGCTCGCGCGCGAACGCTTGGCCTGCCGCTCGATGAGAAGCTCGAAAAAGGATCGATCCGATTTCAGCAGATCGATCCTGCTGAGCTGTCGCCGGGCGAATTCGCCGCCAATGTCCGGCGCAGCGTGGACGTCGACGGCGCGCGGGTCGTCATCATCGATAGTCTCAACGGCTACATGAATGCCATGCCGGATGAGCGATTCCTCGTCCTGCAGATGCACGAGCTTCTGAGCTATCTTGGACAGCAGGGCGTGCTTACCATTCTGGTCCTCGCTCAACATGGGCTGGTGGGGCCGATGGAGACGCCGATCGACATCAGCTATCTTAGCGACGCGGTGCTGATGCTGCGCTACTTCGAAGTCAACGGAACCGTCCGCCGCGCCCTGTCCGTCGTCAAGAAGCGCAGCGGAGACCATGAGAAAACCATTCGTGAGTTTCGGCTCACGAAGGAGGGCATCAACCTTGGCCCTCCCCTTGTCGGCTTCCATGGCATCTTCGCCGGATCCCCGACCTATCACGGCGAAGATGCCTCGCTAATGCCGGTCGGCATGCATGAGCGGGACTGAACCTTCCGAGAACCGTATCTTGGTTTTCGCGCCGATCGGGCGCGATGGGCCGGCGTCCGTTGAGCTCTTCACGCGTGCTCGCCTCCAAGCGGCGCTCTGCTCCGACCTGCCCGAACTGATCGCCGCCATCGGCGATGACGTCGGTGCGGTGTTCATCGCCGAGGAAGGGCTGTTCGGACGGGATCTCAAGGCCTTGCTGGACCGGGTATCGAAGCAGCCGGCCTGGTCTGACCTGCCGTTCGTCATGCTCACCAGCCATCAGGAACAGCATGCCGTTGCCGAGTGGCGCCGCAGGGTCACCAACGGGCTGGGCAATGTCTCGCTGCTCGAACGGCCGGTTCATCCGATGACGCTGACGAGCGCTGTCCGCTCGGCGGTGCGGGCCCGGCAACGTCAGTTCGAAGTGCGGGATCTGCTCGCCGCCCGGGAGCGTGCGGCGCAGGAACTGGAAGGTCTGGTCGCAGAGCGAACAAGCGCACTCGAGGCGGCGAACGAGGAACTGCGCCGACAGATAACCGAGCGGGCGCGGGTTGAGGAGAGCTTGCGGCATGCCCAGAAGATCGAGGCGATCGGCCAGCTGACCGGCGGCGTCGCCCACGACTTCAACAACCTGCTGATGGTGATCTCAGGCGGGCTCGACATGCTGGACCGGCAGTCGGATCCCGCCCGCCGGCAGCGTCTGATGGACGGCATGAAGCAAGCCGCGCAGCGCGGTACCGGCCTGACGCGGCAGCTTCTTGCCTTTTCCCGGCGCCAGGAGCTCAAGCCGGAGCCGATCGACATCGGGCGACAGATTGGCGGGATGCGCGAGTTGCTCGACCGCAGCCTGCGCGGCGACGTTCACGTATCGCTGGAGATGGCGGACGACCTGTGGGCCATCGAGGTCGATCCGGGCGAACTCGAACTGGTCGTGCTCAACCTCGCCGTTAACGCCAGGGACGCGATGCCAAGGGGCGGGACCATCATCGTCCGGGCCGAAAACGCTGCGGGTCTGTCGGATGATGACCTTGCCGGGGATTACGTCCGCTTGTCGATCATCGACACCGGGGAAGGCATGGCTCCGGATGTAAAGGAGCGGGTCTTCGAGCCCTTCTTCACGACCAAGGAAATCGGCCGCGGCTCCGGCCTCGGCCTGGCCCAGGTCCACGGCTTCGCCAAGCAATCCGGCGGAACCGTGCGGATCGATACCGAGATCGGAAAAGGAACCAGCATCACGCTCTTCCTGCCGCGTTCGCACAAGGCGCCCAAGCCCGCCGACCGCAACCTGATCGATCTCACCGTCGCTCGGCAGCCGGCGTCCAGCAAGGGCGCCGTGCTGCTGGTCGAAGACGATGAGGAAGTCGCGGTCCTTGTCGCTCAGATGCTCCAGCACCTCGGCTATGAAGTCACCAGGGCGGCAAGCGCCACGGCAGCACTTGGCGCGTTGGCAAATGGCCGCTCGATCGACCTCGTGCTGTCCGACATCATGATGCCCGGCGACCTCAATGGGGTCGAACTCGCACGCGAGGTTCAACGAAGGAGGCGCGGCCTTCCTGTCCTCCTAACCAGCGGCTACGCCGAGGCAGCAGCTGGCGAGGCGCAGGAGATCGGGGTCAGGATCCTGCCGAAGCCCTATCGCATCGACGACCTACGCGCTGCTCTGGACCAGGCGTTAGCTTCTGCGGCCTGATCATCGCGGCAGCGCCGGCTTGGGGGAGCGGGATGATGGAGCGGGTGAAGGGAATCGAACCCTCGTCGTAAGCTTGGAAGGCTTCTGCTCTACCATTGAGCTACACCCGCATTCCGTCCGAGCAGCCCCAGGAGGCCGCTCGTGCAACGATGCGGGGCGATTGCCACGACAGGGGCACGCTGGTCAACAGAGCTTCACGTGCCTCACGACGTCCAGTTGCCGCCCAAGGCCCGGAACAGGTCGATCTGCGCGCTGGCGATCCGCGCATCGCTCTCGGTCAGCGCAGCCTCGGCGTCGGCAAAGGTGCGTTCGGCGTCGAGCAGTTCGAGCGAGCTGTTGGCCCTCGCGCTGCAAGGCCCGCACCCGCCGCACCACGGCTTCCGCCTGCACTTGCGCCGCGGCAAGCGCGGTGCGCCGCTCCTGCGCCCGCTGATAGGCGGACAGCGCGCTCTCGGTTTCCTGCAGGGCGGTGAGGACGCTGCCGTCGAACTCGGCCAGCGCCGCCTGGGTGTCGGCCTCGCTCACCGCAACCCGGTCCCGAGCGGCGGACCGGTTGACGGTCCAATTGAGCAGCGGTCCGACCAGCCAGCTGACCGGATTGAACAGGTTGGAGAGGCTGGTCCCGCTGCCCCCCGCCGATCCGCCCAGCGTGATGCGGGGATAGAGATCGGCCGTGGCGACCCCGATCCGCGCGGTGGCGGCGGCCAGCCGTCGCTCGGCTGCCCGGATATCGGGCCGGCGGGCGAGCAGCCCCGCGCCATCGCCGACCGGGATTGGCTGCTCGAGCTTGAGGATGTCGCTCCGCACCGCAGCGATCGCGGGCAGCTCACGCGGTGCCCGCCCGGTCAGGGTCGCGAGCCGCAGCAACGCGGCCGTCCGCTCCGCCTCCAGCAACCGCACCTCCGCCCGCCGCTGATCGCGCAGCGCAGCGATGCGCGCGGTGTCGAGCCCGGTGGCAAGCCCCACCACCCGCCGCCGCTCGGTCAGTCGCAGCGAGCGGTCGAGCAGCGCGACGATGCGCTGCGCCACCGCAATCCGTTCGGCCGCCGACGCCGCGTCGGCATAGGCCCGCGTCGTGTCGGCAACGACCAGCACCCGCACCGCATCGGCTTCGAAGGCCGCCGCCGCCGCATCGCCGCGCGCCGCTTCCACCGAGCGGCTGATTCGGCCGGCGAGATCGACTTCATAAGCGACGCTCAGCCCGGCATCGAGCTGAAGGTCCGTGTCATTCTGCCCGGCCGCAATCCCCTGCGGCGAGCGGTCGACCTGCGCTCCGGCGCCGACCCCGACCTGCGGCTCGCGCGCCGACCGGCTTTCGCGCAGCAGCGCCCGCGCCCGTTGCAGCCGTGCCACCACCAGCCGCACATCGGTGTTGGCGGCAAGCGCGTCGGTCACGAGGCCGTCGAGCACCGGATCGCGGTACAACCGCCACCAGTCGCCCGCCGGCTGCGCGGTGCTGACCAGCGGGGTTGCCGAGCCGAGGAACGGCGCCGCCGCCGCGCCAGGCACCGGCCTTGCAGCATAGTCGGGACCGCTGGCGCACGCGGCAAGGGTGAGCGCGGAGGCGGCAACAAGCATCAGTCGCTTGGTCATGGCAAAGCTCCTCATTCCGCCGGCAGCGGCGCCGGGGCAGCTGCCGAGCGACCACCGCGCAGGCGGCCGATACGTTCGGCCAGCGCGCGGCAGACGACATAGAAGGTGGGGGGTGAAGATGAGGCCGAACGCGGTCACGCCGAGCATCCCGAAGAACACCGCCGTGCCCAGCGCCTGGCGAAGCTCCGCGCCCGCACCTTCCGCGATCAGCAGCGGCACGGAGCCGAGAATGAACGCGAAGCTGGTCATCAGGATCGGCCGCAAACGGTCCCGCGCCGCCCGCACCGCGGCCTCGACCGGGGACATGCCCGCCGCCTCGTCCTGCTGCGCGAATTCGACGATCAGGATGGCGTTCTTGGCCGCCAGCGCGATCAGCACCACCAAGCCGACCTGCGTCAGGACATTATTGTCCATGCCGCGCAGGTTCACGCCCGCCATCGCCGCCAGCAGGCACATCGGCACGATCAGGATGATCGCCAGCGGCAGCACCAGGCTTTCGAATTGCGCCGCCAGAACCAGGAACACGAACAGCACCGCCAGCCCGAACACTAGGGTCGCCGTGCTTCCCGCCGCTTTCTCCTGATACGCGACGCCGGTCCATTCGGTGCGGAAGCTCGCCGGCAGCTGTGCCGAGGCGATGTCTTCCATCGCCTGCAGCGACTGGCCCGACGAATAGCCGGGCGCCGTGTCGCCATCGATCTCGACCGCCGGGAAGCCGTTGTAGCGCGACACGCGGTACGGCCCGGTGCGGTCCTCGACGGTGGTGACCGACCCGATCGGCACCATCGCGCCGGAGTTGGAGCGGGCGCGCAAGTTGGCGATATCCGCTTCGCTCGCCCGCGCATCGGCCTCTGCCTGCGCAGTCACCCGGTAGGTGCGGCCCAGCAGGTTGAAGTCGTTGACGAACGCCGACCCCAGATAGACCTGCAGCGCTTCGAAAATCCGCTCCGGCGGCACGCCCAGCATGTCGGCCTTGCCGCGGTCGACATCGGCATAAACCCGCGGGGTCGAGATATCGAACAGGGTATGGACCTGCTTCAACCCCGGGGTTTGATTGGCCTTGCCGATGATGCCCCACGACAGCCCGGACAGTTCGGCGAAGCTGTGCCCGCCGGTGTCCTGCACCATCATCCGGTAGCCGCCGGCCGAGCCGATGCCCTGGATCAAGGGCGGCGGAATGATCAGCAGCCGTGCTTCGTTGATGTCGGCGGTGCGCTTTTTCGCCTCGGCCATGATGGTGGCGAGATGGCGCCGAGCTTCTTGCGCTCCTCGAAGGATTTGAGCGGCACATAGGCGGCCGCGGCATTCGGCACCTGCGTCTGCGACGCGCCGTCGAAGCCCGCCAGCATCACCGCGCCTTCGACGCCTTGATCGGCAGGATGCGGTCGGCGACCTTGCGCAGCACCTCGTCGGTGCGTTCCAGCGACGTTCCCGGCGGCAGCTGCACCACCGTCAGGAAATAGCCCTGGTCCTGCGCCGGGATGAACCCGGTCGGCGTGATCGAGAACAGCCCCACGGTCAGCGCGATCAGCACCGCATAAGCCGCCATCATCCGCTTGGGCGCGGCGACCAGCCGGCGGGTCAGCCGCGCATAAGCTTCGCTGAACCGTTCGAACATCCGGTTGAAGGCGTCCCCAGCCCGTTCTGCCAGCGCGGCAAAGCGGTTCTTCGCCGGCTCATGCCCGTGCGGCTTCAACAGCAGCGCGGCCATCGCCGGCGACAGCGTCAGCGACAGCAGCAGCGAGATCAGCGTCGCGGCTGAGATGGTCACCGCGAACTGGTGATAGAAGGCGCCCGACAGGCCGTTCAGGAACAGCGTCGGCAGGAACACCGCGCACAGCACCAGCACGATCGCCACCAGCGCGCCCGCCACCTCGTCCATGGAGGTGCGCGCGGCGTCGAGCGCCGTCATGCCCTTGGCGAGGTTGCGCTCGACATTCTCGACCACCACGATCGCGTCATCGACCACGATCCCGATCGCCAGCGCCAGCCCGAACAGCGACAGGTTGTTCAAGGAATAGCCGACCATCTGCAGCACCGCGAAGGTGCCGATCAGCGACACCGGAATGGCGATCACCGGCACCACCGCCGCGCGCCAGCGCTGGAGGAAAACGATGATCACCAGCACGACCAGCAGGATCGCTTCGAACAAGGTCTTGCCGACCTCGTCGATCGACTGGGCGATGAATTCGGTCGGGTTGTAGATGACTTTGTACTCGAGGCCTTTGGGGAAGGACTTCGACGCCGACTCCATCTCCTGCTTGACCAGTTCGGCGGCGGCGAGGGCGTTCGAGCCGGGGCGCTGGAACACGCCCAAGAGCACGGTCGGCTCGCCCGACAGATAGGTGTTGGAGGCATAGTCCGCGGCGCCGAGCTCGACCCGTCCGACGTCCGACACGCGCACCTGCCGCCCGTCGGCATCGCTGCGGATGATGACGTTGGCGAACTGCTGCGGATCGGTCAGTCGGCCCTGCGTTTCGACATTGAGCTGGTAGGCGGCGCCCGTCGCATAAGGCGGCTGGCCGAGCGTGCCGGCGGCGACCTGGACGTTCTGCGCTCGCAACGCGGCGACGATCTCTCCCGCCGTCAGGTTGAGCGCGGCGGCACGGTCGGGATCGATCCACACCCGCATCGCATAATCGCGCGCGCCGAACAGCTGCACGTCGCCGACGCCGTCCAGCCGCGCCAGGCGATCGCGCACCTGCGTCAGCGCATAGTTCGACATATAGCCGCGATCGAGCGAGCGGTCGGGCGACACGAGGTTCACCACCATCAGGAAGTCGGGCGACGTCTTGCGGGTGATGACACCCAGCCGCTGCACTTCCTGCGGAAGGCGCGGGGTGGCGACCGCGACGCGGTTTTGCACCAGCACCTGCGCGGCGTTGAGGTCGGTCCCCTGCTTGAAGGTGACCGTGATGGTCAGCCGCCCGTCCCCGGTCGATTGCGACGACATGTAGAGCATGTTGTCGACGCCGTTGATCTCCTGCTCGATCGGCGCGGCGACCGTCTCGGACCGTTTCGGCCGACGCGCCGGGATAGCTGGCGTTCACCGTTACCGTGGGCGGCACGATGTCCGGATATTGCGATACCGGCAGGCCGAAATAGGCGATGGCGCCCATCACGGTGATCAGCACGGCAATCACCGCCGCGAAGATCGGGCGCGTGATGAAGAAGCGTGACAAACGCATAGGTGTTCTCCCCGCCCGCGCGCACGGGCGCCGGACGGCTGGAAGGAAAGTGGGTCTTAGCGGGTGGCGAAGGTGGCCGAGCCCGCGGGCGGCGGCGCCTGCGGAGCCGAAGCCGTCGCCGCCGCGGCCTTGATCGCGCCGGGGCGGACCTGCACCTTCATTCCCGGCATCGCTAGCTGCGCCCCGCTGATCACGATGCGGTCGTTGGGCTCGAGGCCCGAGCGGATCACCCGCAGGCCGTCGATCAACGGTCCGGTCACCACCGCCCGCGGCGCCAGGCTGCCGTCTCGGGCCACCACCGTCACCACCTTGCGTGCCTGATCGGTCGTGACCGCGGCGTCCGGCACCAGCAGCGCGGCGCGCGATCCGCCCGCCGCGAGCCGGAGATTGCCGAACATGCCCGGCGTCAGGAAATTGCGGCCATTGTCGATCACCGCCCGCAGGCGGATCGTCCCCGACCTCGTGTCGAGCCCATTGTCGGTAAAGTCGAGCCGCCCGCGCCAGCGGAACTCGGTCTCGTCCTGAAGCCGGATCAGCACCTCGCTCGGTGCCTCGCCATTCTCCTGCGCGCGCCGCGCCTTGAGATAGAGCGCTTCCGACGCGTCAAAGGTGAAATACATCGGGTCGAGCGCGTTGATGGTGGTCAGCGGCGGCGCCTGCCCCGCACCCTCGCCGGTGACGAGATTGCCCGCATCGATCCGCCGGTCGGAAATCCGCCCGCTGATCGGCGCCCGGACCTGCGTGAACCCGACGTCGAGCTGGCGCGAGCGGACCCGCGCATCGGCTGCGGCCAGCGAAGCTTGCGCCGCCTGCACCCGCGCGCGGAGCCGGTCGACATCGCTCCGCGACACCGCGTCGACCTCTAGCAGACGCTGCGCCCGCGACAGGTCGGCTTGCGCGAGATTAAGTTCGCTCCGCGCTCCCGCCACCGCCGCGCTCGCTTCCGCCAACGCGGCGGCAAACGGCCGCGGGTCGGTGGTGAAGAGCAGCTGCCCCTGGCGGACGTACGAACCGTCCTTGAAATGCACGCCGACGATCGCACCCGACACGCGCGGGCGCACCTCGACCGAGCGGCTGGCTTCGAAGCGGCCGGAATAATCGTCTCACTCCGCAACCTGGCGGACCAGCGGCTGCGCGGCGGTCACGGTGACCGGCGGCGGGGCAGCATTGGCCTCGGGTCCGCCCGGGCGACCGAAGGCGATGCCGGCGACCAGCGCCAGCGGGACAAGGCCAAGCGCGATTTTCTGGCTGCGATTGAGCCGGGACAGACCGGCGGGCGGTGCGATGGGGGTCACGCGTTCATCCCTCTGAGGGTGCGACGGCGCGTTCATCGACCGCGTCCCGAACGACGGTTCGACGTCGCGCGCTTGGCGATGCTGGCCTGGACCAGCTCATAATGATCGAGGCTGAATCCCTCGGCCAGAAACGCTTGCAGCTCGCTCTTGGGCACCTTCCACCCCTGCCGCCAGGCGAACACCGCCACGCGGCGCAGCACTTCCAGCCGCGGGTTGGCAAGCTTGCTCGGCCGGTGCAGCCCGAACAGGCTTTCCAGCGCCGCCGCGATCCGGCCGGGCTCGCGCAGGCTGGCGATGGTGTCACGCTCGGCCAGGGCGACCACCGACCATTCCAGCGCCGACAACCGGGGCTCGGCGACCCTCGCCGGCGCGGCGGTCTCGACCGGCACAAGGCGCGGCTTGGCGAACGGCAGGGCGGCGGGGGCGGGCTGATGCGGCCAGGCGGTGATGGGCTGAGAGGCCATGAGTTATTCCTTTCGAAGGCGCGGCAGATCGGTTCCCGGAGCACGCGGGCTCGGGAGCAGGCAGGGCAATGAGTGGGCGAGCAGCGACCGTGGCTGCGACGCAAAAACGCGCGTCGGCCTGCAACCAAGCTGCGGAAATGTTGAGCGGGTTCGAACCCCGCTTAGCGGGTGTCGAGAACCTTGTCGGGCATAGGAGCCATGGAAGCTTTCCTCTGTTCTATACTGAACGGTATATAAACAGCTTCAGCTCACGTCAAGAGTTCTATACCGCCCGGTAGCGAAAAAATCTTGCGCTATTTTCCGGGCCAGATGCCGATGCTGGTGCGCACCACCTGCTGCAGCTGCTCCTTGGACGCGCCGCTGCTTGCCTGCACTGACATCCCCTGCAGGATGGCAAGCAGGTAATCGGTCATTGCCGACGCATCGACATGGGCCGGCAGGTCGCCTTCGTCCTTGGCGCGTTGCATGCGGTCGAGCAGCGCCCGGTGCGACGATCCGCGCCGCGCCATCAGGTCGGCTTTCACCGACTCGGCCTCCTGACCGCAGCTGATGGTGCTGATCACCCGCAGGCAGCCGCGCGGTTCGCACTCGCTGGTCTGCATCTCGAGCGCGCCGGTCAGCAGCCGCTCCGCCACCTCGCGCGACGTCGGCGCCGCAAGCGCTTCGCCGATGTAAGCGAGCTTTTCCCGTTCGTAGAGGTCAAGCGCCTTGCGAAACAGCGCTTCCTTGTTGCCGAACGCGGCATACAGGCTCGGCCGGGTGATCCCCATTGCGTCGGTCAGATCGCTCAGCGACGCGCCCTCATACCCTTTGCTCCAGAACACGCGCAGCGCGGCCGCCAATGCCTCATCGACATCGAACTCCCGCGGGCGGCCTTTGCAGACCTTGGGCATGCAGCTTACCATATCGATCGGTATATAAGTCGACTTTCGCGGAAGTCCAATGGCTTGTCACCTTCCCAATTGCCGCGCCCGGGGCTAGCCCGTCGCCGATGCCCGCCACTCCCGCCTGGCCCCCGCGCAGCCTGCCGCGCCTGTTCGTCGACCAGCCACTGGCCGAAGGACAGTCGCTGCTGCTCGACGGCAAACCCGCCCATTATCTCGCCAACGTCCTCCGCCTCGGCGAAGGCGCGGAAGTGCTGCTGTTCGACGGCACGAGCGGCGAATGGCAGGCGGTGATCGAAGCCGCGCACAAGAAGAAGCTGGTCCTCCGTCCCACCGCTCGCACCCGCCCGCCCGAAAACCTGCCCCCGCTCACCCTCGCCTTCGCCCCGGTCAAGCGCGCCCCACTCGAATGGCTGATCGAAAAAGCGACCGAGCTCGGAGTCGCCCGCCTCCAGCCCGTCATCACCCACCGCACGGTGGTGGAGCGCCTCAATCCCGAGCGCCTCTCGGCCATCGCAATCGAAGCCGCCGAACAATGCGGCCGCACCCGCCTGCCCGAACTGCTCGCGCCGGTGAAGCTCGACACGTTGCTGACCGATCCGCCCGGCCACATCCTGTTCGCCGACGAGACCGGCGGCGCGCCCCTCGTCAGCGCCGCTGAGCCCGGCCCGGCCACCATCCTCACCGGCCCCGAAGGCGGCTTCACGCCTGAAGAGCGCGACCGCATCCTCGCCGCCGGCGCCATCGGGGTAGGCCTCGGCCCCCGCATCCTGCGCGCCGAAACCGCGGCGCTCGCCGCCGTCGCGCTCTATATGGCGGCGACCGGGGATTGGCGCTAACGGCGAAACCATGACCACGCGCACCGACCTTAGCGACAGCCCCTTGATCGAGGGCCGCGACGACCTGCTGTCGGTGTTCAGCGGGGGCGAAAAGCCGAAATCCGCCTGGCGCATCGGCACCGAGCACGAGAAATTCGTCTACCGGCTCGCCGATCACCGCGCACCTTCCTGGGACGAACCCGGCGGCATCCGCGACCTCCTGATGGGCCTGACCGAGTTCGGGTGGCGCCCGGTGCTCGAAGACGGCAAGGTCATCGCCCTTTCCGGCAGCGACGGCATCATCAGCCTCGAACCGGCCGGCCAGCTCGAATTGTCGGGCGCCCCGCTTCGCACCCTGCACGACACCTGCGCCGAAGCGGGCCGCCACCTCGAACAGGCCAAAGCCATCGGTGACCGCCTCGGCCTCGGCTTCCTCGGCCTCGGCATGTGGCCGGACAAGACCCGCGCCGAACTGCCGATCATGCCCAAGGGCCGCTATGCGATCATGCTCCGGCACATGCCGCGGGTTGGGTCGCTCGGGCTCGACATGATGCTTCGGACCTGTACCATCCAGGTCAATCTCGACTACAGCTCCGAAGCCGACATGGTGAAGAAGTTCCGCGTCGGCCTGGCTCTCCAGCCGCTCGCCACCGCGCTGTTCGCCAACTCGCCTCTCACCGAAGGCAAGCCCAACGGCTTCAAGAGCTTCCGTTCCCACATCTGGACCGACACCGATCCGCATCGCACCGGCATGCTGCCGCAGGTGTTCGAAGACGGCTTCGGCTACGAAAGCTACTGCGACTACGCGCTCGACGTGCCGATGTATTTCGTCATGCGCGATGGGCGCTACATCGATTGTGCCGGCGAAAGCTTCCGCGCCTTTCTCGACGGCAAACTGCCCCAGCTTCCCGGCGAGCGGCCTACGGTAGCCGACTGGACCGACCACCTCTCGACCGCCTTCCCCGAAGTTCGCCTCAAGAGCTTCCTTGAGATGCGCGGCGCGGACGGCGGACGCTGGGGCCGGATCTGCGCCCTTCCCGCTCTATGGGTCGGCCTGCTCTACGACCAGGGCGCGCTCGACGCCGCCTGGGACCTCGTCAAGCACTGGACCATCGAAGAACGCGAAGCCCTCCGCTCCGCCGTCCCGGCCCAGGCGCTCGAAGCACCCGTCCCCGGCGGCGGCACGATGCGCGACCTTGGCGCCCGGGTTCTCGACATCGCGTCGGCCGGTCTTTCCGCCCGCGCCGAACTCGACAGCGGAGGAACCAACGAGGTTGGCTTTCTCGATCCCCTGCGCGAGGTGATCGCCACCGGCATCACCCCCGCCGACCGCCTCCTCGCCTGGTATCATGGCGACTGGCAGGGCGACGTCACCCACGTCTACGACGAACTCAGCTTCTAGGGTCTGGCGAACCCCCGCACCCCGGGCCTCGCCCGCACCCCACCCGCCAACTCGGTCAGCGCCCACACCATCGCGTCGGCGCGGTCTGGCGAGCCCTTGCCCTCGTAGCCGCTGGTGGTGAGGTGGCAGAGCTCCTGCTCCAGCTCGGGAAAACGGCCGGCCAACCCCGCCTTACCGTTCTCGAACAGGATCGCCATCGGCTCGGCCCGGGCCGACTTGCCGAGATGCGCGTGGACCTTGGCGACCGGCAAGTGGAAGTCCGCCGCGCCCAGCACCTGCAGCACCATGTCGCCGCCGTTGTTGGCCTCGACCACCACCTTGTCGGCGCCCCACACCGCCGCCGCCTCCGCGACACGATCGGCCCAGCCGGAAGGTGACTGGCCCCGGCAACTGAGATCGGCCAGCACCAGCAGCCGTCCGCTCGGAACCCGGCCGCAGACCACGATCCCGCACGCGTCGCCGGTGGTGGTCGCGGGCGGATCGACCCCGATCACCACCCGCTCGGGCGCGCCCCAATCCTCGCCCGCAACCCGCGATTGCTCCACCGTCTCGCGGCTCCACAAGGCGCCCTCGGCCTCGCCGGTCAGTTCGCCATCGAGCTCGCGCGCACCCAGCCGCGTGCCCCGGTACAAGGCCTCCATCCTGACGTGCCAGCCTTCGGGCAAATCGAGGTTCTCGGCCGTCCGTCCACGGGTCGTCACCGTCCCCACCTGCGCCCCGATCTCCACCAGCAACGCATCATTGCCGGGCGTCGTCGTCACCACCGACCGCGGATGGTCGCCCAGCCGAAGGCCGAGCTGCAGATTGCTCCACGCCTCCGCCGCATCGCTCCATTTGCCAAGCTCGTCGGCCCAGGCGAAGTCATGCTGCGGCCCGCGCAGGCCGTCGCCATTGGCCCCGCTATAGAGCGTCGCCACCGCGCCCGACTTGAACCGCAATTCGCCCCGCGACGCACACCAACGCGGTTCTTCGCCAGGCGGCGAACAAGCGATCAGCCCGCTTTCGCCCTCGACCATGATCCGCCGCGCTTCGTCGATCGTCGCCCCGACCAGCGCAATCCGGCAGCCAGGATGACGCCGCGCCTGCTCCAGCACCCATTCCGCGCCGACCCGCGTCTTGCCAAACCCCCGCCCGGCCTGCAGCAGCCACACCGACCAGTCGCCCGGCGGCGGCTTCTGGCTGTCGCGCTGGAACGAAGCCCAGGCCCACGCCAGCGCGCGCTGATCGGCCTTGCTCAACTGCTCGATCGGCAGCTTGTCGCGCAGCCACTTGGGCGCATTCGCGACCTCGCGCAGCACCGCGCGGGGGCACACTTCCTCGGCCATCGCTCAGCGCTTCCGCTCGAGACGCTCCAGCCGTTCGAGCCGCCGCTGCTCCTCCTCCCGCTTGCGCTCCAGTCGCATCCGGATCAGCAACGCCTGCAACCGCGCCGCCGCCTCCTTGGCGTCGGACTTGCGCGGGTTCTGGTCGCCAAGCTCCTTGCCGGCATTGCGTTCATGCTGGGCAACCAGCGACAGCAGCAGCTTGGCATCCATGCCCGCCAACGCTGCTCCAGCCGCCTCATCCGGCGTTGCCGCTCGGAGCAATTCCAGCCCGCGGCGAACCAGTTCCGCCTTCAGAAGGGCCGTCGCATGATCCTGTGCGGCGGCAAAAGCGACGCGAAACTCGGGATCGTCGCGCCGCCGCTTGTAGATGGTCGACGCCGACACCCGGGCCTTCTTCGCGGACGCCTTGATGTTGCAGCTCTCGGCAAAGAAGGAGAGAAAAGCCTGTTGCCGCTCCAGTCCGAACTCGTTCGCCCGCTCGCCTCGCCGCTGAATGTCGCAGCCATTACCCCCGACAATGCCCATGAACCGGATCCATCTAGATTTGAGTAGATGCGTTAGCCGCTATGGTTCTTTTTGTCAAGGTGAGATGAACCGCCTACAAGGCTCCATGCCCCCTAGAACCCTCAAGATCTTCTTCGACGGCGGCGCTCGTCCCAACCCCGGCCAGCTCGAGGTGGCGGTGGTCGCCCGCGGTGAGGTCCACCTGTTCGACGACCTCGGCCAAGGCAGCAACGGCGACGCCGAATGGCTCGCACTCCTCAAGGCGCTGGAGGTCGCACACTCGCTCGGCGTTCCGGCCTTCGACCTCCTCGGCGACAGCCGCGCGGTGATCGAGCAAGCAAGCGGCATCGTTCCGTGCCGCACGCCCGCGGCCCGCGCCTTCCTCGCCCGCTTTCGCGACGCCGCTGCGGCTCACCCACCCCGCCGCCTGCGCTGGATCCCGCGCGCGCAGAACCTCGGTGGTATCGCGCTCGCCCGCCGCGCCTCAGGTCAGAGTGGGTGGGGCCCCAGGAACAGATAGCGCGGGTCGAACTCGGCCAGCGCCTGCAGCTTGGGCAGGTCGTGGATCACCACCCGCTGGTCGCGCGCATCGCATAGCCCGCGCTCGCGCAGTTGCTGCAGCGTGCGGTTCACGTGCACCGCGGTCAGGCCCAGGCATTCGCCAAGCTCGGTCTGGTTGAACGGAAAGGCAAAGCTCAGCCCTTCGGTCAGCCCGACCACCGCGAAACGTTCGTACAATTCGCAAAACAGGTGCGCCATCCGGCCCAAGGCCTGCCGCCGCCCGAGCGACAACTCCCATTCGCGATGGATGGAGCCGTCGAGGTTCGTCCCGAACCAGTAGATCATCGCCAGTCGCGGTTGGTTCTGCATCATCCTCCACAGCCGCTCGTGCGGCACCCGCGCAAGGCGAACCTTGGTGAAGCTCACGATATCGTGGTCGAGCCACTTCAGGGTGAAGCTGTGGAGATCGATCGGATCACCGGGAAGGTTCACTTCGGTGATCTGCCGCGAACCGTTGCGGAGCCCCTTGTGCCGCCCGGTGACGCCGCTCAGCAGGACTCGGCTGTCCCGCTGCTCCTCATAAGCGCGGACGACGGTCCGGTCGGGCCCGAATTCCTCTTCCCGGTCCGACAGACCGCGGATGACCGCTTCTTCCTCGTCGCTGATATGAAAGCGGGAGCGCAGGCGCTTGAGGTGAATATCCATGGTGTTTCAGTCTGCCCCTCGCACCTCGACCGCCTCGCCGAACCCGATGGCGGTCACTGTTCCGTCCTCGTCCACGATGTCGATCCGGCCACTAAGATCGACGATGCCGGTAAGCTTCAACTCCTCGGCGAGGATCGATCGGATACTCACGATCGCCTGGGTCCGTGCCGCAGGCAGACCGGTCAGGGATACACCTTCTTTGTCCGGTACAAAACCGATGCCATTGTGGATGTGGAAAAAGAAACGCAGCATACCCGCCCAACGAGGAACCGCAGTCCTGGTTCAGCGCGCTCCGCTCGGCTCACACACTGGGCAGCGTCTGCTTCGACTGTCCCCAGCCCTTGAGCCCTTTGCCGCCTGCCCGTTCAAGCAGCTGCGCGGCGTCGCGAATGGTGTAGAGGCTTGCCTTCTCGACCCCCTCCAGCTCTTCCCACGACACCGGCGCCGCGACCGGTGCCCCTTCGCGGGCGCGCGCCGAATAGGGCATCACCGCCGTCGCGCCCCGCTGGTTGCGCAGCCAATCGAGGAAGATCCGGCCCTTGCGCTGGTTCTTGCGGATGTTGGCGGTGAAGGTTTCGGGCTCGGCGTCGGCAATGGCCCGGCTGAACCGCTCGGCGAAGCTCTTCACCGCCGGCCACTCGGCTTCCTGGTCGAGCGGCGCGATCACATGGATGCCCTTGCCGCCCGACAGCAACGGAAAGGTCTCGAGGCCAAGGTCGGCGAGGAGGTCGCGCAACCGCACCGCCGCCGCCTTGACCTTGTCGAACCCAAGCCCCTCGTCGGGATCGAGGTCGAACACCAGCCGGTCGGGCTTCTCCAGCGGATCGATGCGGCTGCCCCAACCATGGAACTCGATGGTGTTCATCTGCACACATTCGAGCATGCCAAGCGGCTCCTCGACGAAGAGATAATCCTCTTCGGTCGTGCCGGCGCCCTCCTTGACCGGGATCCGCAGCACATGCTCGCCCATCGATCCGCTGTCGTGCTTCTGGAAGAAGCACTTCTTGGCACGTCCCGACGGGCAGCGGATCAGCGTCATCGGCCGCTTCGCCAGATCCACCATCAAGAGGTCGGCGACCGCCGCATAATAGTCCGCGAGGTCGCCCTTGGTCAGGCCATCTTCGGGAAAGAT
Organism: Sphingomonas sp. LHG3443-2; assembly: GCF_049896405.1. Lineage (NCBI taxonomy): Bacteria > Pseudomonadati > Pseudomonadota > Alphaproteobacteria > Sphingomonadales > Sphingomonadaceae > Sphingomonas > Sphingomonas sp. LHG3443-2. Next base: position 266,932 of record NZ_JAFCUG010000001.1, read on the forward strand.
CACCTTTTCCGGGCTGGTCAGGCGCAGCTTGAAATCGGCCGCGGTGCGTAGTTTCGCCGCGCTCCTGGTCTTGGGCGCCGCCACGGGCGTTTCCAGCACCACCTGTTTCGCCGTCTTGTCCTCGCGCAGGCCGAGGAAGCTCGGGTGCCGAAGCACCCCGTCACTCGTGAACTCAGTGTAAGCGATCTCCGCCACCAGTTCGGGCGTGATCCAGGTCGATCCTCTAAGCGCCGTCCGCGGCACCTCCAGCGCCGGCTTGGCGAGCTTCAGCGGCGCCATCCGCTCGCTCAGGCTCTCCAGCGTCGCCGTGTCGAACCCGGTCCCGACCTTGCCGACATAGCGCAGCGCACCCCCTTCATTCACGCCAAGATGCAGCGAGCGGAACCCGCGCCGCTTGTCGCTCGCCTGCCAGCCGACGATCACGAACTCCTGCCGGGCGATGCATTTGACCTTCAGCCAGCACTTGGTTCGCACCCCGCGATAGGCCGCATCCGCCTTCTTGCTGATGATCCCCTCGCCCCCATCGGCGCAGATCGTCTTCAACAATTGCTCGCCCTTGCCGATCACATGATCGCCATAGACCAGCGGTCCCGGCACGCCCTTCATCAGCGATGCAAGCCGCTCCTTGCGCTCCAGGTTGGAAAGCTTCCGAATGTCCTCTCCGCGGTCGATCAGCAGGTCGAAGGCATAGAATGCGCGATTCGGCCGCTCCTGCCCCTTGCCGCCCTTCACCGTCGATTGAAGCAGCCCGAAATTGGGCTTGCCCGCCTCGTCCAGCGCTACCGCCTCGCCGTCGATCAGGCACCCCGCCGGCAAGCTCGCCGTCGCCGCCTCGGTCAGTTCGGGAAAGAAATTCGACCAGTCCTTCCCGCCCCGCGTCCACGCCACGGTGCCGCCCTCGCCGACGCTAAGCAGCAGGCGGTAGCCGTCATACTTATACTCATGCAGCCACCCGCTTCCGGTCGGCGGGGTATCGGCCAGCGTCGCCAGTTGCGGCTCCTGGAACGGCGGCGGCGGCGTCACCTTGCGCTTGGTTCGGCCGCCCTTCTTGCCGCCGCGATTGGATACCCACACGTCCTCACCGGCCGCGATCTCGGCCATGCTGCGCCCTGTCTCGACGCTGGTCAGGCACCCATCGACCAGCGCATCCCCCTCGTCCGGCGCCGCCGCCTCATCGGTGACCTTCTTCAGCACCCACGCCTCGCCCTTTTCGCCGGGCTTGCCCTTCATGCGGAACATGACCCACTCACCCTTCATGCGCTCGCCTTCGAGCGTGAAGTGCAAATGACCTTCCTCCAGCGTCTTTCGCGGATCCTTGTCCGGGTGCGGGATCCAGCGGCCGCGGTCCCACAGCATCACTGTCCCGCCGCCATATTCGCCGGCCGGGATGATCCCCTCGAACGTCCCGTAATCAAGCGGATGGTCCTCGGTCCGCATCGCCAGCCGATTGACCTTGGGATCGAGGCTCGGTCCCTTGGGCACCGCCCAGCTCTTCAGAACGCCATCGAGCTCGAGCCGGAAGTCCCAGTGCAGGCGGCTCGCGTCATGCTTCTGGACGACAAAGCTGTCGCCCTTCCCCTTCCGCCTGCGGCCCTTGGGCTCCTTCGTCTTCTTGAAGTCGCGCTTGGCATTGTAGGTCTCGATGTCGAGACCCTTCGGGCGAGCGGCGCGGGCCATGCCGGCCTACCTCTTGCCCCCGGCGGCCTTCCTCGGGGTTGCCGGCTTGCGCGCGGGCGCAGCCTTGGCGGCCGCCTTCTTGGCAGCCGGCTTCTTTGCCGGCGCCGCGCCTTCATTGTCGTTGCTTTCGCCCAGGCTCTTCTTCAGCGCCGCCATCAGGTCGACGACATTGCTCTTCTTGGGCGGACCGGTGTCCTTGTCCTGGATCACCAACCCGTTGCCCTTCTTCTTGCGCTTCTCTTCGATCAGGCCTTTCAGCGCATCGACATAACGATTGTGGAACTCGCCCGCGTCGAACTTGCCGGTTTTCTTGTCGATCAGCGTGGTCGCGAGATCGAGCAAGTCGGCATCGGGCTCGGCATCCTCGATATCGCGGAAATAGCTCGACGCCTTGTTCAGCTCGTCGGCATAACGCAGCGTCTCCATCAGGATGCCGCGCCCGCAGGGCTTGATCGCGACCACATATTCCTGCCCGCGCATCGCGAGCTGCCCGATCCCCACCTTGTGGCTCCGCCGCAGCGCCTCGCGCAGCACGATGAACGCTTCTTCCGCAAGGTCGTCCGCCGGCACCACGAAATAAGGCTTCTCGTAATAAAGGGCGTCGATGTCGTCGGCGTCGACGAACTGCGCCAGCTCCAGCGTCTTGCGGCTCTCGAGCTTCACGCTCTCGATTTCCTCGGGCTCCAGCAGGACATATTCGCCCTTGGTCACCTCGAAGCCTTTGACGATATCGTCGGCCTTCACCGGCCCGATGCCCGGCGCCACCTTTTCATATTTGATCCGCTGCCCGCTCGGCTCGTGGATCTGGTGAAAGGAAATGCTCGCGCCCGACTTGGACGCGGGAAAGATTTCGACCGGGATGGAGACAAGGGCGAGGCGGATCTGTCCCCGCCAGCTGGGACGCGCGGCCATGATCGTCGGTGCTCCTCAAGGGTCGATTCAGCCCTGAATCGCTTGGGGGAGCGCGGCGGTTCCGTTAGGGTTCCGCAATCGCCAACCCAGCGCTAGCCGCCGCGCTCGCCGCCGCTGCCCACAAGGTGGCAGGCGACGTATCGCCACCCGACCAGCTCAGGAACGCAGGTGCGACCTCTTCCCGCACGGCGATCGAGCTCGACCTCACCGCCGAAGGCTCCCGCGAAATCCTCGCGGGATACCTCAAGCTCGGTCACATGCGTGAGGCTGGCTTTGGGCGCTACTGGCTCGACGAAGCGGCGCTTGCTCGCGATCATGGCAAGGGCGTTCGAAATCTGAAGATCCTGCTGGTATCCCTGCTGATCGGCGGGCTCGGTGCCTGGTTGCTGCTCCGCTAGGGCACCAGATCTCCGCCTTAGGCCGCTTGGGCGATCGGCAAGGTTGCGTTAGGCTGCGCCGATGGCCAATCCCGGGATCAACGCCGCGCTTATCGCTGCGGCGGCCGCGCAGCAGGCGCTGACCGAGCAGCACGTCACCACACCACTCAAGACCGCCGGCGCGACCAGCGCCCGCAGTGCCACCACCCTCGACCTGTCGGCCAAGGGCGCGGACAAGCTGCTTGCCGCACTGGTCAAGCGCGGCCACGTGCGCGCAACGGGGGACGGCCGCTACTGGCTCGACGAAGCCGCGATCAAGCGCAGCCAAGCCGCAGGCTTACGGATCGCGCTCATCATCATCGCCTTCCTGCTCAGCGTCACCGCCAGCCTGGTCGCCTTGCTCGTTCGCTAGGGCTTAGGCGACGCCTTCCGCGTCGAGCGCATAGCCGGCGCTGCGTACCGTGCGGATAAGGTCGGGCTCGCCCAGCGCCAGCCGCAACCGGCGAATGTGGACGTCGACCGTGCGCAGCTCGATCTCCTCGCTGTGCGGCCACACGGTCTCGAGCAGGTGCTGGCGCGAGAACACCCGCCCTGCATTCTCGAGGAAGTGACGCAGCAGGCGATATTCGGTCGGCCCCAGCGACAGCGTCTTACCGTCGCGCCGGACGCGGTGCGCGGTAAGGTCCATCTCCAGCCCGGCATAATCCAGCGTCTCGGCGGCCAGCGCAGGCCGAACCCGGCGCAGCACGGCGGCGGCCCGGGCGACCAGCTCCTTGGGGCTGAACGGCTTGGTGATGTAATCGTCGGCCCCAGTCTCGAGCCCTCGGACCCGATCGTTCTCTTCGCCGCGCGCGGTCAGCATCAGGATCGGCAGGTTGGCGGTGCTCGGGCGGCGGCGCAGGCGGCGGCACACCTCGATCCCGCTGATCCCCTCGATCATCCAGTCGAGCACCATCAGGTCGGGGCGCAGTTCCTCGGCGAGCAGCAGCGCTTCTTCGCCGTCGCCGGTGCGGACCACCGTGTAGCCCTCGCGCTCGAAATGAAAGGTGATGAGCTCGGCCAGCGAACGATCGTCCTCGACCAGCAGCAACCGCCCCCGGCTGGCCATCAGACGCCCAGCCCCTCGGCGCCCTTGACCCGGTCGGCCATCTGCTGCCCGGTCGCGGCATAATAGACCATCTCGGCGATGTTGGTCGCATGATCGCCGACCCGTTCGAGGTTTTTGGCGACGAACAACAGGTGCGCCGACTGCCCGATCTTGTGCGGGTTCTCCATCATATGGGTGAGGAGCGTGCGGAAGATGCTGTCGTAGAAATCGTCTACCGCCTTGTCGCGCTCGCATACGCGAAGCGCCGCTTCGGCATCGCGCTGAACGAAGGCGTTCAGCACGTCGTGCACCATTTGCACCGCGATCCGCGCCATTTCGGGGAGCAGCGACAAGGGCTCGATCTTGCCGGCGTCTTCCAGCAGCGGCACCCGCTTGGCGATGTTCTTGGCATAATCGCCGATCCGCTCGACCACGCCCGAAATCTTGAGCGCGGCGACCACATCGCGCAGGTCGCCCGCCATCGGCGCGCGGAGCGCGATGAGCTGGATCACGCTGCGCTCGGTCTCGGCCTCCAGCGCGTCGATCTTCTTGTCGTTCTCGATCACTTTCAGCGCGGCGTCGCCGTCACGCTCCGACAGGCAGCGCATCGCCTCGATGATCGCATGCTCGGCGCGGCCGCCCATCTCGGTAATGAGCGCGCGTAAGCGGTCCAGATCCTGGTCGAACGCCTTCAGCGTATGTCCTTGAGAAGCCACGTGTCCTGTCCCCTTAGCCGTAACGGCCGGTGATATAGTCCTGGGTGCGCTGCTCGCGCGGGTTGGTGAAGATCTCTTTGGTCTTGCCGTATTCGATCAGCTCACCGAGGTGGAAAAAGGCGGTCCGCTGGCTGACCCGCGCCGCCTGCTGCATGTTGTGGGTGACGATCGCGATGGCATAACGCCCGCGCAGTTCGTGGATCAGCTCCTCGATCTTGGCGGTGGCGATCGGGTCGAGCGCCGAACAGGGCTCATCCATCAAGATCACTTCGGGATCGACTGCGATCGCCCGCGCGATGCAGAGGCGCTGCTGCTGACCGCCCGACAAGGCGGTCCCGCTCTCGGCCAGCCGATCCTTGACCTCGTCCCACAGACCCGCGCGGCGCAGGCTCTTCTCGACAATGGCTTCCAGCTCGTCCTTGCTGTCCGCCAGCCCGTGGATGCGGGGGCCGTAAGCGACATTCTCGAAGATCGACTTGGGAAACGGATTGGGCTTCTGGAACACCATGCCGACGCGGGCGCGAAGCTGCACCACGTCCATTTCGGGCGCGGTGATGTCCTCGCCGTCCAGCGTGATGGTGCCCGTCACCCGCGCGCCCGCGATGGTGTCGTTCATCCGGTTGAGGCAGCGCAGGAAGGTCGACTTGCCGCAGCCCGACGGGCCGATGAATGCGGTGACTTTGTCGTCGTGAACCTCGATCGACACGCCTTTCAGCGCTTCCTTCTCGCCGTAGAACACGCGCACGTCCTCGGCACGCATCTTGGGCAGGGTCGCAACGTCAGCCGCGGCCGGTGTTACCACCCGCGGCTGCTCGCCCGCCGCCTGCGGTTCGCCGCCGTCGGCCGGCGCCAGCGGATCCTCGCGCGCCGCTTCGGCGGCAATCGCGGTCGAGGGAAATGGCACCGCCGAGTTGGTGAGGATGGGTTCTTTTTCGTCGTTCATGGCTAGGCGGCCTTACCAGCGGCGCTCGAAGCGGTTGCGAAGATAGATGGCGAGGCCGTTCATCAGCAGCATGAACAGCAGGAGCACGATGATCGCCGCGCTGGTCTTCTCGACAAAGGCGCGGTCGACCTCGTCCGACCAGAGGAAGATCTGCACCGGCAGCACCGTGGCGGGATCGACCACGCTGCCCGGGGGCGTCGCGATAAACGCGCGCATGCCGATCATCAGCAGCGGCGCCGTTTCGCCAAGCGCGCGGGCCATGCCGATGATGGTGCCGGTGAGAATGCCCGGCAGCGCCAGGGGGAGAACATGGTGGAACACCACCTGCATCTTCGACGCGCCGACGCCCAGCGCCGCATCGCGGATCGAGGGCGGCACCGCCTTGATCGCGTTGCGCCCGGCGATCACGATCACCGGCATGGTCATAAGCGCCAGCGTCAGCCCGCCGACCAGCGCGGCCGAGCGCGGCAGCTGCATCAGGTTCAGGAACACCGCGAGGCCGAGCAGGCCGAAGATGATCGACGGCACCGCGGCAAGATTGTTGATGCTGACCTCGATGAAGTCGTTCCAGCGGTTCCGCTTGGCGAATTCCTCGAGATAGACCGCCGCCAGCACCCCGATCGGGAAGGCCAGCGCCATGGTCACCATGATGGTCAGGAACGAGCCCTTCAGGGCGCCCCACACGCCGACCATCTCGGGGTCGGTGGCATCGCTTGCCGTCAGGAAGGTGTGGCTGAACCCGCCCGCGCCGCGCACCGTCATGGTAATCAGCAGAAAGGCGAGAAACGCGAGGCTGATCAGCACCGCGGCCAGACCCAGCGCCTTGAACCGGCGCTCGGCGGCGTAGCGGCGCTTGACCCGGCGGGTCATTGCCTCGCTGGACCAGCGGCTGTCAGGCTTATTCATACGCTTCCCGATACTTGCGCACGACCCTGAGCGCGATGAGGTTAAGCACCAGCGTCACCAGGAACAGCACCAGGCCGAGCGCAAAGGCGGCCAGCGTCTTGGGGCTGTCGAATTCCTGGTCGCCGGTCAGCAACTGGACGATCTGGGTGGTGACCGTGGTCACGCTGCCGAACGGATTGGCGGTCAAGTTGGCGGCAAGGCCCGCGGCCATCACCACGATCATGGTCTCACCGATCGCGCGGGACACGGCGAGCAGGACGCCGCCGACCACGCCCGGAAGCGCGGCGGGCAGGATTACCTTGCGGATCGTCTCCGACCGCGTTGCGCCGAGTGCCAGGCTACCGTCGCGCATTGCCTGCGGCACCGCGGCAATGCTGTCGTCGGCCATCGAGCTGACAAACGGAATGATCATCACGCCCATGACGAGACCGGCGGCAAGCGCACTCTCGCTCGATGCGCTGCTTACGCCGATGGCAAGGCCGAGGTCGCGGACCAGCGGTGCCACCGTCAGCGCGGCGAAATAGCCGTAGACCACCGTCGGCACGCCGGCGAGGATCTCGAGCAAGGGCTTCAGCACCTTGCGCAGCTTCCCCGGCGCATATTGCGTTAGGAAGATCGCGCTCATCAGCCCCAAGGGGATGGCGACAATCATGGCGATGATCGCGCCGATGAAGATCGTACCCCAGAACAGGGGGATCGACCCGAACGCGCCCGACGATCCCGCCTGGTCGGCGCGGATCGCGACCTGCGGCGACCAGTTCAGCCCGAACAGGAAATCGTTCGCCGGGACCATCTGGAAAAAGCGCATCGTCTCGAACAACAGCGAGAGGACGATGCCGAAGGTGGTCAGGATGGCGATCATCGACGCCGCGACGAGCAGGCCCATCAGCCACTTCTCGACCCCCGTCCGGGCGCGCAGGTCGAGGCTGATCCGCGACCAGGCCCAGCCCGCGCCCGCCAGTGCCAGGAGCAGGGCAAGGCCGCTCCCGATCAAGCCGTACCGCCCGCTCGCCGCCTGGAACACCGGCACCAGCGCCTGCGCCTGCGGGTTGAAGGCAAGGTCCGATGCCCCGCTCGCCACGGCGCGCGCTTCCGACAGGATGGCGTCGCGGGCGAGGTCGAAGTCGGGCAGCTGCTGCCCGACCGGACTGGCCAGCACCGCGTCGTTGATCAGGCCATGCTGGATCGGTGCCCAAGCGGCCAGGAACAGCAAGGCCGGAAGTGCCGCCCACAGGAACGCATAGGCGCCGTGGTAGAAGGGCAGGCTGTTGAGCCGCTGCCGCCCGGCGCCGCCGCCAGCGCGCAGCGTCGCTGCCCGCCCGCGCGCCAGCACGAAGGCGGCGACGGCGACGCCGAGCACCAGAAGGAGGCCGAGGGCGAGGCTCATGCCGGTGGCGCGCTTACTTCAGCGTCGCGCCGTCGAGCGGCGTGAGGCCGGTCGCGACCGCAGTGGCCTTTGCCGCATCGTCGCCGACGAACGGCACCAGCCCGCGCTTCTCGAGCAGCCCGCCGGTGCTCCAGCCCTTGGCGTATTCGGCCAGGAAGCCCTTGATGGCCGGCTTCACCGCCGCATGCTCGCCCTTCACATAGATGTAGAGCTTGCGCGCACCCGGATAACTCAGATCCTGGATGGTCGCTTCGGTCGGCAGCACGCCGCCCACCTCGAGCGGACGGATCTTGTCGGCATTCTGCTCGAGAAAGCTGTAGCCGAGCACGCCGATGGTGCCGGGATCGGCTTCGACCTTCTGCACCAGCAGGTTGTCGTTCTCACCGGCTTCCACATACACCCCATCCTCGCGGATCTTGGTGCAAAGGTCCTTGTGCTTGGCCTCGTCGCTGGCTTTCAGCGCCTTCATCGCCGGGTCGCTCTCGCAGCCCTTGGTCAGCATCAGCTCGGCAAAGCTGTCACGCGTGCCGCTGGTCGGCGGCGGGCCCATGACGCGGATCTTGATCGCCGGAAGCGCCGGATTGACGTCCTTCCAGGTCTGCGCCTTGTTGGGACCCTTGCCGTAAGGATTGGCAGCGACCGCGGCGTAGATGTCGGCCAAGGTGACCTTCAGCGGAGCGGCCTGGTTGCTTTCGATCAGGGTCAGCCCGTCGATGCCGATCGGCACTTCGATCACCTGCTTGGCGCCGGCAGCCGAGCAAGCGTCATATTCGCTCTTCTTCATCTGCCGCGAGGCGTTGACCATGTCGGGGAACTTCTGCCCGACGCCTTCGCAGAACAGCTTGATGCCCGAGCCCGTGCCGGTCGATTCGACGATCACGCTGGTGCCCGGATTGGCCTTCTGGAACGCTTCGGCAATCGCAGTGGTGAACGGATACACCGTCGACGAGCCGACGATCTTCAGCTGCGACGCGGCATTGTTGGAGCCGCCGCCACAGGCGCTCACCAGACACGCGAGCGGCAGTGCCAGCCAGAACTTGGTCATTGTCTTCTTGTCTCCCGAGGGCGATTCGCCCGCTCCGGCGCCTCTTGCCCGGCCGTCGGGAGCGCCATGTGACCGGCAGGTTACAGGCTTATGACAACGCCCGGCCCGGTCACACCCGCGGAAGCCGGATTTCGACTTCGGTGCCCTCGCCTTCGCGGCTGCGGATGTCGAGCAGGCCGCGGTGACGCTCGACGATCTGCGCGACAATGGCGAGACCAAGACCGGTCCCACCCCCGTCGCGGCTGCGCGCCGCATCCACCCGGTAGAAGCGTTCGGTAAGGCGCGGCAGGTGCCGTGCGCTGACGCCCTCGCCCCAATCGCGGACGATAAGGCTGATCCAGCGTCCGGCGTCGGCGACCGACACCAGCACCCGGCCGCCCTCGCCTCGGCACCCGTAGCGCACCGCATTGCCGAGAAGATTGTCGAGCAACTGCCGAAGCTGCGCCAGGTCCCCGCGAACCGTTGCCGGCTCATCGGCCAGTGCAAGTTCGATCCGGCATGAGCGGCTTTCGGCGAGCGGGCCGGCGGCCACCACCGCTTCCCTGACGAGCGCGTCGAGCCGGACCTCGGCAATCGGCGCGCTGAACCGGTCCGCCTCGATCCGCGACAGGCTCATGAGGTCGCGGATGATGGTCATCATGCGGGTTGCCTGGGCGTGGATCTGCTCGCCGAACCGTCGCCGCAGCGGCTCGGGCAGCTCGCCTTCCTCGCTGAGCGTCTCGGAATAGCCGAGCACCGTTGCCAGCGGGGTCCTGAGTTCGTGGCTCGCATTGGCGACGAAATCGACTTGCGCTTTTTCGGCCGCCTGCCGGGCCGAGCGGTCGACCAGGCGAACCAGCAGCAGCCCCGTGTCGAGGCTTGTCAGCACCACCTCGAAGCTGCGCTCGATCCCGCCGATCCCACGCACCTCGAAGCGACCTTCGCGGCCCGACAGGATGGCGTCGAGCGCCTGAGGTTGACGGATGGCGAAACGGACGTCCTGATCGACAAGGCCCGCGCCAAGCAGCGCCCTGGCGGCGCGATTGGCAGCTTCGGTGCGCTGCCGCGCGATCAGCAGCGCCGGCTCCTCCAGCGCGTCCAGTAGGGCAAGCACGAGGGGCGGCAGCGGCATGGCACTCAGGTGGCTAGGTGATCCCCTGCCGTGAGGCAACGTCATGCGCGACGCGCCAGCGTTCGATGACCGGGGTGCGCCAGGCGCCGATCGCGATCAGCAGCAGGATCGGATAGGACCAGAAGGCGAGTGCGGTGCCGAAGATCAGTCCCGGCAGATCGGGCGAAAGGATCATCAGCAGGTGAACGCTGACCGTGGTCAGCTGCAGCCCCGCCACCCACAGCGGCCAGAAGCGCTCGGAACGCAAGGCAATCACGAGAAAAGCGATAAAGATGGCGCCATCGACGATAAAGGCGGCAAGGTCGAAGTCCGAGCCGTGGATGTCGAGCTTGTTGCCGACCAGCACGGTGAGGGCCGTTCCTCCAACGCAAACAGCGGCCGCCAAGCGCTCATCGCTGCGGCCGCGCCACCAGGTCAGGGCCACCAGCCCTGCCAGCAACAGATAGAAGATGTAGACCCGTAAGGCCATCAAGTCGTGACTCGGCTCAGGGTGCCGCCGGCGTGAAGGCCAGCGGCACCTTGGGTAAGGCGGTGTGACGGGTCAGGCGACCGCTCGCAACGTGCCGACCTGCGGCGCCGGCGGACAATCCTGCCCATCGCCGAAGGACGTGGTGCGAAGCCCCGGCACCTGCTGCTTGGCGCTCACCAGCGCGGCGTGACACTGCGCCATGCCGCCGCGGGCATGGATCAGCCCCTGCAACGAGACGACCACTTGCTCCAGCGCGTCATGGCCGGTGGCAATGCCGACGCCAGTGACGGAGCGGGCGCGGATCATTCGGTTCTGAAGCTCGGCAAGCTCAATGAGAGCCGCCTCGATGCTGTCCTCGACGGCCCGGATCTGGTGGGCGACGTCCAGGGCGGTTTGCTCGATAATCTGCCTGCGCATGAACTCTCCTTGCCGAAAGCGCGTGGCCTTCGGGCTTTGTCGTTGTCATCCGCAAATGTGCCCGGGTGCAGGCCCGTCAGGAGAAGAGCAGCCGCGACAGGCTTTCCAGCCCCGCCAGCAGCATCCCCGCCGAGAAGCTGGAGATGATCGCAATCCCCGCGATCGCCGCCAGCTTGGTGCCCGCGCCCCAGGTGTTGCGGACCTGTTGCGAAGTCGACCAGGGTAACAGGGGGGACCGGGTGCGATACGCGCTCTGCTCGGTTTCGAGACGTACCGTCCCGGTCCCACCTGTGCGATCAGCGTGCCGAATCTGAGAACTGACCGCCCCCTCTGATTGCGGTTGGTCCGGTTGGGCGTCGATGTGCGGCGGTTGATGTATCAACCGTTGATATGTCTCTGCAGAGGGAGCGGGCGCCGTTTCCCCCGTGCCAAGCGCCTTTTCATAATCGTCAACCAGGCGTGCAGCCTCGCTGCGACGGGCAACGCCAAGGGTGCGGATCGCACCGCGAACACGCTGATCGACGGTATGGCTGGAGATGCCGAGCTCGGCCGCGATCTCCTTGGAGCTGAGGTGACGATTGACTAGGCGCAACACTTCGAGCTGACCGCGGCTCAATCGAGCGCAGCGGTCCGTGGCAGCCTGCTCGGCCGCTCTCGAAAAGTCCGGTCCCCCGTCCGGCTCAACTCCTTCCGCCGATCCGCAACTTGCTGGGTAAGCTGAGATCATGGGCAAGGATTAGCAGAAAGCGATTGGGTTCGTTACCCGGAAAAAAAGAGCAGAAACGGGACGATACGCCCAAAATCTGCACCTTTTGGTTACTGGCGGGAAGTAACCACGATTAACCGACCCGCTCGTCGCAAGACGAAGGCGAATCAGTCGTCGTTCGCAACCAACGCTTGGGTCCAGGTTTCACATCCGGGCGCTTCGGTTTGAAGCGGGGGGATGGTGGAGAGGGCTGGATTCGAACCAGCGTACGACAACGTCGGGCAGATTTACAGTCTGCTGCCTTTAACCACTCGGCCACCTCTCCACGAGGTCAGGCCGGGCGCCAATGCCGCCCGGCGCAGTGCCTGTCAACTTCGCTGTCAGCGTCGGACGGCTTCTTCCAGGCGCCGGACCCCAAGGCCGAGCAGCCGCCCGTCCGTTTCGGGCAACAGCACTGGCGCCAGTTTGTCGGAACCCGGCACGTCGCGTCCGACAAGGAACGCAGCGCCCGTGCGCCCTTCCCCCGACCCGGTGCGATAGGACGCGCTCAAGGCGATCACCGGCACGAACAGCGCCTTGCCCTGCGCCTCATAGGCACGGATCGCGCTGCGCGGCACGACCAGTTCGTGGCTGAGCACCGTTTCGGCGAGCCTGCCAAGCTCGGGAATGGCGACGCTGGTCGCAGCCGGGCGGGCGAAGAAGCCCGCCAGGGCCGCGGCTTGCTCGTCACCCCCGTTGGTGGCGAACGCCTCCAGCGCGATCTCACGCGCCGTCCCGGTGCCGCTGTTGGCGACGATGATGTCGAAACGCAGAAGGGCTTCGCGCGGAGTGAACAGGATCTCGCGAACCACGAGATCGAGCTCGACCCAGCCGCGCAGGCGGGTGCTGACGATGCCCCCCGACACCGGGGCCGATACCGGAGGCGGCGGCGCGGCAGGCGGCGCGGTGCCGAGCGGCGGGCGGAGCCGGGTGGTGACGAGCCCGGTCGGAAGCGGCGCTTGCGGCGGCTCTGCGGGCGCAGGAGCGGGTGCCGGTCGTGGCGCCGCCGCGCGCGGCAGGGGCGCTGGCTCGGGCGCGGCCCGCTCGAACACCTCTTGCGAATGCCCGGCGAGCGCCGGACGGCGCCGCTGGCGAAGCACCAAGGCCAGGCCAACCCCGCCGAGCACCGCCGGCAGCAGCCACGGCCACCACAAGGCCAGCGGCGGCGCGGACGTGTCGCTGCCTGGCTGGCTGACGGTAATCGGCGGCAAGGGCGCGGCCGCCACGGGAACCGCCGGCGTGGCCGAGGGCAAGAGGGTGGACGGCAGCGAGGAGGCCGGAGCAGGTGCAGCGACTTGAGGAGGCTGGCTTTCACTCGTGGCTGCGCGCGGGCGCGCGGGCGCGGAAGGCGCGGCATCGGCTGCTGCACGAGTGGGCGCGTCCTGCGGGGCCGGGCGAGTTGTCGTAACCGGCGGCGGAACGATCCGCGGCGTCGGCGCAGGGGCCGTGCGCGGCGTCTCGGTCGTGGCGGGCGGCGGCGCCTGCCGTGTTCCGGGCAAGGCGAAATCACGTAGCTGCTCGGGTCCGACCGTGCCTTCGCGCGGCGCCGGGGCGGGGGTCACCACATTGGCGGGCGCCGCATTGTTCTGCGCCGCCGCAGGAACGCCGAGGCCAATCAGCAGACCGGCCAGGATGAGAAGGGGGGAACGCGTCACGTGTCGGGCGCTACAGGATCGATGCTGAAGGAGGAATGGCCAGCATCTAGGCCTCCCCTCCTCCAGCGGCAAGCATCGCTTCGAGTTACCGGGCGTCGACCAGCACCAGCTCGGCGTCCTCGTCGCCTTCGATGACGAGCTTCGTCTCGCCGGTGATCGCCACCCCGTCCCGCGGGCCGGCCGCGACACCGTTGATGCGGATCGGAGCCGAGGGCACGAGATACAGGTGACGCGCGGGATCGGCCTCGAGCGTGATCTCGCTCCCGCCCTTCAACGTCGCACCGAGGATCCGTGCGTCGGCATTGATGGTCAGCGCGCCGTCGCCTTCGTTACCGCTGGCGAGCAGCTGGAAGGCGCCGTCACGCGCTTCACGCGGGAACGGCATCGCACCCCAGCTGGGCTTGGCATTCGGCCGGTCGGTTTCGAGCCAGATCTGGAAAAGGGTCGTGTCCTCGTCCTCCAGATTATATTCGGCATGGGTGACGCCGGTCCCGGCGCTCATCACCTGAACGTCGCCGGCGCCGGTATGGCCTTTGTTGCCCAAACTGTCCTGGTGCGTGATCGCGCCGGTGCGGACATAGGTCACGATTTCCATGTCGCGGTGCGGATGCGGCGGAAAGCCGGACTTGCCGGCGATCTTGTCGTCGTTCCACACCCGGATCCGGCCCCAGCCCATGCGGGAGGGATCGTAATAGTTGGCAAAGGAAAAATGGTGGCGGGCATCGAGCCAGCCGTGGTCGGCGTGGCCGAGCGAAGCGAAGGGGCGGATCTCGATCATGCCGGCAATCTGGGACGCTCGATCGAGGCCCTCAAGTGTCAGCCCTGTAACCGCAGGCTGCGCGCATAAAGCGCGGCTTTCTCCGCATAATGAAGCGCGCTTGCTTGCAGCATCTGCAGCTCCGCTTCGCTCAGCGCGCGGACGATCCGGGCCGGCGTTCCGACCAGCAGGTGCCCGGCCTCATACACCTTGCCTTCAGGCACCAGCGCGCCCGCTCCGACGATGCAGCGTTCGCCGATGATCGCACCGTTCAGCACCCGCGCGCCCATCCCGATCAGCGCGCCAGCGCCGATGGTGCAGCCGTGGAGGATCGCCTGGTGGCCGACCGTCACCCGCTCACCAATGGTGAGCGGCGCGTGCGGATCGCTGTGGCACACCGCGCCGTCCTGGATGTTGCTTTCCCGGCCGATCAGGATGGGCGTATTGTCGGCCCTGATCACCGCTCCGAACCACACGCTTGCCCGCTCGCCAAGCCGGACATCACCGATGAGGTCGGCACTGGGCGCCACCCAGCTTTCGGGCTGAAGGGTAGGGCCGACATCGTCGAGGGCGTAGCAGGGCATGGCGGAGAGACTAACGAGTTGCGCATTCGCCTGAAAGTCTGCCTTTTCGAGCGGCTCCGGACAGGCTAGCGCTCAGGACGATGCCAACTTTCCTGGACGGCGGCGGCGAATGTGGCGCCCTTATCAAAACGCGTGACTGGTCCGAGACACTCGGTCCGGTTGCCCAATGGTCGCAGAGCCTCAAGGCCGCGACTGGCCTGCTGCTCCGCACGCCGGTGCCGATCGTCATGCTGTGGGGCGAGGATGGCATCATGCTCTACAACGACGCTTATTCGGTGTTCGCGGGCGGCCGGCATCCGGAGCTGCTGGGCAGCAAAGTGCGCGAAGGCTGGCCGGAGGTTGCCGACTTCAACGACCACGTGATGAAGGTCGGCCTTGCCGGCGGCACCCTGTCCTTCCGCGACCAGGAGCTGGTGCTGCACCGCCACGGGCGGCCTGAGAATGTGTCGATGAACCTCGATTATTCGCCGGTGCTCGGCGACGACGGCAAGCCGGCGGGGGTGCTCGCCATCGTGATCGACACCACCACCCGGGTTGCCGCTGAACGCGCGCTGCAGGCTCGTGCCGAGCGGCTCGACCTGTTCGACCGGCTGTCCCAGGCGATCAACGACCTTGCCGCCCCCGACGAGATCATGGCGGTCACCGCCCGCCTGATCGGCCAGCACATGAAGGCCTCCGTCGTCGCTTACGCCGACATGGAGATCGACCAGGACGCCTTCACGATCCGCGGCGACTGGTCGGCAGAGGGCGCGCAAAGCATTGTCGGCAGCTACAGCCTCGACACCTTCGGCGACACCGCAGCGCAGGCGATGCACGGTGGCACGCCGCTCATCATCCGTGACGTCCGCGGGGAGCTTGGCGAGGAAGAAGGCGCCAAGTTTCTGTCCATCGGCATCCAGGCGACCATCTGCATGCCCTATGTCCGCGCCGGCAAGCTCGCGGCCATGATGGCGGTGCACCAGAATATGCCGCGCGACTGGACCGAGGACGAGCAGGCGCTGGTCGCCGAAGCGACCGAACGCAGTTGGGCGCATATCGTCCGGGTCCGCAGCGAAGCGATCCTGCGCGAAAGCGAAGACCGCTTCCGCAACATCGCCGATCAGACCCCGGTCATGCTGTGGGTCACCGACGAGACGGGCTATTGCACCTATCTCAACAAGACCTGGTACGAGTTCACCGGCCAGGGCGAGCATGAAGGCGAGGGCTTCGGCTGGCTCAACGCGGTGAACGAAGACGACCGCCCGGAAGCGGAACGCGCCTTCCTCTCCGCCAATGAAGCGCAAGCCCGCTACGAGACCGACTTCCGGGTCCGCCGTGCCGACGGCACCTATCGCTGGTGCATCGACGCCGCCGCGCCGCGCTTCGACGGGTCCGGCAATTTCCTTGGCTATGTCGGCTCGGTGATCGACGTCGACGAGCGGCGCGAAAGCATTGAGCGCGTCCGCCGCAGCGAAGAACAGCTTCGCGCCGTGATCGACCAGATGCCGGTCGGCGTCATCATCGCCCGCGTGCCCTCGGGAGAGATCTTCCTGTTCAACCAGGCGCTGGAAGACATGCTCGGTCACTCGATCCTGCCCGAGTCTACGAATACGTATCACCGCTACGGCGGGGTGGACGCCGAGGGTCACCCAATCGGCAGCGAAGAATACCCGCTGTACCGAGCCGTGACCTTCCAGGAGACCGTGATCGATCACGAGCTTCTGTATCGCCGCCCGGACGGGAAAACGGTCAATCTGCTGGCCCAGGCGGCGCCGATCCTCGACCACGACGGCAAGGCGGAAATCGCCATCGTCGCGCTACAGGACATCACCGGGCGCAAGGCTGCCGAAGCGCATCAGCAGTTGCTCATCAACGAGCTCAGCCACCGCGCCAAGAACCTCCTCGCGATCATCCAGAGCATTGCGCAGCAGAGCTTCCGCGGGGACGATCCCACGTCGGCCCAGCTTGCCCGCTTCGAAGGCCGCCTCGGCGCGCTGTCGGCGGCACACGGCATCCTGACGCAGGAGAAATGGGAAGCGGTGCCGCTGCGCCGTCTCATCTGCGACACCTTCACGGCCGTCCGCTCGGATGACGAAC
Source organism: Sphingomonas sp. LHG3443-2 (assembly GCF_049896405.1). Taxonomy (NCBI): domain Bacteria; kingdom Pseudomonadati; phylum Pseudomonadota; class Alphaproteobacteria; order Sphingomonadales; family Sphingomonadaceae; genus Sphingomonas; species Sphingomonas sp. LHG3443-2. The sequence goes on from NZ_JAFCUG010000001.1 coordinate 283,796, forward strand.
GGCTGGTGATGGAAGGTCCGGACCTCATGCTTCCGCCAAAGGTGTCCGTGAGCCTCGCCATGGCGGTCCACGAGCTTGCCACCAACGCGACTAAATATGGCAGCCTTTCGCGGGACGAGGGCACGGTCGCGATCCGCTGGAGGAACGAGGACAATCGCCTCAGGCTGACGTGGAAAGAATATGGCGGCCCGCACGTTTCCCTTCCCACAAAACGCGGCTTCGGCACTCGCATGATCGAGCGTGGCCTGGCTGCCGAACTGGGCGGAGAAGTGCGCATCCACTACGAACCCGATGGCGTCCGCTGCGAAGTTGATGCGCCGATGCCTGCCCATGGCTGATCCCGCGCCTCGCCGCATCTTGCTGGTCGAGGATGAACCGATGATCGCCTTCGCGCTCGAGGACATGGTGATCGAACTCGGCTTCGAGGTGGTCGGCCCCGCCTTCCGCCTCGCCGAAGCGCTTGACCTGGCTAGCCGCGAGCAGTTTGCGGCCGCCGTGCTGGACGTCAATCTCAACGAACAGCGCAGCTTCGAGGTCGCCGACCTGCTCCATGCGCGCGGCATCCCCTTTCTGTTTGCCACCGGCTATGCCGAAGGCGGGGTCGGCTGGACCCGCGAGGCAATGGTGATCGCCAAGCCGTACAGCCGCGACCAGCTCGCCAGAGCGCTGGCGGGCCTGCTGGCCTGATTGTTGCGGCAAGGGAGGCACGGCCTCTCTGCCGGGTTCTTCGCTGGGCAAGCGTCCCTATATCATTCGCATGCTGACGATCTGGTTCGATGGCGGCTTCCCGCTTTACTGGCAGCGGGCGGCATGAGCGGTGACGAAAGCCGACCGGTCCCACGCGGACGGTGGGCGCGCGCCGGTCAGTTCGGGCGCCTCGCGGGCGGAGTGGCTGGCGGGATGCTGGCGGAAGGCGCGCGGCGGCTGGCGGCGGGCGAACGGCCTTCCGGACGGGACCTGTTGCTGACCCCCGCTAATCTCACCCGCCTCGCCGACCGCCTGGCCCATCTGCGCGGGGCGGCGATGAAGCTGGGGCAGATGATCAGCCTCGACACCGGCGACTTCCTGCCGCCGGAACTGAGCGACATCCTCGCCCGGCTGCGCAGCAATGCCTTCCATATGCCACCGCAGCAGCTCTCGAAGGTGCTGGAAACCGAATGGGGCAAGGACTGGCGCCGCCGCTTCAGGCGCTTCCAGGCGCACCCGATCGCCGCCGCCTCCATCGGGCAGGTCCATCGTGCCGAGACGCACGACGGGCGTAGCCTCGCGATCAAGGTGCAATATCCGGGTGTGGCGGAAAGCATCGACGCCGACGTCGACAACGTAGCCGCTTTGCTGCGCGTGTCGGGACTGCTCCCGGCCGGGCTCGACATCGCCCCGCTGCTTGGCGAGGCCAAGGCGCAGCTGGCGCGCGAGGCCGATTACGTCCGCGAAGGGCAGCAACTACAGCGCTATGGCCAGTTGCTGGCGGACGCGCCCGAGTTCGTGGTGCCGACGCTCGACGAAACCTTCACCACCTCCCGCGTGCTGGCGATGAGCTTCGTCGAAAGCCGCCCGATCGAAGCGCTCGACGACATGGCCCAGGACATTCGCGATCTGGCGATGACCCGCATCGTCGCGCTGGTCCTGCGCGAGCTGTTCGAGTTTGGGGTGATGCAGACCGACCCCAATTACGCCAACTATCGCCTGCTCGAGGATGGACGCATCGCGCTGCTGGATTTCGGCGCGGCGCAGGATGTTCCAGGCCCCATCCGCGACGGCTATAGGACCCTCCTCGGCGCCGCGCTGGCGGGAGATGCGGAGACGGTGAAGCGCGGGGCGGTGGCAGCGGGGTTCATCGGGCAAGCGGTGGCCGACCGCCACGGCGAAGCGCTCGACCGGATGGTGCAGGTGGTGCTGGCCGAACTGCACAAGTCAGGCCCGTTCGACTTCGGCGACCGGGCCTTCCTGACGATCATGCGCGAGGAAGGCATGGCGATCGCGGCCGACAAGGCGAGCTGGCACCTGCCCCCCGCCGACCTGCTGTTCGTCCAGCGCAAGATCAGCGGCACGGCGCTGCTCGGCGCGCGGTTCAAGGCCAAGGTCGACGTGCGCGGCCTGATCGCGGCCGCGCTCGCCACCTAGCTTACATCACGCCCATTTCACGCAGCAGCCGCTGCGCGCCGTCGACCTTGTCCATCGTCCACAGCATGAAGCGGCTGTCGACGTGTATGGTGCGGTTGATGGTCGGGTCATATTGCCAGTCGGCGATCACGCCATCAAGCGTGCCGTCGAACGCCAGGCCCACGAACTCCCCCTTGGCATTGAGCGTCGACGAGCCCGAATTGCCGTTGGTGATGTCGACCGTCGACATGAAATCGACCGGCAGGGTGCCAAGCGCCGGGGCGGTCCAGCGGCCGTAATCCTTGGCCTTGATGAGGTCGATTGCCTTCTGCGGCGCGGCGAATTCGCCCTTGCCGGTCTGCTTGGCAACCAGGCCCTCGGCGGTGGTGAACGGCGTCCACACCTGGCCGTCCACCGCCTTTCCCGTCACCTTGCCATAGGTGAAACGGAGCGAGCCGTTGGCGTCGGGATAGAGCGTCCGGCCCTTGCTCTCAGCGAAGGCGAGCATGCCGCGCATATAGGCCGAGCGTGCCGCCTGGAGCTTGCCGGCCCGGTCCTTGGCTTCCGCCTCACGGGCGATGTCGCGCGGGTAGGAGGCGACCGCGAGCTGGATGAACGGATCGGTCGAGGCTTCGAATTCGGCCGGGCTTTTGTTCAGCCACGCCAGCCGGGTCGCGGTGTCGCCGAGCTGCGTATCGGCATAGATGCGGTCCATGCCGAGCTCGGCGATCTTGGCTTCGAGCGCGGGATCGCGCTTGTCGGCCGGCGCCTTGCGATATTCGGTCAGCGCCTGCTCGAATAGCGCGCGGTCGACCTTGGGCACATAGCGCCGCTCGATCGCGGTCAGGCGCTGCTGCGTCGGCAGCAGGTCGCGGTCCTGATAGCCGCTTTCGCGTTGCGCGTCGGGCTTCTGCCGTTCCTTGGACCAGCGATACAGGTTGCGCGCCGCGCTCAGCAGCTGAGCCCGCCCGAGGGTGCCCATGCGGACATTGTCGAGCGCGCTCTGATTGGCTTCGGCGACCAGCGCATCGAGCGTGGCGGGATTGTACATCGCCGCGCGCTTGGGATCGGCGGCGATCCAGGCGCGATATTCGGCTTCCGCCGCATCCTTCCGCGCCGCAAGGCCGATGCGGTCGGCACCCGCCATCTCGCCCAGATACTTCTTCTTGTAATTGTCGGCGCCCTTGATGATCGAGGCATATTTGATCGTCGCGTCGGGATCGCCCGCGGTCGCCTTTTCGATCGCCGCCGAATAATCGTTCAGCAGCTGCTGCTGGACCGGCGTCATGGTCTCGAAATTGAACTTGGCTTCGGCCGCGGTCACCAGGCGGCTGGTGGTGCCGGGGAAGCCGGCGACCATCACGAAATCATTCTCCTTGACGCCTTCTGTCGCGACCTTGAGCCACGCCTTGGGCTTGTAGGGCACGTTGGTCGCGGCATAGGGCGCCGAGGTACCGTCGGGCGCGACATAGGCGCGGTAGAAGCCGAAATCGCCGGTGTGGCGCGGCCACATCCAATTGTCGGTCTCGCCGCCGAAATTGCCGATCCCGCCGGCCGGCGCATAGACCAGGCGCACGTCCTTGATCTCGAGCTGCTGCTGCAAATAATAGGTCGCCCCGCCGTAATAAGCGCGCACGTCGCAGCGGCGGTTTGGCTGCTTCTCGCAGGCCGAGACCAGCGCCTTGCGATTGGCTTCCATCTTCTCGTAGCGCGCCGCGCCGGTGAGGCGGGTGGTGACGCCCTTGTTCATTTGGGCAGTGACGTCGCGCAGATCCTCGATCACGTAGATGCGGGTGCCGGGTGCGGCGGCGAGTTCGTCGCCGAGGTTGGCCGCGAGGAAGCCGTCGGTGAGGTAATCCTGGCCCGGCTTCGAATTATACTGGATCGATCCGTAGACGCAGTGGTGATTGGTCGCGACCAGCCCCTGCGGGCTCAGGAACGCCGCCGAGCAGCCGCCGAGCGAGGCGATCGCATTCATCGGCGCCTTCTGGAGGTCCGCCAAGGTTGCGGGATCCACCTGCAAGCCCTTGGACTTGAGCTCGGCCGCGAGGCTTGGCGTCTGGCGGGGAAGCCACATGCCTTCTTCGGCAAGAGCCGCGGTGGACGCGAGCAGGCTGGTCACGGCAACGGCAAGGATTCTGGCGGTCATGGGGTGTCCTGTGAAAACGCTTGTGAGAGGGGCCGTATCAGAAGCACAAGCGCGCGCCAATCGCTGCCGGAACGCTGCGCATTTTCCTTTGATTTCAGGATCTAGGCCACCGCTTTCGCCGAGCGCGGATGATAGAAGCCCAGCGCCACCGCGAACAGCTCGAGAAGATGCTCGAACTTGCTGCGGAACCCGCCGATCTTGCTCGGGATCGGTCCCGCCGCCGGGTAGACCCGGCTGACCGGGACTTCCTTGGTGCGATAGCCGAGCTGCCCGGCGCGGACGGTGAGATAGAAGAGCAATTGGTAGCGGTCGAAGGCGTGCCGGAAAGGTGCGACCCGGGGATCAAGGAGATAGGCGCGGGAATAAGCGCGAAAGCCGTTGGTGGTGTCGCTGTAGCGGCGGCGCCCGGCAAGGCTCATCACCGGCGCATGGATCACGCGCCCGGCCAGCCAGCGCTCCAGTGGTGTATTCTCGGAAAAGCCACCGGGGACATAGCGTGAGCCTTGCACATAATCGTAGCCGTCGGCGAGCGCGGCGACGAAGTCATCGATCGCTTCAACCCCGTCCTTGCCATTGCCGTCGATGGTGACGATGCCGGCATAGCCTTCGTCCAGCGCCCAGGCATAAGCCATGCGAAGCTGCGTGCTGAGCTTGCCCGGCCCACGCTTCACCAGCAGTGCACGAACGCCATTTTCCCGCAGCAGCGCGTGGTCGAGCGAGCCGTCGGTGGAGCCGCCATCGGCGATGATGATGTCCACCTTGGGCGCCGCGTCACGAATGCGCGCGAGCTGCCGCTGGATGCGTTCGCCTTCGTTGATGACCGGGATCACCAGCGCATGCGCGTGACGGCGCTCGGCAAAGACCGTGAGGTCGTGCTCGGGCAGTTCGCGGACCATCATGCGTAATGCTCCTGCAGAACGGCCGCGGCGCGACCGAGATTGGCCGCCCAGTCTGGCGTGCAGCGCATTTCAACCGAGACAAAGCCACGATAGCCGCTCGCTTTCAGAGACGGGGCAAGCCGGGCGTGATCGCAATTACCCTGCCCGATCGGGCGCAGGTCGGGCTCGCTGACATGGGCGTGGACGCTGAGCGGTGCGGCCTCGACCAGCACGCGCGGATCCTCGCCTTCCAGCAAGATGGTGCCGGTGTCGATCTGGAGCCGGACGCCCGGACGATCGATGGCGCGGACCAGGTCGATCGCCTGCCGTGTCGTGGTGACGAAGTTGCAGCCGTAATGCGCCGCATTGGCTTCAAAGGCGATGGCGGTTCCGTGTTCCTCGAACACAGGCGCAAGCGCGCTGAAGAAATCGATGGCGATGGCGGTTGCTTCTGCCTGCGTCAGCGTGCCGACGTCACGCTGCCTGGGCGCTCCGAACACGCATGCACGGGCGCCGATCAGCCCGGCCAGGCGGGCAACCTTGCTCAGGTGATCGTGCAAGTGAGTGCGAGATTCCTTGCTCCCGAAGAGCGTTGCGCCGGGCACGTCGAAGAGGATGCCTTGGAGAGAGGGACAGGTGAGACCGGCATCGCCGAGGCGCTGGCGGAGCGCGCGGACCTCCTGCGCGTCCATATCCCAGCTGTCGAAGATGTTGCGCGGGGCGATCTCCACCCCGGAGAAACCAAGTTGCGGCAGCAGACCCAGCGCTTCATCGAGCGCGTCATTCGGCCAAGCGATGTTGGATGCGGCAAAGCCTTCAACCATGGCTTACCGCTTGCCGCTGTTCGTTGACGAACGTCGCCATCGCCCGCAGCACGGCTGCCGCATCCATGACGTAACCATCAGGACCGCCGAAGACGTCGCTGTAGCGGGTGCGAAGATCATAGGCTGGCGCCGGCTGGGTAGCCGGTCCGAGTTGCGCGTCCGGAAAGAAATGGTCGCGGATCTCGCCAATCGCCTCCGCTTCGCCGAACAGATTGACGAGCGTCAGGTCGCGCTCCCGCATGATCTCGAGATCGCCGGCGAGCCTTGCCGTCGGGTACCACTGAAAACGCGCCAGCGGGTTGATGGCCTCGGTCCCCTTGTCGTTCAGCAGGTCGAACAGCGCGTTCTTGCGCAGCCCTGTGCCGAACAAGGCCGGGAGGCGCGCGATGCGGCATGTAGCGAAGGTCGCGCTGCACCATTGCTCAAGTTCGAAGCGATGGGCGCCATAGGCATGATTGATCGACGGATCGATGACCGCGCTCTCGTCGGCACCCGATGACGCATCAGGGTAAACGTCAATGGTCGAGATAAGGATGAGCTCGTCGATCGAGGCGCGCTCCAGTGAACGGGTCAGTTTGGCGATCGCTGCCCGGTCGTTGGCCGGCTCCTTGTTGGCGAGCCACTTCAAGCCGGGTGCGCCGGCACAGATCACCCGGTCGTAGCGGCGCCCGGCAATGTCCTCGATGTTGGACGAATTGTAGAGGTCGGTAAAACCGCCGCTGCGCGCCAGCGTGCCGCCGACGAAGCCGGTGTGACCGATCAGCGCTGTTCGTTCCACGGCGACGGCCTCCTTTCGCTATCGGCAAGAGGCGGCGCGCCGAGGTGGAAGTGTCCGTTGGCGTCGACCACGTTCAACGCCATGCCGCGGCGCGACTTCATGCTGCGAAGCTCGCGAATGATGAGGTGCCGGCGGTGACTGACCCCGCTGTTGGTCGACAAGTGAATGACGTTCTCGGCAAGCAGCAGGAATTGCACGCTGAAGAGGAACAGCATGCCTGACAGCTGCAGGGAGAGTGTGGTCCAGCCGGGCTCGACCGAGGGCAGCAGGAAATAAATGGCAAGGACGTAGATGGCGTAGATCGCGCTGGCCCCGCCGCCAAGCACCGCCAGGTAGGAGCTGGCCCGAAGCAGCCCGGCGCTTCCGGTCGCCATCAGCCGCACCGCGCGACCAAGGTCCCGGCGGAGCGAGCGCTTGCGGTCACGGAGCGCCGGCGCGCCTGCAATCGTGACTTCGGTCGCCGGGAACGCCGCGCCGAGCGAGCGTGCCCGAACCAGCACCTCGCCCTCCCGGCGCGATACGATGTAAAGCGCGGCGGCGCGGCTGAGCACTCGGAAAGCCGACGGTCTTTGCTCGAAATCCATCCCGCTGGCGTGCCTGGCAAGGAAGCCGAAGCTCCTGACCAGCAGTCGCTCCAATGCGGCCTGCTTGCCGGTTTCGCTCGGGACGGCGGTGACGAGATCGGCGCCGCCTTCGACTTCGGCGATCACCTGCGGGAGGGCGTGCTCCTCCTCGTCGGTGGGCGTCGCGAATACGACGTAATCGCTGACCGCATGATCGATACCGACCAGCCGGGCGACGTCGGCGTGCACCGGTTCACTGAGGAAAACGACAAGCGAATCCGGCACCCGCTCGACCAGTGACTTGAGCTCTCGCGTCACCGCAGGGCCAACGCCGCTGGCGACGATGGTGACTTCGACATCGACGAACCAGGTTTGCAGGCGATCCACGAAGCGCTCGACCAGCTGCGGGTCGGGGCAGGTCTCGCCGGCGACCATCACCAGCGTGGCCGAGGTGAGCCGCATCCGGGAAGCGCCGGTGGTCACCGCAGCCTCCGCCCGGTCACCGGATGCCAAGGGGAAGGTCAATTCCACTGCTGGGCCCTCAGATAATCGCGTGCGTCATAGATATTGTCGATCTTCGACCCGAGCACCGAGACGACGCGCGGATGCTCGTCGCTCCGTTCGATCATGATCGGCCGCGCGTCGTCGCTCTCCGTCCGGCTCAGCACAGCCTTGACCTCGAACAGGGAGCGGACCACCCGCGCGCTTGCGAGGCAGGGAATGTAGCGTGCGGCGTCGCGGATCATTGCTTCGCCATTGCTTCGCGTCGGTGCTGCCGGTGTCCAGCCGATTTCTTCGGACGAGGCGTGCGGGGTGTAGCGCACGTGGCTGAGCGAATGCAGCCCGGCCGAGGGAAACGGCATGGTCGAGAAATAAGGTCCGTCCATCAGCGTCACGCCGAGGTCGCGCATGGCCATGGGCGGTTCGATCAGAAGCATCTCCGTCAGCTCCTTCTTGATCCTGCTCTTGAGGCTGACGCCGACACCTTCGAGCGCGCTGTAGGTGCAATTGAAGAGCCACGGGGTCGTGACCTCGCTGCCCCGGACATCGACCTTCACGGCCGACGCGGCACTGCTCGTGACCACGCCCTTGCTTCCGAGCCGGACCTCGATCTTGGCAGCGTCCAGCTGGCGGACAGTCCGTGCGGCGAGCTTCTGCGCGTCGAAGGCGAGCTCTTGCGTGAGAAAGGCTTGTTCGACCAGTTCGCTGTTGAACAGGTGCCGCACCTGGGCCGACGCTTCCTGGCATGGTGCCCCGATGGCCGAGCAAAAGGCGCTGAACTGCGAGGCGCTGACGCGGGAGCCGCGCGGAATGGCGTACAGTTTGGTGAAACCGCCCACCACGGCATCGGCGAATTCGTCGGCAAAGCGAAGATAGTTGAACCGCGACCGCGCTGCAGTGACGAACGAGCGGGGATAATGATAGCCGTTGTGAACGCGAGCCTGGTTGACGAACGATGCGCGTTGCAGAAGGGCGTTCTCCTGCTCGACCACCAACAGGCGCCCGAAGCCAAGACGACGCAGCGTCAGGGCTACCTCACAGCCGAAGAAGCCTCCACCGACGATCACCGCGTCGTAGGTTGCGCACGATGCCATCAGCAGATCGTCTGACGATGGTCAGCGAGGCGCCGGCACGGGCTTTGACACACCTTATCGGGGCTCGTCTCGATCGTGCACGGTTTCATTCGGCTGATGTACGACCGACTGGTTAACCATCTGTTGAAACCATCCGGAAGGACAGCCCGGCATCCGAACGAAGCGTTTCGACGTAAGCTGGAACGGTGGCTCGCGCCCAGCTTCGACGGCGACAATGCCGACTTGGTAGCGCTTCAGGAATGCAGCGATGTCCTCGCGCTGCAGCTGTTCGATGTTGCGCGGCATCATGATGGTCTTGAGGCCATAGACTGCGGTAAGGCGCGATGCTTCGACGTGATCGCTGAGCATCAGCAGTTTGCCGCGATGTCCGGCAAGACACTGCAGCAACGCCGCGTCACCCTCCCGCTTCGGAAAGGATGGCTGCCTCGGCAGCGTGCGCGCGGGCACGGCGACGGCAATCACGAACGCGAAGACCATCGCCAGCAGCGCTGCGGACACGGCACCTGCCCCGCGATGCGTCGGCGGGCGCCGCCGAACGAGCATGGCTAGCCCGACCACCATCAGCGACCACCACAAGGCGACGAAATAACGATCGTCGAAGTATCCGGTCACGACATAGCCGCTAAGCGTCAGGCTCATCAGAAGCGGTCCGAACACGAGCAGGCGGAGCGGCGGCAACGGCGCGCTTTCGCGAATGTCTGTGCCGGGTTGTTGCCGGACGATGCTGAGGACGACGACCAGCAATCCGAGGCAGGTGACCACTCCCAGGCTGATCACGAAGTGACCGCTCATCGCCAGCCCGTTCGACGCGACTTTGCCGAACCACGCCAGCGGCGCGTCAAAGGCCGTGGCAGACGGAGCGGGATACCATTCGGCGATATGCCGCGGTTCGATGCCCAGTGCGATGGAGCTATTGTCCGATTTGAACCACGTGCCGAAGCGGGCTCGCGAGTAGATCATCCACGGGCTGATGGTCAGCAGGAACGTGGCGATGTAACCCGCGAAAAAGGTTGCCTTGGGTCGCAGGAGAAGCGCCAGAAACGGCAGCAGCAGCGCTACGGGAAGCGCGTCGAAGCGGTTCATGACTGCAAGGCCGATCGTCAGGCCGACGAGCAGCCCTTCGCGCAACCGCAGCAAGCCGCGCGCCGTGATCGCCAGCACCGTTGCATAGAGCGCGAGCTGGAGGGGAATGGTTCGTCCGGCGAGCACCTCGTCCCGAAAGCCGGGCATGACGAACACCAGCATGGCGGCGGTCAAGCCCACCCAGCGAACGCCAAGGGCGCGGCGGCCGTACTGCTCGGACGCGCAGGCGAACAGCAAGGAGGAGATCACCGCAAGGACAAAGCCTGCCCTTGCGCCAAGGCCGGTCAGGGCATCCGTCAGCGCAAGCAGCGTCGGCCAGAGCGGTGGAAAAGCGCTGCTGAAGGCGCCGGCCTGCTCGAAGCTCCGGATGTGCCGGACTTCGTAGAAGTTGCCGCCGAAGATGGTTTGGGAGAGCTCATAAAGGGCCCAGCTGTCCGGGCTGTAGGTGAGCTGGTTCCACAGAAGGAAGAAGCTCGCGCCGAGGCAAGCAAGCGCTGCCCACAGGAGCGCACCGGGCAACACCATCCCGCGTCGTTCGGTGATTGCAGTCCCTTTCACACGCAGCCTTGTGACGCCGAGATGTTGGGAAATCCCTAAGCCGCCGCAAACCACAACAAGAGCGCCTCCCCATCCCGGCGCATTTTGAGCATCCCTGCGAAATTTTGCATGGGCAGAGCGCGCAAGCGGTGCAACAGAGCGGCGATGCAGTTTCTGGAGGGCACGCCGATGAGTTTCGTTCGCGCTGGTACGATCGTGCTGGGTCTTGCCGTGCTCGGAGGGTGCCGGACCGCGGCGGTGCCGGCGGTGGATGCAGTGCCAACCGTTGTGCCCGTCGCCCGCGATACCACTGCCATCAGCCCGCAGCGCATGTCGGAGATCACGCGGGTGCTGGCGTCCGACGAGTTCGAAGGCCGCTCGATGGGCACGCCGGGCGAAGAGAAGACGGTCGCTTACCTGATCGAGCAGTTTAAGGCGGCGGGGCTGGAGCCTGGTGGCGAGAATGGCGGGTGGACGCAGGCGGTGCCGCTGATCCGCACCAAGCTCCAAACGCCGACGCTATCGGTCCGGCAGGGCGCGGCCACCACGCCGCTGACCTTCCCCGGCGACATCTATCTCAGCACCGTGCGCGATACGCAGAGCGCGCGGATCGACGGCGCGCCGATCATGTTCGTCGGCTATGGCACGACGGCGCCCGAGCGCGGGTGGGACGACTTCAAGGGCGCCGACCTCAAGGGCAAGGTCGCGCTGTTCCTGGTTAACGATCCCGATTTCGAAGCCGGGCCAAGCGAGCCGGTCGCGGGCAAGTTCGGCGGCAAGACGATGACCTATTACGGGCGCTGGACCTACAAGTTCGAGGAAGCGGCGCGGCGCGGCGCGATCGGGGCGATCATCGTCCACGAGACCGAGGGTGCGGGCTACGGCTGGAACGTGGTGCAGAGCGCAGCGGGGGAAAACTTCAACATCGTCCTTCCGGCGGGCGCGACCCAGCCCGTGCTCCTGCAAGGATGGATGCAGCAGGCGACGGCCGAAGCGTTGCTGCGCCGCGCGGGTTATGACTACGCGACACTGAAGCGGCAGGCGCGCCGGGCCGACTTCCGCCCGATAGACCTCAAGGCGCGATTCAATGCCAGCGCGGGTGTCGAGCTCGCCCGGATCCAGAGCCGCAACGTGATCGGCAAGCTAACCGGCAGCCGCTTCCCGGACGAGACGGTCAGCTACAGCGGCCACTGGGACGCGTACGGCGTCGGCGCGCCCGACGCGCAGGGGCGCACGGTGCGGCCGGGTGCGGCCGACGACGCGCTCGGGCTGGCCGCGATGATCGAGATCGCGCGCAAGTTCGCGACCGGTCCACGGCCTGAACGAAGCCTCGTCTTCGCCGCCTGGACGGCCGAGGAGCGCGGGCTGCTCGGCTCCGAATATTATGCGCAGAACCCGCTGTATCCGCATGCCAAGATGGCCGCGAATCTGACGCTCGACACGTTGCAATGGGCCGGGCCGACCCGCGACACCCTGCTGATCGGGCGAGGGCAGAGCGAACTCGAGCGTTACCTCGCCGAGGGCGCGGCGGCGCAGGGGCGGACGGTGACGCCCGAAGGCCGGCCCGAGCGCGGCCTGTTCTACCGCGCCGACCATTTCACCCTCGCCAAACGCGGCGTGCCGGTGCTGCTGAGCATGGCGCTGGCCGGCGCCTACGATTTGCAGGACGGCGGCCGGCCGGCGGGCGAGCGCTGGCTCGAGAGCTTCACCGGCACCTGCTATCACCAGACCTGCGACGCCTGGTCGCCCGACTGGAACCTCGGCGGCGCGGTGCAGGAGGCGGACCTCTATTACGCGATCGGCGCGCGGCTCGCGAACAGCCGCGAGTGGCCGCGCTGGAACCAGCAGTCCGAATTCTGGAAGGTGCGCCAGGACAGCGCCGCCGAACGGGGCGAGGCGTCGGCCCCGCGCCAGGCGGGCGAGCGCGGCTGATGCCGATCTTCGCGCGCCTCCTCGCGTCCCCTGCTCTACTCGTCGCGCTGACGGCCGCGTCACCTGCGGAAAAGCAGCAATGGGCGGCACAGGCGAAACGCGTCACCATCGTGCGCGACGATTGGGGCATCGCCCACATCGGCGGGCCGAAGGATGCCGACGCGGTCTTCGGCATGATGGTCGCGCAGGCGGAGGACGACTTTCCGCGGATCGAGGCCAACCTTCTCACCGCGCTCGGCCGCACTGCCGAGGCGGAGGGAGAGAAGGCGATCTGGCGCGACCTGCGCGCGCGGCTCTACGTCAGCGAACCTGAGCTGAAGGCGCATTATGCCGCAAGCCCGCCGTGGCTGCGCAGGCTGATGGATGCGTGGGCTGCGGGGCTGAACCATTATCTCGCCACGCATCCCGATGTGCGACCCAAGGTGCTGACCCGGTTCGAACCGTGGATGGCGCTGAGCTTCACCGAAGGTAGCATCGGCGGCGACATCGAGCGGATCGACCTCGCCAAGCTCGAGGCTTTCTATGGCCGCAGCGCGACGCAGACCGCCGCCCTGCCCGACAACGAACCGCGCGGATCAAACGGCATCGCTATCGCCCCTGCCCTCACCCGCAATGGCCACGCGCTGCTGCTGATCAACCCGCACACCAGCTTCTTCTTCCGCTCCGAACAGCAGGTGACCAGCGGCGAAGGGCTGAACGCCTATGGCGCGTCCACCTGGGGGCAGTTCTTCATCTACCAGGGCTTCAACCCGACACTCGGCTGGATGCACACGTCGAGCGGGGTCGACAGCGTCGACGAGTTCGCGTTCGACGTGCGCAGCAGGGCGGCGCCGGCCTATCGCTTCGGTGCGAGGTGGCGACCGCTGCAGGCGCGGGACATCACGCTTCGCTATCGTGCCGCGGACGGCAGCCTGGCGAGCCGGGCTTTCCGCACCTGGCGCACGCATCGCGGGCCGGTGATCCGCGCCGAGGGCAACCGCTGGATCGCCTTCGCGATGCTCGACAATCCGGTTGCCGCACTTCAGCAAAGCTACCTGAGGACCAAGGCCCGCGACCTCGCCGGCTTCCAGAAAGTTGCTGACTTCAAGGCGAACAGCTCCAACAACACGCTGGTCGCGACGGCGAAGGGTGAGATCGCCTATCTCCACCCGCAATTCGTGCCCCGGCGCGACGACCGCTTCGATTACACCGGCGTGGTCGACGGCAGCGATCCGGCGACCGACTGGCGCGGGCTGCATGCGATTGCCGAGCTGCCCAATGCGATCAATCCGGCGACCGGATGGGCGCAGAACACCAATGCCTGGCCCTACCGCGCGGCGGGGAGCGCGAGCCCCGATCCGGCGCGCTTCCCGCGCTACATGGACACGTTCGGCGAGAATTATCGCGGGGTGCACGCGCAGCAGCTGCTGACGGGGTCGCGCGATTGGACCCTGGAAACGTTGCGCGCGGCGGCGTTCGATCCGCACCAGCCGGGCTTCGCCGAACTCGTGCCGCAACTGGTGCGCGCGTACGATGCGTCGCCCCGCGGCGCGGCACGGCGGACGGCACTCGCCCCGCAGATCGCGATGCTGCGTGGCTGGGACTATCGCTGGAGCGCCGACAGCGTGGCGCAATCGCTGGCGATGTTATGGGGCGAGGCGCTGCAAAAGAAGCTGCCGTCGCGCCCGAACGAAGCGCGCAATCGCTTCTTCGCGCGGCTCGGGTCGGACACCAGCGACGCGCAGAAACTCGACGCGCTGGCCGAAGCGGTTGCGCGGCTTTCTGCCGACTTCGGTAAGTGGCAGGTGCCGTGGGGCGAAATCAATCGCTTCCAGCGCATCTCGCCAGCGATCGATCATCCGTTCAGCGATGCGGCGCCGAGTATCCCGCTGCCCTTCGCGTCGGGACTCTGGGGCTCGCTGGCCTCGGTCGGGTCAGGCCCCAAGCCCGGCACGAAGAAGTGGTACGGAACCAGCGGCAACAGCTTCGTCGCCGTAGTGGAGTTCGGGCCGCGGGTGCGCGCGGCGGCGATCATGGCGGGCGGGGAAAGCGGCAATCCCGCTTCGCCCCACTTCAACGATCAGGCGGCGCGCTACGCGGCGGGCAATCTGCGGCCGGTCTATTTCTACCCGGACGAGCTTCGCAGCCACGTCAGCCGGACCTACCGCCCGGGCGAATAGATCCGGCCGTCCTTGATCACCTGCCGCACCCGGCGCGTGGCGGTGATGTCGGCGGTGGGGTCGCCTTCCACCGCGACGAGGTCGGCGCGCAGGCCGGGCCGGATCGCGCCGCGGTCTGTAAGGCCGAACGCCTTGGCATTGCCCGAGGTCACCGCGACCATCGTCGCCAGCGGGGTCATTCCGCCCGCGACCATCAGCTCCAGCTCGCGCGCATTGTCGCCGTGGGCATAGACGCCGACGTCGCCACCGGCGCAGATCGGCGCGCCAGATTTCAGCGCCAGCGCGAAGGCCTTGCGGCTGAGGCTGACGGACGCCGGCGCCGGGTCCGCGCCATTCCACCCGCCGTAGCGGGCCACCGCGTCGGCCGCGGCCAGCGTGGGGCAGAGGGTCACGCCGCGCGCACGCATCTGGGCGAAAACCTCGGCCGTCCCGCCATAGCCATGCTCGATCGTGTCCGCCCCCGCTGCGATCGCCCGGCGCATCCCTTCGGGGGTCGAGGTGTGGATCGCGACTGGACGCCCCGCATCGTGCGCGGCGTCGACCGCTGCTTTCAGCTCGGCCAGCGAAAAGGTCGGGCGGCTGTCCTCGCCGGCGCGCCAGCGATAGTCGCCGTAGAGCTTCACCACGTCGGCGCCGGCGGCGATCTGGCTGCGGACGACCCGCACCACCTCGTCGACGCCGCTGGCTTCCTCGGCGCCTTGCGGCACTTCGACGCCGGGCTCGAACCCCTTGGGACCGTAGGCACCACGCGCGACGATCGCCTTGGTCGCTATCACCAGATGCGGCCCCGGCACGATGCCTAGGTCGATCGCCTGACGCAGGCCGACATCGGCATAGCCCGCCCCTTCGGTGCCAAGGTCGCGCAGGGTGGTGAAGCCCGCTTCCAGCGTCTGGCGGGCATGAACCACCGCCCGCGCGGTGCGCAACGCCAGCTGCTCGTTCAGCACCTGCGCGTCCCATTTGGCTTCGTTGTAGGGGTGCAGGAACAGGTGGCCGTGCCCCTCGATCATGCCGGGAATGAGGGTGGTGCCGGGCAGCTCCACCACCCGCGCTCCCGCAGGCACAGGCAAGTTGGGCCCGACCGCCGCGATCCGGTCGCCCTGCGCCAGCACCTGCCAACCGGCGCGCGGGGCTCCGACCCCGTCGAACACGCGGTCGGGCTTCAACAGCAGCGGCGGCGCGGCGGCCGGCTGCGCGGCGGCAAGCGCGGCCGAAAGTGCGAAGCCCAGAACCATGACGCGTCTCCCCTTTGGGCCCGATCCAAGCGAATCGACTGCACGGGCGCAAGCTTGCCGCGACCCCGCTTCGTGTTACGAGGAAAGCGATTGCTTCAGGAGAGTAAACCTTGCGCCGTTCGTCCCTGCTTCTCGCCTCTGCCTTCATCCTGTTGCCGAGTGCGGCGGCGGCCGAGGAAGGGATGTGGACCTTTGACAACTTCCCGATCGCCGCAGCCAACCGCGACCTTGGCACCTCGATCGACCAGAAGTGGCTCGACAAGGTCCGCCTTGCCTCGGTGCGCTTGGGCGGTGCGTCGGGTGGGCTGGTGTCGCCCGAGGGTCTGATCCTCACCAACGAGCATGTCGCCTCACGCTGCGTCGAGGATCTGTCGACGCCCGAGCGCAATTACGTGCAGACCGGCTTCACCCCGCAATCGCGCGGCGAAGAGCGCCAATGCCCCGGCATGGTCGCCGAAATCCTGACCGACATCGCCGATGTCACGCAGGGGATGCAGGCTGCGGGCGCGGGGCTGAGCGGCGAAGCCTTCACCAAGGCGCGCGATGCCGAAGCGGGAAGAATCGAGACCGAGGCCTGCGGTTCGGACAAGAGCCGCCGCTGCCAGGTGGTGACGCTGTACCGCGGCGGGCAGTTCAAACTCTACACTTATCGCCGCTACACCGACGTCCGCCTCGCCTTCGCGCCCGAGCATCGCGCCTCGGCCTTCGGCGGCGACCTCGACAATTTCAGCTTCCCGCGCTTCGCGGTCGATGCGGCGTTCGTCCGCCTTTACGAGAACAACCAGCCGGTGAAGACGCCGGGCTTTCTGCGATGGAACGCCGCCCCGCCGCAGGAGAACCAGCCGGTGTTCCTGTCGGGCAGCCCGGGCGCGACCCAGCGGCTGCTGACGCAGGCGCAGCTTCGCACCGTGCAGGATGTGACCCTGCCGCTCGAGCAGCTCATCAACAGCGAATTGCGCGGGCGGCTGCTGCGCTTTTCCCACGAGGGGGAGCGCAACGCGTTCATCGCGGGTCAGGCGATTTCGGGTGTCGAGAACACTTACAAGCGCGGGTTCGGGCGGCAGCAGTCGCTGATCGACGCGCGCTTCATGGCCCGCCGCGCCGCGGTCGAGGCGGACTTCCGCGCGCGGGTGCAGGCCGATCCGGCGCTGCGCCAGTCGATCGGCGATCCGTGGACCGACCTTTCCAATCTCCAGCCCGAGATGATCCGTCTCTACCCCGGCTATTACATGCTGGAAGTGCGCGCAGGCGGCGGGTCGCAGCTCTACAATTGGGCCGAGGATCTGGTGCGCGGCACGCAGGAGCGGCTGAGGCCCAATGCCGAGCGCCTGCCCGAATATGGCGACGCCCGGCTGGCGCAGGTCGAGAATGGCCTGCTGGCGACCCGTCCGACCTATCCGGCGCTGGACGAGGTGCAGCTTGCCTGGTGGCTGTCCAAGGTGCGCGAGATCCTGACCGTCGACGATCCCCGCATCGCCCCGCTGTTGGGCAAGGAATCGCCCGAAGCGCTGGCCGCCCGGCTGGCGCGCGGGACCAAGCTCGGTGACCCGGCGGTGCGCAAGGCGCTGTGGGAGGGCGGCCTGCCCGCGGTGCAGGCGTCGACCGATCCGCTGATCCAGTTTCTGCTCAAGATCCAGGACGTCACCCGCCCAACCCGCGCGGAGTATGAAGGCAAGGTCCAGGCCCCGACCGACCGCGCCAGCGAGGCGCTGGCCAAGGCGCGGTTCGCGGTGTTCGGAACCAGCCTCTATCCCGACGCCACCGGCACGTTGCGCCTGACCTATGGTCGGCTCAAGGGCTGGACCTATCAGGGCCGCACGGTGCCGTATGCGACGACCTTCGGCGGGTTGTGGCAGCGGGCGACGGGTGCCGAACCGTTCGACGTCGCCCCGCGCCTGCTGGCGGCGAAAGACCGCATTTCCGCCGCCGCCATCCTTGACGTCGCGGCGTCAACCGACACCATCGGCGGCTCGTCGGGCTCGCCCGCCATCAACGCCAAGGGTGAGATCGTCGGCGCGAATTTCGATTCCACCGTGCTGACCCAGCGCAACGCCTATGGCTACGATCCTGAGATCAATCGCAGCGTGCTGGTGACGACCACGGCGGTGACCGCTGCGCTCCGCCACGCTTACGGGCAGGGCCATCTGCTGCACGAGCTTGGGGTCCGATAGAAGCGCGTTGACGCCCGGCCGAAACGAGGGCGTCGCGTGAGGCCGGCCGGGCTGGACCAAGGAAACCGATCACCTCTTCTCGGTGCGGAGGTCGGCAATGAGATCATCGGACCGTCCGTAACCCGACCCGACGCGCTCGGCTCTTTGATGCATTCTGGCAGCAGATGGTGTACAAGGAGTCGAGCTGATCTGCCGGGGGGCCTTCCGTGGATCTTTCTTTGATAGCGGTTCTCGCTGGAAGCATCGTCCCTGCGACAGACTTTGGCATTCGCCCGGTCACATCAGGCGTCCCCACCCATGTCGAGCGCGCGATCTCGGTCGAGGCGAAACCAAGTGGGGCCTCATTCACCCTCGGCTCCGTCGCCAGCTTCGTTGCGCAGTTCGGGCGGGTCACAAGCCTCAGGCGGACGCCGGAACATAATCGGCGGGTTGGCGGCGCGACCAACAGTTGGCATCTGCACGGCCGGGCCGTCGATGTGGTGCGCTCTCCCGGTGTCAGCCATGCCAGGCTTTCGGCAGCCCTTCGCGGGCGCGGGTACCGCCTGATCGAGTCGCTCGATGAAGGCGATCACAGCCACTTCGCCTTTGGCAACGGATTGGCTGTGGCCCGTGCACGTAGCAGCACGGATCAACTGGCCGAGATCAAGCACGAGGTGGATTATTTCCGCTTCGTCGAAGTGCCCGCTGGTCGCCGGGCAAGCCGCAAGTCAGCGCTTCGCTGAGGAAGCCGGTGCCACTGCAAGGGCGAGGTTGTTGGCGGCTCGGGTGAACCAGTGCTCGCTCTGCTCAAGCGCGCTTGCAAATGCCGCCTGCGCCTTGTCGTTCTGCCCGGCGCGAAGTGCGAGAACTCCGGAATCGTTCAGCCGGCCGGCATAAGCGAAGCTGCTTTCGCCTGGCCGGCGTCGAGGCAGGTCCGCGGCGAGCGCAGACGCCGCCAAGTCCAGGTTTGCCGCAATCCGCCGGTCCTCCGGGGCCGCGGCTGCCGCCTTGCTGATCTGCCGATAAGCATCGGCCCATTGCCCGCGAAGAAGCAGTGACCAGCCGTGATTGTTGAGGAGCTGCGGCGAGGATGGGTCAAGCTTCAACCCCCGCTCATAAGCTGCGTCGGCAGTTTCCCAGTCTTTCATGCGATCGGCGAGCACGCCGCGAGCGTTGAACGTGCGCCAGCCCGCGCCGGGCGACGCCATTGCTTGTTCGAGAATCGAAAGCGCTTTTTTGTTGTCGCCCTGCCTGAGCGCCGCCACCGACGCCTGCTCGAACACAGGGCCGCTCCGCTCTCCCGCCGAGATCAGGGCCTGGTAGCGAGCCGATGCTTCCGCCCAACGCTCTTCAGCGAAGGCGAGATCGGCGAGCAGGCGATCGACGGCCGGACCGGTCGCGCCCGCACCCATGGCCGAGCGGACCATCTCGCGCGCTTGCACCGGCCGCCCTTGCTGCAAAGCATGGCTAGCTTCCTTGATCGGATCGGCGGCGGGCGTCGAAGCGGCCAGCAGTAACGCAAAGGCAAGCATCAAATCCGCTTGCTGGCAGGCACGTCTCGGCCAAGGCGAAGAACGATGCGGTCGAGCGTTTCGGTTTGCCGCACCTGAACCGGCACGGGCAACTGACGGGCCAGCCGCCTGCCCTCCTCGGCGAGCGCGGCCGGATACAACAGCTCGCTTTGATCAAGCGCGCGGGCGGCGTTGGCGATGGCGATGGTCGACCAGCCGAGCTGCCGGAGGCGCGTTCGGGTGCGAGCGGCCGCCCCCTCCGCCGAACCGGCATTGAGGATCGTGATCCGGAGCGGCGTGGGTGCGGCTGCGAGCGGACGGGCCCCTGCCCGGGTCGCCGCCAAGATCGGGAGCGGCGTCCAATGTGCCGCCTTGCTGGTCACAAGCATCATCTCGCCGACGCCCGTGCGCTCCAGCCGTGCGCCCGAGCGCGAAGCCATCATTCGCTCCGGGGGTGAGGCGGCGGGCGCCCAGACAGGCTTACCCTCCGCGCTGAGGACTGAAGCCCCTGCCCGATCCAGCGCCATCACGCTCTCCGCCAGCGATTGTCCGACCTGCGGCTTCCCGGTGCTCAGCGCCGCCTGTTCACGGCGCAGTTGCGCGGCTTGTCCGGCAGCTCCAGCCTTGCCGAGCGACGTCGCGAAAGCGGCGAGGATGGCTTGGTCGCGCGGTTGCAGCGCCAGCGCTTTCTCATAGTTCAGCCGGGCAAGATCGCGCCGGCCCATGAGGTCATAGCAGCCAGCCATGCCGACCAAAGCGGCCGTGCTTGCCGGGTCTTCCCGCAAGGCCCTGCGAAACCCCTCGAGCGCCAAGGCGACGTTGCCGAGCCGCAATTGGCCATTCGCCTCGGCAACCCGGAAGTCTGCCGAGTGCGCGCCTGCCGCAAGCGTCGTCGCGATCGGGCGAATGGTGAGGTCCCGGTTCGCAGCGCAGGCCGACAGCAGCGAGACTGCGGTGGTCAGCAGAATGATCCTCGTCATCAGCCTGCCCCCTGCATTGCCGGAAGAACGCTGCGCAGCACCCGGATGGCGGCAGGCAGCATAAGGACGCCGATCATCACCGGAAGCATGCACGCCACCAGCGGGATGGAGAGCAGCACCGGCAGGCGGTGCGCCTTTTCCTCGGCCCGCATGCGGCGCTTTTCACGCATTTCCGCGGCATAGATGCGAAGCGTCTGGGCGACCGAAGAGCCGAGCTTCGTGGACTGGATCAGCAGGGTCGCGAAAGCGCGGATCTCGTCCACCTGCGCGCGATCGGCAAGGCGGCGCAAGGCATCCTCGCGGCTTCGTCCGGCTCGCAGCTCGAGAACCAACTGGCTGAGTTGCTTGGCGATCAGCGGGTGCGACGTGACCATTTCCTGCCCGACCTTGGTGAACGCAGCTTCGAGGCCAAGGCCTGCTTCCACGCACACCAGCATCAGATCGAGTGCGTCGGGAAAGCCATTCACCAACGCCTGGCGGCGGCGGTCGGCCTTGGCCTGCACCACCAGCACCGGCACGTAGAGCCCGAGCAGCGCCGCGATCATGGCCTCGACATAGAGCCCGATCATGCCCGCCGGATCGGCGGACATCCAGTTGAAGAACAAAACGGCGGCGGGAAGCACGATCACCAGCACCAGGCGGAGCAAGGTATAGACCCGCGGCGCAAGCGCGCTGGTGAAGCCTGCCGCCGCGAGCTTCTGGCGAAGTTCCTTGTCCTTGGTGTCGGCAAGGCTGAGGCCGGAATGCTCGATCTTCTCGATGATCTTGTTCCAGGCATTGCGGGTCTGGTCACCGCGCAGGCTTGGCGCCGCCCCGAAAGCGGTGGGCGTTGAGGCCGCACCGGCGGGCTCAAGTCGCCGCCGCAGTTCGCGCCGAGCCGAGGTCCAGGTGACCAGGGCAAAGGCTCCCGTCACCACCGCTGAGAACAGCAGCACCAGCAGGCTGATGCGTGCGATCTGGTTCTGCGCCAACAGCTCGAGCATCGCCTAGACCTTCAGATCGACCATGCGCCGGATCGTGACGAACCCGATGCAGTAGAGGAGGATAAGCGCACCGAAACCGGGCACGAACACCGGGTCGTCGGCCACTTGCAGGTAGAATTTGGGGTTGAGCAGGAACAGCCCGCCGAAGGTCAGCACCGGGAGCAGGGTCAGGATAACGGCCGTCATGCGCCCTTCGCTCGACAAAGCGCGAACCTTCATCAGCATCGACTGGCGGTCACGGATCACCCGCGACAGGTTCTCCAGGATCTCGGCCAGGTTGCCGCCGGTCTCATGCTGGACCGAGAGGCTGACCACGAACATGCGCATGTCGTCGAGGTCCCAGCGCTCCGCCAGCCCCGCGAGAGAGTCGCGAAGCTCGGCGCCATAGGTGACCTCGTCGACCACCAGGCCGAACTGCGACCCGATCGGATCGGGCATCTCGACCGTTAGAAGGTCGAGCGCTGCTGCGACAGGGTGACCGGCGCGAAGGCCCCTGACGAATACGTCGAGCGCTAAGGGAAATTGCTCCTGCATCTTCTTGCGCCGCTTCTGCGCGCGGCGGCCAAGCAGCATCAGCGGGATGAAGGCACCGACAACGAGGGAAAAGGTGCCGACCAGGAGGAGCCGTCCGGCACCGATCGGCGCACCGGCGGCGAGCATCACCACGATGATGAACGACAGCAACAGCACGGGTGCCAGCGCGATCAGGACTAGCAATCGTGCCGTCGGGATGAGGAGGCCGGCCGCGAGCAGCGTTCGTTCGAGCTTGCGAATAACGGCCCGCAAGGGAGCGGGGACCTTGTCGACCATGTCCAGATTGTGCCGCCGGAGCGTGCTAAGCGTGTCGGCTCGCGACACTCCGCGCCCGATCATCTGCAAGCGCTTGTTGATCGAGCGGTCCTTGTTGCGCAGGCGCAGGTAACCGCCGAGCAGCACCTCCACCGCGAGCAACACCGCCGCGAAGACCAGCACCAGGATGAGCACTCGAAGCAGGTCGTCGGTCATTGGTCGAACCTCACCTCGGGCCGGAAAAGGTCGGACGACAGCATGATGCCGTGGCTGATCGCATCGTCGAGGAAGCGTGGACGGATGCCGGTCGCTTCGAACCGGCCGAGCACATCGCCATCGGCGGAGCGCCCGGTTTGCCGGAAGCGGAAGATTTCCTGCATGGTCACCACGTCGCCTTCCATGCCGGTGATCTCCGACAAACTGATGAGGCGGCGACGGCCATCGGACAGGCGCACCAGCTGCAGGACAATGTTGATGGCCGACGCGATCTGCGCCCGGGCAGAGCGGGCCGGGATGTCGATGCCCGACATGCCAATCATCTGCTCGATGCGGGAGACGGCATCGCGGGCGGTGTTGGCGTGCACGGTGGTCATCGACCCGTCGTGACCGGTGTTCATCGCCTGCAGCATGTCGAAGGCTTCGCCGGCGCGCACTTCGCCGACGATGATCCGGTCAGGCCTCATCCGAAGCGCGTTCTTGACGAGGTCGCGCTGAGCGATCTCGCCCTTCCCTTCCGTATTGGGCGGACGCGTTTCCAGCCGTGCGACATGTGCCTGCTGGAGCTGCAGCTCGGCGCTGTCCTCGATGGTGACGATGCGCTCGCGATTGTCGATGTAGGCCGACATTGCGTTGAGCATGGTCGTCTTGCCCGAGCCGGTGCCGCCCGATATGAGGACGTTGCGGCGCGATTTGACGATTGCCTGCAGCACCTCGGCAATCGCCTGCGGCAGCGATCCGATCTCGACCAGCCGGTCCATCGAGATCGGCACCTTGGCGAACTTGCGGATGGACAGCAGCGGGCCGTCGATGGCGAGCGGCGGCACCACCGCGTTGACGCGGCTACCGTCGGCAAGGCGCGCATCCACCAGTGGGGAGCTCTCGTCGACCCGGCGGCCGACCGCCGAGACGATCTTCTGGATGATCCGGATAAGGTGCCGGTCGTCCTTGAACCGCGCCGAACTCGGCTCGAGCGAGCCAAAGCGTTCCACGAAGATGCGATTGTAGCCGTTGACGAGGATGTCGGTGATCGTCGGATCCTTGAGCAGCGGTTCCAGCGGACCAAGCCCGAGCAGTTCGTCCAGCACGTCGTCGACCAGCTTCCGCCGCTCGACCTGATTGAGTGCGTGGTTCTGCTTGGCGATCTCCTCCTGGATCAGCTCGCCGATCTCTTCCTCGATCTGGGCGCGCGACATGGTTTCGAGCGCCGACAGGTTGATGAGGTCGAGCAGCCGCTGGTGAAGCGCGACCTTGAGCTCGGTGTTGGCATCCTGGTTCGCGAAGGCACCGGCATCACCGATGTTCATCAGCCGCCGCTCTGCCAGGGGCGTGACCTTCTCCTCTACCGCACTCGCTTCCGGTGCCGATGCCGGTGCCACGTCAGATTCTCGTTTGCGGATCTGCCACATGCCTCAGCGCTCCCGTCCGAGAAGGGAAACGAGGGCCTTGTCGATGCGGTCGAGGTCGCTGCCGAATGCGCTTCTGCGCTTGATCTCGTCGACTGTGACGCCGCGCTCGATCGCGCCCGTGATCGTTGCCGGATCATTGGCAACGGTGAAGCGTGACTCACGTCCCAGCGCTTTCACGGCGTCCGCCTGCTTGACCGAACCGAACAGGCTTTTCTCATAGCGGTTGAGGACGATCTCCAGCGGCACATTGCCAAGATCCTGCTCCTCCAGAAGATCAAGCTGGCGCCGCGCCTGACGCAGTCCGGCGACGCTGAGATCGGCGATCATCAGGATGAGATCGGACCTCGCGGCCAGCGACAGCGACCAGTGGGTCCAGTTCGCGGGCAGATCGACGAACACGGTGCCGTACGCCCGCTGCGCACGCTCGACGACGCCAAGAACCTGATCGTTGTTGAGCGCTTCAAGCGGCAGCATCTCTTCCGGCGCCGAAAGCACCGACAAGCCGCTGGGGTGACGCGTGGTGATGGAGCGGAGCAGTTCGCCGTCCAGCCTGACGCCGGCCGCGATCGCATCGCTGAGGCTGAACTTGGGATGGAGGCCAAGCTGGAAGGCGACGTCGCCGAACTGCACGTCGAGATCGAGCAGGCAGGCTTCCCGCCCGGCCGCGGCTTCGCGAGCAGCAAAGCGACAGGCGAGCTGGCTTGCGATGGCCGTCGCCCCGCTTCCCCCGCGCGCCTTGCAGAAGGTGACCAGACGGGACGAACTGGCGAGCGCCTGCACTTCCTTTTGCTGCACCTGCTGGGCAAGCGGCGCGATCGAGGTTTCCAGATCGTCCAGGGACAATGGCAGCGGCAAGACGTCGTGCGCACCGCTGCGAAGAAGTGACCGGACAAGCGCCAGCGGCGGTTCGAACGCGGCGGCGATCACCGGCGTGTCGGACACGCTGGCGACCAACCGCTCGAACCGTTTCACCGACGCCGACGAATCCGCATCCACCTGAACCACGGCCACGGCAGCGCGGCCAAGGTCGGAAGCGTCGATCCAATCGGACACCGGCACGATGTTCAGCGACAGCGGGAGGCCAAGAACCCGGGCGCCGATCAGCGCGCCGACGTCGCCTTCGGCGGCGCTCAGGTACAGCTGCACTTCGGCTTCGCGCCCTTGGAGGCGCCACGCCCTGGCTGTTTCCTGCTGGTTCATGACGCTCAACGGCTCTTTTCCTAGTTCGAGTAGATGCCCGACAGATCTTCGGCGACGACCGTTGTGGACGCGGTCGGAAGATTGACGCTGGCGAGCAGGAGGGACGTGATCGGGGTGAATTGCGCTCCTTCGATGCTGACGGTGATCAAGGGCGAGACTTCCATCTGTTCTTCGACGCTTCCGCCGCCCTTGGTCGGTGGGCTCCCGGCGAAGCCGAAGCCCGATCCGCTGTAGGTCACCCGAACTTGCGCGGCGGTGATGTCGGGTTTGATCGCCTGCATCCGCGTGACGATGTTGGTGAAGGCGGTCGTGGCGACGCTTTCGTCTTCCAGCGGGCATTCCGCCCCGCCGGTGCTGACCGCGCACGAACATTCCGTGCTTGAGCAAATCACGTCCGGCATCGCATTCGCCGGGATCGGCTGCCCAGGCGCAATGTCGTCGCTTGCGAAATTGGCTTCGATGAGCCCCGGCGACACCGGATTGGTCACCGCGACCTGGCGCGCGCCGATCTGGGTCGCTTTCTCCGCAAGGTTCATCTCCCACATGAAGCGGCCGATGTCGATGATCCCAAGCAGGAGCATCAGCAGCAGCGGCAGCACCATGGCGAATTCGGCGGCAGATGCGGCGGCTTCGGAGTGGCCCAGGCGGACGGCAAGACGCGTCATAGACCCGCCACCGGAACTTCGGACTCCGCCGTCACGCACAGGTTGGTGGCATCGAACCCGAGCTTGTTGAACAACGAGTCGTAGCGGTAGGAAGCGGCCACCTTGACCACCGGCACGTCGCCGTCGAGCGCGGTGTAGATTCCCTTGAATTCGTCGGGATCGGCACAGCGGTACGTGACCGCCACCGCGGACGCATCGCCGCACGGCTCGGCATCTTCCGCGAACCGGGCAGTGCCGCTGCCGTCGACCCGGCCGGTCCGGGTGACGTTGATGTTCTGCTGGTCGGGCGTGAGGCCGGTCTCTTCTTCAGACTTGTCGGCGTCGAAGATCGTGGTCGGGCAGGAATATTCCGAGCTCAGCGACAGGCGGGAGGCGAACCGTGCGCCGTTCCGCACCTGCTTCACCACCACATGCTCCTGCATGAAGTAGTTACCCAGCTCCATGCTGCCGAACATGATGATGATCAGCAGCGGCAGGACCATGGCCATTTCCGCCGCGGCGGCTCCGCGCATGTCGCGAAAGAGGAGGTTCACGCGCCCGGTCATCGGATCAGGTACGGCTTGCTGCGGGCGTAATATTGAAAGCCGTTGCCCGTCTCACCGGTCGTGGCGGGTCCAATCACCTCACCATAGATTTCCTTCTCGTCGGTGGTCGGCGCGCTCGATGGTCCGCGCTGCAGGGAGGGTTCGGTCAGGAAGACGTCGAAGACGCGAAGGATCTGATAATCCTCGAACGCCGAGCCTTTCCCCTTCAGCTTGCTGCAGTCCGCCGCAACCACCGGAAGGATCCGGCGATCCTTCTGCTCAGGATAGGCAGTCGATCCGAACTTCACGGAAGGATAAGCGCACTGCGTCCTCACCTTCCAGGTGTAGGTGGTCTTCTTGCCCTTTGGCGGGTCGGGCGGCCCTTCGAGCTGCACCGTTCGCTTCGTGCCCATGCGCGTGGCCGGGCTTTTCAGCTCCCACTGATAGACGTCGTAGCGGGTGAGGGTCGCTCCGGTGGATCCGTTGTCCAGTTCGGTCGCGATCTGCGCCGCCGTGACACCTGGATGATTGTTGGCGAGATAGGCGCCGCGCGCCCACGCTTTATCGCCGAAATTCCCGCCTGTGCAGCTGTCGCTATAGTGGCACGTGTCGCGCGCGAAGCCGATGGTGGTGTCGCTGGTCTTTTCAAAGGCGTAGCCGTCGGTCTTCGGGTCCGCCGGACATGCAGGAGCCGCGAGCGCTGCGGCGGCTTGCTCCGCTTCGGTAGGCGTTCCGGACACCGTCTCGAAGCTCGTGGCCTTCTTGCTGGTGAGGTCGATGACCATGTCCTTGCGGGCGTTCGGCGCAGGGCAGCCAGCGCCGGTCGACGTATCGCAAGCGCTTGGGCTCTTGGTGGAAGGGCTTCCGGCGTAATAGTCGAGGCGGGTGTTGACCGCGTCGGTGACGTTCTTGTTGCCGGGCTCGGTCTCGTTGTCGTCGGTGTTCTGGCAACCGTTCAGCCCGAACCCGAGCAGAGCGTCGATCACGCCCGTGTTGCCCGCGCCGAAATCAAGCAATCCGTAATTGCCGGGCACCCAGCTGCTACCGCCCGCCACCTTCATCCGAAGACCGCGCCCGATGTCGTCATCGGTTGGGAAATCCTTGCCGGTGCACACCAGCAGCGGCGCCACGTTGCACAGCGATGCTTCTACTCCCGCCACCGCCTGCGCGGCCGAGCTGCCGCTGAAGGCAGCGACGATCGGAGTAAGCGCATAATGGGCGGTGCGGAGCGTGGTGGTGGCGACGACGAAGCGCGCGTCCTCATCGTCGTCGGCTTCGTCGCAGGCCGTGTCGGTGCTCGGCTCGTCATCGTCGAACTCGGAACAGAATCTGAGCGTGACAACGATGTCCCGGCCATCGCCATCGTTGGCGAAGCGGGTGACGTTGGCGGCCAGGCGATCGTCGGGATCCGAAGCAGCGGCTGCCTTGAGGGCACGCGCCCGTGCCCCTTCTTCGCCGGTTTCCTCATCCGCAGCCACCCGGTCGAGCTGCGTCGCCGCTGCCAGCGCCGCCTGGTCGGCGGCGTTCTGGAGCTCGGTGTCCATGGCAGCCATCCGGGTATAGTCGAAGGCGAGGCCGGCAGCACCGATCAGCGCGAACAGCGACAAGGCAACGGTTGGCGCAATGGCCGCCCGCTCTGCCTTGATCAGCTGTTGCGCGATCCCAAGCACCGCATCACCTCCCTACTTCGGTCCCGAGCCGGAGCCGCTGGTCTGCGTGCTGGTGATGCGTTCGAGCGGCTTCACCTTGTCGGTGCGATAGCGTTCGGACGCCGCCGCGGCCTTGGCGCCGTCGCTCCCCGCCGCGGCGTCCTCGGCGGTATAGACCGGGTCCGGAGTGATGGTTTGCACCGCCTTGTTCCAGGCAACCGCCTCCCCGAAGCTGCGGTCGACCGAGCCGGTGCGCGGGTCCACCGTATTGCATCCACCTGCCAACAGCAGGACGGCGGCAGCGCCGAGCAGCCTAGAGCACATGACCATAATCCCCTTCAAAGCCGACCGGTCCGGCGGGCGTCTTCTTGGCGGCCATGCCTCCCGATGCCGCGCCGCTCGGCGGAGGCGGATTGTTGACGCCCACTTCCGGTGCCGGCCCGACGCCCGTGTCCGTACGGCCCAGAAGGTAGAGATCGGCCGGCGCCGGCGGCTGCACCCGATCGGTCGGCGCGCGAAGCTGGTCGGGGCGCACCGGCCGCACCAGCCGCGGCGTGACGATGATCACCAGCTCGGTTTCTTCGCGCTGGAAGCCGGTCGAGCGAAACAGCGTTCCGATGATCGGCAGCGATCCCAGCAATGGCACCTGACGGATCGTATCCTGAAAATCCTTGCGAATAAGGCCGGCCATGGCGAAGCTCTCGCCATCGCGAAGCTCCACCACCGATTTCGCGCGGCGGGTCTGCAAGCCTGGCACGCGCAGGCCGTTGATGATCACCGACGCCGACGGATCGATCGAGCTGACTTCCGGCGCGACCACCAGGTTGATCACGCCATCGGCCAAGACTGTCGGCGTGAACGCGAGGCTGACGCCGAACGGCTTGAACTCGACGGTGATGGCACGGCCGCTATTGCTGTCGGTGCCGCCGCCGCCATTCCCCTGCACGGTGGGTATCGGAAACTCGCCGCCGGCGAGGAAATTGGCGGTTTCGCCTGACAAGGCGATCAGCGTCGGCTCCGCGAGCGTGGTGATCGCCCCCTTCCGCTCCAGTGCGTCGAGCGTCAGGTTGAAGTTCGACCCGAACGCCCGAAACGTGCGGGAGATGATGCCGAAGCTGTCGGTGATTGCGCCCAGCGTCGGCGGTCCGGCGCCGACCAGCCCGGCGCCGCCGCCGATCGCGCCTTGCAGCTTGCCGGCATCCGACCCGACAAAGGTGCCGATGCCGATCTGCTGCAGCGCCGATCGCTTCACTTCGGAGAAGCGCACCTCGAGCATGACCTGCTGCGAGGAACCAACCGACAGGAGATTGACGACCTTGCCTGGAGCATAAGTGCTGGCGAGCTGCACTGCCCGGTCGGCTGCTGGGCCGCTTGGCACGATGCCTTCCAGAACGATGGATTCGTTCGACAGACGGGCGCCGATCTGGCTTTCGGGCACCAGTTCCGCCAACTGTCGGCGAAGGCCCAGCACGTCGGGCCCGACCGCGACATCCATTACTGCGATGAGGCTGTTGTTGCGGTCGTAAAGCGTCAGGCTGGTGGTGCCCGCCTTCTTGCCCAGAACATATAGCGAGCTGCTGGTCAGCGGCAGGACGTCGGCGATCTCCGGATTGCCGATCAGCGCCTTGGCGAACGGACGGTCGGTCCGCAGCACCTGGCTCTTGGCGATCGGCACCACGAGTTCGCCGGCGTGCATGCCTTGGGCAGCGCTGACGGACGTGACCTGAGCGGCCGCCGGGCTTGCGCCAAGCAGCAGCGCGGCGGCCCCCGCCGCCCCGAGCAGAGACTTAACGGCCACTGATGCCCCCCACTTCGTAGCTGGTCGCGGCGGTCCCCCTGACAACGTCGACATTGTTGCGAACCGGTGCCGTTGCGGGCGCTGGAGCCCGTGCAGCGGCACGCGGCGCCTGGCGGCGCGGAGCCGCGGCACGCTGCACCACCGGCGTCCATCCCGGACGCCGCGCCGGCTGCGCCAGTGCCGAGGCGGCCATGGCCGACCCGTACGTGCCGGCCGACACGCCCGAGCGCAGGTCGTCGAGGCTGACGGTCTGGACGCTGCCGAGGCTATCCTGCTCGCCCGGTTTGCGCAGCACGAGGCTGAGATCGCCGACCTGCTGGCCAAGCGCCAGCTTCTGCGCATCGACCGGCGATACTTCCAGCGTCGCGGTCTTGGCCACCGCCGGCTTGCCCGTCTCGTTCTTGGCGCGCTGGCCCATGGCGATGACGCGGGTGTTCTGGAGCAGCACGTCGGTGACCTGCTGTTCGCGATCACCGCGGCTGATCTGCCGCGTGATGAGGACGTCGACGCTGTCGCTCGGCTGGATAAATCCCGCGACGCCCGAAACGTCGTTGATCCGCACCGATACCGCCCGCATGCCGTCGGGCAGCAAGGCGGCGATCGACGCGCCTTGGCCCGCACCCGAGATCTTGCTGGCGAGGATGACTTCGTTCGCCGCCATGGGCGCGATCACCACCCGGCGGTTCTTTGCGTTGGTCAGCTCGGCGGCGCTGTGGAAGCTGCCGGCCGGGAGCGCATCGGTGGGATAGTTGATCAGCCGGATCATCTCCGGCTTCAGTTCCGTGCCGAACTCCAGCGGCATGTTGGCGACGGCCACTTTGCTCATGCCGTCGGGCGTCTGCGCATTGCGACCGGCTAGCAGATAGGTATTCGCCAGGAACACGGCCACGGTTCCAAGAACTAGCGCAACCCCCAACGCGAGCAGTGACTGTCGCTTCATCTGGTGGCCCCCCCCTTCAGGACGCAGTTTACTTCTTGATCAACAAGGCAAGCTTGCATTGCGATCGGAAGGTAGCTCCCGCGCCGTTGAGGACGCGGGAGCCAAACACTTAGCCGCCAGCTACGGCTTCCCCTGTGGTCTCATCGCAGAGCTTGTCAGCCCCTTCAGGGTTACAGATCTTCTTTCCGGCGCCATCCATGGCGTGCCCGATGTTGGTGCCAAGAGCGATGGCGGAAGCGGCAACCAGGCTACCCACAATGGCGAGCAGCAGTGCATATTCGGCGGCCGACGCGGCGGCCTCGTCACGAAGCATGTTGATGAACGTCATTGGAAATCCCCTCTTCTGATGACGTCCATCATCCGGACGCCTCCAAACAGCGTCGCGCGCTGAAGGGGTTTCTTGCGGCGACATAACACCGAAAAACGTACCCAACCCTTAGTCGGTGTCGGTCTCCGATTGTGCCCCCAGGCCCGCTCGGCTGGGTTAAGAAGGTATTAACCAACATTAAGAGTCAATCGTTATGATTGACTTAGGTTGCGATCAATAGGCAGCATCTTTTTGCACTAAGATGCTGTTTTGACCCACTAATTTAGGAAAAAACGTGCTCGGGATCTTTTTTCTGTTTCAAACGTGGACTGCTTTTTTGCGATCGGGATGGCGTTTTCTCGTTCCGCCAATGGCGCGCTCCTGCACCGACTCGGCGGTGAGTCGCGTTCGCTTCAGCGCGGAAGTCGGTGCCGGAAGGTCACGTTCACCCTTGTCGACATCAGCAGGTACGGCAGCCACAGGCTGGCGCTGATCGCCACCTTGGTTACATTGCCTTGCAGCACCCCGTGCAAGGACGTTGCCACCGTCGCGGGAATGTCGGTCGCCATCACCGCGCGCGCGATCAGCAGCTGCGCCGACACGTCCACCAGCCAGACCAGCGCCAGAAAGCCCGGAAACATCGGTGCCCGCCGCAGCGCCATCGCGAAGGCGATCACGTAGAGGCTACTGACGATCACCACGTCCAGCGTCATGGCGTGGTGGAGCACGGCAAGCCAGCCGGGCACCGCCGGCGTGATCGCCGGCATGGTAACCAGATATTCGGCCGCGCGCACGGGGACGTTGAGCAGCATGCCGATCAACAGACTGACCATGATCCCGCTGGTTCCGTAGAGCGGATGCCGCTCCGCCTCGGCCAGCGGCACGTCACGCCAGCGGCCGACCCGCGCCAGACGCAAGCGTGGCTGCGGCATGGCCGGACCATCCGCGAACCAGCGCAGCGCCAGCAGGCAGCTCGCCACCGGTGCACAGACCAGAAGCAAGTAGGGAGCGACGCTGACCGGCTGCCAGGTCGCAAGCGGACTGATGGCGATCCGCAAGCTGGCGGCGGCAGCGATGGCTGCCATCCACCACAACGCGATCCGCCCGAGGTTATTCTGAAGACCGCACAGCAACGTCAGCGAACGGGCATGAAGGGTCGCCTGCGCGCCTTGGATCATGGGATGACGGAGAAATTGCACGGATCAAACCCAATCCTTCTCGATCAGAGATCCTTGTGCCCGCCAACTCTTGCAGCATGGTTAATGCCACTCCTCCAGCGAGGTTCCGCCGGGACCGGGACTGAGAAGAATGGGAAGTGGTGCGCGACGCAGTGTGGCGATAATCGGTATCTTCCCTGATAATCCCGCAGAACAGGGAATTCGCGTCAAATCGCGGCCCAAAACAGGCCAATGCGACGCTTTTTCGATGATCCCGTTGACTCCCAGCGCCGGATTTCTGCGGGTTTTCCGTGCGCAGAGACCTAGTCCTGTTATTTGTCGGAACAGGGACTTTATTCAATCATATCAGGCACTTTGTTCGTTGATCAGGCCGCGGGGGAAACCTTCATTGAAGGGCCCTACCCACGAATGCCGCTAGTTCTCAGCCCCGGACTCGCAAGAGCTCCACGAAGCAACCCGCCAAGCGCCGTGGCCCGAAGCCCCGACCCATCGTGGAGTTACCTGAACCCCTCACCGGGTGATTCGACCCGGCTAGCTTCGACGAAGCCCTCGCTGCACACATGTCGCGACACGGCGACACAATCTGGCACCTGCACCGCGCCGTGACCCGCGCGGGCGAAACCTTGGATCGAACTACGATCCGCGAGTGGTGCGCCGGCCCCAAGGCCCCTCGCTCGACAACCAGCCTGCGCGTGCTCGAGCGCATTGAGCATCGGTATCGACTTCCCGTGGGTTACTTCCGGTCGAAGTTGGCCCATCGTGGACGTGCGACAACTCGCCAAGCTGGATCGCTCCTCCTTAAGTCGTCAGAGCGGAGACGCATTGCGTGGCACCTTCCGGACGACTTCGACCAGCGACCTCCCAAGCAGCGCGCAGACATCGTTGAGTGGGTCAGAAACGTCATAATCTCGGGAAGCACGGAGTACCGTCGTTATCAATGCAAGGTCTTGCGCGATCGTTTTTTCGCTTCGATTTCCGAACCTCACGAGTCAGTTCCGCTCCGACCGCCGTGTGCTTCCTTCCGTGATCCAGCCGCAAAAGTGCTCTCAGCCACATCATCAAAAGAAAGACGAGGGGTCTGGATTTCAAGGAGTGGCCTTGCCTTTAGTTAGGCGGGGCGGCTTTCGGCCGGTTGCGAACGCTCTAGGAAGCGCTCGACCGCCTGTCTGCTGGTGGTGGAAAGTGAACCGCCTGCTTTCCGGTCGGCGCTACTGCATCGCAGCCGAGTTGATAGGAGTCACCGCGCATTCCGGCCGCCCTGTCGTAGCCGCGAGCTCTAAAAGGCTGCACCCTCGGTCGGTCGTCGATTGAGCATTCGCAAAGGTCGGCTTGCACTCAAGATAAGAAGGGCTTTCCCCGCCAAGAACAGCCATCGACATCTGCGGATGTTGCCCGCCTGATTTGGAAACTCGTTTTCGAGCCGCTGCCATTCACGTGCGCGATTAGCAATGAGTGGATGGGCTTCAGCAGTAACTCCCCGAACGAAACGGTGCGCCCCCGCTCCAAGCTATGCCGGCTGTTGGTAGCCTTAGGAGCTGACGTCTTCTTGCACCTTTCGGCCCCGAAGAGCGGAAAGGCTGCTTTCGGCCACGTGCGGCCATTCCGCTCGGCGCCCATAGAGGAAGCCCGGCGCTGTAAGGCGCTCACCCGTAAGCTGACGTTTGTTCAGCCGGTCAGCGAATGTCTGCTTACGACCCAAAGCGGACATTCAGCACATCGCACTCTGAGGTCTACTCTGCGCCCAGTCCAGACGCCCACGATGCACGGCCGCTTCATAGGCGGATGTGCGGCGCTGATAGGTAAATACTCCGCAGCACTTGGTTGGCGCGGTGGCGAACCCTTTCAAAGCGAGCGCCAGCTGAGAAGTTCATGTTAACTCAGACAGGGCGACCATGGCTGCCAGCGTTCGGGCGCCAGTTTTGCTCGAGATCTGGGCACGGTGGCTTTCTACCGTTCGGGGGCTGATATCGAGCTCCCGAGCGATCTCCTTTGACGAATAGCCGCGGACGAGTAGCGATAGTACCTGCTGTTCTCGCGCTGTCAGGACGGCTGTTCGTTGCTGGATCGTGCGTCGCCGCACGCCGTCTGCGGTTGCTGCTGCCACGGCGAGCAGAAGAGCCTCTTCCTGCACCGGCTTCTCGAGGTAGTCGGCAGCATCTAACTGGCGAATCGCCTTCACCGCAGCGCTCGTTGATGGCCACCCTGTGACAAAAATGAGGCGGACGCACCGGTCAATCTTGCGGAGCTTCTCCGCGAAGGCGAAGCCGTCCATCTCTCCCATCATGACGTCCGTCAGGACGCAATCAGCTGGTGCCGACAGATAAGCGTCAAGCAAAGCCGCCGGATCATTGAACGGCTCAGTTGCATAGCCTGCCGAACGCAACACTCGCGTAAGCGAAGCGGCGAAGTCGCTATCGTCATCAACTACGTAGATGAGCGGAACGATGGTCATTGCTTGTCAGAGCTCTTGGCGATCGGAATGACGAAGTTGCACCGCACGCGTCCGGGGCGGGGACTGTCAAAGTGTAGATTACCCCCGTGCACCTTGGCGATAGCTTCCGCGATCAGCAGTCCGATCCGCATGCCAGCCGGGCGCGGCTCGCCGGTGCGGATGTTCTCGATTGTGAACGACAGACTGGAGTCATCTGCGCGGCAGCTGAGCCAAAGCGAGCCGCCCGGCTGAGGCGAGGCAGCAAGAGCATTGCGTGCGAGATTCAGCAGCGCCTGGCGGATTTCAACGTCGCTGACCTCGACAAGGACGTCGGGAGCTGGCGACACATGAAGCCGAACGCCGGCCTGCTCCGCTTCCGGCCGGATCAGATCGATGATGTCGCTGAGAATGGCCTTCGCGCCGACGAGGCTGCGCTCCTCCGGGCCGCCTTCACCGAAGCGCCGGAAACGCCGGACAAGTTCCGACAGGTCGTTGGTCTTGCGGCCAATCCGCTCGGCCATTTCGTGGACGGCATTGTAGTCTGGCGAAGCAGTTGCCGTCACTTTTGTAAGACTGCTCGCCTCGAGTGCAATGGTAGATAAGGGCTGGCTGATCTCGTGTATAACGCCCAGAGACATGGCTCGCAGGGTCTTCAGCCGCTCCGCCTGGAACAGAAGGCGATCACGGCGGCGTATTTCCCGCGCCGATCGCTCCTGACTCTCAGCGTAACTGCCCACGAGATAACCACCGGCCGCGATACAGGCGAGCAGCATGTGCGCGTGTATCCGTTCCAGTTCATTGAAGCTGGTGTCCGACACAGGGAGGATAATCAAAGCGCTTACGGCAAGGGCGATCCAAGCGGCAACGCGCCCGGAACGCAGGCCAGCCCATAACGTCGCCAGCAGAACCGGCGCGAGCAACACACCATAGCCGAGCTCGAAAAGGAGCCACACGAGACCCCAAGCCGAAGCGAGAACGACAACTGACTCGATCCAATGTGCCGATTGCACGCTGCCTGACATTCGCAGCGGCTGGCTCCGCCACCGCCAGGTGCTCAATGCCAGCAGTGGCGGCGCAATCAGCAGGATTCCTAAAAGGTCACCAAGCGCAAAGACCAGCATGCTATCGAACACAGTGCGTAGGTCGGAATGGCTTGTGGCATCGAGTTCGGGGAAAGCGGTTGCAAGGGCTCCTAGGCCGGCGAGGATGGGACTGATCACCGCAGCGGCGCTGAAAGAAAGGGGATTGATGTCGCTGGTCGCAGGGGTCGTCCGACCATGGCCAAGCAGGTGGATCACCAAACCATAGATGAGGCAGGGAGAGACCGTTCGGACGATCCCAAGCAGCGGTTGTGGTCCAAGATCCACAGTCCCGAAGCCTAGGCTGGCCAGCGCCTCCGCGCAGGCCGCCCAAATGGTTACTCGTGGGCCGACGAACCAAAGAAAGGCGAAACGCAGGCCAGCAGCCGGAAACCACAAGCTGAATAGGTTGAAGGTCGCCCATTGCGCTGACCAAGATCGAAGCGCGACAAAGCCGATGCCGTAGAGCGCAAGTACTCCGACCCATTGAAGCGAGAAACGTGGCCTACCCGACACTGGCGCGTGGGCATTAGGATACCATCCACGTTCTCTCGACCAGCCCTTTAATGCTGCGCCCATCGGCATGTCATACAATCCCCCGCAGGCATGCATACAAGACTCTGCGGATTAATCATCTCAGTAGATTCTCCGGATACCTGTTGGCGCATAATTAATGAAGAACAGTGGGGTCGCGAAAGGCTGTGGGGCAGCCGACCTCGTGATGCCTACAGTGCCTCTCCCGGGGCTCCGCCAGCAGCATCGCCGCCGTTTCATGTGAATGGACGTCGGAGCGAAGCCTTTACGCGGCCTTTGCCTCCCGCATTGGCAGGCGAGCCTTAGATCTCCGAGGGCTCAGTCCCAATCTGAAGCACGCTAATTTAAATCATTATATTAAATTGCTTGAATGCGATAAATTAGACGTTAAGTTTTCACCATCTTCCCGCCGACTCGGCGCGGAAGAGGAAACAAGGGGTTCAACTGCAATGCGGTTCAATCGGCCAGCCGCCCTGAGTGCGGCTGTCATCGCTGGCGTATGCATATCGTCACCGGCGCTTGCCGGAGACTTAGTCTATCAGCCCATTAATCCGACTTTTGGTGGCAACCCCTTCAATTCGCAGCACTTGCTGGGCATCGCCAATGCGCAGAACAAGACCAAGGACCCGGATGCGCCGGCGCGTGGCAGCGAGGCAGATGTCTTTGCGCGGCAGCTTCAATCGCGTCTTCTTTCCGCACTATCGTCGCAGATCGTTGATGCGATTTTCGGGGAAGATCCGCAGGAAAGCGGGACCATCCAGTTCGGTGACCAGACGATCGAGTTCGTTCGTGGCATTGATGCGATCACGCTGACCATCACCAGCAACGGCGAAGTGACGACCATTGTCATTCCAACCTTCGTCAGCGTGCCCTGAACCATGCGCAAACCAACACTTCTTGTTGCCGCACTGTTGCTTAGCGCGTGCCAGTCCGTAACCGGCAGCGGGCGTGACGCCATTCCGGAAACCACCTCGCTCGCTCACTTCCCGGCCCGCACGCAAACCCAGGTTCTCTTGCAGGAACTTCCGCCGCCGCAGCGCCCGGTCGCCGTGGCCGTTTACGGGTTCACCGACCAGACCGGACAGTTTCGCGATGTGGAAACCGGGCAAACGCTTTCGCGCGCAGTGTCTCAGGGCGGCGGATCCATTCTGGCCAAGGCGCTGCAGGACGCGGGCAATCGCCAGTGGTTCACCATTGTCGAGCGCGAATCGCTGCGCAACCTCCTGAACGAGCGGCAGATCATTCGCGAAATGCGCGAGCGCTATCTTGGCGAGAAAGAGATCAATGCGCAGGCGCTGCCGGCCATGCTGTTCGCCGGTGTGCTGCTGGAAGGGGGAATCGTCGGTTACGACACCAACACGGTCACCGGCGGCGCCGGCGCGTCGTTCCTCGGGATCGGCGGGCGCTCCGAATATCGCCAGGACACCGTTACCGTGTATCTTCGCGCGGTTTCGGTGCGCACTGGCGAAGTGCTGACCACGGTCACCGCTTCAAAGACCATTGCGTCCAAGGCGATCGGCGCCAGCGCCTTCAAGTTCGTGGCGTTCAAGGAACTTCTGGAAGCCGAGGCGGGCTTCACCACCAACGAGCCCGACCATCTCGCGCTGCAGCAGGCGATCGAGAAAGCGGTGCACGCGCTGGTTCTGGAAGGCGCCGATCTCAAGGTGTGGAGCTTTGCCGACGCCCGGGCCGGGCAGCCGCTGATCGAGCGGTATCGCGCAGAGCGCAACGGGTTGATCAACGCGGCGCAGGCCCGCGAGGCAATGGAGCGAGCGCGCCGCGCCGCGCCGATGAAGGTCAAACCGCGGGAAACTGCGGTGGTGAAGAAATCAACCGCTGCCGGGAGCTAGGTAGCGACACAAGATCGGGGCTCGTGAGGGCTCCGTAACAGCTCTCACCGGGGACCTGGCCCCCGGAAGAGCAGAGTGAGCCAGGCGGGACGTGGGGCCGTTGCAGCGGTGCCAAGGCCCGAAACGAAAGCGCGCGCCGGAGTTGCAGCTCCAACGCGCGCGACAAGGACGGTGAGTACCAACCCATGTCACCTCTCATAGAGAGGCGACATGGTTATCGACCCTCGAACAAGGATTGACAACCATGCAACGCTTCATCCTAGCAACTGTATCCACTCTCGCCATCGCAGTGGCGACTCCGGCCTATGCGCAAAGCAATCAGTCCGCGGTAACGCAGACGGGCCTCAACAATAATGCTGGCGTTACCCAGTCGGGTTCGAGCTCCACCTCGGACGTGATCCAGAATGGCAACAACAACCAGGCGACTTTGGGCCAAGCTGGTTCCAACCAGAAGTCGCTGATCAATCAGGTGACCAGTGGTGCAGGGGCCAAGGTTCAGCAGTCCGGCGACGGCAACGACTCGGAAGTTCAGCAGACGGCCGATGCCGACGCTGATGTCTCGCAGTCGGGTTCGAATAGCCTCGGCGGCTACAGCCCTGACGCCTTTAAGAACAACCGTTCGTTGGTGACGCAGAGCGCCGACGGCGCTCGCGCCGGTGTTATCCAGGACGGAACACTGAACCGCTCCACCATTACGCAGGCGGCTGCCGCCGAAGCGGACGTCAGCCAGACCGGCACGTACAACAACTCGACCATCGATCAGCAGGCTGGTTCGGATGGCGCAATCGCCGATGTCGTTCAGGGTGGTGATTATGGCGACAACCGGTCGGCCATCGTCCAAAGCGGCTCTTCCACGGCCTTCGTGAACCAGCGCAACGTCGACGCGCCTCCGCCGCAGTCCGCTTATCCGGGCAATGAGTCTGACATCAACCAGAGCGGTGATGCAAACCTCGCCAACGTAGGTCAGGAAGGTGACGACAATCGCTCTGGCGTTGTGCAGAGCGGCAACGCCAATGACGCCACCGTCCGGCAGACCGGGACCAACAACCGTTCGGGTGTTACCCAGAGCTCGAACAACGCTGTTGCTGATGTCTTGCAGGACGGTGCAGGTAACCAGTCCGACATCACCCAGCAGGATGATGCCGGCGGCTTTGCTGGAGTTGCCCAGACCGGCGACGGCAACACCTCGGCAATCACGCAGAACTCGCTGAACTCGCAGGCGCAGGTCAATCAGAGCGGAGACAACAACTCGTCGGCGCTGACGCAGGGCCGCAACAACGGCAATGCTTTCCAGACCAATGGTCAGGAAGCGCTGATCGATCAGAGCGGCGATAACAACGTTTCCATTGCCACTCAGACCGGCTCCAGCGGAGACGTCAACGTCAATCAGTCGGGCGATCGCAACCGGTCGGAAATTACCCAGACGGGCTTCGACAACTCGGCCGGTGACAGTGATGCCGGCGTTGCAGGTGTCGACCAGTCGGGCAACGACAACCGTGCCTTCATCACGCAGGCCGGACAGCTCGCCTCGGCGCGGGTAGACCAGGGTGGTAATGACAATCTGGCGACCATCAACCAGAGCGTCAACAATGCGCCGAACCCCCCCGGTGGCCCGGATCCGATCGTGACCACTGCGTCGATCGACCAGATCGGCAGCAACAACGTCAGCACGATCAACCAGTATTCGTCCGATCCGGCCGTCAGCAGTGAGCGCCTGATGACCGCCACGTCGTTGCAGAGCGGCGATGGCAACAGCAGCTTGATCAATCAGACCAACTCGCTTCTCGGGACTTACGCTTCGTCGGGTAACAAGGCGACTGTCGATCAGAGCGGTGACGACAATTCGTCCACCGTCATGCAGGACGGCGTCAGCAACACGGCGAGTGTCATCCAGGCCGGTGATCTCAACGTGTCGAATCTGACTCAGATTGGCAGCGGCAACAGTGCAACTCTGACCCAGAACAGCAGCAACAATATGTCGACCATCAACCAGAACGGCAGCGGCAACACCGCCACCGTCACTCAGGGTAACTGATAACGGCGAGCAGGGCCTCCACATCGAGCGGAGGCCCTGCTTACCTTTTCGTATTCACCCCAACTCGAAGCAGACCAGTTCGATCGGATTGCGACCATGCGCAGCGCCACTCCCGCTCTCTTCCTGGCCTTCGCCGCGATTGCTTCGGCCTTTGCGGCGGCGGAGGCGTCAGCCGTGACCAGCCAGGCTTCGCCCGGCAGTCCGTGCCTCAAGAACAATGGCAATCCCTGCAACGGCAACAACGGCAATCTGGAGCCGCAGGGCAATGTCGGCGATGAGCGGCGCAGCATCGACCGCAAGCCGCCGCCCATCGCCATGGCCATGCCATCGGTCAGCGGCCGCGGCGCCTTCATCGAGCAGATCGGGCAAGGCGCGACGGCAACCATCGTGCAGACGGCCCCAAATGCCCTTGCCACGGTGTTTCAGAACGGCGGTCCCGGCAACGAGGTCGATGTTACTCAGCGGGGCACGGGCACTGCCTTTGCCTCGATCAATCAGTCCGGCTCCACTCAGCTAATCCAAGCCGAGCAGTTCGGAAGCGGCCGCACCGCCTTGTGGGTGACCCAGAGCGGCTCCGACAACCGGTTATGGACCCGCCAAGCCACCAACGGCTCGCAGTTCAATGGCGCCGCCCTTAGCCAGATCGGCAGCGGCAACGACATGCTGCTGACCCAGAGCGGCAGCGACAATCTCGCCGCTCTCTCGCAGGAAGGCGACAACAACCGGATGACCGTGGCCCAAAACGGCGTCGGCAATCGCCTGACCTGGGATCAACAAGGGAGCTACTTGTCCGATCTCCAGATCGTGCAAAATGGTGGGAGCGTCCAGGGCGGTCAGCTGTTGATCACCCAGACCAACCGCTAGCGTCACGAACATGTCGTGGCAGGAGCGATGCAGATGGTTAAGCGGATGACGATGAAGATCCTGTGGGTGGCCCTGCTGAGCGGAACCGCCGGCTTTGCTCAACCTGGCCCGGTTGAGATCAAGCAGATCAGCACGTCGGTTGACAACAGTCTAGAGGTGCCGGCCCCCTTGACCAGCGGAGCTTCCAACGATCTGCAGGTGGAGCAGAAGGTCGACCGAACCTTGCTTGCGCCGCCCAGAAGCAATCCGGAGGTCGAGCGCCAGCCTCTTCAGCAGCTCGCCAAGGGCAAGGCGAGCGCCGAGGCCGCCCCTGCACTCAGCAGTACGGAACAGTCGCGGCCGGGGCCTCGAACCGTGATCGAAGGCGAAGATCGTTGCGATCGCGCGACACGGCTACGCCTGTCGCCCGCTGCCTGCGCGAAGGTGATCGAAACGCGCAGCGCGGAGTTCGACCGCACTCCCCCGCCCTTGTCGCCTGAGCAACGGCTGTTGCTGGAGCAGCGAATAGCGACGTCGAGCGCTTCGCAGAACGTCGCGCGGCGTCTTGCCGCGGGCGAGGGCACTGCCGAAGATCAAGGCGTCGCCAGCATCGCTCTTCGCCAGCCGCAGCAACCTGCCGTCAAGAAGGACGAGGAGAAGTCGCCGATCAGCCAGGAGCAGGCGGCAGCAATCGTCGGAGCCATTCTCAACCCGCCGCCACGGTGAGATAAAGGAAATGCCATGTTCGACCTGCTCCTTCTTGCCGCCGCAGGCACCATGACTCCGCCCGTGAACTTGGTCCTGGAGGGCACGGGCGAGCAGGCGCGCTTGATGGTGATTGGAGAAAGCCCTGTTCCGCTCACCGCCCGCTATGAACTTGAGGCGAGCAGCAGCGATGGGAACCAGTCAGTCCAGACTGGCACTGTTCGGCTGCTCCCAGGGCAAAGGGTTGTACTAGTGAGCCTCAGTATGGGGGGGGCAACTCAAGGCTGGTCAGCAACGCTGAGGGTCAATCATGATGGGGGCTCGTACGAACAGGTAAAGAAAGCTCGCTGATAGTTCATAAGCAGTCCGTAAAAACAGCCTTCACGTCGGAAGCGCCTGAGATGTGAGTGTAGGCCTGCACATCAAGAAACTGAGCAGCTCTTTCCGACACGAAAGTGTAAGCGGCAAACCGGATGTCTGCTTTCCACCCAAAGCGGACAATCCGCTTACGACCCGAACTGGTCATGAGTAAGAAGCGGTCGCGCGAGCAGCGGCTACGGGAAGCAGGGAATGCCCAATATTGGAAAGAACTCGGGTGGGCCTTCAGGGGGCGCCGGCCTTCACGCCCTCGCGGTGTTGGGGCTTGAGATCGTTCGTGATCATCGCGCCAGAAGCGAAGAGCGCAAACGCCAGAAGAAGATGTGGAAGGACAGGGACGAGGAGCGTGCGCAAGCTGCGTCACTCCGCGAGACAGAAGCGCTCCGGCGATCGGCAGAGAGAGAGGAACTTGAGCGGAGACGAGATTAGGAGAGGATCGCCAGGAGCTTATCCTGGCAGTATTTCCATCGGAAAGGCGAGGGACGTGCTCGGCTCGACGCAGCGACATTGCGACGATTTCCGGCCGATTTGCCATACCCTGGCGCCCTCATCAGTAACACTGGCGGTCGCACGGCAATCATTGCCCCTGATGCGAGCCTGACAATCAATACATTGGTCGTGCAGGACAATTACGGACGAATGTCGGTCACCATCGAAGGCAACGTGCACATCCTCGGCTTTGATGGCTGTTCGACCGGCCGGACGAATGGTTCGTCGAGGGCCACGACATTGAAGCGGTCAAGGTCGCAGCGCACCTCTTGGCAACGCGAGGCAGGCCGGCTGCACTGGTGGTTCGATTGCCAGGCTGGCAAAAGGTGCGGGAGGAGCAATGGGAAGGGTTTCTCCGCGGCAATCCGGATGTTGCCCGGCAAATCGGTTGGACTGGCGCAGGCCCGTATGACTATCTGGACGCACGCTTACCCGGAGAGGTGACGCAATATCGCAGGAGCAGCGAGGTAATGTGGACTTCAGAGCCCCTTCTTATCTCGGCGCAAGTGTCAAGACCAGGATGGGGCAAAACATCTGGTTTGCGATCAAGAACATCCTGATGATCTCCTTGGGTGCTTGGCTGATCGCAAAGGGGGTCGGCGCTCAGGCAGGACTTTCCCCCGGATCCTGGTGGTCGTTGCAGGCATACTGTTCATTGCAAATGCATGGTGGAGCTATGAACTCCTGTTTTCATGGTGGCCGAGAAAAGGAAGGCCTTTCCCGATCGCAACGTTCTATTGGCGACTGAGAAATCCCCTACTGCTCGCGCTGATCGCCGCGATCACGGTTGTCGCCATTCTGGTGGACGGAAGCAGCGAATTGACTGGATTGCTCACTTCCTAAGTCCGCTTTTCACCTAGTGCGGACATTTCAAGTCAAGCAATATGCCCTCCAGCGGCATAGCACGGGAGGTTACGTGAGGTCCGATGGTCTGTTCTTGATTGTTGCCAGTCTTTTGACCGTAGGTGGATGTGAAACGACGGCAGGAGAGTTCAAACAACTCTGCTCGCGATCAGCAAAGCTCGACATAGTGAATCCATCTATTTGGAAGCAGTATGTGCGTGCAGCTCAGGCTTACTGCGCACGCCACGATCTCGATCCGCGAGACATCAAGATAGAGACTATCGACGACTTTGTCGTAGGTTCTTCTTTGAGCCGGTCAAAACCCGGCAGTGTTCCGCACAACACTCCGGTGAAAACGATACTGAGGATGTCGCGGAAAGGATCAACATTCGCAATCGCTCAGAGCTACTACATCTCGTTCTCTGGGTTCAGCGGTCCGTCTCCATTTGAATGTGCTAGAGACTTTCCCGAGTTCTACAAAGAACTCACGATGGAAGCGCAAGCTTTGTAGCTGCTTTGAGTAGCTGACGCAGACTACGCAGAGGTCAAGCGACGATGTCTGCTTTCCATCCATTGCTGCCATTGGCAGCACTGTGAGAAACGCTGGGTGATGATCGAACACATCTACCTGCAACCCGGCGAGCAGATGCCGCAAATGAAAGACGAAGACGCTTGGCTCATCATCGAGGCAAGCGAAGACGGTCAGTTCCTTGGAACGGGCTACGGCTTCAAGGCATCGGGTGAAGGTGTGTTCTACGCCTCTCTGCCGGCAAGCGACACAACCCTGGAAGCAGCGCTCGCCGCAGCTACAGAATGGGTCAAAGACCGTGGCGTTTCGCGCATCTGGGTGCAGACTAGTCCAGATTTGTAAGCGTCCGCCTTCCACCTTATCAGACGTTCGCCTTCTGAGTTGCTCGCGGGGCAATGGTCCGCGCTCTCCGTCGGCTCACTCGGGCTTCGTGGCAGCTGATGCGGTCGAGATCGCGTCTGACTCCCAAAGCGCCATAGATCGCGTTCACAGCCGCATTCACGCCCGACCAGCGGTCGTGCTCCCTTTCACAGCCTAAACCCGCCCAGAAGCTCTCAAAAGGCCAGCGAGGCAGGTATTGGTCGGGCCGGCTGCAATGCAGAAGCCAGGCGAGAGCAAGCGCCAAGCTTCGTGTACGCTCAACAGGAGCGACGTGGGAGGCGGCCGCCGCTTCTTCGATCGCGTCTAAAGCCAGTGCTTCGAGCTGAGTTGGTCCGAGTCGGCGCATACAGGCGGAAGAACAAAAGCGGTACGAACAAGCAAGGTCCGGATAGCGGCACCGCTATAATTCTAGGCTCTCAGATAACTCTACATCGAAGCACAAGGCAGCGCGTTTCTTGCGCACCGCTTGCGCCGTTCGTCGGAGTTGATCCTGCAGCAGACCG
Source organism: Sphingomonas sp. LHG3443-2 (assembly GCF_049896405.1). Lineage (NCBI taxonomy): Bacteria > Pseudomonadati > Pseudomonadota > Alphaproteobacteria > Sphingomonadales > Sphingomonadaceae > Sphingomonas > Sphingomonas sp. LHG3443-2. Next base: position 328,531 of record NZ_JAFCUG010000001.1, read on the forward strand.
GCGCCGAGCTTTTGAACAAGAGGCTGGAGGTGCCTCCACGTGGTGCGTCCATGCTGCTGCTGATCGACGAGGCGGGTCCGATCGGCGTGGCCGACGTTGCCCGCCGCCTTCGCTTTTCGCACCCGCTGATCGTCCGCATGGCGCAGACCTTCGCCGAGAGTGGCTTGATCAAGGTGTCCAAGGATCCTGGCGACGGTCGGCGCAAGCAGCTCGTTGTGACCGAACTTGGGCATGCCGAAGCGGAGGTCCTGCGCCAGCTGCATACCCAACTCGCCCACCTCTTCGGTCAGCTCTTCGAAGAACTAGGCTGCGACATCATCGATCTGCTCGATCGCTTCGACACCGCGCTGCGTGACCGCTCGATCAACAACAGGCTGTCATCACGAGGAGAAGGCTCATGAAGCGTACTGTTATCGCCAGCGCTGCCGGCGCGCTGCTGCTTGCTTTCGCGGTACCAGCACTCGCCCAGGTTCCTGTTTCGCCAACCAAAGCCATTGCGCCGTTGGATGCGGCAACCCGCAAAGCCGTGCTTGAGGGAGCCATCGAGCGGATCAGCGCCCACTACGTGTTCGAGGACAAGGTGCCCGTGATTACCCGCGCCCTTCGTCGCGGGAGCATCGCGAGAGGTTTCCTCGATCACCGATGCTCAAGCTTGTGCCGCCGCCCTGACTGCGGTCATTAAGGCGGAAGCCAAGGACGCGCATCTTCGTGTTCACTGGTCTCCCGAGCCAATGCCGCCGATGGAGCAGCCCGAAAGACCCGACCCGGCCCGGATGCAGGCCGAAATCGACATGGTGGCGCGTAACAATTTCGACATTCCGAAGGCCGAAGTTCTTGGCGGCAACATCGGCTACCTGCGGATCAATATGTTCGCTCCCGCACCGTTCGCGGGCCCTACCTTCGCCGCGGCCATGGCCTTTCTCAAGCACACGGACGATGATCTTCGACCTCCGCGGCAACGGTGGCGGCGCTCCCGGAATGGTGGCGATGGCGGCGAGCTACCTGCTTCCGCCCGGCACCAAGCTTAACAGCTTTCGTCGTCGTGGGCATGCGGAGGTCGACCAGAGCTGGACCCTGCCGTTCGTACCAGGCGGCTCGTGGAGCAACGAAAAGCCGGTCTATGTCCTGACCAGCCGGGAAACCGCCTCGGGCACCGAAGAATTTGCCTATGACCTGCAGCAGCTGAAGCGCGCCACTATCGCCGGTGAGCGCACCTGGGGCGGGGCAAACCCAGGCATGCCGTTCCCGATCGACACCCCACTTCTCGGTCTTCGTTCCTACCGGGACAGCCGTGAACCCGATCTCGGGGACCAACTGGGAGGGCACGGGTGTGCAGCCCGACGTCAAGGTGGAGCCGGCGAACGCGCTGGAAGCAGCAAGGCGCATGGCACTTGAGAAACTGATCACCACCGCGTCCCCCGAGCGAGCCGGAGAGCTTCGTTTACAGTTGCAAGCGCCACTAGCGCGCTAACCGCTTTGCTGAGCCGCTTTGGAGCACATCCGCCGATGAGCCAGTACAAAGGTGAATCCATCTTTCTTGGAGCTGCGGCCGTGCTTCTGTCTGACCAGGCACGTCTGTGGTCTCCGGTGACCGATTTCTTGAGCGACTTCCAAATCCAAAGACAAGAGCGTGCGCTCGCAACTCAGGCAGGTGTGCCCGACACCGAACTCGTGACGATGGATGTCGCGCCGCTGCGCCTGCTGGGACTGGACGACTTGTACGCAATGGAGGTCAATCAGCGGTCTCGTGGAGCAAGCAGCGGGAATGCACCCAAGACCTTGCGGCCGCTGCCATCCTGCTGCGATTTCACCAGACCGTTGAACGCCACGCCATGACCGATGGCTTGCCGGACGGCTTGCCGCTGTACGCAACGGTGAGACCAGTTACACGGCCGATGGAGGTGAATGCCCTCAATTTCGGCGAGGTGGCCACCCGCCGGCTTAGCCCGGTGGTGGGGAACTTCGAAGCCCACACGGCCGCGCTGGTGGCCGAAGCGAAGCAGGCACGTGAAGCCGAATTCGTTCACGATACCCGTCACGTTATCAGCCAAATGCGAGAGCGGGAGGCGGTGCTCGCCCGCTGGCCCGTCTGGCACAATCCCATCAAACGCCATGGGTTTGCCGAACAAGTTCAGCGTGAGCAGCGGCTTACCCGCAGCGCCCTCCAACGCATACACGGTATCGAGGCAGGAAACGCCGATGGTGAGACCTTGATCCGGCTCCTGGTCGAACCGCGCCACGGCAAAGTGACGCCCGAACTCCTCGCAGATCTCCCAGCGCAAGATCGTTCCGAACTCCACCAGATCAGCATGGCTTATGCCAAGATGTTCGGTGGTCGGCGCGTCCGTGCCTACTTGATCGCCCATCCGGATCGCCCCGCGATCGTAGACGAGATCGGCTGACGGTTAGGTAGCTCCGTCCGCCTCTTTGGTCATAGTGACGTATGCCCGCGACTTTGACACGATCGTAGAGCCCATCGGAGACAATGTAGCAGCTCGCCATCTGACGATCCGTCCTCGAGCCCGATCAGGAAGAACAGGAGTAGATTCGTAATGGCTTTTGCTGGGGCAGGCAGGCTGAAACGAAAGGTAAGTCTCAGCCGGATCCGGTTCGTCCGCGTGTCCTCAAGTCGTGACGTACCAGGAGACGAATACTTGTTCTTCCTGTCCGATGCCGACGAGCAGCCTGCGGCACGGGTGACGGTCTACGATCGAAGCTAGGAACTTACTGAGCAAAGCGCAGAAAGATTGAGTTCAGACCATACAGTCTCTCGAGAAAGTATGATGTTACTTTCGCATTCGGCGATGGGAAGAATGGCGAATGATCGACATCTGCGATTATCCCAATTCGCCCCTTAGCGCTCGCAATCAACGCCGGACGGCGAACGCGTCGTAGCATGCCGTCTTCGAATGGAGTGGGCAGCATGATCGTTCTTTGGCGTGTCTCCAATCATTGTAATTTGGCTTGTTCCTTCTGTGCTTATGACAAGCGCCTTTCGATCCCGCGCGTGACGGCCGATCCGACGCAAGTCGAGCGCTTTGTCGATTTGCTCGGGGAATGGCAGGCGGAAAGGGGCAGACCCGTCCTGCTGAGCTGGCTTGGTGGGGAGCCGCTCCTCTGGCGGTCGCTATCCCAGCTCAGCGAGCGGGCAGAGGCTTTAGGTCTTGATCTTAGCATTACTACCAACGGCACTACGCTCGGCGCACCACGCGTGCGGGCCGAATTGATCCGCCGCTATCGCGAAGTCACGATCAGCATCGACGGCCTCGCCGACTTTCACGACGCAATGCGCGGTTGGCCCGGCGCTTTCACCAAACTCTCCCGGAACGTGCCAGCCTTGATCGCCGAGCGGAACCAAGCGGGTGCATCGCTCAAGGTGCGCGTGAATGTCGTGTTGATGCGTGGGAACATCGCTCAGTTCGAGACGCTGTGCCGCAACCTCAACGATTGGGGCGTCGACGAGATCAGCTTCAATCAGTTGGGTGGCCGCGACCGGCCCGAATTCTTTCCGAAGAACCGGTTGAGCAGCGCCGAAGTGGCAATGCTCGCCGCTTTGCTTCCGCGGCTTCGCACCGAGCTCGGCCTCAAGGGCACGACGCTGGTCGGCGGCCCGGCCTATTTGGAACGCATCGCGGACACGGTGGCGGGCCGTCCGTTCCCAATCGAGGACTGCCGAGTGGCCGAGACCTTCCTCTTCGTCGACGAGCACGGCCGAGTAGCGCCATGCAGCTTCACGCCGGAGCATTTCGATCTCTCGATCGACGACTTGCGTCATCCTGCCGATTTAGATGCATTGCCGGCGCGGCTGCGGGCACTGCAGCGGGCAAGGCCTTCCTGTGACTGCGCTGACTGCCCTAGCACGCAGCAGTTCGATAAATTCGGGATGGCGGCGTAAGGCCCTGGTCAGCGCCATTATCATCGATGCAACCGAAGCTTAAGCGAAGGTCCGTTGCGGATCGAACGCAGAGTTCGATCTGAATGTGGTACAGGCGCAGACCGCAGAGGAAGACCTTACTTTTTAAGCCTGCAATGGATTTGGCTTGCGGCCGAAGTCATTAGCAGCATTGAAATAAGGATTTTTCGCCAGACTGGGCCATTGCCGACGATATGCCTCCCACTCTGGATGGTAGTTCTGCAGCAGCCAACGATTATAACATTCGACCGCTTCCTTACGATCAAGACGATCAAGTAAGCCAGCATCGTTGGCGACAAGATCATGCAGGCGACCTAAGGCCTCTACTGGAACATACAGCAGTAAGACGCGAGACGTGTAGCTATAATCCTCCTGATGCCCCCAGATTGGCTTCACATCGATCGCGCTCAGGCGCTCAAGCGATGCTCGGAACGCGAGATTGCTCTCTAGCATTCGCTTTCGCGCATCCGCCTGTTTGTTCATGGCACCAATGTCGTCTTCAGTAGCAGGGACGCCTCGAGTTGGCCGCGATGTGATTGAGCAGCCACAGCGGGGACACGCTCTTCAGCACGTAATGAAGATACTCTTCATCGCAACGTTCATCGATCATCTGCCCGATCTCCTATCGTCGACGAAAAACGGTTTGAATGTCCGCTAAGGGTCGAAAGCGGACATAAGCAGCCAGCGGCATTGGCAGTCGCTCCTCAGCCAGCCAGTCAAAAGGCGATTGGCCGTCCGAGCTGCCGGCTAATCACCATTGCAGACGTCACACAGGTGCACTTCGTCAGTGATAAAGCCCTCACCGTATCCGAATGGCTGGCCACAATGGATGCATTCCGTGACGGGCTCAGCTCGGCGACGGAACTCAGGCTCTTTCTCGAGCTTGCGCTTCGCCTGGTGCCAAGCTTTTCTTCCTCGCTGAACGGCATAGTTACTCCTTCCAGCGAGTCATTCTGTGGCAGCTGAGTAAAGGTCCGGTTTCCGCTACTCAGCATCCGAATTCGGACTGTCTGCTTCCGGCCAACTGCCGTCGTCAGCCGCGCCTGAACGAACGTCCGCTATCGGGCCGCAGCAATCAAGCTCTGCATGTCCGCGTATGGGTCTTTCCAGACGCGAGCCCCGCTGAGCGAACGGCTGGTTGCCAGATCCTTTCACCTCGAAGCCAATCGTCTGCCTTCGGCCAATCACGGCCGCAAAGCGGATGTGGTTCCGTGCCGTCCTGACTGGACTTAAGACGCAACCAGAGCATTGCTGTCCGACATAACGCGAAGCGATGCCGCTCGACCTGCAGGTCTAGCGGCTTGGGTCAGTGCGAGCGGCTGCAGTTGTGCGCCGGAAGCAAGGAGACCCATAATGGCAACCTCACCTAAGCAGCGTAGCAAGTCGGCGACGGTCGCGGCTCCTTTCGCGAGAGAAGGGCGCAACCCTGGACGAGATCGCCAAGGCAACGCAGTGGAAGCCGCACAGCTGTCGGGCCTTCCTGAGCGGTGTTCGCAAGAAGGCGCAACTTGTCCACGAGGAGCGGGCAGACGGAGCGACAAGCTACCGAATGCTTCAGGAGCCCATTGCCGGAGTCGAGGCTTGAGCACGCGGAAGTCGACCGAAGAGGGGCTCGAGGAAGCTTTCAACAGCCTCGATGCACAGCGAGAGGCCTGCGCCGCCTACAGTCTCAGCCAGGCTCACGAAGGCTGGGAGGAGGTAAGGGAGCACTAGGACACGGCGGGTAGTCGGGCGGCAACATGGACCGTCCCGCCCTCAAGCAGCTCTTGACAGACGTCGCTGCGGGCAAGGTCGACGTCATCGTCTTGTATAAGGTCGATCGGCTGACCCGCAGCCTGGCTGACTTTGCCCCGGGGCAACCTGCATGACGGTGAGCACGCGGCGATCATCAGCGCCGAGGAATGGGAGGAGGTTCAGCAAATCCTTTCCAAGAACCGTTACGAGCGGAGGCTTGGCACGCAAGTCAGATACCCGAGCCTTCTCACCGGTATGATCATCGACCCCGACGGGCGACCGATGACGCCTGTGTCGACGCACAAGGGCAGCAAGCGACATCACTACTATGTTACGCGGCTTGCGCCCGGAGAGACCAAGACGCCCGCGTGGCGAGTGGCGGTCGGTGAGATCGATCGGGCTGTACTCAACTCCGTTGGCGACTGGCTTGGGTCGCACGAACGTGCCTGTGAGCCTGGCTAGCTGATGTCCGATCGCGCGCTCGCCGACGAGCTCGGTGCCTGAGCAGCGGAGGGTGCTCCTCGAGCCTCGAGTAAGAGCGCAGCTCGAAGAAACTAACCTGCGGGTTACGATCGGCGAGAATTCGATGGCTTCCGTGAGTTTGCCTCTGCGGATGGTCCACCGCGGGAACGAGTTGAAGCTTGTTCTGAAAAATGGAACGTCGATGGCAGCGCCCGATCCGGTGCTGGTCAAACTGGTCGCGCTAGCGATGAGCGCGCGAAAGTCACTCGGTTCGGGGGAGGTCGACCCTCTTACCTCCCACTACAGCAAGCGGCTCTTGTGGCAGCTCCTGCGGATCAGCTTTCCGGCTCCAGACATCGTCGCGGCAATCGTGGAGGGCGAACAGCCACCCTCGCTGACCGGTCGGCGGCTGCTGCGCGTGACTGACCTGCCGCTGGACTGGGCAGGTCACGCAGGGTTCTCGGCTTCAACTAACATCGGAACAGCATCTGCATCTGGTGGCTGCAAAAGTGGGCACCAGAGACCGGGCCCTCTTTCCACCGACAAACCCGGCGCCAAACTCGTCTCTGTTAAAAGGACGGGCGAGCGGCGGCTCCATAACTCGCGGAGATCACGCCGGAGTTTCAGGAATAGGCGACCCCAAATGGTGCCAAGCTGAAATCTTCAGAGGAGGTTGGTGCCGCTTACAGGACTCGAACCTGTGACCCCCTCATTACGAATGAGGTGCTCTACCAACTGAGCTAAAGCGGCAGCGAGGGCGCCACTAACAGGGTCTTGCCCCCCTCACAAGGCGTCAGGTGGCGAAGTTGGGGTCAAGGCGGTAGGCCTTTCGCAACAGCGCGGGCCAGGCGAGGAACTGGGCGGCGAGCTTGAGGCCGGCGGCGCCTTGTTCGGCGGCGATTTCGGGGGTGCCCTGGGGCGGGTGGTTGATCGCCTCGCCCGCCGACAGCGCCATGATCTGAGCCTGGCAGGCGCGCTCCAGGAAATAGATGCGGATGAACGCCTCCCCGACCGTGCTGCCGACGCTCAAGGTGCCGTGATTGCGCAGCAGCATGGCGTTCTTGTGCCCAAGATCGGCGACGATCCGCTCACGCTCGTCATGGTCCGTCGCGACGCCTTCGTAGTCGTGAAAGGCAAGATCGCCGCGGACCAGCATGGCGGTCTGCGTCAGCGGAAGCAGCCCCTCCCCATGCGCCGCAACGGCCTGACCGTGCGGCGTGTGGAGATGGATGACAGCGTTCGCATCCTCGCGGCTCATGTGCACCGCCGAGTGGATGGTGAAGCCTGCGGGATTGGTGATGAAGGGCGTCGGATCGACCGGATTGCCATGCATATCGACCTTAACCAGCGAAGATGCGGTCACTTCCTCGAACATCAGGTTGTAGGGGTTGAGCAGGAAGTGATGCTCGGGCCCCGGCACCCGCACGCTCATGTGGGTGAAGATGAGGTCGTCCCACCCGTAATGCGCGATCAGGCGATAGGCGGCGGCGAGGTCGATGCGGAGCTTCCACTCCTCTTCGCTGCACTTGCCCTCCATGCTCGGGATCTGGACGTCCTGAAGAGCACGGAGCCGGTCCATGCCGGCGGTGACGTTGTCGACGCGGTTCATGTGGCGGACTCCTGGGCATCGGGGTGGGCGGCGGCGAAAGCGGGAATGGCGAGCGCCGAAGCTTCGGCGCGGAGCAGGGTCGGATAAGCGTCCAGCGGCACGTCGAAGCGGCGGGCGTTGAAGAGCTGCGGTACGAGGCAGATGTCTGCCATGCTCATGCGGTCACCGTAAAGGAAGGTACCGGCCTGCGGCGCCGATAGCCCTTCCAGCGCTTGGAGGCCTTCGGCGACCCAGTGGCGATACCAGCTGTCGACCGCCTCCTGCGGCTGGCCAAGCTCGTTCTTGAGGTAACGCAGCACGCGCAGGTTGTTGAGCGGGTGGATGTCGCAGGCGATTGTCAGCGCCAGCGCGAGGACATGGGCACGGCCGGGGGGATCGGACGGAACGAACGGCGGCTCCTCCACCAAAGCGTCGAGGCGGTCGAAGATGGCAAGGCTTTGCGTCACGCGCTCGCCATCGATCTCCAGCATCGGCACGAAGCCCTGCGGGTTCAGCGCCTTGTATTCGGGTGACTGCTGCTCGTTTGCGACCAGGCTGACGGGATGCTGCTGGTAGTCGAGGCCCTTCAAGTTGAGGGCGATGCGGACCCGGTAGCTGGCCGAGGAGCGGAAATAGTCATGGAGGATGATCCGGGTCACGGGCGGCAGGCTCCGCAGGCGCTAAGTTCTCGAAGTTCACATAGGGCGGCGAGCCGGAAACACCCGAAGTTCTCAAAGTTCACATAGGAGCGGGTCTTGGCGGAAGCGGCGGCGAGCCCCGCGCTCGTGGAGGGCAAGACGGAAAGGGATGCAGAGCGGGCCATCAGCGCGAAACCATGTCAGAAGGGCGGGCTGTAGGACAGGAGTTTCGTTTCCTTACTGGCCGAGGAATGGCGCCACGATCTCGGTCGTGATGCGCTGGGGACGGCCGGTTGCCTTGTCGAGCATCGCCCAGGTGGTGCGCGCTTTGACCAGCACCTTGCCGTCCGCGTTGGTGAATTCCATGAAGCGGTCGAAGCGGGCGCCGCGGGGCGCTTCATCGACCCAGGTTCGACCGGTCACGACGTCCCCGACCAGCGCGGGGCGGAGATAGTCGATCTCGTGCCGGATCACGACCCAGATGTAGGCGTCGCGATATTGTTCGGGCGCGGTGGCATACCAGTGGCTGGTGGCGACGGTCTGGATCCACTGCACCCACACCGCATTGTTGACGTGGCCAAGCTCGTCGATGTGCTGCGGCTCGGCGGTGAGCGAAAGAGTGAAGCTGGGGTTGGTCATGGCTTTGCCTTGGCAGCGGGGGCAAACTGGGCGGCGATGCCGGTCTCAGCCGCGAAGCGATCTAGCGCCGCTACGGGATCGGGATGCGCGCGGTCGAGCAAGTCGGCGATGGCCGCGCTGCTTCGCTTGTTGCCCGCACGCTGGTCGAGCAGTTGCAGCCATTCGGCGCGGCTGACCTCGCCATCCTTGCCGGGGCCGGCGATGAGGGCCCTGACAAAACCGCCGAAGTCGCCCCCGTTGGCCTTTTCCGCCGCCAGGGCGATCAACGCGCCGCAGGCGTAATAAGCGCGGAAGTCGCCTTCACGGCGGTAGGCGCTTTGCACCCCGCCGTTCTTGAGAAAGGGAGCGCACTCGGCGCGCGCCTCGCCGAGGCGGGCCGACATGCTGAAGGTGGGATCGGCCGCCGCCGTGGCGCGAAAGGCGAGCAGTTCGGCGCCGCCTTCGGTGATCCAGCTTTCGGCTGGCGTCGTGTAGCTGACCGCTTGGCCGAGCCAGAAGTGCGCTGCTTCGTGGCTGACGAACCAACGCGCATATTGCGCAGCACGGTCGCTCGGCTGCTGCAGCTTTGAGCCGCTGAAATCCATCAGCACCAAGCCGGGGAGCACACTGCCGCTGAGGCTCGCATGGTCGGGCTGCGCCGGTGTCAGGCCGCCCCAGGTCACCATCAGCGTTGGCTGACCGACCGGCGAGGGACCAAGCTCCTGCGCGTAGCGTCCGAGAACCTTGGGCATTTCCGCATTGAGGTAGGCGGAAATCCAGGACGGAAGCGACGGATCCAACAGGGTTGTCATAGCTGGACCGACCACCGGCGCCGCCTTGCCGAAGAGGACGTATGTGCCGCCATTGTTCATCTGCGCGCGTGCCACGCGCTGCCCCTTGGCGAGCACGGGTCCGGCACGGTCGGTGAAGGTCATGCGAGTGCGGAACGACTGCCCTCCGGGCCCTTCTTCGAACGGACCCATGGCGCGCACCTCGGCGGCGGAACGGGCGGGCGTGACCCAGAACTGGTCGCCGTAGAGCGCCACCGACCCGTCAGTGAAGATGAGCGCGGGGTCGTAGCCGCTCTCGATATCGTCGCGGAAGGGCGTGAACTGAAGCCGCACCCGCGCCGGCAACGCTCCACCGCCGGCCGCAACCAGTGCGTCGTAATTACCGATGCGCACCAGGCGAACGCCCGGCGTCAACACCTGAACCGTTGCAAGCCGCCACGAGGTCTTGCTTTTTCGCGGGAGGACGGATTTGACGAACATCCACACCGGGGCGCGGCCAGTAAGGCGGAAGTCGGCTGTCCAGCGCTGGCCCGAGCGCTCCACGGTAACGTCGGACGCGGCGGGCATTTGCGGCTCCGCAGGTGCGCTGGTCGCAAGGGCAGCCGCTGCGGTCAGCGCAAGCATCATTCAGCGGCTCCGAGCTGCGTCAGCACAAAGGCCTGGTCCTCCGCAGTCTCGCGCAAGTTGTCCCAGCGCCCGGATTTGCCGCCGTGGCCGGCGCCCATGTTGGTCTTGAGCATGAGAAGGTTGTTGTCGGTCTTGGTGGCGCGCAGTCGGGCGACCCACTTAGCAGGCTCCCAATAGGTGACGCGCGGATCATTCAGGCCGGCGGTAACCAGCATAGGCGGGTAAGCTTGGCGTTTGACGTTGTCATAGGGGCTGTAGCTCAGGAGCAGCTTGAAGGCGTCGGGATCGGTGATCGGATTGCCCCACACCGGCCACTCGCCGGGCGTCAGCGGAAGCGTGTCGTCGAGCATGGTGTTGATGACGTCAACGAAGGGCACGTCGGCGATCACCGCGCCCCACAGGTCGGGATCGGTGTTGGCAACCACCCCCATCAGCTTGCCGCCGGCCGAGCCGCCCTGGATGGCGATCTTGCCCGGTTGCGCGAAGCCCGCGGCGTTGAGGCCTTTTGCGGCGTCGACGAAATCGTGGAAGGTGTTCCAGCGGTTGGTCGCGGTGCCGTCAAGATACCAGCCGTAGCCAAGGTCATCCCCGCCGCGGATGTGGGCGATGGCGTAGGCGAAGCCGCGGTCGAGGAGGCTCAGCCTGGTCGCGGAGAAGCTCGGCGGAATGGCGTAGCCGTAGGCGCCGTAGGCATAGAGGAAGAGCGGCTGGCTGCCGTCTTTACGGTAGCCCTTCTTGTAGACGATGCTGACGGGGATCTGCTTGCCGTCGCGCGCGGGGAGCAGGAGCCGCTCGGTCGTGTATTGCGAGGGGTCGTAGCCCGAGGGGATCTCGGTCACCTTGAGGGTTTCGAGCGTGCCGCCAGCGGGGTGGTAGTCGTAGACCGTCGCGGGGGTGACCATCGAGCTGTAGAACAGACGATAGGCGGCCGGCGCGAACTCCGGATTGCTGCCAAGCGAGGCGGTGTAGCTGGCTTCCGCGAACGGGATGCGGGTGACCTCACCGGTGGCGTAATCGCGCAGGGTGAGCTGATCGAGGCCCTGCACGCGGCTGGTGATGACGAGGTGATCGCGAAAGGCGGTCAGGCCGCGCAGATAGGTGTCGTCGGAACCGGCAACGACCTCCTGCCAGTCGCCGGGCGCGGCGGGGTCGGCCGAGGCGATGCGGAAGTTGATGTGATTGTCGTTGGTGAGGATCCACAGCTTCCCGTGCGCGGCGTCGGCTTCGTAGAGGCGGTTCTCCCGGCGAGGGCTGATCAGGACCTGCTCGGTCAGCGGGTCGGCGGCGGGAACGAAGCGGATTTCGCTGGTGCGGTTGTCGCCAGTGGAGATGAAGATCAGGCTGTCATCCTGGCTCTTGGACAGGCCGACCGAGAAGCCCTTGTCTTCGGTTTCCTCGTAGAGCGTGACGTCTGCGGCGGGGTCGCTGCCGAGGCGGTGGAGCCGGGCGCGGTAGCTGCGCCATTGGTCGTTGACCTCGGTGAATAGAACCGCCTTGCTGTCGGCGCTCCACACCGGGCCGCCGATGCCGACTTGCGTGACGGTTTCGAGGTCCTCGCCCGTCGCGAGGTCGCGGATGCGCAGGGTGAAGCGTTCGGAGCCGCTGTCGTCGGCCATCACGGCGGCGAGGCGCCCGTCGGGGCTGACTTCGAGCGCTCCGAGGCGGAAATAATCTTTGCCCTCGGCTTCTTTGGGCTCGTCGAAGATTAGCTGGTCCTCACCGCCCGCGACAGGCTTGCGGAACCACTGGCGATATTGGGCGCCGGGCTGGAACGCCCACCAGTAGAGATAATCGCCGTTCTTGACCGGGACCGAGCGGTCGTCCTCCTTCTGGCGGCCTTTCATCTCTTGGAACAGGGTCTCGATCAGCGCTTCGTGCGGGGCCTTCCACGCTTCGAAATAGGCGTTCTCCGCTTCGAGATAGGAGAGCACTTGCCGGTCCTCGACCGTCGGATAGCCCGCATCGCGCAGCCAGGCGTAATCGTCGGTGACGGTGATGCCGTGACGCTCGAAGGAGGTCGGGCGCGGCTCGGCGCGGGGAGGAAGGCTGTCGGGCAAGAGGGGAAGCTTTCGGACGGGAACGGGAAGAGCAAGGATTTGGGGCCGATCGACGGTGGCGCAAGAGAGGAGCTTTCGTCCACCCCGTGCATGGGTCTAGAGGGCTGCCATGAGCACGCACACCGACCGCCTCGCCGCCTTTCGCCAGCAGCTTGCCGCCCAGGGCCTCGACGGCTTCGTCATTCCGCTGACCGACGAGCATATGAGCGAATATGTCGGCAGCTATGCGCAGCGCCTCGGCTGGCTGACCGGGTTCGAAGGGTCGGCCGGATCGGCGGCGGTGCTGGAGACACAAGCGGCCATCTTCACCGACGGGCGCTACACGCTGCAGGTGCGGCAACAGGTGGACGGGGCACATTGGTCGTATGAGCCGGTGCCGGAATCGAGCCCGGCGGATTGGCTGAAGGCCCATGCCAAGGCAGGCGCGCGGATCGGATACGACCCGTGGCTGCACCGCGGCGACTGGGTCAAGAAAACGCGCGAGATGCTGGCCGCCAAGGGCGCCGAGCTGGTCGCGGTGGCCGACAATCCGATCGACGCGGTGTGGACGGACAAGCCGCAGCCCAGCAAGGCGGCGCTGATCGTGCATCCCGAGCGGCTGGCCGGCCGGTCGAGCGCGGACAAGCGCCAGGCGGTGGCCGATTGGCTGGGCGAACAGGGTGCCGACGCGGCGGTGCTGGCGGCGCTCGATTCGATCGCGTGGACCTTCAACCTGCGCGGGAGCGACGTGGCGCGGACCCCGGTCGGGCTGGCGTTCGCGCTGGTGCACAGCGACGGCACTGCCGACCTGTTCGTCGAGGGCGAAAAGGTGACGGCGGAGCTTCGCCAGCATCTCGGCAACGGGGTGCGGCTGCACGAGCGGGCGGACTTCACGGCAAAGCTCGGCGAGCTTGGCGGCAAGACGGTGGCGGTCGATCCGGAGCGGTCGGTGGCGGCGATCAGCGAAGCGCTGGAGGGTGCGGGCGCCAAGATCATCGCCTTGCGCGATCCGACGGTGCTGCCCCGCGCGATCAAGAACGAGGCGGAGATCGCCGGTCAGCGCGCCGCGCAGACCCGCGACGGGGCGGTGATGACCCGCTTCCTGAAGTGGGTCGCCGAGCATGAGGGCGAGCTCGACGAATTAAAGGCTTCGGACCGGTTGGAAGCGATCCGCCGCGAGGACCCGACGCTGCGCGACCTGTCGTTCGACAGCATCTCCGCGTTTGGCGCCAACGCCGCGAGCCCGCATTACCATTCCACCGAAAAGTCCAACGTGCCGTTCCGGCCCGGCTCGCTCTACCTGATCGATTCGGGCGGGCAGTATGAAGATGGCACCACCGACATCACCCGCACGGTAGCGGTCGGCGAGCCGAGCCAGGAGATGCGCGAGCGATTCACCCGCGTGCTGCAAGGCCATATCGCGATCGACCGCGCGCTGTTTCCCAAGGGCACGCGGGGCGGCCAGCTCGACAGCTTCGCGCGGCGGCCTTTGTGGGAAGCGGGTCTCGATTACGCGCACGGCACCGGTCACGGGGTCGGAAGCTTCCTGTCGGTCCACGAAGGCCCGCAGCGGATCGCGCCGGTCGGCGGCGCTTACGCAGGGGGCGACGAGCCGCTGCAGGCGGGGATGATCCTTTCCAACGAGCCCGGCTATTACAAGGAAGGCGAATACGGCATCCGGATCGAAAATCTGGTGCTGGTGGTCGAGAAAGAGGTGCCGGGCGCGGAAAAGCCGATGCTTGGCTTCGAGACGCTGACCTTTGCGCCAATCGACCGGCGGCTGATCGTGACCGGGATGCTAAGCGAGGCCGAGCGCCAGTGGGTGGATGCGTATCACGCCGAGGTGGTGCGGCGGATCGGGCCGGGCCTGGGCGCGGAAGAGCGCGCCTGGCTCGAGGAGCAATGCGCGCCGTTGTGAGTGGCGCAACGGCGGGTGCGAATGTCTGCTTACGCCCCTTGATGGGTCACGCAACGAAGAGCCGCGGATGTCCGCTATGGGTGGAAAGCGGACATCAGCTCACATCCTTCATCGACATTCGATACGACGGGAATCTGCTGGTTGCTTGATGCAGGTCGCACCTCCAACGACTTCAATGCGGCCGCTCCCGCTTGAGGAGATGTTCGCTGTGCCCGATACGTTGGCATAGCTAGAGCCTGCGCCGGCTACGGCAATGCTCGCGTTTCTTACCCGCAGCCGCATCGCGTCAATTGAGCCCGAGCTTCCAACTACATACGTCGCCTCGCGAGCGCTTCCGTCCACAGTGATGCCGCCTGAGCCACCCGTCGTCAGGTGAACCTGTCCGACATCAAGTAGAGTAGCTCTCACTACTCCCGCGCCAGCTGTGGCTGCCGCGAATGTCTCCCCGCGAACACCGGAGATTTCGACATCCGCCGCACCTTCAAGATTAACGGAGGCGAGGCTCGTTGCAGAGACGACGATGTTCACCCCCGACCCGGGATTCCAGCTCCAGGCTGCGCCTTCGCGGAAGCGGATCGCAAGTGTGTCGCCTTCAACGGCTACGACCACATCACCAAGCAACGCGGGAGGGCCGTGAAGGCGAACAAGCCTTGGCTCCCTGCTGACTAATACGCCGACCTTGAAGGGCCCTGACACCTTCAGGCGATCAAACCTGCCGACGGCAACGTCGCGAGATTGATACGGGCTGGGATTAGCTTCGGCAGCGGGAGGTGATGAAGCTTGGTCGCGGGAAGAAGCGGAGCGCTCTGGATGCGAGCTCTCGCTCGAAAGGGATAAAGCGATTGCAGCAGCGGCGACGAGTATCATGAGCAAAACTCCGGCAGAAGCTAGCCGTTTATTTGGACTAAGCTGCCCCGAAGAATTATGCGTCGTGGTCGGATCGACCACCCCTATCGTGCTGGGTCCCATGTTATCTGGGGGAGCTGATTCCGCCTGCCTGAGTGTGCGAGCAGCCTCCCGGCTACTTGAAACCCCTAGATGTCGGCGCGCCTCGCGCAAGTGCTCGGTGACCGTGTGGACTGATATCCCGAGTTCGCGGCTGACCGATTTGGCATCGTGACCATTCACAAGGAGCCGAAGTATCTCCTTTTGCCGAGGCGTAAGTTTTTGAACGTCGGGGTTACTCATCAACCCTATTAGTCCCCAAAGGCGGCAATGTCCGCAATGGGTCGTAAGCGGACAATCGTCACGCGACCTACCGAGCACCCATAGCAGACACTCAGGACGCCACTAGTCTCGGCCCTCATCCGCTGGCTGCGAGGACTCGGCCGGCGGCTTGGGCGGCGCCGCGCCCGCCTTTCGCTTTCTGAGGTTCTCGCGCAACGCTGCGGCCAGGCGTGCGTCTTTATCCTGTTTTGTCATTCCTTTTCCTTGACACCTCCTAGGCCTCACGGCCATAGGCCCGCCCGTCTCCGGACAGTGCTGCCGTAGCTCAGTGGTAGAGCGCATCCTTGGTAAGGCTGAGGTCGTGAGTTCAATCCTCACCGGCAGCACCATTTTTCTCTCCTGTTAATGGCTGGACGCCGCCTGCCCGGCGGCTAGAGGAGCGCCATGCTCTTTTTCTCCGACAATGCCGCGGCGGTGCATCCGGCCGTGTTCAAGGCGATGGCCGAGGCGGACCGCCTCGACGCCGGTTATGATGGCGATGCGTGGAGCAAGCGGCTGGACGGCGCTTTCTCGGCCCTGTTCGAGCGCGAGGTGACTGTGCTGTGGGTGACCACCGGCACCGCCGCCAATTGCCTGGCGCTGGCAGGTCTGGTGCCGCCTTACGGCGGCATCCTCTGCCACCGCGAGGCGCATATCCAGGTCGATGAAGCGGGCGCGCCCGAGTTCTTTACAGGCGGGGCGAAGCTGCTGCTGGTGGATGGGCCGGGCGCCAAGCTCACGGTGGAGGCGGTGGACGACGCCCGGAGCCGAATCCGGGCGGACGTTCATCAGGTGCAGGCGAACGCGCTGTCGATCACCAACGCGACCGAATATGGGCTGACCTATTCGGCGACGGAGACGGCGGCGTTGGGAACGTGGGCGAAGAGCCATGGGCTTGGCTTCCATCTCGACGGAGCGCGGTTCGGCAATGCAGTGGCGTCGACCGGCGCCAGCGTCGCGGATCTTACTTGGCGCGCGGGCGTCGATGCGCTGAGTTTCGGCTTCGTCAAGAACGGTGGGCTGTCGGCCGAGGCGCTGGTGCTGTTCGATGCAGGATTGGCCGATGGGATCAAGCGGCGGCGCAAGCGGTCTGGGCACCTGCTCAGTAAGGGCCGCTATCTCGCCGCGCAGCTGCTGGCGATAGTCGAAAACGGCCTGTGGCTCGACAATGCCCGCGCGGCCAATGCGGCGGCGCGGCGGCTGGCCGAGGCGGCGGGCGAGCGGCTGGTTTATCCGGTCGAGGCCAACGAGGTGTTCCTGCGCGTCAGCGCGGCCGAGGCCGCTGCGCTGCGGAGCCGGGGCTTCGATTTCTACGACTGGGGCATCGGCGAAGCGCGACTGGTGACGAGCTGGAACCAGGACATGGACGCGGTCGAAACGCTGGCCCGGGCGATCGAAGCGCTGTGAGCGCGCCGCTCGGCCGCGGCACGGTCCTTCTCTTCTTCTGCATCATCACCCTCATCTGGGGGTCGACCTGGATCGTCATCCGCGACCAGCTTGGCGTTGTGCCGGCGCATTGGTCGGTGGCCTATCGCTTCGTGATCGCGGCGGCTGCCATGGCGGCCTACACGCGCTGGCAAGGCAGCCCGCTGACGCTCCCGCCCGGCGCGTGGAAGATCGCAGCTTTGTTCGGTTTTTGCCAGTTCTGCGTCAACTTCAACGCGGTCTATCTGGCCGAGCATCACATCACGAGCGGCCTCGTCGCGTGCGTGTTCGCGCTGCTGCTGATCCCCAACAGCCTGCTCGCCTGGGCGTGGACAGGGCATAAGCCGAGCCGCAGCTTCATCCTCTCTGCGATCCCCGCGATCGGCGGCATCGCCCTGTTGTTCTGGAACGAGGTGCAGAGCGCGCGGGCGCCGCTGGGCGAAGCGGCGCTGGGGATCGGGCTGACCCTGCTTGGCGTCATGGGCGCGAGCATTTCCAACGTGCTCCAGACCACCGACCGGGCGCGCGCCATTCCGCTGCCGACCATGCTGACCTGGGGAATGATCTTCGGCGCGACCTTCGACGCCTTGTTCGCGCTCGCCGTCAGCGGGCCGCCGGTGTTCGATCCTCGGCCGGGGTACTGGCTGGGCCTCGCCTATCTGGCGCTGTTCGCCTCGGCGCTGGCGTTCAGCCTCTACATGCCGATCATCCGCACCATCGGCGCCGGCCGGGCGGCTTATTCGAGCGTCATCGTGCCGATCATCGCCATGGCGCTGTCGACCCTGTTCGAAGGCTATCGCTGGACGCCGCTGGCGGTCGCGGGCGCGGTGCTGGCGATGGCCGGAATGGTATGGGCGCTGACCAGCCGGCGCGAGGTTGTTCCGACGCCGGTCGCCGACTAAGTCTCGGACCATGCTCGATATCCGCGCGTCAATGGACGCTCCAGCCGCTACCCCGCCCGTCATCCGCCGCGAAGATTATCAGGCGCCCGATTGGCTGGTGCCCGCGATCGAGCTGAGCTTCGCGCTGGATCCGGCGCGGACGGTGGTCAGCACTCGGCTGACGGTGGAGCGCAATGGCACGCACGACCGGCCGCTCAAGCTTGACGGCGAGGAGCTGGAGCTGCTGGCGCTGCGGGTGGACGGCGAGCCGCGCGAGCCGCGGTTCGAGAACGGGCGGCTGGTGGTCGAGCTGTCCGGCGACACGGCGGTGGTCGAGACCGAGGTCGCGATCGCGCCGGAGAAGAACAGCCAACTGATGGGGCTGTACGCCTCGGGCGGCATCCTCTGCACCCAGTGCGAGGCCGAGGGCTTTCGCCGGATCACCTTCTTCCCCGACCGGCCGGATGTGCTGAGCCGCTACCGCGTGCGGCTGGAAGCGGACCGGCAACGCTATCCGGTGCTGCTGGCGAACGGCAATCCGGTCGAGCAAGGCGACAGCGGCGGCGGCCGGCATTTCGCCGTCTGGGAAGATCCCTTCCCCAAGCCCTGCTACCTGTTCGCGGTGGTCGCCGGCGACCTCCGGTGCAACGCCGACCGCTTCACCACCATGAGCGGCAGGGAGGTCGATCTCGGGATCTGGGTCCGCGAGGCCGACCTGCCCAAGACCCAGCTGGCGATGCAGGCGCTGAAAGACAGCTTCGCCTGGGACGAGCGGACCTATGGCCGCGAATATGACCTCGACCGGTTCAACATCGTCGCGGTCAGCGACTTCAATTTCGGGGCGATGGAGAACAAGGGCCTCAACATCTTCAACACCCGTTACGTGCTGGCAGACCCTGAAACGGCGAGCGACTTCGACATCGATGGCGTCGCGGCGGTGGTCGCGCACGAATATTTCCACAACTGGTCGGGCAATCGGGTCACCTGCCGCGACTGGTTCCAGCTCTCGCTGAAGGAGGGCCTTACCGTGTTCCGCGATCAGGGGTTCAGCGAGGACATGGGTTCGGCCGCGGTGCAGCGGATCGACCAGGTGCGGACATTGCGCGCGGCGCAGTTTCCCGAGGACGCTGGCCCCCTAGCCCATCCGATCCGGCCGGACTCCTATCTCGAAATCGCGAACTTCTACACCGCGACGGTCTACAACAAGGGCGCCGAGGTGATCCGCATGATGCGGACGATCCTCGGGCCGGAGGCGTATCGCAAGGGCACCGACCTCTATTTCGAGCGGCACGACGGGCAGGCGGTCACCTGCGAGGACTTCGTGCGGGCGATGGAAGATGCGAGCGGGGTCGATCTCAAGCAGTTCCGCTTATGGTATTCGCAAGCGGGAACGCCGACCGTGACGGCGCGGCTGGAGCAGGACGGCGGCCGCACGACGCTGCACCTCTCTCAGCAGGTGCCCGCGACGCCGGGGCAGGAAACCAAGCAGCCGATGGTGATCCCGCTGCGGGTGGCGCTGATCGGGGCGGAAAGCGGCCGCGAAGTGGCGGCCGAGCGGCTGGTGCTGCTGACCGAGGCCGAGCAGTCGGTTGACCTTGGCGCCGTCGACGAGACCGCGTTCCTGTCCATCAACCGCGGCTTTTCGGCGCCAGTCATCGTCAATGCCGAGCGACGCGCTGGCGAGATCGAGGCGCTGGCGGCTGGTGACAGCGACAGCTTCGCACGGTTCGAAGCGGGCCAAGAACTGATGACCCGCGACCTATTGGCAGCGATCACAGGCGGCGGCGCGGTCGAGGTCGAGGCGATCATCGCCGCGGTTGGTGCGACGCTTCGCAGCCAGTCGCTCGACCCTGCCTTCAAGGCCGACGCCATTGCGCTGCCGGGTGAGAGCCTGCTGATCGAAAAGCTCGCCGCCGCCGATCCGGCGCGGGTGCACGAGGTGCGCGAGGAAGTGCGGCGCGCCATTGGCACGCGCCTCAGTGACGAGCTCCAGCGCAGCTACGCCGCGGCGAGCGCGGCCGATCCGACCAGCCTGTCCGGCGAGGACAAGGGCCTTCGCCGCCTTCGCGCCGCGACGCTGGCGCTGCTGGCGGCGGGCGATGCCGAGCTGGGCGCACAACTGGCGCAGCAGCAGTATGACGCGGCGCGCACCATGACCGAGCGGCAGTCGGCGCTGAACGTGCTGGCGATGCTCGGGCCCGACGCGGCGAAGGCGGCGCTGGAAGACTTCTACGCCCGCTTCGAGGACGATCCGCTGGTGATCGACAAGTGGTTTGCGGTGCAGGCGCAAGTGCCGGGCGAGGCGACGCTGGAGAGCGTGGAGCGGCTGCAAAAGCACCCTGCCTTCACCCTCGCCAATCCCAATCGTCTGCGCGCGCTGGCCGGAAATTTCGCGGCCACGCCGAGTGCGTTCCACCGCGCCGACGGGCGTGGCTACGACTGGCTGGCGGAGGTGATCGTTGCCGCCGACAAGCTCAATCCGCAGACCGCCGCGCGGTTCGTCGCGCCGCTCGGCCGGTGGCGCAAGATCGAACCCGGCCGCGCCGCCAAGATGCGCGCCGCACTGCAGCGCATCCTTGCCGAACCGGAGCTCAGCAAGGATGTGTTCGAGCTAGCGAGCAAAAGCCTCGGCTGAGGCTTAGCCGCCGATCCAGCGGGCAACCTGGGTCGCGACATCGTTGGCGGCGGTGTTGATGGCCGGGCCGACAGTGGCGTTGGTGCCGTCGGCGGGCGCCGACGCGGTGAAGCGGCGGGTCTGGACCGTGGCGCCGCGGGTGGCGGTGGCGTCGTAGGTGACGACCACCTGGCCCGTTGCCGTGTCGTAGCCAAAGCGCTGCAGCACACCCGACACGCGGGTGCCGGGATCGATGCCGGTCTGGCGCGGGTCGATCACCACCCGGCCGGTGACCCGCTTCACCGTTTCGCTCAGCAATTGCTGGAACAAGCGGTCGGGCGTGTCGAGATATTGCAGGTCCTTGACGTAGGTGACCTGGCCCGAGCCTTCGAGCACGGGCACGCGCACCTGGCGAATCTCACGCCCGGCGATCGGCAATTCGATGGTGATCGCCTCGCCCGCGGCGGCGGTGCGGTCGAAGTTGGTGCTCGGCGCTGCCGGGGTCAGGGTCAGCAGAACCGCCGGGGTCTTGCCGCCGAAACAGGCCGACAACGACAGGGCGGCGGCGAGGGGGAGAAGGAGGCGCATCAGCGGGACTTTCCGGGCTTGTGATCGGGGAGCTTGGGCGCGCCAAGGATGCCGGTGACGCCGCCCTGGTCGAGCCGGCTCGACACGCCCTCGAGGCTGGAGGTGAGATCGCGCAGGTCGCGGATCAGGCGGTTGACCTCGGGCAGGGTCGACTTGGTGAGGTTCTGCACCCCCGGCCGCGCGTCATTGACCAAGGTGTCGATATTGGCGGTGGTGCGCTGCACCGATTCCAGCGACTTGCGGAGATCCGCCGCGGCCGGGCGGACGTCCTGCTGCACGAGGGCGTCGGTGCTTTCGGCCAGGCGCGCGACACGGTCGGCGGCGATGCCGGCATTGCGCGCGGCGATGCGGGCTTCGGCCATGGTGTCGGCAATCTCCGGCGCGCGGTCAGCCAGCACCTTGGTGGTGCGGTCGACATTCTCGAGAATGTCGGAAATCGCATTCTGGTTGCGGTCGCTGAGCAGTTCGGTCAGCCGCTCGGTCAAGCGCTGGATGCGTTCCAGCAGCTCCGGCGCGGAGTTCAGCAGCGCGCCGAGGCCGCCGGCCGAGCTCGGCACCACCGGGCAGCCCTGCGGCCCGAGCTGGGTCAGCGGGCGGGCGCCCTTCACCGCGCCATCGAGCTGGATTTCGGACACGCCGGTGAAGCCGACGCCCTTGATCTGGGCGGTGGTGCCCTGAAGCACGGGGGTCGATTCCTCGACCTCGATCCGCACCCATACGAATTCAGGCCGGTCGGGGAGCAGCGACACGCGGGTGATCTGGCCTACCGGGACGCCCGAGAAGCTGACATTGGAGCCGCGATTGAGGCCGCCGACGCCCTGGCTGAAGTAGATGTCGTAGCACTTGCGCTTCTGCGTGTTCAGGCCGGCGATCCATACGGCGAAGAACAACAAGCCAATGAGAAGGGCGAGGACAACGCTGCCTACCAGCACCTGGTTTGATCGGGTTTCCATTGCGCCTGCCTAAGCCGCCGCCGCGGCGCGGCCGCGCGGTCCGTTGAAATATTCCTGGATCCAGGGGTGATCGAGCTTGAGCAGCTCATCGATGGTATCGACCGCGATCACCCGCTGGTCGGCCAGCACTGCCACGCGGTCACATATGGCATACAGGCTGTCGAGATCGTGGGTGATGAGGAACACGGTAAGATCGAGTCGTTCCTGAAGTCCCTTGATCAGCTGGTCGAACGCCTGCGCGCCGATCGGGTCGAGGCCGGCGGTAGGCTCGTCGAGGAACAGGAGCTCGGGATCGAGGGCAAGGGCGCGGGCCAGGCCGGCGCGCTTTCTCATGCCGCCAGACAGCTCGCTCGGGAACTTGGAGCCGGCATTTTCGGGCAGGCCCGACATGACGATCTTGTAGCCTGCGATCTCGTCCAGCAGCGGCTGCTTAATGAAGGGGAAGTATTCGCGGATCGGGACCTGCACGTTCTCGGCGACGGTCAGCGTGGAGAAGAGCGCGCCGTTCTGGAACAGGATGCCCCAGCGGCGACGGATGTTCTTGGCCTCGTCTTCGGGCCGGTCGACCATGTTCTCGCCCAGCACGTCGATCTCGCCCGCGGTGGGACGCTGGAGACCGATAACGGAGCGCATCAGCACCGATTTGCCGGTGCCCGACCCGCCGACCACGCCGATGATCTCACCGCGGCGGACGTCGAGGTCGAGGTTCTGATGGACGATCTGGTCGCCGAACCGGTTTTCCAGCCCGCGAACGCGGATGATCGGCCGTTCGTCGTCTGGCAGAATGGGCGAGGACCTCATCAGATCCACCCGACCGAGCTGAAGAACACCGCGAAGATGGCGTCAAGGACGATCACGAGAAAGATCGACTGCACCACCGCGGCGGTGGTCTTGAGGCCGACCTGCTCGCTGTCATTGGCGACCAGCATGCCCTGGAAGCAGCCGGCGAGCGCGATGATGAAGCCGAACACGGGCGCCTTGATCAGGCCGACCCACAGGTCGGTCGCGGGCACCACGTCGCCGATCAGCTGGATGTAGGTGATCGGTGGAATCTCCAGCCCCGCCCAGCAGAAGACGCCGCCCCCGACGATCGCCGTCATCATCGCCCAGAAGGCAAGCAGCGGCATGACCACAATGGTCGCGAGGATGCGCGGCACGACCAGAGCCTCCACCGGCGACACGCCGATGGTGCGCATGGCGTCCACTTCCTCGGTGATCTTCATGGTCCCGATCTGCGCCGCGAAAGCCGAGCCCGAGCGGCCTGCGACCATGATCGCGGTCATGAGGGGCCCAAGCTCGCGCACGGTGATCCGGCCAATGAGGTTGACGGTGTAGACCTCGGCGCCGAACTGCTGGAGCTGCACCGCGCCCTGCTGTCCGATCACGACGCCGATGAGGAAGCTCATCAGCCCGATGATCCCCAGCGCGCGGACGCCGACCACGTCGAACTGCTGCACCAGAGCGTTGTAGCGGAAGCGCTTGGGGTGGGTGAGAACTGCGGCCAGCCCCATCAAGGTCGCGCCGAAAAATCCGAGCAGGCCCGCGATGGTCCGCCCGAACTGGAAGGTCCATGCGCCGAGTTCGCCCACCACACTGATCTTCTTCGGCCGCTTGACCTCGCTCGGGCGGTCTGCGTCGGCGACCTGCTCGAGCAGTTTTGCGACCTCGGGGCTGGCACCTACGACAGTGCCCTGGCGGTCGCGAACGGTGCGGTGGATCAGCCAGGCGCCGACGGTGTCGATCCGCTCGACCCCCGAAAGGTCCACTTCAACGGGATCGGGAATGGCATCCAGTTCGCGCTGGGTCGATCCGGCACGGGCAATGGTCAACGCACCGTTGGGCGCGAAGACATTGGGTTTCGTCCTGGGCAGCGCCGCCGAAGCCATCAGGCGGGGACATGCCCGGAAAGCGGGAGATCGGCAAGCATCACGCATTCAACGCGCGCACAAGCGTTTCGGGTGCAATACGATTATGCGCAGGCGTTCGCGGGTCCGGTCCGGCGGGGCGCCGAAATCCTGCCTTGTTATTGCCAGCTTTTGCGGCTTTGCCCACGAGGTACATATGGCCGACGCCCCCGCCTCCCCCCAAACCGTGCAATTCGTTGCCATCGGCGATCCTGACGTGCGCCTGTTCGGCCGCACCGCACGCGCCCGTGCCGAGCAGGTTGCGGCCAAGGCCGGGCTGGCGCCGGTAGCTGACGATGACTCCGCCAAGGCGCGGATCGTCGCCGACATGGGGTTCGCATGGGACCCCGCGTGGCTGACAGAACTGAAGAACCGCCCCGGCTCGGCGCTGATGCTGGATGGCAGGGCGGTGATGATGCATCTGGAAGCGGGCACGGAGCGCGACGGCTTCGATGCCGCCGGACTGATGCCGATCGATGCGCGCACGGCCACGCTCAACTATTCGCTGCTGCGCAAGCGCGAGCGCCCGTTTGTGATGCCGCTCGACCCCGCCGACCCGCTGCCGGTCGAGCGCGCGCTGTACGACGCGTCCTACAAGGGCGTGACCGACCTCCTGACGCTGTATCTGTGGCGCAGGCCGGCCTTCTGGCTGACCCGCTGGGCAGCGCAGGTCGGCATGACCCCGAACCAGGTGTCGGTAATCGGCCTGGTCTTCTGCGTCGCCGCCTTTTGGGCGTTCTGGAACGGGCAATATTGGCTCGGCACCGCGACCGGCTTCGTGTTCATGGTACTCGACACGGTGGACGGCAAACTCGCCCGCTGCACCGGCACCTCGTCCAAGTGGGGCGATTTCCTCGATCACGGCGTCGATCTCGTCCACCCGCCTTTCTGGTGGTGGGCCTGGCTGCACGGATTGGGCGCGGCCGGGCACCAGCTGGAAGAAGTCTACAAGGGCGGCATCCTGGCGGTGATCGTCGGCACCTATGTCATCGGCCGCATCATCGAAGGCATCTTCATGTGGCGGTTCGGGATGCACATCCACGTGTGGCAAAAGGTGGACAGCCGCTTTCGCCTCGTCACCGCCCGGCGCAATCCCAACATGGTGATCCTGGTCGCCGCATTGTGCGTTGCCCGGCCCGACGTTGGTATCCAGCTGGTCGCCTTGTGGTCGGTGCTGAGCCTGATCTTCCATTCGATGCGCCTCGCCCAAGCCGAAGGCCGCGCTGCCCGTGGGCGCAAGATCATCAGCTGGCTCGACCGGCCGTGACCTCGCAAGAGCGCTGGACGGTTCTGCTGCTGGCCGGCTCACGCCCGGGCGGCGATCCGCTGACCCGCAGCCTGCATGTCGATTGCAAGCCTTTGCTCCCGATCGCGGGCGAGCCGATGGTGCTGCGCCCGGTTCGTGCGCTGCTCGCGACCCAAAAGGTGAGTCTGATCCGCGTCCTGACCCAACAGGTCGAGCGGCTGCGCGAGGTGCTGCCGGACGATCCGCGGCTAGTGGTGGAACGGTCGGACGATACCATCGCCGCGACCTTGCAGCGCCTCTGCGCCGATCCGGCGACGCCTTATCCGCTGTTGGTCACCACGGCCGACCATGCCCTGCTGACGCCGCAGATGATCGAAGAATTCATCGCCGGCTCGGCGGGCAGCGACGTGGCGATCGGCTTCGTCAGCCGCTCCAATATGCTCACCCGCTTTCCCGATGCGCAGCGGACCTGGCTGCGGTTTGGCGCCGAGCGCTATAGCGGGGCCAACCTGTTTGCGTTGCGGACGCCCGAGGCGCGGATCGGGATTGAGCGCTGGCGCAGCGTCGAGCAGGACCGCAAGAAGGGCTGGCGGGTTCTGTTGCAAATGGGCCTGCCCCTGTTTCTCGGCGCGGTGCTGCGGGTCCGCGATCTTCACCAGTCGGCGCGCGGGCTGAGCCGGAGCCTTGGCATCACCATCAAGGGCGTGGTGCTGAGCGATCCCACCGCCGCGATCGATGTCGACAAGGCGGCGGACTATACGCTGGTCAACGCGATCATCGCAGGGCGCGCCTGATGGATCTGGCCATCTACGACATGGACCGAACGGTGACCCGCCGGCCGACCTACACCAGCTTCCTGCTGCATTGCGCGGTGCGGCGGGCGCCGTGGCGGCTGCTGTTCCTGCCGCTCGTGGTGGGATCGATGCTGGCCTATGTCGCTAAGCTGATCAGCCGGGCACGGTTGAAGGAAATCAATCACAAGCTGCTGCTGGGCGAGAGCATCCGGCCGGCCGACCTCAAGCCCCTGGTCGACAGCTTCGCCGACGCGCAGGTCGCGCACAACATCCGGCCGGGTGCACGGCTGGCGATCGCCCGTGACAAGGCGGAAGGACGGCGGGTGGTGATGGCCACCGCCAGCTACCGCTTCTACGCCGCCGCGATTGCCGAGCGGGTCGGGTTCGACGACGTGATCGGGACCAACACCCTGCTCGGGCTCGACGACAGCGTGATCTGCCGGATCGACGGCGAGAATTGCTATGGCGAAGCCAAGATGCGGATGGTCGCCCACTGGGTCGAGCGGTCGGGCCTGACCGGCAGGCATGGCCATGTCCGCTTCTATTCCGACCATGTCACCGACGCGCCGGTGTTCGAATGGGCCGATGAAGCGGTGGCGGTGAATCCCCATGGCAAGCTCCGCGAGCTCGCCGCGAAGCGCGGCTGGTCGGTCGAGGACTGGGGCTGAGGCGCCTCACCGATCGCTTTAAAGACATCTTAGCGTAAGCGGCGCATTCAGACTGGATGGGTCGCTTACCGCTTGCGCTACTGTTCCTGTCCACCTTTTGCCTGGCGGGCTGTGGGCAACGGCAGGGATATACCACGGTGGAGGTCGGCAACACGACCTATGACTTCGCGACCAGAGATCTGACGGTATCCTATCCGGGCGCCTTGTCGCCTTATGTCCTTCTCCATCCGGGGTCGGTGAAGGACCCGGCAACCTTTGTGCTCAATTACGAACTGCGCGAGCAGGACGAGCGCTGGCCGTCAGGCGTGCCTCGTATCGCCTGGGTGACCTTTCGCGATACCAAGCCGCAAGATGTGCTGATGCGACGGTTCGGCGACCACCAAATCGTTTGCGAGAAGACCAAGATCGAGTTGGGTTTGCGCTATTCGTGCGGGATCGCCTTCTTTGAGCGTGAAACTCGGTGGACCGTTCGCTTCGGGACCCGGTGGATGCGCGAGCCGGAAAAGGTCCTGGCGCAGGCCATCGACCTGCTCCGCCAATCGCAACGATGGCCCCGCCCGTAGCGCATCGTCGGTGGTCCCGGCCTTCGGTCACTGAACAAACCGCGATCCGCACCTACATCGGGCCAATGAAAGTCTCGCTGCCGCTGCTCGCCGCCTGTTCCCTGCTCGCCGCTGGGTGCTCCGATGCGCAGCCGGGTGTCGCGAAAGGGCCGGCGTTCACCGAGCGTCAGGTCCAGATACGCGGCCTTGATCCAGCGTTGATGGCCAAGGTGCGGCGGGAGGCGGAGGCATTGCCACGCGTCCATTCGCTGCTGGTCGCGCGGGGCGGCGAGACGCTCGCCGAATATCGGCTGCGCGGGCCTTCACTCGACACGCCGGTGAACATCAAGTCGGCGTCCAAATCGGTGCTCTCTGCCCTGACCGGAATCGCGATCGGGCGCGGGGTGCTGCAAGGACCGGAACAGAAGATCGCGCCGCTGTTGCGGGCGGACGTGCCGGCAGGCGCTGACCCGCGGATCGAACAGATCGAGGTCGGGCACCTGCTGTCGATGCAAGCCGGGCTCGGGCGCACGTCGGGGCCGAATTATGGCGCGTGGGTCGCGAGCCCCAATTGGGTGCGTTACGCCTTGTCGCGGCCGTTCGCCGCCGATCCGGGCGGGGAGATGCTTTATTCGACCGGTTCGTCGCACCTCATGTCGGCGGTGCTGACCCGGGCGTCGGGGCGCAGCACCCATGCGCTGGCGCAGGAGTGGCTGGCCGAGCCGCTGGGCATCGACCTGCCCCCTTGGCCGCGCGATCCACAAGGCATCTATTTCGGTGGCAACGACATGTTGATGTCGCCCCGCGCCCTGCTCCGCTTCGGCGAACTCTACCGGCAAGACGGCATGTGGCAGGGCCGCCGCATCCTGCCCGAAGGCTGGGTCGCACAAAGCTGGCGCCCGCGCACCACCTCGCCGTGGAGCGGCAATCCTTATGGCTATGGCTGGTTCACGCAGACCAGCGCCGGGCGTCCGGTGCACTTTGCGTGGGGTTATGGCGGGCAGATGCTGTTCATCGTGCCGAGCCTCGACCTTACGGTGGTGATGATCTCCGACCCCTCGCCGCGCCCGCGTGAAGAGAGCCACGTCGAGGATCTCGCCCGCATGCTGGCGACGGGGATCATCCCTGCGGCCGTGAAGGGCGCGGGCGCGGGCGTGGCGCCAAGCTCTCCATCCATCGACTAAGCGTGCCCGCCTGCCGAAAGGGGCACGGCAGGGGCGCCCGTGGGCGTAGGCCCTGTGCATGTCCCAAGTTCTTGCCTCCAAGCCGCCGCGTCCCGCCATCGACAGTGGCCGCCTGTTCCTCACCGCCGCCTTTTTCGCCTTTTGCTACTGCCTGCTGACCTGGCGGGCGCTGCTCCTCAACGAAGCGGCACCCTTGTTCAGCGACCGCCGCGCCCTTGCCCTGCTGGTTGGCGCCGGCGTCTTCTGGAAAGCGCTGGGCCAGCTTGAGAAGCCCGGAAGACTGCCCCTGGTCCGGACCGCAAGCTGGATCGTGCTCGGCACCATCATCGTGATGGTAGCGCGACTGGCGGTGAACTGGTGGAAGCCCGAAGCCCTGCTGACCGTCAGCTACAGCCTGCGGTGGTCGCTCGCCTGGGCCGCCTATTTCGGGCTGTGGCTGATGGGCGCCGCGACCTTCCGTGCGCGCACGGCGGTGGCCGGAAGCACGGTCGCCGTTGCCGCCGTTCCGGTGGCACGGAGTGCCGAGTGGGACCAAATCGACTGGGTCGTCGAGTGCCTGGCAAGCGAATTCGAAGGCGCCTCGCCCACGGATCGCGCGAGCCTTGCCGAGCGATTGGTCCGCAATGCGGGAACCTACGAGCTGGCGGATGAAGGTGGCGAGGCTGCGGCCCACAATGCACGGCTGCGGCTGGCCTACCGGATCGCTGCACGGCTTGTTGCGGAGCCCCGCTAGACCCGCGCCCGGCCTAGTGCGTCCAGTCGAGCGTCACCTTGTCCATGTGCCAGCGTAGCTGCGCGGGTGTCGCGCCGGGGACGTCGTTGACGCGGCGGAGGACGGCTTCGCCCTCGATGCGGACCGGGCGCCCGTCCTTGTCGCTGCTCGTGACCGTGACCGGCGCGGTATAGTAGGACGAGCCGGCGGCGCCTTCCATCGTACCGGTCGGCACCGCCACGGTGATCTTGCGGAGGTCCTTGAAGATGGCGGCGAAATCGGCGCGGCTCCAGCGCTTCTTGTCGGCGGGCGACAGCAGGTCGTAGGCCTGGCCGAAGCGCTTCAGTTCAATGGCGCGGGCGAAGTCGAGGAGGACGGCGCGGGCGCCGGTTCTGCTTCGTTCGGCAGCGTCCGTGAGGGGCGGGGTAGTCGGCGCCGGAGCGGCGGCTTCGTTGCCGGTCGCCCTCGGCGCAGGCGTGGGCGATGGCGCTTCATCAGCGGCGCCTGGCGTGGGTGAAGCACGCGGCGCGGAAGCAAGCGCGTCGTTTGAAGCGGTTGCCGCATTTTCGGCACGGACGGCGGCGGGCTGCTGCTGGCAGGCGGCGAGCACCAGGACGAGGCCGAGCGCGGACAAAGCTTTGTTGTTGATCATGGGGGATCGAACCGGCCAAGCGCGCTGCCGTTCCGATCCCCCGGTCGGTCAGACCGCCTGGAGCGCGTGCTCGAAGTCGGCGATCAGGTCGTCGGCATTCTCGACGCCGATGCTGATCCGCACCAGATTGTCGGTGATGCCGAGCGCCTGCTTACGCTCGTCCGGCACGCTGAGGTGCGTCATCGCCGCCGGCGCGCTGGCCAGCGTTTCGGTCCCGCCAAGGCTGACCGCGAGGTGGGCGATGGTGAGGTTGTCGAGAAAGGCGAAGGCCTCCTTCTCGCCGCCCTTGAGGTAGAGCGAAAAGGTCGATCCGGCGCCGGTGCAGTGGCGCTTGTAGATGTCGGCCTGGCGGGTGCCTTCTTCGAGGAAGCCCAAGTAGCCGACGCTTTCGACCTTGGGATGGTCTTTCAGGAACGCGCAGACCTTGGCCGCATTCTCGCCCGCGCGGCTCATGCGAAGCTCCAGCGTCTCGAGGCTGCGGAGCAGCATCCAGGCGGTGTTGGGGTCGCAGATGGTGCCGATGGTGTTGCGCATCATGCGAATGGGATCGAGGAACTTCTTCGCGCCGACCAGGCCGCCCGCGACGAGATCGCTGTGGCCGCCCGCATATTTGGTAAGGGAGTAGACGGTGATGTCCGCGCCCTGCGCCAGCGGCTTGGCCCACAATGGCCCGAGGAAAGTGTTGTCGATCGCGATCGGCGGACGGGCGTCGTCACCAAAGGCAGCGTCGCGCGCGGCCTTGACCGCTTCCACATCGACCAGCGCGTTGGTCGGGTTGGCCGGGCTTTCGAGATAGATGAGGCTGAGGCGCCCCTTGGCCTTGGCTGCCTCGATCACCTCGGCAATTTCGTCCTGGGTGGCGCCGGCCGGGAAGTCGAGCCAGGTGATCCCGAACTGGCCGAGGATCTTGGCAATCAGCGTTTCGGTGGCGGCGTAAAGCGGGCCCGAGTGCACGATGACGTCGCCAGGTCGCGCATAGGTCAGGAGCAGGGTGGCGATGGCCGACATGCCGCTCGAAAAGGTCAGCGCCTCCTCGGCTTCTTCCCACAGCTTCAGGCGGGCTTCGAGGATTTCCTGATTGGGGCCGTTGAAGCGCGAATAGACCAGGCCCTCGGCGCCGCCAGGACGCTTGCCGGTGATGCCTTCGAAGAAGCGCTTGCCGTGGGCCGCAGTCTCGAACACGAAGGTGCTGGTGAGGAAGATCGGCGGCTTGAGGCTGCCCTCGGACAGCGCGGGATCGAACCCGTAGCCCATCATCATCGACTCAGGGGAGAGCGGGTGATTGCCGATCGACATCGGGCTCTTCTTGGGGCGGCGGCTGGCGGGGACGCCGGACATGTCAGCTTCGTTTTCCATGAGGTGAGCCCCTAGCCGAGCTAGACCAAGGGCGCCAGCAGCCACACCGCGCCGACCATCAGCGGCACGCCGGCGATGTCGAGCAAGGCGCCCGCTTTCAGCATCCGCGGCAGTGCAATGTGCCCGGTCGCCCAGGCGATGGCGTTGGGCCCGGTTCCGCTTGGCAGCATGAAGCCCCAGCTTGCCGCCCATGCTGCCGGCAGGGCGAGGAGGATGGGATCGACTCCGGTGGCGGCGATGATCCCGGCGACCACCGGCATGATCCCGCTGGCGGCGGCGACATTGCTGGCGAATTCGGTGATCACCACCACCAGCGCGACCAGCACGAACGCGACCACCAAAGGGTGCACGGCCTTGAGCGGCGACAGCGCGGTGCTCAGCCATTCGTCGAGCCCGCTCGCCCCGATCCCCGCCGCCAGCGCCAGCCCGCCGCCGAACAACATGATCACATCCCACGGGGCCCGGTTGGCTTCGGCCCAGGTGAGCAGCGGACGCCCGGTGCCGTCCGGGATAAGGAACAGCAGCAAGGCTGCACCGACCGCCACGGTGCCGTCGACCAGTACGTCCTTGGGGAGCAGGCCGTCGGCAAGCGGAAGCACGACCCAGGCCACCACGGTGAGGAGGATCACGGGCACCAAGCGCTTCTCCGCGCTGGTCCACGGTCCCGCCTCACCGATCGCGGCCAGCGCTTCGCCTGCATCGAAGTCCGATGGCGCCACCTTCTGGACCCGCATCAGGATCAGCCAGCACAAGGGGATCGACACCAGCACCAGCGGCACGCCGAAGCTCGCCCAAGTGAGGAAGTCGATGCGCAGCCCGGTGGTGCGTTCGATGATGCCGGCGGCGATGGCGTTGGTGGGTGAGCCGACCAACGTCGCCAGCCCGCCGATCGAGGCGGCAAAGGCGATTCCCATCGCCAGCGCGCCGGCAAAGCCGCCGGTCTCGCCCGGCGCGATCCGCGCAGCGTGCAACACCGCCAGCGCGATGGGCATCATGATCAGCGTGGTCGCGGTGTTGCTGACGATCATGGAGATGATCGCGGTAGCGGTCATGAAGGCGAACAGCATCGCTGCCGGGGTCGCCCCGCCGCGCTTGACGATGGCGAGTGCCAAGCGGCGGTGAAGGCCGGTGCGCTCGATTCCCAGCGCGATGATCGCGCCGCCCAGCACCAGGAACAGGATCGGGCTATAATAGGTCGCCGCCGCTTCGGTCGCCGTCATCACCCCGAAGGCGGGCAGCAGCAGGAACGGCAGGAGCGCGGTGGCGGTGAGCGGAAGCGCCTGCGTCATCCACCACGCCGCCATCAGCGCGGCGATCGCGACTACGCGCCAGGCGGTAAGCGGCATGCTCTCGGGCGCGGGCAGCAACAGCAATGCCGCGAACAGCAGCAATCCGCCCCACAAGCCCCACCGCTGCGCCATCTATTCTCCCCCCCGGCCCGTCTTGTGCGGGGCACGACGCGGAGGCGCAACCGGCTTGTTACGCGAGCGGTTCGGACTTGCGCGACAGGCTCGGGAATGAGAGCCTCCCCTTATGCTAGACCTCCTACTCGCGATTGCCGCCGCGCAGGCTCCCGCCGCCCTCGACGGCAAGTGGACGGTCGATCTGTCGAGCGAACCGGGCAAGCCCTACACCCAACCGATGGAGCTGACGCTGGCCGCCGACGGCACGGTGAGAGGCAGCTTCTACAATAGCGAGATCCAGGCCGGGCGGTGGAAACAGGCGCGCGGGCGGCTCTGCGCAAGCTTCCGCACGACGGACGGCAAAGGGCCGTACCACACCTCGGTCTGCCTCGCCGGCAATGAAGCGGTGGGTCAGACCTGGGCCGAACACCGCAACTTCCTGTTCAATTGGAACGCGGTGCGCGCCGCCAGATAATCAGGCGCCGCGGCGGCTGGCGAGCAGGCCGGCGAGGAAGCCGAGCGACAGCACCCCTACTCCGCCGGCGGCGATCGCGGCCCATGACTTGGCCGGAGGCTCCGGGACCGGAGCAGGCTTCGGCGGACGATATTGTCCGCCTTCCTCGACCGGGATGCTGTGCACCGTCCGGCTGATGGCCTTGATCCGTTCGCGCTTGGCGGCGGCGCTGTCGCTTGGCTCCGTGTCCATGACGCCAGAACTAACCGCGGCGTCTTGCGGCTGCGTTAAAGCCGCTCAGAAACCGAGCGAAAATCGCACCGCCGCGCCGGTGTCGGGCGCGGCCGCCTGGACGTGGCCCGGCTGCACCCGCGTGAACAGGTTGCCGCTGACCCACCCGTTGCCCAGCCAGCGCCGGCCGTAGCTCAGCTCCGCATCAAGCTCGCGCCCACGCGGGACCATGCTCGACCGGACGATGCTGTAGCTGGGCGCCATCGCGGCGTAGTCGAACGAGGTCGGCAGGTTCATCGCAAAGCCGCCGCCATCGATCCGCAGCGGTTGCGACAAGCGCAGGCCGAAGCGGTCGCCAGCGGCGAACAGGTCGCTGGCGGCGACGTCGGCGGCATAAGCACCGCTGGTGAAGCTGCCACCGGCAAAGCTCGTCCAGCCGCGCCGGGCGCTGACCCCCGCGCTCCACCCGGCGCCAAGATCGCGGCGAGCTTCCAGGTCGAGGAAGGTGCTTCCCGCCCCGCCGCCGCCAAGCAGCCCGTCCATCCGTCCGCCGAGCAGGCTGCGGCTTTCTTCCAGCCGGCCCATGCCGACCGACAGCCATTGCTTGCCGAAGCGGCGGTCGAGGCTGAAGGCGGTCCAGCGATAGGGCGATCCGAACGCCAGGGTGCGCTGTTCGCCGGTCACTTCACCGGTTTCGCCCGACAGGGTGAGCGCCATTTTGCCGAGGTCGCGGCGGAGCGCCATCGAGGTGCCGCGGTCGGCATCGAAGCCGGGGCTGCCAGCAATGTCGCGGGCAATCAGAAACGCGCCGCTGCTGACGCCCGACAAGCGCCGCTCCATCGCCTTGGCGCCCTCGGCAAAGCCAAAGGCAACGGCGGTCTTCTTGTCGATGCGCGCCACCGCCGAGCCGGCGACCAGCCGGGCTTTGCGCAGATCCTCGGGGCCGATGCCCGCCTGATTGAGGAGATAACCCTTGCCGTCGCTGCGTTCGGCGACGGTCATCATGACACTGAGCGGCCCCGCTCCGGCGGCTCCGGCACGGAGCGTTCCGCCAAGCGCCCGGTGGAGCGGCTCGGAGCGCGGGGCCGAGCGGATGGTCCGGGCGAGGTCGACCGCGAAGGCGCGCGAATAGCCGTCGAGCACCACTGCGCCGATGCTTGCGCCCGAGAGCGGCGCATCGCCCGCGGCAGGCGGCGCATCGGAGCCGACGCCCGAGATCGGGTCGGGGCTGCCGGCGAGCGACACGCTGCCCATCGGCTGCATCGCCCGGCCGATGTTGAGGCGGCCGCGCCCGTAGATGGCGTCGGTACCGGTGGCGCCAAGGTCGTCGGCGCTCTTGAACAGGATGTCGACGATCTGCGCGCCCGACAGATTGGGAAAGGCCGAGGCGAGCAGGGCTGCGGCGCCGCTGATGGTGGGGGCGGCGAAGCTGGTGCCGCTCCACCGCGAGTCGTGGCCATCCTTGTCGACCGTGCGAACGCCCGCGCCGATCGCCGCGAGGTAATTGTTGGCCGCAATGCCCGCGCGATTGCTGAAGTCCGATATCTGGTCGAGGCCGATGGTGCCGGTGCCGGTCATGGTGCCGACCGAGCCGGCGACGATCACCTGCCCCGGATAACTGTTAGCGGGAACGGCAGCGAACGGGTCGGCATCGACGCCCTCGGGCTTGTCGCCATCGTTGCCGGCCGAGATCACGATCACGACGCCGGCATTCACCGCCCCGCGCATGGCGGCGAGGAGGTTGGTGCCGGGGGTCGAGCCGCCAAGGCTAAGATTGATCACGCGCGCGCCGGCCGCCACTGCCGCGTCGATGCCGCGTGCGATGTGGAATTCGGAAAAGGAGCAGCCCTCGCCCTCGCTGTCGTTGCAGCTGCCCGGCGTGTCGGCGCGATAGACCAGCAGGCTGGAGTTGAACGCGACGCCCTGCATCCCCGAGCCATCGCGATTGGCGGCGATCACGGCGGCAGCGGCGGTTCCGTGCCCTTCGTCGTCGCCAAGCCCGCGGGTGGCGGCGACATCGCGGCTGGCGGGATCGATACGGCCGGCAAATTCGGAGAGCGTGGGGTTGATGCCGCTGTCGATCACCGCAACCTTGATCCCGTTGCCGGTCGCGCCGCTGTTGTAGGCGCTGATCGCTCCCGAGGTGACCGCCGCATTGCTGCGCTGATATTCGGACGTGTTGTAGTTCACCGCCGCGACCGTCGGCGGGGGCGGCGTAGGCGTCGGCGTGGTCGGCGGCGGGGTGACCGGCACGGTGGTGGTCGGCGGCGCCGGGGTCGAGCCGACTTCACCCCCGCTCGAGCCCCCACCGCCGCATGCGGTGAGGCTCAGGAGCGCCAGGGTTGCAGCCGATCCAAGAAGCGCCTTCGTCATCCCACCCCTTCACAAACCTTTAGATTTGCACGATATTTCTTAACGACGTTTAGTTGATGATTCCTTTCGCTTTGCTGACGGGGGCAAAGCGCGTTAGCGGCGCTCCTTATGGCAGGTTTTGCTTCCGCCCGCATCAGGCCGCCATTCGACCGGGTCGAGACCTGGATCTTCGATCTCGACAATTGCCTGTATCCCGCTTCCACCGGCCTGTTCGCGCTGATCGACGAGCGGATGGGCGCCTATATCCAGCGCCTGCTCGGCGTCGAAGCGGCCGAGGCGAAGCGGATTCAGAAGCATCATTTTCACACCCACGGCACCACGCTTGCCGGGCTGATGCAGGAGCATGGGGTCGATCCCCACGAGTTCCTCGAAGACGTCCATGACATCGCGCTCGACCGGGTCGGGCCGAACGAGCGGCTGGCGGAAGGGCTGGGGCGGCTGCCGGGACGCAAGTTCGTGTTCACCAACGGCGACGCGCCTTATGCCCGGCGCGTGCTGGAGCGGATCGGGATCGGCGACCGCTTCGAGCATCTTCACGACATTCACGCCTGCGAGCTGCGGCCCAAGCCGCAGGCCCACGGCTACGAGCTCCTCTGCCGGCAGTTCGCGATCGATCCCGCGACCGCCTGCATGGTCGAGGACATGGCGCAGAACCTGCGGCCGGCCAAAGCGCTGGGGATGACCACCGTGTGGGTGGACAATGGCTCCGAGCGCGGCAATCACGACGCCGATCCCGGCCATATCGACCTTCGTATCACGGACGTGGCGGACTGGCTGGACGACCTGCTCGGAGAAGACGTGTGATCCCCAACAACGAACTCGAACCCATCATCGACATGCTGTGGGAAAAGCGCGACAGCCTCGGGCCCGATGCGTCCAAGGAAGCGCGTCAGCCGGTCGAATGGGCGCTGGAATTGCTTGATTCCGGCACCGCGCGGGTGGCGGAACCGGGGCCGGACGGCTGGAAGGTCAACCAATGGCTCAAGAAAGCGGTACTGCTGAGCTTCCGCCTCAATGCCATGGAAGCGATCCCCGGCGGGCCCGGCGGCGCGCCGTGGTGGGACAAGGTGCCGAGCAAGTTCGACGGCTGGGACGCGCAGGAATTCGCCACCCGCGGCTTTCGCGCGGTGCCGGGCGCGATCGTCCGCCGCGGCGCGTATATCGCGCCCGGCGCGGTGCTGATGCCGAGCTTCGTCAACCTCGGCGCTTATGTCGGCGAAGGCACGATGGTCGACACCTGGGCGACCGTCGGAAGCTGCGCGCAGATCGGCAAGAACGTCCATATCTCGGGCGGGACGGGGATCGGCGGGGTGCTCGAGCCGCTTCAGGCCGGGCCGGTGATCATCGAGGACGATTGCTTCATCGGCGCCCGCAGCGAAGTGGCCGAAGGCGTCGTGGTCGAGCGCGGCAGCGTGATCAGCATGGGCGTGTTCCTCGGCGCCTCGACCAAGATCGTCGACCGCGCGAGCGGCGCCATCAGCTATGGCCGGGTGCCGGCTTATTCGGTGGTGGTGCCAGGGACGCTGCCGGGCAAGGACGGTGGCCCGAGCCTCGCCTGCGCGGTGATCGTCAAGACGGTGGACGAGAAGACCCGCTCCAAGACCGGCATCAACGAATTGCTAAGGGATTGACCATGCGCGCGCTGCTTGGTCTCGCAATGATGGCACTGGCGGGATGCGCCACGGTGCCGGCGGCCAAGCCGGTGCCCAACATTTACGTCGTGCGCCACCTCAACACGCCCGCGGGCGTGGACAACGCCCAGCTGACCGAGGAAGGTCGCGCCAATGCGGTGAAGCTGGCGGACTTCCTGCGCCGTGATCCGCCCCAGACGATCCTCGTCAGCGACACCGACCGCGCGCGCGACACGGCCGCGCCCACTGCCGCGCGCTACAAGGCGGCGGTGCTGACCTACGATGCGAAGGATACCCCGGCGCTGGTCGCGCAGGCGCTGGCGTCCAAAGGCACCGTTCTGGTGGTCGGCCACAGCAACACCGTGCCCGACATCGTCGCCGGCCTCGGGGGCACCCGCCCCGCGCCGCTGGTGCACGAGGATTTCGGCGACGTCTGGCACATCAGCGGCCCCGAGCGGACCACCGTGCGGAGCAAGCTGCCCTAGCGCGCTTCCTTGAGCAGCTCGGCCGCCTTGGCGCCGGTCCAGTCGAGATCGCCGGTGAAGCGCCAGATTTCCTTGCCGTCCGAGCCATAGAGAATGGTCGTCGGCAGGATCTGCGACCCAAGCGCTGCCGACAGGCCCATCTCGCCATCCTGATAGGCCTCCAGCCCGACCTTCTTGTCGGAAAGGAAGGCACGCACCTTGTCCGGGGTGGCGGTGTCCTGGCTGATCGCCGCGACCTGCGCCGCACCGGCGCGGTCGGCAAGCGCATCGAGGGTCGGCAGTTCCTTGACGCAGGGCGCGCACCAGGTGGCCCAGAGATTGACCAGCAGCGGCTTGCCCGCGGCGATGGCGGGGAGGCTGGTGTCCTCGCCCTCGCCGTCCTTGAAGGTGTCGGCGGGCATCGCCTTGCCGGCCTGGCTTCGGTCGAGCCCAGGACCGCCGGGCTGCGCCGCCTGCTCCCCGGCTTCACTTTGGGGCGCGGCTTGCCTATCGCAGCCGGAAGTCAGCAGGGCGGCAAGCGCCGCGGCGAGGAAGAGAACACGCATGAGGACGCGCTTGGCCCCGAACGGCAGCCGGCACAAGCTTGGGCTTAGGTCCGCCCTCGTGCCGATCGCGCTGGCGCTGGCGCTCGTCGCTTGTGGCCGCGCCGGGGAGCTTCGTCCGCCGCCCGGCTCCTCGCTTCCGGTCAAGCCCAAGATGGCGGTGACCACGCCGACCCCCGAACAATTGCTGACCCCGCCGGCCATCGCCCGGCCGGTCCGCGTCGAAGAAGTGCTGCGCCGCTCCGAGCCGCGCCAGCCGGACCGATTCGACCTCCCCCCGCCAAGCGGCGCCGACGCGCCCGCGGAACCCGAAGGCGACAGCAACGCTACCCCGAAGGACAATCAGACCCGAGTTCAGGAGCCCCAGTGAGCCATTCGCCGAGCCAATCCTTCAAGCCCGTCCGCAAGGCCGTTTTCCCCGTCGCCGGCCTCGGCACCCGCCTGCTGCCCGCGACCAAGACCATGCCCAAGGAGATGCTGACGGTGATCGACCGTCCGTTGATCCAATATGCGGTGGACGAAGCGCGCGAAGCCGGGATCGAGCAGCTGATCTTCGTCACCGGCCGCGGCAAGTCGAGCCTGGTGGACTATTTCGACGTCTCGTTCGAACTCGAAGCGACCATGCAGGCCAAGGGCAAGAGCCTGGAGGTGCTGGAGCTTTCCCGCGCCGATTATGGCGAACTCATCAGCGTCCGCCAGCAGCAGCCGCTCGGCCTTGGCCATGCCGTCTGGTGCGCCCGCCACGTGGTCGGTGACGAGCCGTTCGCGGTGCTGCTGCCCGACGATCTGATGGCGGGCACGCCGGGCGCGCTCCGCCAGATGGTCGACGCCTACAACAAGGTCGGCGGCAACATCGTCTGCGCCGAAGAAGTCGCGGCGGAGAAGACCGCCAGCTACGGCATCGTCACGCCCGGTTCGACCGACGGCAACCTCACCGAAGTGCGCGGGCTGGTCGAAAAGCCCAAGCCCGAGGTCGCGCCGTCACGGCTCGGCGTCATCGGCCGCTATATCCTGCAGCCCGAGGTGATGGCCGTGCTCGACGCGCAGGAGCCGGGTGCAGGCGGGGAGATCCAGCTGACGGACGCGATGGCCAAGCTGATCGGCGAGCAGCCATTCCACGCGGTAAAGGTCGATGCGGTGCGCCACGATTGCGGCGACCGGGCAGGCTATGTGCTGGCGACGCTGAAGCTCGCCATGCAGCGCGACGACCTTGCCCCGCTGGTGCGCGAGGCGCTCGCTGAGTTTTAGGCGGAGACGCGGCGGCGCTCGGCCTCGAGCGCGTACATTCGGTCCTTGAGCTCGCCGAGTTCGATCGCCTTCATCGCGGCGCGGGCGTCCATCGCTTCCATGTCGGCCCGCAGTGCGGCAACGCGGGCAGCCGCGGCGCGGCGGCGTTCGATGCGCGCGACCAGCACTTCGAAATGGAAGGGCTTCAGGATCACGTCCTCGGCTCCGGCTTCGAAGGCGCGGACGGCGGGATCGGCTTCGGCCCGGCTGGCGATCAGGATCACCGGCACTTCGGCAAAGGCAGTCTGCTCCCGGATGGAGCGGGTGAGTTCGGGGCCGCTGATCGGCTCCATGACCAGCTCAGCAATCACCACATCGATCGGCTGGCGGTGCAGTTCGCCGAGCGCCGCTCCCCCGTCGCTTGCGGTGACGATGGCATAGCCTTCGGCCCCGAGCCGCTTGGCCAGCACCGCCAGATGGGAGCGGTTAGGAGACACCACCAACAGGCGGGGACGACGCGCGGGGGCGGACAGCGGGGACATGTCCGCGAAGGTGAAGGTTATTGGTTAACGAAGTCCTAAGATTCTTGTCCCGGCAGCAGGCGGGAGCTTCCGCAGGCTCACGCGTCGAGTTCGACGTCCCAGTAGAGATAATCCCGCCAGCTTTCGTGCAGGTAGCCCGGCGGAAAGGCCCGGCCGTGGTCCTGCAATTCCCAGCTGGTCGGACGCTCGGGCCAATGGGCAATGCTCATGCCCGCCTGCCGCGGGGTGCGGCCGCCCTTGCGCAGGTTGCAGGGCGCGCAGGCGGTCGCGACATTCTCCCACGTCGTGCGGCCGCCCTGCGCGCGGGGAATGACGTGGTCGAAGGTCAATTCCCGCCCGGAGCCGCAATACACGCAGCGGAAGCGGTCGCGGAGGAACAGGTTGAAGCGGGTGAACGCCGGATGTTCGTTCGGCCGCACGAATTGCCTGAGCGCGATCACGCTTGGCAGCTTCAGCGTGTGATTGGGGCTGTGCACCTCGCGCTCGTAATGGGCGATGACGTCCACCCGCTCGAGGAACATCGCCTTTACCGCGGTCTGCCACGGCCACAGGCTGAGCGGATAATAGGACAAGGGGGTGTAGTCGGCATTCAGCACCAGCGCCGGACAGCTTTCCGGATGGCGAATGAGATCTGGATGATACACGAGCGACAGGTCTCCGTCCGGTCCTGCCGAACGCATCTCCCAGGCCTTGTCGCACGCAAGGAGGAGAGACCGTTTTCGGCCGCTTCCCTTGTGACGCACCGGTTGCCAGTCCGATGTGACGCCCTCATGAATCGCAAGTTGCAGTTTCGCGGTCAAGGGCTCAACGCGCTTGCGTGATCACGAGGTTCGCGCCTTCGCCGACCGGGCGGCTGCATTTGGGCCATGCCTATAGTGCTGTGCTCGGGCGTCAGAAGGGCGGGCGCTGGCTGCTGCGGATCGAGGACCTCGACCCCGGCCGCGCCCGGCCGGAATTTGTCGGTGGGATCAGGGAGGATCTGGCGTGGCTTGGTCTGGCGCCCGACGGCGCGCCGATTGTCCAGTCCGAGCGGACCCACCTCTATGCCGCCGCCCTGGAGCGGCTCAGGCAAATGGGTCTCGTTTATCCCTGCTTCTGCACCCGCGCCGACATCGCCGCCTCGCTGACCGCGCCGCATGGCGATGCGGGAAGCGCTTACACCGGCACCTGCCGCGGGGTGGCCGACGATCCCGAGCGGCGGGAAACGACGCCTCATAGCTGGCGACTGGATTCGGCCAAGGCGATCGCGGCGGCCGGCGGGGTGACCGGCTGGCAAGAGGATGACGGCAGTCGGCACGAGGGCACGGCGGCGATGATCGGTGACGCCATCCTCGCCCGCAAGGATGCGCCCTCGTCCTACCACCTCGCCTGCGTGGTCGATGATGCCGACAGCGGTGTCAGCCTTGTCGTGCGCGGCGCTGACCTCAGGCCTTCCACCCCGGTGCAGCGGCTGTTGCAGCAGCTGCTGGGATTGCCCGAGCCGACTTATCTCCACCACCCCCTCGTCACCCACGAAGACGGCCGCCGCCTGGCCAAGCGCGACCAGGCTCCGACGCTTGCCGCCATGCGCGCGGCGGGAGTGGACGGACGGGCGCTTGCCGCTGACCTCGGGGTGGGCATTCTGCCTACTGGTTATCGCCTCGCCCTGCCCTAAGTAGGAGCATCATGAACACGCTTCTCATCATCGCGCTGGTGCTCGCCATGGCGGCCACCGCTTACGTCCTCGTTCGCGGCGTCATTGCCATGGCGTCGGGCAAGGTCGGCAACCAGCAGGAACAGCAGCAATGGATGCGCAAGCGCGTGCTGTATCAGGGCATCGCGGTGTTCATCGCCGCCGCCATCCTGCTGGTCGCCAGCGCGAGCCGCTGAGCTTGGTCAAGCTCAACAAGATCTACACCCGCACCGGCGACGCCGGGCAGTCCGGGCTGGTCGACGGCAGCCGCGTCAGCAAGGCTTCGGCGCGGATGCACGCGATCGGCGAAGTGGACGAAGCGAACAGCGCCATCGGCCTCGCCATTGCCGAGCTGGACGGCGAGGCGAAGGCCGCGCTGGGCCGGATCCAGAACGAACTGTTCGACCTTGGCGCCGACATCGCCACGCCGGGCGAGATGGAAGGCGCGCTGCGCATCGTAGCGCCCCAGGTCGAGCGCCTGGAAGCCGAGATCGACGCGATGAACGCCGACCTGTCTCCGCTGACCAGCTTCATCCTGCCCGCCGGCAGCCGCGCCGTCTCCGCCCTCCACCTCGCCCGCGCCACCGCGCGCCGGGCGGAGCGCTGGACCGTGGCTCTGGCCGAGGAAGAGCAGGTGAACCCGTACGCCCTCGCCTACCTCAACCGCCTGTCCGACCATCTCTTCGTCACCGCTCGTCATGTTGCGGCAACAATGGGCGGCGATGTGCTGTGGCAGCCGGGAGCGACCCGCACCTAGCCCTTGGGCGATGACGGAGCCGGATTTGCGCGCTGGTCGTTATGCTAACATAAGCTAGCCAGCGGAGACCTCGTGACCCTTACAGCCATCGCCCTCAATGCAACGCTCAAGCCCTCCTCGGGCGAGCCGTCTTCCACGGACAAGATGATCGACCTGGTCAAGCAAGCGCTGACCGCGCGCGGGGCCGAATGGAAGGGCACGATCCGCCTCGCCGACCACGACATCAAGCCGGGCGTGACCTCGGACGAAGGCAAGGGCGATGCCTGGCCCGAGCTGCGCAAGCAGATCCTCGAGGCCGATATCCTGGTGTTCGGCACGCCCATCTGGCTCGGGCAATTGCCGAGCACTGCCAAGCGCGCGCTGGAGCGGATGGATGCCTTTCTGTCCGAGACCGACGACCAGGGCCGGATGCCGAGCACCGGCAAGGTCGTCGCCGTTGCCGTCGTTGGGAACGAGGACGGCGCCCACCATGTCTCGGCCGAGCTGTTCCAGGGGCTGAGCGACACCGGCTGGACGGTGCCGCCGGGCGGACCTGCCTATTGGGTCGGCGAAGCGATGGGCAAGGTCGACTTCAAGGATCTGCCGGAGGTCCCCGACAAGGTGACGCAGACGGTGGAGATGCTGGCGTCCAACAGCCACCACTTAGCGACCCTGCTGGCGGACAAGCCCTTTCCGGGGGTAAAGCAGGAAGGGTGAACAGACAGGCGATCCTTGCTCCGGAATCGCTGGGCGAGCGGCTTCGCGCCACCCGCGCGCTGACGATGGCGCTGGCCGAGCCGCTGAGCGACGCCGACGCCACGGTGCAGCCGATGCCCGACGCCTC
Organism: Sphingomonas sp. LHG3443-2; assembly: GCF_049896405.1. Lineage (NCBI taxonomy): Bacteria > Pseudomonadati > Pseudomonadota > Alphaproteobacteria > Sphingomonadales > Sphingomonadaceae > Sphingomonas > Sphingomonas sp. LHG3443-2. The sequence continues at coordinate 371,721 of NZ_JAFCUG010000001.1, forward strand.
GCCATCGAAGTGGCATCTCGCCCACACCAGCTGGTTCTTCGAGACCTTCGTGCTGCGCGAAGCCGTGCCGGACTATCACCTGTTCGACGAGCGCTGGCCGTTCCTGTTCAACAGCTATTACGAAGGCGAAGGCGAGCGGCTGGGCCGGGACCGGCGCGGCATGCTGTCGCGGCCGTCGCTGGACGAAGCCCAAGCTTACCGCGCCCATGTCGACGAGGCGCTGGCAAGGGCCTTGCCAGATCTCGATGAGGCCGCGCGCGATCTCGTGGAGCTTGGCATCAATCATGAGCAGCAGCATCAGGAGCTGTTCCTCACCGACATCCTCGCCACCTTCGCCGCCAACCCGCTGGAACCAGCTTACGCCGCCGCCGAAGTGCCGGCCACGAGCGAGCCTGTTGGCGATCCTCGCTGGATCGAAGGCCGCAGCGGCATCGTCGAGATCGGCACCAGCGACGACGGTTTCGCCTTCGACTGCGAACGGCCGCGCCATCAGGTGCTGCTTGCACCCCACGCGATCGCCGACCGCTTTGTTACCAACGGCGAATGGCAGCAGTTCATCGCCGAGGGTGGCTATCGCGAGCCTCGCCACTGGCTGAGCGACGGCTGGGCTTGGGTCCAGCGCGAAGGCGTCACCGCGCCGCTCTACTGGGATGAGGACGGGACCAGCTTCACGCTGGCCGGGCGCACGGCCCTCGACCCGGACGCCCCCGTCACCCACGTCAGCCAGTACGAAGCCGACGCCTTCGCCCGCTGGGCCGGCACGCGGCTGCCGACCGAGGCCGAGTGGGAGGACATGGCGGGAGCCCACGACCCGCGCGGGGGCAACCAGCTCGACCAGGCTGGTGCAGTCATGCCACGGCCGGGCGGCTGGTTCTTTGGCGACGTCTGGTGCTGGACCGGTTCGGCTTTCCTGCCGCATCCCGGCTTTCGTCAGCCGGACGGCACCGTCGGCGAATATAATGGCAAGTTCATGAGCGGGCAGATGGTGGTGAAGGGCGCCAGCTGCGCCACCCCGCGCGGATCGTCACGCGCATCGGTCCGCAGCTTCTTTCCCCCGAATGCCCGCTGGCAATTCACCGGAGTTCGCCTTGCTCGCGACCGGTAAGACCGAGGTCGATCCTGCCTTCGTTCGCGGCGTGCTCGAAGGCCTGGCGCAGGACCCGCCCGCTATCCCTGCGCGCTGGTTCTATGACGAAGCCGGCTCGCAGCTGTTCGACGCCATCACCGACCTGCCGGAATATTATCCGACCCGGACCGAGATCGGCATGCTATCCGCGGCTATCGGCGAGATCGCGGAAGCGGTCGGCCCCGGCCGGGCGGTGGTCGATTATGGCGCCGGCTCGCTCGCCAAGACGCCGCTGTTGCTCGACGGGATCGAGCCTGCGCTCTATGTGCCGGTCGACATCAGCGGGGTGCACCTGCGTGCCAGCGCCGAGGCGCTGGAAAAGCGCTTTCCCGGCCTGCCGATCCTGCCGGTCGAAGCGGATTTCACCCGGCCCTTCGATCTTCCGGCGGAGGTCGGCGATCATCCCCGGCTCGGTTTCTTTCCGGGATCGACCATCGGCAATCTCGTGCCGCCAAGCGCGGTCGACCTGCTGCGCTCGTTCCGCCGCACGCTCGGCACCGGCGCGCTGCTGCTGATCGGCATGGACCGGGTCAAGGATCCCGCTCGGCTAATTGCGGCCTATGACGATGCCGCGGGCGTCACCGCGCGCTTCAATCGCAACCTCCTCGAGCGGATCAATCGCGAACTGGGCGGCACCATTCCGATCGAGGCGTTCGCCCACGAAGCGCGGTGGAATGCCGAGCTGTCGCGGATCGAGATGCACCTCGTTGCCCACCGCGACATTCGCTTCGAGATCGAAGGCCATGCCTTCCAGATGGCCGAAGGGGCCAGCATCCACACCGAAAACAGCCACAAATACACGCCGGAAAGCAGCCGCGTGCTGCTGTCGGCCGGCGGCTGGACGGCGAAACGCGAGTGGACCGATCCGGCCGGCGATTTCTCGCTGCTGCTGGCGCGGGCCGAACCGGAGCGGATGGCGCCGTGAGCCGTGTTGCCCCTGCAATACGGGGCGGCTAGAGGGAACGGATGGTCATCCTACGCACCCTTCTCGAGATCGCCGCCATTCTGCTCAACGTCCTGTGGTGGCTGATCATCATCCAGGTGATCCTGAGCTGGCTGGTCGCGTTCAACGTCCTCAATACGCAAAGCGAGGGGATGCGGCGGTTCCTGGTCGGCCTCGACCGCTTTCTCGAGCCGCTCTACCGGCCGTTCCGCAAGATCCTGCCCGATTTCGGCGGGCTCGACCTGTCGCCGGTGGTGGTACTGCTGCTGATCGGCATCCTGATCAATCCGGTCATCTCGAACACGCTGGCTTCCCTCCCGCCGCCGGGAGTGTGAGGCGCATGACGGCGAAGCGGATCGACGGCAAGGCTGCGGCAGCGGACGTGCGGGCAAGCGCAGGTCGCGCCGCCGCTTTCTTTCGCGCCAGCACCGGGCGGCCCGTGGGGCTCGCGACCGTGCTGGTCGGCGAGGACCCGGCGAGCGAGGTCTACATCCGCTCCAAGCGCGTGGCGTGCGGCGAAGCCGCGATGGAGAGCTTTCATTACGCGCTACCGGCCGACACCAGCGAAGCCGACCTGCTTGGCCTTGTCGCGCGGCTGAACGCCGATCCAGCGGTGGACGGTATCCTGGTCCAGCTGCCGCTCCCTTCGCACATGGACGCCGCGCGGGTGATCGATGCCATCAACCCCGACAAGGATGTCGACGGCTTCCATGTGGTGAACGCCGGGCGGCTGGCGGTCGGCGATCCTGCCGCGCTGGTTCCCTGCACCCCGCTTGGCTGCCTGCATCTGCTCAAGGCGGAGCTTGGCGATCTCAGCGGCAAGCATGCGGTGGTGATCGGCCGTTCCAATATCGTCGGCAAGCCGATGGCGATGCTGCTGCTCGCGGAGAGCTGCACGGTGACCATCGCTCACAGCCGCACCCGCGATCTTCCGGCTTTGGCCCGCGAGGCCGACATCCTGGTCGCCGCGGTCGGCCGGCCCGAGATGGTGCGCGGTGAGTGGGTGAAGCCCGGCGCAACCGTCATCGACGTCGGCATCAATCGCGTGGCCGGCGCCGAGCCGCGGAAGACGCGGCTGGTCGGCGACGTTGCTTATTCCGGAGCGGCCGAGGTCGCGGGCGCAATCACGCCGGTGCCGGGCGGTGTCGGGCCGATGACCATCGCCATGCTGCTTCGCAACACCGTTGTCGCGGCGCACCGCCGCAGCGGCCTCCCCGCACCGGAGGGACTATGATCCTCGCTTCGCTCCTGCTCGCCGCCGCTGCCGCTCCGGCTACCGCGGTCGATGCCGAACGCGCCTTTGCCGCCGATGCGCAGCGCCAAGGTCAGTGGACCGCCTTTCGCAAATGGGCGGCCCCTGATGCGGTGATGTGGACCCCCCAGGCCGTGTGGGCTCACGATTTCCTAAAGGGCCGCAAGGATCCCGCGCAGTCGGTCGAATGGTCACCGACGCACAGCTGGCAATCTTGCGATGGGCGGACCGCGGTTAATGTCGGCCGCTGGTATCTTGCCGATGGAACCGGTCGCTGGATCACCTTATGGATGCGTCAACCTTCAGGCACGTGGCGCTGGACTTTCGATGGGCAGCTCGAGCCTGGTACGGGCACCGTTCTCCCGCGCCGTGTTGCGATACGGATCGCTTCGTGCGCCAATCCGCGCTTGAGAACGGCGCGCGTGGCCGCCGAATATGCCCAGCCGCTCAACCGAACCGCTCCGCCAGGTGACAGTGGGTACGGCCGGTCGGCCGATGGCACCCTGCTCTTCAATTGGACCGTCGCCGCGGATGGCATTCGCCGGACCCGGGTTCAGCTGTGGACGGGTCGGCGCTTCAGCCTGGTGCACGACGAGGTCACGCGGCCTTGATCGAACTCTTCACCTCCGCTTTCATCACGCTGGCGGTCATCATCGATCCGCCGGGCTGCGCGCCGATCTTCGCCGGCCTCACCAAAGGCGCCGCTGATGCGCATCGCCGGGCGATGGCGATCCGCTCGGCAGTCGTTGCCTGGTGCATCCTCTTGTTCTTCGCCCTGCTCGGCGAGCCTTTGCTGCGCACGCTCGGCATCAGCCTGTCGGCCTTCCGGCTGGCAGGCGGCATCATGCTGTTCATGATCGCATTGGACATGGTGTTCGAGAAACGCACCGAGCGCCGCGAAGAGCGCGCGCGGGAGATCGAGGGCACGCCCGAAGCCGACGATATTTCGGTGTTCCCGATGGCGATCCCGATGATCGCAGGGCCGGGCTCGATCGCGTCCATCATGCTGCTGTCGGGCCGCGCGGACGGGACGATGGAGCAGCTGGTGGTGCTGGGCGCGATGACCGCGGTCATCGTCCTGACCCTGCTGGCGCTGCTCACCGCCGGGCCGCTGATGCGGCTGATCGGGGCCAAGATCGAGGCGATGATCACCCGGATCCTCGGCGTCATCCTCGCCGCCTTGGCGGTGCAGTTCGTGCTCGACGGGCTGGAACGCAGCCTCCCCGGCCTCGCCGGCTGAGCCTTACTTCAGCACCCGCCACATCTTGAGCGGACTGTCCTTGCCGAGGTCGATCGGCTGCAGCCATGGGAAAGTCGCCCCGCGCTCCAGCTGCGCATAGAAGCCGCGCGGTGCCTGCGCGCGGAAGATGGTCGCCTGGTTCATGTGCGGGCAGGTCAGCAGATAGTCCGAACGGTGCTTCAGGATCAGCGCGCGCGCTTGTTCCGGCGTGCCGCGCATCGCGTTCATGCTGTCGGCAATGGCCATGCCGTTGCGGTGATAGGGCCCGCCCAGCGCATCGTGCTTGGTCACAGTGATCAGCCGGGGTCCGAGATCGATGAAGGTGAACACCATGCCTTTGGGCTGCTTCGCCACGGACCGCATCGCCCACAAAGTCGGACACAGCCGGTTGGCGCGATTGTTGAGCCGCTGCGATTCGGTGACCTTTTCCTGCTTTTCGGGCAGATATTTGAGGACGATCGGCGTCGCTCCGCCGCTTGCAACCAGCACCAGCGCGCTGGAGCCGAGCACCACCACCAGGCTGTTCTTGGCATTCCACAGCCGCGGCAACAGCGTCGCGGTGAGCGCCGCGCAGCCGACCACGCCGAGGAGCTGGCTCGCTGGGCCGGCGCGGGTCTGCCAGAACAGCAGCGCGAAGGAGACGGCGGCGATCGCGGCGGGCCCCAGGATGCGGCGCAGATGCTCGGGCTCACGACGGTGGAGGAACGACAACCACAGCCATCCGAGGAGGCCCGCCACCGGAAGCGAGATCACGGTGGCGATCACGCGCTCGCTATGCTGCGTGATCGGCTTGGCTTCGCGCACGTTGCTCAGCCACAGCCGATCGACCTCGGGCGAGACGCCTTCGAGCCGCTCGAGGCAGTTGGGCCACGCCAGCGCGTGAAAGGCGGCCACCGCCACTCCTGCCGCCGCAGCAAGCGCCAGGCGGGTGGTCCAGCGCGTCGGGCTCTTCCACACGATCAACGTCAGCAGCGCGCCGCCGAGCAGCGCGTCGGACAGCCACACGGGCGACAAGGCGTCGCACACTGCCGCGCGGTTGGCATAGCTGGCGAACAGCAGAAAGCCGATCGCGGTGCCTCCGGCGATGCTGATGGCGTAGGCAAGCAGTCGATCGCGTTCGCGCTCGTCCGAGACCCACATCAGCACCTGCGCTGCGGCAGCAAGCGCGAGGTAGATCAGCATTTCGAGCCCGATGGACAGGCTGACCGCGCTGGCGACACCGGCCGTCAGCCCGCCGCGGCGGCGGTCGGGATCGGCAAGGCCGGCGATGACCAGGCTCAGCATCGCCAACTGCCAGCCGTGGTGGTCGATGCGAGTCGGCATGAACATGCCGTTGGTCGCGCCCGCGAAGTAGAGCGCGATAAACGCCGCGACAAAGGCGCCGGGATTGATCAGCCGCCGAGCGGTGAGCGTGATCCCGGTCAGCAGCACGGCATAGGGCAGCAAGGGCGCCACCGCGACCGCCATCCGCTCGGCATTGGCGCCGGTGGTGAACAATTTGCCGAGCAGGATCAGACCGGCGATCGGCAGGTCGATGATCCGGCTCCAGTGGATGTTGGCGCCGCCGAATGCGGGATCGAAGCGATATTGCCGCAGGTCGTACCAGCCCTGCCCGTTCATCCAGGCGCGGACCTGCGCCATGCGGAGGTTGTCGTCGGTATCGCCCAACGCGAAGCCGACGATCCCGCCCCATTTCTGCCAGGCGAACAGCGCGCAGGCGAGCAGCCAGACCAGCAGAACCACCAGCCGCCAATGCCGCTCCATCCACCCCAGCAACCGTTCCGGCACACCCGTCTCCCCGCCCCCAAAGGCAATCTGTTGCCGCTCTAGGCACTTGACCCTAGAGGGCAAGGCCATGATCCAGGCAAGCCTGCCCCAAGCCTCCCCCCGGCGCGAGTTGATCGGGCAGTTGATCCGCTTCGGGCTGGTCGGCCTCGGCTCGACCGTTCTCTATGCCGCCGTCTACTGGCCGCTTGCGACCTATGTCATGTGGCCGGTTTTGGCGGTGGTGATCGCCTTTGCCGTGGCGGTGACTGCCGGCTTCTTCCTGCACAGCCGGTGGAGCTTCAAGGGGCATGAGCGGACCGAGGACAAGAAGACCAAGGCGCAGTTCCTTGCCGTGCAAACGGCCGGCATGCTGATGAATGCCGCTTTCACCTGGATTGCGGTGGACTGGCTGCACGGTCCGACCTGGTGGCCGCTGGTTCCGGCCGTGCTGGTCACGCCCTTCGTCACCTTTGCGCTGAATCGCTGGTGGGTGTTCGGCTGATGGAACGGCAAGTCTACGACCGCATGGCTGAGCTTGATCAGCGCCACTGGTGGTATCGTGCGCGGCGTAAGGTGCTGGCCGCCTTGATCGAGCGGGTGGCGCGCCCTGCGCCGGGCGCCCGGATCCTCGAAGTCGGCTGCGGCACCGGGCACAACTTTCCGATGCTCGAGCAGTTCGGCACGGTGGACGCGATCGAAGTCGATCCCGCTGCCCGCGAGATGGCCGAGCGGCGCCTCGGCCGCGCGATCGGCTCGGCGCCGCTCCCCGCGCTCGACGGCGTGGCGGACGGTTCGTTCGACATGATCGGCTCGTTCGACGTGATCGAGCATATCGCCGACGATGCCGCGGCGCTGGCCGGTATCGCGCGCTGCCTGAAGCCCGGCGGCAAGTTCGTGATGACGGTGCCCGCGCATCAATGGATGTGGTCGGCGCACGATGTGGTGAACCATCATCAGCGTCGTTATTCGAAGAGCGGCCTCGAGGCGCTGTTCCGCGCCTCGCCCCTGAAACTCGAGAAGATGGGCTATCTCAACAGCCTGCTACTGCCGGTGGCGATTGCCGCGCGCGCGGCGGGCAAGGTGACCGGCAAGGACGATGGTGACGACACGCTACCGCCGGCGCCGCTCAATGCCGCGCTGGAAAAGGTGTTCGCTCAGGAAGCGCGGCTGATCGGCCGCGTGCCGCTGCCGCCCGGACTGTCGCTCTGGGCAGTCGCTTCCTCGGGCACCTGACCCAAGCCCTTGCGCGGCTCACGCGCGTCGCCGGCAATGTCCTGTACGATGTAGAGCGGACGCTGTTTCGACTGGCTGTAGAGCCGGCCGATGTATTCGCCCATCATCGCCAGCACGAACATCTGCACCGCGCCCAGCACCACCACTACCAGCATGAGGCTGGTCCAGCCCTGGATGTTGCGGCCCGTGGCAAAGGCGAAGAAGATGTAGAGGATGATTAAGACCGAGCTGAGGCTGAGCAGCAGCCCGGCATGACTGGCGAGCTTCAGCGGGGCGGAGCTGAACCCGGTCAGCGCATCCAGCGCAAAGCGGATCATCTTGCCCAGCGGATATTTGCTTTCCCCCGCTGCGCGTTCCGCCCGGTCGTAAGGGAACGGCAGCTGCTTGAAGCCGATCCACGCCACCATGCCCCGCACGAAGCGGGCCTGTTCGGGCATGGCCAGCAGCACGTCGAGCGCCCGCCGGCTCATCAGGCGGAAGTCGCCGGCGTCCAGGGGAATGTCGATCTCGGTCGCAGAGGACAGCAGGCGGTAGAAGGCGTGGGCGGTGGCGCGCTTGAAGCGGGTTTCGCCCGCGCGGCTGCGACGCACGCCATAGACGACGTCGGCGCCTTCGCGCTCCATCACCTCCAGCATCGGCGCGAGCAGTTCGGGCGGGTCCTGAAGGTCGGCGTCGACGATCAGGATGCGCTGGCCCCGCGCGAGGTCGAGCCCGGCGGTCAGCGCCAGTTGGTGGCCGTGATTGCGCGACAGGTTGACGCAGGTGAGGTGCGGGTCGGCCGCGCTCATCTCCTGCATGATCGGCCAGGTGCGGTCCTTGGACCCGTCGTTGACGAGAATGATCTCGTAATCCTCGCCGAAAGACGTCCGCGCCGCGCCGCTCAGCCGCGCATGCAGCAGGCGGACGCATTCCTCTTCGTTGAAGCAGGGAACGACGATCGAAAGGGCGGTCATGGCGCTGGATTAGCGGGTCCGGGGCGTATCCGGTAGAGGGCCGATCCATCGGGCAGCCCCCACACCTTCTGAAGATCGGCCACCAGCGCTGGGTCATAAGGCGGTGGGTCGATCAGCCACAGATAGTCGAACGCGTCGCGGGGGAACCAGCGCAGCATGAAGCTGACCGGCCGCCCGAACCGTGCCGCACAGCGATCGTGGACGACCAGGTTGGAAGGATCGTGCTGCCAATAGCCCGCCGCCTTGTTGGTCACGGTCAGGAGCTTGGCCCCCGGCACATCCCAATGGTCGTTGGAAAAACCGTAGCGGCGCACCACCACCAGTCCGCCAAGATGCGCGTTGCGCCACATCGGCCAGCCGCTGTCGCGGGTGCAGCCGAGCCCGACCATGCTGACCACGCGGGCGCCCATTGGGACCTTGTCGAGCGCGGTCAGTTGCCGCTCATATTCGTCGCTGGCGAGCTTCAGGCTCCAGGTGACGCTGGCGGTGCGGGCGAGCAGGAAGCCGAGCGCCAGAACCGCGAGCACCCAGCCCATCACGGGCGGGGTGTCGCGGCGGAAGCGGATCGCCAGCAGCGCGAAGGCGAAGACGAACGGCATCAGTCGCATGTCGGCATAAGCCGATCCGAAGATGATCCGCGGCAGACATACAAAGGCCGCGCCAAGCACCAGCGCGGTAAAGGTCAGCATGCGCGACAGGGTCAGCCGCGGGTGGACGATCGCGAACAGGAAGATGACGATGCACAGGAAGAAGCTGATCCGGTCCCACACCCGCCAGCGATCGCGAAGCACGGTGTTCACGGAGAACATCTTGTTCTTCCAGTTGAACCAATCGGCGGTCACCCCGCCGCCCCCTTCGCGCCACAGCACCATCAGCAGCAGCGGCAGGGCGAGGCTGAGGCTCTGTCCCACCCCGCGCAGGATCGCTCGCCACCAGCTCCTGCCATCGTCGTGGGCGCGGACCACTTCGGAGGAGAAAGCGAGCAGGCCGAGGAAGCCCCAGCCGAAGGCGTGGCACAGCCAGACAAGGATGCTGATCGGCACGAACAAGGCGGCGCGCAGGCCGTAGCGCCGCTTGCGCCCAAGCCGCAGCCACAGGCCGAACGCCAGCATCGCCAGCGCCACGCTCAGCGCATAATTGACGAAGCCGAACAGGAAGTGGTGGCCGTAGACCAAAGGCAGCGCAAACATCACCGTCGGCGGCAGGCGGTGATGCACTTCGCGCGCGACCCACAGCATGCCCGCCGTGGTCATCATCGGAATGGCGATGATCACCAGCTTCACCGCCGGTTCGAGCCCGATCAGCTTGGCCAGCGGGTAGACTGCCAGGTCGACGCCGAGATTGCCCATCAGCGCCCATTTGAAGCTGTAGTTGGCGGCAAGGCTCGGAACATTGCCGTCGAGCATCACCCGGTAGCGGCCCATGTGGCCGAGGAGGTCGACCAGCGGCGGCACCGGCGGGTAGAGCAAGGGCACGGCCGACAGCAGCACCATCGCCACCACGAAGGCACGCGTTTCCCACCAGGGACGCGGCGCTCCGGGCGGGCTGGGCGGTGCGGCGGGCGGGATCATGGCTTCAGGGCCCTGCCCCTTGCAGCTTGCGCGGCACCTGTCACCCCCGGTTCAGCAATCCCGCATTATCCCTGCGCTTATCGAAACAGGGCGAATGGAGGCATTATGACGAAGATGTTGTTGGGCGCTGGCCTGCTTCTGGCCGCAACCGCCGCGGGTGCGCAGCTTGCGCCGACGGCGCCGGTCGCGCCGCGTGACGGGGTGCAGACCCGTACCGAAGTGGTCGAACGGACCCGCGCCATGTTCGCGCGGGTGGACGCCAATCGCGACGGGTACATCACGCAGCAAGAGCGACAGGCCGTTCGCGGCCAGATGGGCGAGCGCCGGGCGCAGCGCATGGCGGACGGCCGCGGTGCCGGACGCGCGCAGATGTTCGAGCGCCTCGACCAGAACCGCGACAACGTCATCAGCCGCGACGAATGGGCGCGGGCCGAAGCGATGCGCGGCGAGCGCCGGGCCGAGGGTCGCCGTGGCGGCATGATGGGTCAGCGGATGGCGATGGGCGGCGCGATGCTGCGGATGGCGGACACCAACCGCGATCAGCGCATTTCGCTCGCCGAAGCGCAGGCTGCAGCCGTGCAGCGGTTCGACCGAGTCGACTTGAACCGCGACGGCCGGGTGACGCGTGAGGAGCGCCAGCAGGCCCGCCAGCAGCGTCAGGCTCAGCGACCGGCAGCCGCCGTTCGCTAAGCGCCCAATTCTTCTACGATCTCAGGAGGCGGGGTGGCGGTAACGCTGCTCCGCCTCCTGCATATAGTCGCGGGTCAGCGGCAGCGCGCGGCGATCGCGCACATATTGCACCTGGAAATTGTTCATCGCACCATGCTCGAACGCGACGGCCGCCGAGGCGAGGTAGACCTCCCACATGCGGAAGAACCGCTCGTCATACAGCGCGACGATCTCCGCCCGGTGTGCGTGGCAGTTGGCCAGCCAGTGCCTGAGCGTAAAGCCGTAATGCATCCGCAGCGTTTCGACGTCGGTCGCGATCAGCCGGACTTCCTCGCTCGCCGCCATCATCTGGCTGAGGCTCGGCAAGTGGTAGCCCGGGAAGATCCACTTGTCGGTAAAGGGATCGGGTTTGCCCGCCTTGCCATATTTGCCGATGGTGTGGAGCAGCATCACGCCATCGTCGGTCAGCAGCCGTTTGCAGGTGGCGAAGAACTCGCCGAAATGCGCGGCGCCGACATGCTCGAACATGCCGACCGAAACGATGCGGTCGAAGCGCCCGGTGACGGCGCGATAGTCGATCAGCTCGAACCGCACCTTGTCGGCGACGCCTGCTTCCTCCGCGCGTTGGCGGGCGACGCGGAGCTGCTCTTCGCTGAGCGTGATGCCGAGCACTTCGACGCCAGCGACGCGATGAAGGTAGAGCGCCATCCCGCCCCAGCCGCAGCCGATGTCGAGCACGCGCTGCCCGGGCTGGAGATAGAGCTTGGCGGCGATGTGCGCCTTCTTGTCCTCCTGCGCCTGGGTCAGGCTGTTCGCCGGATCGCGGAAATAGGCGCAGCTGTACTGCATGTCTGGATCGAGGAAGAGGCGGTAGAGCCGTTCGTCGAGGTCGTAATGATGCGCAACGTTGCGGCGCGAGGCGGCGGCGTCGTTGCGGCGGGGGAGCAGCGACTTCACAAAGCCGAACTGCTTCTTGAGCCGGCCCTTGTGCCCGCCATCCTCGAACCTGTTGGCGCCGACGACCATCGAGAGGAGGTCGATGAGCTCGCCCTGCTCGATGGTGATGCGGCCGTCCATGTAGAGCTCACCGAACGCCAAGCGGGGGCCGCGCACCAGCTCGAGCAAGGCTTTCCTGTCGTGGATGCGGGCGGTGACGTGCGGCTCGCCCGAGCCGACGGACGAGCGTTCGCCGCCAGGCAGGAAGACCGTGAGCGTGCCGTTGCGAATGCGGTCGCCGAGCAGGCGTTCGAGAATGTTCATGCTCTCTTTTCGCGCGAAGCGAGGGCCCAACGCAAGGTCGAGGCGAGGCTGAAGGTTGCGGCGCCCACTGCCGGGGTGGCGAGGCCCGAACTACGCAAGCCATGCAGGCGGCGCACCTCGCGCGGCAGCAGGTCAGTCGCCGAGCGCATCAGCAGCCGCTGCACCGGGAACAGTCGCAGGCGGTCGGGCGGCGCGTTCAAGATGATGTCACGCACCGCGGCACTTCGCTCGTCGGGGCGAAGCTCGGGCAGAAAGTCGCGGGCCAATGCCTCCGCTTCGGCCTCGGTCCGCGGCACCGGGTCGGCACCAAGCTTCTCGGCGATGATCGCCACCTCCCCCCAGTAGGCGTCGCGCTCGGCCGGCGGCATGGCGGGGTTGGCGAAGCGGCGGTAACCGGCGAGGAACATGGCGGACCCTGCAAGGTGGACAAAGGCGAGCAGGCGAGGGTCGTTCGCGTCATAGGGCGTGCCGTCGGGCAGCGTCCCGTTCACATGATCGTGGATGCGCCGCACGCGGGCTATGGCCGCTTCGGCATCTTCCCGAGCGCCGTAGGTGGTCACCGCGATGAACCGGGCCGTGTTGCGCAGCCGGCCATGCATGTTGCGGCGGAAGTCAGAATGATCCCACACGCCCGCCAGCGCCTTGGGATGGAGCATCTGCCACAGCAATGCCGCCACCCCGCCGACCATCATGCCCGCAAGATCGGCATGAACCTTCCACGCAACGCCGCCGGGTGGGCACAGCGCGTCGTCGGATGGCTGGATCGGCTGCTGGCCATTGGCCGCATCGTTGAAGAATCCAACAACCCCGCCCGCAATTGCGCGGCGAAGACCTTCGACGGACGGGGACGCGAGACTGGCCATGACAAGGAAACGAGCGACCGGTGCGGCTGCTCCGTCACTCTTCGGTTATCACCATCGCGCCCATGCGGAGGAATTCGGTGACCGACCGGCCAAGCGTGTCGAGCTGCAACTGGAGCAACTCAGCGATCTGCCCGCTCTGCATGTATCCGGCGGTAAACTGGATGGTGCCATCCGGGCCTTTTTGCAGCACATCGCGTTCGATCAGGCGATTGACGTGGCGGCGGGCGGTTTCCCGGTTGAAGCCGGTGGCGACCGCGATCGAGCTGACGTTGCAGGTGCCCATCTGGTCGGGCGGCAAAGGCGCGTCGAGGCTGCGCAGACCTTCCTCGAGGCCGCCGCGGGTCAGCCGCTCGGATGAAATGGCGACCACCGCAAGCAGGATCAGCGCACTGTCGTGGTCGCCCGCGACCTTGCGATAATGCTCCATGCAGCGGAGCGTCAGCATCGCCATCTGAATGCCGGCCAGACGACTTTCGCCCCCCGCCTGGGGCTGAGCCTGAATTCGGATCATCAAACCTGCGCCTCGTGAATGCCCTCATAGCATGGCGCGGAACTAGTGCACAGATCGTGCACGAACATCCGGGAACTGAATCTGTTTTCAACTACAAGGCATATTAACGATGAATAGCCTGTGAGGCCCGGTTGACCCGTAAGATCCTTCCGCCCTGTTCGATCGCTGGATGCGACCATGCGGCCGGGGCGATTATCAATGGTGCCCTGTATTGCGGCGCGCACGCCTCCGACAAGCTTCGGAGCATGCAGATCCTGGGACAAACGAGCGGCCCGAAGCCCGCCGCCGCCTGACAATCAGGCCGCCGCCTCGCGGTCGAGGTCGGCCCGCCGCTTCTTTTCCGCTGCCGTCTTGAGCTGACCGCACGCGGCGTCGATGTCGCGCCCGCGCGGGGTGCGCACGGGCGCGCTGATCCCGCCTTCGAACACGATGTTCGAGAAGGAGCGGATGCGCTCGGGCGTGGAGCATTCGTACTCGGCGCCCGGCCACGGATTGAACGGGATGAGGTTCACCTTGGCCGCCAGGCGGTAATGGCGGATCAGCCGGACCAACTCGCGCGCATGCTCGTCGCTGTCGTTCTTGTCCTTGAGCATGACGTACTCGAAAGTGATGCGGCGGGCGTTGTTGGCGCCGGGGTAATCGGCGCAGGCCTGCAGCAGCCCTTCGATGCCGTACTTGCGGTTCAAGGGCACGATCTCGTCGCGGATCTCCTTGGTCACCGCGTGGAGCGAGACGGCAAGGTTGACCCCAATCTCCTCACCGCACTTTTCCATCATCGGCACCACGCCCGAGGTGGAGAGCGTAATGCGCCGCTTGGAGAGGCCGAGGCCGTCGCCGTCCATGACGATCTTCAGCGCGTCGCGGACATTGTCGAAATTGTAGAGCGGTTCGCCCATCCCCATCATCACGATGTTGGTGAGCATCCGCCCTTCCGGCTGGCTCGGCCATTCGCCGAGCGAATCGCGGGCGAGCATCACCTGGCCGACGATCTCGTGGATATCGAGATTGCGGACGAGGCGCATGGTGCCGGTGTGGCAAAAGCGGCAATTGAGCGTGCAGCCGACCTGGCTCGACACGCACAAGGTCCCGCGGTCGGCGTCGGGGATGAACACCATTTCGAAATCGTGACCGTCGTGCGTCTGGAGCAGCCACTTGCGGGTGCCGTCGGACGACACCTGCGCTTCCATTACGCCGGGGCGCGAAATGCGGAAGCGCTGGGCCAGCCACGGCTGCTGCGCCTTAGCGATGTCGGTCATCAGGCTGAAGTCGGTGACACCACGATTGTACATCCAGTGCCACAGCTGCTTCGACCGAAGCTTGGCCTGGCGCGCGTCCATGCCGGCGCTTTCCAGCGCGGCGCGGATGTCTTCGCGCTTGAGGCCGATCAGCTCGACACGTGGATCAGCAGAGACCGCCGCGGGCCGCGGAACGGGCACGGGGTCGACCGGCCCGGGAATGGCCATCAGATTTGTATCAGCGCTCATGAGAGAGCGGCCATGTAGCAAGTTTTGCGGGATTTTCCAGTAGCGCGCGCTGGCCGGGCCCCGCGCGCCAAGGACTCAGCAGGCGAGCGCCGCTGCGTCGATGGCGGTGGGCGCGCCGCCGAGGAGATAGCGGTCGCTGATCCGCCCGCCCTGTCCTTGCGCGCGGACCCGCATCTCCGCGCTGCGGCGAATGGCGGCGATGATCGCGGCTTCCTGGGCTGGGCCGCGGCTCCACGCGCTGGTGCCCCGAGTGACGAGGAGGAAGCTTTCGGCGCCCACGGTCAGCACCGCGGCTGCACCGGGCCGCACCGGCCGTGCGAACAGGAAATGGAGTTCGCCCCGCCGTTTGCCGTCGCGGGTGAAGGCAAAGGTCGCGCGGGCCTGCGGTCGGCCGGGCGGAGCGACCACCTCGCTCCGCGACACCGCTTCGCAGATGCCGCCCGGCCGCTCGACGGCGGCCCAGAACGCCCCGGCATGAAGCAGTCGCTGCGCCGGGGCTGCCTCAGCGCCCAGCAGACCGAACACAACGGCCAGCACGGCCGCCGCCCGGTTCACGCCGCGCGCGCTCCCATCAATTGCAGGCTGGTGATGATCGCACCGGCGGCAATCGCGATGCCGTAGGGAATGCCGGCCTTGGGCTGCAGCACCCGCATCCGCGAGCGGATCGCATCGGGCCAGGGGAAGGTGCGCATCACGATGATCAGCACCGCCAGCACGCCGCCCGCAATCGCGGTCCATAGGAGAAAGCGGCCCGAGGCGCCGAGGTCGAACCACAGCACGGTCGCCGCAAACAGCTTGACGTCGCCGCCACCAAGGATCCCGCGTCCGAACAGAAACGTGCCGATGGCCAGCGCCGCCACGAACACCAGACCGTTTTCCCACAGGCTCACCTGCGGGCCCGCGATCACCGCTCCGGCGACCCCCAGCAGCAGCACCGCGCCGCAGATATAATTGCTGATCTTCAGCATCATCGCGTCCTGGAACGCGGCCAGCACAAGGCATGCGATGAGCGCCCAGAACAGCCACTCCGGCACCAGGGTCGGCAGGTTCACGTCTTTGTCCCCCCAAAGCTTTTCTGGCGCCAGCGATGGCCCGCCACGCGGGCTTGCGCAAGCCGCTTGCGTCCTGCGCCGGGTCATGAGACAAGACCCGTGCTCGGAAAACACCAGCGCTTCAGGGGGCGTGTGGACCGGGCGGATTCCATTCACGGCGGCAAGGCGATGCGTGCGCGGCAGGGCTGCGCGCGATGACGTTGCAGCTCGTCATGGCCGAAACGGCCGCCGAACTGGCATTGTTCGCGGCGCTCGGCTTTTTCCTTTTCTCGCTCGACGACCTGGCCGTCGACGTTATCTATTTCGCACGCCGGTTGTGGCGCGCAGCAACGGTCTATCGCCGCCACGCACGCGGCGACGCACGCTCGCTGACGGAGGGTGCCGCCACCGGCTGGATGGTGGTGATGATCCCGGCCTGGGACGAAAGCGCGGTGATCGGCGCCATGCTGCGCTCGACCCTCAAGAGCTTCGACCATCCCGACTACACCCTGCTCGTCGGCTATTACCGCAACGATTCCGCGACCCGGCTGGCGATCGAGAATGTGCCCGACCCGCGGGTGATCGCGGTCGAGGTGCCGTGCGATGGGCCGACGACCAAGGCCGATTGCCTCAACCACCTCTACGCCTTCCTGCTGCGGCACGAGGCGGCAAGCGGGCGGCAAGCCCGCGCAGTCGTGCTTCACGACGCCGAGGACCTCGTTCACCCGCTGGAACTCAAGCTGTTCGACCGGCTGACCGCCAAAGCGGGCATGGTGCAGCTGCCGGTGGTGCCGCTTCCCGATCATCGCAGCCACTGGGTCGCCGGCCATTATTGCGATGAGTTCGCCGAATCGCATGGCAAGGAACTGGTGGTGCGCGAAGCAGTCGGGGCTTCGATCCCGCTCGCCGGGGTCGGCTGCGCCATCTCTCGCCAGGCAATGAACAGGCTGGCCGATGCGCATGGCGGCAAGCCGTTCGCCGGCGGCTCGATGACCGAGGATTACGAGATGGGCCTGCGCCTCGGCGCGCTGGGCGAGCGGACGATCTTCGTGCGCCTGCCCGAAAGCCCCGGCCAGCGCGGCGTGGTTGCCAGCCGCGGGCATTTCCCGAGCAACCTTGGTGCCGCAGTCCGGCAGAAGGCGCGCTGGCTGGGCGGGATTGCCTTTGCCGGATGGGACCGGCTCGGCTGGCGCGGCGGACTTGGAGAGCGCTGGTTCCGCCTGCGCGATCGGCGCGGGCCATTTGCCGCGCTGCTGCTGCTGGCGGGCTACGCCTCAGGCCTGCTGTGGGCGCAACTATGGTTCGCCGCCCAGCTTGGCGCGCCCCTGCCGCCGCAGCCCTCGCCGCTGCTCGCCAGCCTGCTCCAGATCAATTTCGCCCTGCTCCTGTGGAGAGTTATCATGCGTGTCGGGTTCACCACCCACGTCTACGGCCTTGGAGAGGGGCTTGCGGCGGTGCCGCGGATCGTCACCGCCAACCTCATCGCCATCCTCGCGACCGGTCGCGCCTTGTTCCTTCATGCCAATGGCGGCCCCAAGCAGTGGGACAAGACCGACCACGTCTTCCCCGAGGACCCGCTCCTCACCGCCGGGACGAACCGGGCATGAGCGCGCCGATCCGTTTTCTTGGCCTCGCCATCGTCGCCTATGTCGGGCTGCGCACCGCCAGCAGCGCGCTGGCGCTTGAGCCGGCCGAAGCGCCCGAATTGTCGCAAGGCTCCGATGCCGCGCTCGCCGCGGCCGAGCCGACCCTACCGCCCGGCGTCCCCGCCGACATGGGTCCGGAGCCGTCCGGCCCCTACGCTCAGGCCGCCGGGGCGCCTTATGGTGCGCCGCCCGGCTATCCCGCCGCCTACCCGGCGGCTTATGGCCCGGCGCCCTACCCCTACATGCCGGCGGGAGCGGGCTACCCTTATCCATACCCGATGTTGATGGCAGCCGCCGCGCCTGCACAGCGGCCGATGCGCCCCGTCTATTATCCGGTGCCGTATCCAGTTCCGGCACGCGCTGCGGCCGCCCCGCTCCCCGCTCCGGCAACAAGCTTTGCTCCGCTCGCAGCAGCCGAAGGCTATGCCAGCCCGGTCGCGCCGCTCGATCAATGGCCGACCATCGGCGCCGCCGGCCCGATCTCGCTCGCCAGCACCGAAACACAGGTGACGCCGGGCTGGGGCAAGCGCGGCAGGAAGAGCCGGGAACTCAACCCGTCAAAGGCGGCGGAGCGCTGGTCGGTAGACGCGTGGGCCCTGCTCCGCCCGCGTGAGGGTGTCTACCGGCTCGACGATACAAGCGGCGCGCTCAACCCCGGGCTTGCGCCCGCCGGTTCGCTCGGCGGCAGCCAGGCCGGAATGCGGATCAGCTGGACACCCCTGTCGTCGCTTGGCCTGCACCTGCGCGCGTCCACGGCGCTGATGCAGCGGGGGACCAGCGCCAAGAACCAGCAGGCGATGGGCGGCGAAGGCGCGTTCGGGATCAGCTGGAAGCCGGTCAAGGGCGTGCCCCTCCGCCTGCTCGCCGAGCGGCGCCAGCGCCTTGGTGCAGCGATCGGCGGCGGGCGCGACGCCTTCGCGCTGCTGGCCGAAGGTGGGCTTTACGCCCAGCCATTGCCTTACGGCATCACGCTCGATGGTTATGGCCAGGCGGGCGTGGTCGGGGCCAATCGCCGCGACCTGTTTGCCGATGGGGCGCTAACCGCCACCTACCCCTTCATGCCGCGCTTCGCGATCGGCGGGGGCATGTGGGGCGGGATCCAGCCGGGCCTGAGCCGCTTCGATGCCGGCCCGCGCCTCAGCTACCAGTTGCGGCCGGGACTGCGCGCTCACCTCGATTATCGCTTTCGCGTGACCGGCAATGCCGAGCCGAGAAGCGGCCCGGCATTGACCCTAGCCGCCGGGTTCTAGGCCTCGCCCTTCGCCCTTTTGCGCCGCGCCCGCGACTGTTCTAGAGCCGCGGCCGAGGCCCTTCGCGGGCGGCAGGAGGCAAAAGGCACGTGCGCAAGGGCAACAGCCTGGAACATTTCCCCAATCTGGTCGCCATGTTCCTCGACCGGGTTCAGCAGCGAGGCAACAGTCCGTTCCTGTGGGCCAAGCGCGACGGGGCCTGGCAATCGATCAGCTACACCGAAGCCGCGCGGCAGGTAGCAGCGCTTTCGGAAAGCCTGCTGCGCCTCGGCCTCAAACCCGGCGACCGCGTCATGCTGGTCAGCGAGAACCGGCCCGAATGGCTGATCGCCGACCTCGCCATCATGGCCGCGGGCTGCGTCACGGTGCCGACCTACACCACCAACACCACCCGCGATCACACCCATATCCTGACCAACTCGGGCGCCCGCGCGGTGATCGTGTCGAGCCAGAAACTGGCCAAGGCGCTGATCCCCGCGGTGCTGTTCTCGTCCGATTGCCACGACGTGATCGGGATCGAGGACATTCGCACCGGCCAGTCGGTCAGCGAGGCGCGTTTCCACGTCTGGTCTGAGATGGTAGCTGAAGGCGGCAGCCTCGACGCGGTGCGCGCGCGCATCGCGGGCATGAAGCGCGAGGACCTCGCCTGCCTCATCTACACCAGCGGCACCGGCGGCGCCCCGCGCGGAGTGCGTCAGCATCACGGCGCCATCCTCCACAACACCGCCGCCTGCATCGACGTCATCGCCAATGACTTCGGCTGGGACGACGAAGTATTCCTGTCCTTCCTCCCCGCGAGCCACGCCTACGAGCATAGCGGCGGGCAGATGTTCCCGATCGCGCTCGGGGCGCAAATCTACTTCGCCGAGAGCCTCGAAAAGCTCGCCGCCAACATCGAGGAAGTGCGCCCGACGCTGATGGTGGTCGTGCCTCGGCTGTTCGAGATGCTGCGCCAGCGGATGCTGAAGACCATCGAGAAGCAGGGCGGGCTCGGCGAGAAACTGCTCGGCCGCGCCTTGCAGATCGGCAAGGAGCGCTATGACAAGGGCTCGATCCCCATCAAGGACTGGCCCGCCGACTTGGCCGTCAAATTGCTGTTGAAGCGCAAGGTCGGCCAGAAATTCGGGGGCCGGATCAAGGCGATGGTGTCGGGCGGCGCACCGCTCAATCCCGACGTCGGCCTGTTCTTCCACTCGCTCGGCCTCACCATGCTGCAAGGCTATGGCCAGACCGAGGCCGGGCCGGTGATCAGCTGCAACCGGCCCAAGAACGGTATCCGGATGGAGACGGTCGGCCCGCCGCTCCTCAACACCGAAGTCCGCTTCGCCGAGGATGGCGAATTGCTGGTGCGCGGCGAGCTCGTGATGCACGGCTACTGGAACAACGAGGAGGAGACCGCGCGGGTTCTGAAGGACGGATGGCTCCACACCGGCGACGTCGGCCATTTCGACGATGCCGGACGGATCGTCATCACCGATCGCAAGAAGGACCTTATCGTCAACGACAAGGGCGACAACGTCTCGCCCCAGCGGGTCGAGGGGATGCTGACGTTGCAACCCGAGATCGCGCAGGCGATGGTCTATGGCGACCGCCGCCCGCACCTCGTCGCGCTGCTGGTGCCCGAACCCGACGTGAAGGGCGACGATGCCGCGATCCGGGCCAAGCTTCAGAAGGCGGTCGACCGGGTCAATGCGGAACTCAGCGTCATCGAAAAGGTCCGCCGCTTCACGCTGGCCGACGAGCCGTTCAGCGTCGACAACGAGCAGATGACGCCGAGCATGAAGATCCGCCGCCACGTCCTGAAGGGCGTGTACGGCGAACGGCTGGACGGCCTTTACGGCAAGTGAAGCCGGCGCTTAGCGGCGCCTTCCGGGCCCGGTGTACGGCACGAAGTCGCCGAGCGCGCAGCTACCAACGGTAAAGCCGCCGGTGGTGTCGATCACCTGGGCGATCTCGCCGCTGCACAGGCTGCTGCTGAATTGCCGCGTCAGAAGCGCGGTGCTGGGGCGGCCCAGGCTGTTGCACGGGCCCTTGAGATCGTTGCGCCACACGCGGTTGGCGCCGTCTCGGAACAGGATGGTGTTCTCGTCAATCACCACCAGGTCGTTGCGGCGATAGGTCGGCAGGCAGGACACCGGCTTGCCCGGTGTGCGCCCGTCGAGATAGCTCGCCAGTTCGGCCAGCGCCTTGGGCGAGCGCTGCTGGGGCTGTCCGGTAGTGGCGCAGGACGCGAGCACACCGGCCGAAGCCAGGATGGTGAGGGAAGCAAGGGTCAGGCGTTGCATAGAAACAGGTCCTCGGGGCTGACAGGTTCGTGAAGAACGCCTGAACAGGGATGCGGTGTTCCCGCTTAACGAAAGCTGTCCTTGGCCGCGCGCAGGCGAGCAAATTCGGCGGCGCTACCCGCACGCAGGAACAGGTTGCTGCGGCGCTCCTCGGCGATGGTCGTCGGAACGGTCGGCTGCCCCGCCTCGCGTAGCGCGGTGACCTCGGCCAGCCGCCGCTCGATTGCGGTGTCACCCGGCACTTCGGCGGCGAGGAAACGGTAGTTGCCGAGCGTATATTCGTGCGCGGGATAGACGACCGTCTTTTCCGGCAGCGTGCCGAGCCGCTGGAGCGAGGCGTGCATCTGTTCGGGCGTGCCCTCGAACAGGCGGCCGCACCCACCGGCGAAAAGCGTGTCGCCGACGAAAGCGTGGCCATCGAGGATGAAGGCGATGTGGCCCAGCGTGTGGCCGGGCACGTGCCAGACCTGCGCCTCGGCGCTGCCTATCGTCACTCGGTCCCCGTCGGACAGGCCGTGGTCGAGCCCCGCGAACTTGCCGCGCTCCGCTTCGGGTCCCCAGACCTTGGCGCCGGTCGCCTCGACTACCGCGGCGGTGCCGGCGGTGTGATCGGGGTGCCAGTGGGTGATCAGCACCTGGTCGATCGTCCAGCCGCGCGCCGCCGCGCCGTCCAGCGCGATCCTGCCATCGCCGGGATCGACCACCGCGGTGTGGCCGCTCGCTTCGTCGTGGAGCAGCCAGATGTAATTGTCGCTGAGCGCCGGAAGGGCGACGACCTCGATCACCAGACGCCCGTGTTCGGCATCGACTTCCACGGCTCGGCCGGGGTTTGCGCACCGCCCTTGTTCAGCAGCTCGATCGAGATGCCATCGGGCGTGCGGACGAACGCCATCCGCCCTTCGCGAGGCGGGCGATTGATGGTGACGCCGGCGTCCATCAAACGCTGGCAGGTCGCATGAACGTCGTCGACCTCGTAAGCCAGATGACCGAAGTTGCGGCCGCCGTCATATTCCTCGGGATCCCAGTTATAGGTCAGCTCGACCTCGCCGCCCTCGTCGCCCGGCACGCCGAGGAAGATGAGCGTGAAGCGGCCCGCTTCATTCTCCATCCGCCGACGCTCTTCGAGGCCGAGGAGATTGAAGAAGCGGATGGTGGCCTGCGGGTCGGTGACCCGGATCATGGTATGGAGGAACTTCATGCCGTCAGACTTGGGTGCTCAGACACCCGCTGCCAAGGCCAGCACGGTTCTTTCAAGCAGCGCCAGCTCGTGCGGTGCCGAGAGGCGGTGGGTGCCGCCCTTGACGATCGTCAGCTGGACGTCGGCGGAGGTCAGCGCGTCCTTGAGGCGGAGCGCGATCCCCACCGGTACTTCGGCATCGCAGTCGCCATGAAGCAGCCGCACCGGGCCCTCGAACCGCACAGGCCGCTCGAGCAGCCGCATCCGCTCACCCGATTGCCATAGCGCGAGCGTGGTCAGCTCCGCCTCGCCGCCGTAGGGATTGTCACGGCGAAGCTCCCCGTGAGCAGCCAGCGCAGCCTTGTCCGCATCGGAATAGCCCCAGTCGGTGAAATCCGGCGCAGCGGCAATCCCGACCAGCGCGCGCACCCGCGATCCCAACCGCTCGGCAAGGTGCAACATCAGCCAGCCGCCCATGGAGGAGCCGACCACGATCAGTGGGCCGTCGGCCACGTCGGCCGCCGCAAGCGCATCCTCCAGCCAGTCCTCCAACGTGAAGTCAGCAAACTTGCCTTCGCTTTCGCCCGTGCCGCGATAATCGAAGCGGACGATGCCGAGGCCTTCCCGTTCGGCCAACGCATCGAGCGCGAACGCCTTGGACCCCATCATGTCCGACGCATAGCCGGGAAGGAACAGGATCGTCGGCACTGCGCCGGTGGCGGGACGATGACGCACGGCGATAGCGTGGCCGCTCGGGCGGGCGAGATGCTGCAGGGTCATGGACGCGGCCTAGCGCAAGGCGCGGTCAGCGGCGAGCAGGCTGCTCGTCGTCGATCCAGCCTTTGGGCGCGGTGCCGATCTCGACCTCGATCGGCTCACGTGGCTGCGCCGGTTGCGGCACCGTCCGGCCGGGCCAGGCGAGCACGATGATGGCGACCGCGAGCACCGCCAGGCCGATCATCAGCGCGACATATGGCACGATGTCGAGCAACGGGCGCGGCTCGGCCGCCTCATCGTCGTTGGCGGCCGCAGGCTGAAAGCTTCTGTACGAACTTCGACTGCTCCGGCGCGAGCGGCGGGGCGGCCAATAATCTTCCGGTCGGGTCCAGACCCGTGCTTTCTCGTCGGGGATAGGCATGGCTGATGGGCAAACGCACCACTTGCCGCATGGCTTCGCACCCTGCCGCAAACTCCGGGTGCCGGTCGCGCTTTCCGCGCGGTCCGTGGCGTCAGTGCAGCAGTCGGCGCTGCTCATGCGGGGCGAGCCCGCTTGCCGGTGCCGTCCGGGCGAAGTGGCGGCCATGCGCCAGCGCCAGCTGCAGCTCGGTGTAGAGCCGGTCCCACAGCAGACGGGGAAGCAGCAGGCGCTCGCCCCCTTGGCTAAGCTCGATCCGAATTTCGCCGCCGACCGCGCCCAGCCGCATGACTAGCGGATAGTCGCCAAGGCAGGCTTCGTCGGCCAGTTCGCCGACCGCCGAGACACGCGCGCTCATCAGAAAGCCGGCGAGCAGCTCGGCGGCGTAGAGGTCGAGCAGGATGGAGGCGGGGGCTACCCGGCCAGGGTCGCTCAGGCGAAGTAGCGGTCCATAGCCGCTCTCGCCCGGGGCGAGGCTGAGACGAAGCTGTTGCCCGTCCCGATGAAGAAGATCGCGTACGCGCATGATGAACTTGATTCCTGCCGCTCTGCCGACGGGGAAGAGGCACAAAGGGCCGAGGCGATGATGAAATCACCTCGGCCCCCTTGTGGCCGGCCCCGGGGGTGACCGACCGATCGTCACATCTCCGCTTAACGGAACAGCGACATGATCGCCTGCGGCGCCTGGTTGGCGATCGACAGCGCCTGGACGCCCAGCTGCTGCTTGACCTGAAGGGCCTGCAGCTTGGCGCTTTCCTTGGCGAGGTCGGCGTCGACCAGGTTGCCGACCGAGGCCTCGACGACGTCGCTCAGCTTGCTGGTGAAGGCGAGCTGCGAATCGATACGGCGCGAGGCCGAACCGAGCGAGGACAGTGACGTCTTGAGGTTGCTCTGGCTGTCGGCGATGGTCTGCACCATCGTCTGAGCGCTCGCCTGCGTTGCAACGCTGCCGGCTGCGGCAACGGTGATGACCGAACCGCCGAGATCGAGCGCCTGGTTGGCGACGCTGAGCGAGTCAGGCTGCCAGCCGGTCGTCGCACCATCGCCGTCACCGACCGACTGAAGCGCCGCAACGGTGCCGCCGCCGCTCTTCAGGATGTTGGTGCCGTTGAAGTCCGACGAATTGATCACGGTGGTGATCCGGTCGCGCAGCGCAACGAAGTCCTCGTTGATCGCATCGCGGCTCGGCTGATCGATGGTGTCGGCGGCCTCATAGGCCTTCTTCTTCATTTCGATCAGGATGTCCGAGATCTGCTCGGCACCCGCAACCGCGACGTCGGTGACCGACTTGGCACGATTGAGGCTGCTCGACACTGCCTTCATCCCGCCCATGTCGGAGCGGAGAGTTTGGGCAATGGCGTAGGCGGCGCTGTCGTCCTTGGTGGAAGCGACATTGTAGCCCGAGTTGATGCGGCTCTGGACCTGGGCCAGCGACTTGTTGGTGCTGGACAGGCTCTGCAGCGCGGCCATCGCGCCGACATTGGTATTGACGGTAAACGACATGGTTCAAGTTTCCTTCTGGAAAAGTCGGCCGCTTCTGCAGCCCGATTGATGCAAGGCGTTGAGTGCCTGCCCTTTCATCATGGAAGGCCCGCCGACCCTTCGGTCAGACCGCCGTCATTTTGATGGTTAGCAGCCGGTTACGATTCCTCAGGCCCCTGGTTCAGAACGGAAAAAGCGCATCGTAAAGCTGCTGGCCCCAGCGTGCCGATTGGGCGCTGGTGAGCTGTCCGCGGCCGCCGTAGAGCACCCGCGCTTCGGCGATCCGGTTGTGCGGAATGCTGTTGTCACGAGCGATGTCGGCGGGGCGGACGATGCCGATGACGACCAGCTCGCGAAGCTCGTTGTTGACCCGCATTTCCTGCCGCCCGCGGATGGCCAGATTGCCGTTGGGAAGCACCTCGGTGACGACGGCGGCGAGCGTCAGGTTGATCGTCTCGCCGCGCTCGATCTTGCCCGATCCCGCGCTTCGGCTGTCGCTATTGCCATCGACGCTGGCGCTCGGCGTCTTGCCCGGCAGGATGCGGTCGATCAATTTGTCGATGCCGAGCAGCCCGGCGATGCCAGCGCTTTCCGTCCCGCCGCGCCGCCGCTCGCTCTTGTTATCGAACGATGCGCTGTCGTCGACCTTGATCTTGATGGTCAGGAGATCGCCCCTGGTCCGCGCGCGCTGGTCGCTAAGCAGCCCGGCCGCGCCGTCGCGGAACAAGGAGGCGCTCTGCACCGGCGCCGGCTGCGGCAAGGCGGGGGCAGCGATCGAGCGTTCGGTCGGCGGGGCGGGGATCTCGCCCGGCGCCGACAACCGCGGCGCACGGCCGACATTGCCGACATCGTTGACGACCGAGCAGCCGGTCAGGGCAAGCAGGAGAACGGGCACGACGGAGGGGCGGCGCATGGGCGGGCCTTTCGGAACAGTATGAAGGAAATTAGCGCTCGGTGAGCGTGACGACGCCGGGCGCTTCGGCCACCGCGTCGAGCGTTCGGCGGGTGGCGGTAACGACCAGCCGCACCCGCTCGCCCGCGCCAGCGTCGGTCAGCGCCCGCGCCGGCGTGCTGATGGTCATGGCGCCCTGGCGGATGCGCAGCGTGACGGTCTCGCCGCGGCGAACAACCCGCTCGGCTTTGACCTTGGGCGCGGTCGGCGCACCGAGTGGCGCAAGCGGATCAACCGCCTGCGCCGCCAGCAGAAGCAAGAGCACGCTCACCGCAGCTGGCTCGACGTGGCGAGCATTTCGTCCACCGTCTTCACCACCCGGCTGTTCATCTCATAGGCGCGCTGGGCGGTGATGAGCGCGGTGATCTCCGCCACCGGATTGACGTTGCTGGCCTCGAGATACCCTTGGCGGAGCGAGCCGAAACCGGCGTCGCCGGGCGAGGCGACATTGGGCTGTCCGCTGGCTGAGGTGGCGAGCAGCAGGTTGCCGCCGCGCGCTTCGAGGCCGGCGTCGTTAACGAAGGTAGCGAGCTGGAGCTGGCCGACGTCCTGCATCTCGGCCTGGCCGTCGAGCTTCACCTGCACCACACCGGTGCGGCCGATCGTGACGTCCACCGCCTCGGCCGGAATGGTGATGCCCGGCTCCAATTTGTAGCCGTCGGACGTGACCATCTCGCCCTGATCGTTGACCTGGAACGATCCGGCGCGGGTATAGGCGGTTTCGCCCGAGGGCAACGTCACCTGGAAGTAGCCGGCGCCTTCGATGGCGATGTCATATTTGTTGTCGGTAGTGGTGAAGGCGCCCTGTTCGCCGATGCGATACACGCCCGCGGTGCGCACGCCGGCGCCGATCTGGATTCCCGATGGCGCCTTGCTGTCGCCGCCGCCCGCGCTCGCACCAGGGCGTTCAACCTGCTGATAGAGCAGATCCTGAAATTCCGCCCGCTGCCGCTTGAACGCGGTGGTGTTCATGTTGGCGATGTTGTTCGAAATGACGTCGACGTTGGTCTGCTGCGCGAGCATCCCGGTGCCGGCGATGGACAAGGATCGCATGGGGTCGTTCTCCCTTTAGTTGCGGAAGGCGCCGAGGCGCCCGATGGCATTCTTGCGCAGCTCGCCAAGGCTTTCGCCGAGGCGCTGGCTGGTCTGATAGGCGCGCAGGATCTCGATCATCGCGGTGGTCTCCGCGATCGGCTGGACGTTGCTGGCTTCGAGCCCGCCGCTGCGGAGCCGGGTCTTGTCTGCGGACAGCGGCGTGCCGCCAGAGCCCACCATCACCCCGTCGCCGCGCTGGCTCAGCGCGCCCTCGTCGGCGAAGCTGGTGATCTCGATCCGGCCGAGCGGGCCGTCGGGGCCTTCGACCGTCCCGTCCCCGGCGATCCGGAGCCGGCCCTGCGCTTGCTCTGGGATAGAGATCGGCTGACCGCCCTCGCCGAGAAGGGGCAGCCCGCCAGCGCTTCCGAGCTTGCCGTCGGGCAGGATCTGCAAACCCCCGGCGCGGGTGTAGCCGGTGCCGCCGTCGGGCAGCGATACCGCCAAAAACCCCGGCCCCTGCACCGCCACGTCGAGCGCATTGCCGGTGGCATTGAACGCGCCTTCGGTCTGGTCGTGGGTCACGCCATAATCGAGTACGAACGACACCGAACGCGCCGCCGGCTCAGCGCTGTCGCTCTTGCGCAGCGCTTCCTCGAACACCGGCTGCTCGCGCTTGAACCCGCTGGTCGACATGTTTGCGAGATTGTTCGCCACCACGTCCATCCGTCGGCGCAAGGCCGTCTCCTGGCTCAGCAGCACATAGGCTGGAATGTCGACCATCAGCTTCTCTCGACGGGATGCGACCGGCCGCTCCCTTGCCCCTCTATGATAGGCGGGAGGCCGCACTCGCGGTCACAAGGCAGGGCAAAGCCTGCGCGAGGAGTGGTCCGCGACCGTGAGCAACGACGCTGCAAAAGAAGAACCGACGACGCCGGGCGAAGACGAGGCCCCCGCCGCGCCTGCCAGACCCAAGCGCAAGAAACTGATCGTCATCGTCGCCGCGCTCACCCTGCTACTCGGCGGGGGCGGCGGCGCGGCCTGGTATTTCCTCACGGGACCCGCCGAAGGCGACAAGATCGCCGAGGGCCATGCCGCCGAAGAGGAAGACGCACCCGACGTATTTGTCGACGTCCCCGCGATGCAGATCGCACTGCGCGGCGCGGACGGCAGCAACCGGATGCTCAAGCTCCACGTCATGCTGGTCCCGGGCAAGGACAAGACGCCCGAAGACATCGAGCCGCGCCTGCCGATGCTGATCGACCGCTACCAGCCCTTCCTGCGCGAACTTCGACCCGAGGACCTCGCCGGCTCGGCCGCCACCTTCCGCATCAAGGAAGAGCTGCTGATCCGCTCCAACCAGGCGCTGGGCAAAGGCGCCGTCCGCGACGTGCTGATCCAGGACCTGATGCAATGAGCGATTTCGACCAGTCCGATATCGACGCCCTGTTCGGCGATGTCGGCGAAGCTTCGGCGCAGCCAAAGCGCAGCGGCATCCGCGCGCTGATCGAAACCGATGTCGCCGACCATCAGCGCCTGCCGATGCTGGAAGTCGTGTGCGACCGCATGCTGCGCAGCTTCGCCACCTCCATGCGCGCGCTCACCACCGATCCGATGGAAGTGAGCCTGGTCGGTGTCGGCGGCGGGCGCTTCGGCGACATCATGAACCGCGCCGCGCTGCCCGCCATGTTCGGCGTGTTCCGGATCGAGCCGTGGAACAGCCCGGCCGTGATCGCGATCGAGCCCGGCCTGATCTTTGCCGCGGTCGACGCGTTGCTCGGCGGGCGTCAGGGCAATGGTGCCCCGCCCCGTGTCGAAGGCCGCGCCTTCACCTCGATCGAGACCAGCCTCGTCGGCCGGCTGATGGAGCAGGTGCTGAACGATTTCAGCGTCGGCTTCGCACAGGTTGCGCCGATCACCGCCCGGCTTGAGCGGATCGAGACCTCGCCCCGCTTCGCCTCGGTCGTCGGCCCCAGCATCGTCAGCGCCCACTGCCAGTTCCGGATCGACATGGAAGGGCGCGGCGGCCGCTTCGGCCTGCTGCTCCCGACCACCAGCCTCGACCCGGTGCGCGAACAGCTGACCCTGCGCTTTGCCGGGGAAAGCAGCGGAACGCAGGACAGCTGGGCCACGCCGATCGAAGAAACAGTGCGCATGCTGCCCCTGCCGCTCAATGCCGTGGTCGGCCGCAAGGTGCTGACACTCAAGGCGCTCGAAGCGCTCAAGATCGGTGACCACCTCGCCTTCGATCCAGAACCCGAGGCACCCGCCAGCCTGGTGCTCGACGGGATCACGCTCGCCCGCGCCCAACTCGGGCGCCGTGCCGGGCGGGCTGCGCTTCGCCTCCAGAACGGCCTTTCCAGGGAATGCACCGCATGAGCTTCGCCACGGCCATCAACCTCCTGACAATCCTGCTCTGCTCGGCTGTGCTGGTGCAATGCTGGCGCATGACCCGCGCGCTGGATCGCTTTCGCAGGGCCGACTTTCCCGGCACGGTGACCGCGTTGCAGGCAGCGACGGTGGAGGCCGAAGGCGTGCTTCGCCGCATCCGCCACGTGCTCGCCACCGAGGCTGAGCCCAAACTTCACGCCATCGCCGACGCATCCCAGGCGGCGGACGAGCTCGGCGTCATGATCGGCATCGCCAATGCGTCGGCCGACCGCTTGCTCGATGTCGCGCGCCAGACCCGCGTCCAGCCTGGAGACCTCGCCGCATGATCCGCCGTCCTTCCCTCCTCGTGCTGACCGCGCTGGTTGCCGGCATGTCCGCAGTGGCCGGCGCCATGGCGCAGGGCGATCCGGCGGAAGGCCGCTTTGGCACCGGGATCCGCCAGCAGCTCTCCGAACGCGACCGCGCCGCCGCCGCGCGCGCCCGCCAACTCGACCTGCGCGAGCAGGCGGCCAAGGCGGCCGAGAAGCGCATGGCGACAGCGCCCGCCGCGGCGGCGGCGGCCCCGCCCCCGGCTGTCCCGACCCCGTCTCCAGAGCCCGAGCCGAGCGAAAGCGAGCGGCTCGACGACCTCGCCAAGATCTATCAGGCGATGAAGCCCAAGTCGGCCGCGCCCATCTTCGAGCAGCTGACCTTGGAAGTGCAGGTCAAGGTCGCGAGCCGGATGCGCGAGCGGTCGGCCGCCTCGATCATGGCCGCCATGACGCCCAGAGCCGCCGCCATCCTCAGCATGGCGATCGCCAAGCGGCGCACCAGCTATGAAGTGCTTACGCCGAGCGGGTCACCGCCTCCAGCACGAGCAGCTCGCCCGTAAAGCCCTGGCCCCGCGCATCGTCCTGAAGACGGTTCGCGAGGGCCTGCGGATCGATCGGCTGACCGGGCGTTGCGACCAGCCGGGCATGGTCGGTCGCAGCGGCCACCAGCGCCGAGCGGAGCGCAGGCAAGCGCTGCTCGATCTCACCGTCGCTCTCGGACGCTTTCCAGGTTGCGCGCACTTCGAGCCGGCCGACGAGAGTGCCGTGATCGATCACCGGCACCTGCATCGGCTCCAGCGCGACCAGGATCGGCACGGCCGCAGGCTCGCCGCCCTCGCTAGCTCTGGCAACGCCGTTCCAGATGGTCAGCGAGACGGCGCACAGGCCCATGATCCAGCTTCGGGTCGCCACGAAATTCCTCAACCGTAAAATGGCCAGGCTCCGGACCGCCCGGGCTGCGCTTCTTCTAGAATAGGAGGAGGCTATGCTTAACGGTTCAGGAAAAGGGGCGCCGGCTGCGAACCGGGCGCGATTGGTGGCCATCTCACCGGCCGCCGGAGGCGTGTCGCCCGAGGGAGAAGCCGCGGCCAAGGTCGCCGCAGACGCCTCGACCCGACTTGATCCGAAACGGATCCATTGGTCGGTGATCCCGGCCGTGACCCTGCTCTCCGCGCTCGCCGGCGGCGCCTCGGCATGGCTGGTGCGGTGATCAGGACCTCCCTCGCTGCGCTGGCCATCGCAACCGCATCGGCGAGCCCGGCTGCCACAACGCGCTACGCGCCGCTCGCGCCCGAACTTGCCCAGCTGCCACCTGGCACCACGCCTTCGTCGCGGAAGCCTGTCGCGGTCGCGTGGGCCGAGCTTGGCGCGGCAACGGTCGAGGATCGGCAGAAGCTGCGCTGGAACCTGGCGCTGGCCCTGCTTGCCGATCACCGGCCCGACGAAGCCCGCGGCGTGCTGGCAGTGCTTGCCGCAGACGAGCCCGACCTGCGCTTCGCCGCTGCCTGGCGGCTCGCCGCTGCGCGCGCCGCGGCCGAGCTTGCGCTTCATTCCGACGCTGTCGCCCTCCTTGATGATCCCCAGCTCGGCGGCAGCGCCGAAGCCTGCGCCTGGCGACTTCGCGCGCTCTCCGCGCTTGGCGGCGCCCGGCCTGCGCTGGCCCAATTGCCTTGCGCCAAGCCCTACCTCGCCGCCCTATCGCCTGACGGTCGCGCCCCCTTCCTGTGGGCCGCGGCCCGGGCCGCTCAGGCGATCGGTAGGCCTGACGCCGCACTCCACTTTCTCCGCTTCGCGCCAGCGAATGCCGACGGAGCCAAGCTTCTTCGCGCGGAAGCCCTGCTCCGCCAGAAGCTCGCTCCCGCGGCCGAACGCCTGCTGAAGCCGCTGGCGAACTCTCCGCATGAGCCTGTCGCAGCCGCGGCCGAAGCGCTGCGGATCGAGGCGACGGTCCAGCTTGGCACCGCCAAGCCCGCCGACACGCTCGCGCGCACCGAGGCACTTCTCTACCGTTGGCGCGGCGACGCGATCGAGCGGCGGCTCGCGGTGCTGCGCTGGGATCTCGCGCTGGCCGCGAAGAAACCCCGCTCGGGCCTTGCGGCCGCGGCCACCTTGCTCCGCTTCCATCCCGAAGAGCCGCGCCTGCCCGCCATGCTTGGCGTTGCGCAGGGCAGCTTCCGCCGCTGGCTTGCGCCCGGCAGCAAGGTGCCGCTGCCGCTCGCGGCCGGACTGATGTGGGATTATCGCGATCTGCTGCCGAGTGGGCTGGCGGGCGACAGCCTGGTGCGACTGCTTGCCGACCGGTTGGCGGCCGAAGGACTGCACGCCCGCGCCGCAGACCTGCTTGAGCACCAGCTCGCCACCCGCGCCCGCGATCTGGCGCAAGGCCCCTTGTCGATCGACATCGCGCAGCTCCGCTTGCTCGCCGGTCAGCCCGACCAGGCGCGGCAGGTCATCCGCACCTCGGCGAATGTCGTTTATCCCGAGCCCTGGGCCAGCAGCCGGGCCCGGCTCGAGGCTATTGCCCTGTTCCAGATGGGAGAGACCGGCGCAGCCATCGCGCTGCTCGACGACATGCCGGGCACCCGCGACCTGCGGGAAGAATTGCTGTGGCGCGCGCATGATTGGCAGGCGCTTGCCCGTCAGCCGGTTCCAGCCTCCCCCGGCAGACACGACGCGGTGACGCAGGTACGACTGATGCGGCAGGCAATTGCGTTGTCGATGATCGGCGACGAGGATGGCCTCGCCCGCTTCCGCGCTCGCAATGCCCGCGGGTTCGCCGGTCTGCCGTCCGCCAGCGCCTTTGCGGCGGTGAGCGGCGCAAGCCGGCCCGGTGATGCGGCCGCCCTGGCGTCGGCGCTGGCCGCGCTTCCGTCCGTGTCGCCGGCCGGCGGGGACGCCGACCTTCTCGACCTGTCAGACACCGCCCTCAAGGCCCGCCAAGCCCCTCCATCATCGCGCGGTTGATCTCGAGCAGGGGCTCGACCGGCTCGCGCCCTGCAACGACATCGCTGGTGAAGCGATCAACCCACAGCGCAAGACTGATGATGCTTGCGCGAAGCGCGTCGGGCAGCCCGTTCCCTGCGGCCCCGCAATCGGCCGACAAGGTGGTCCACAGCTCGCGATTGCGGTGCAGCGCCGGCATCAGCGCAGCGCCGCGCTGCCCCACCTCCCACGCAGCGCCCAGCGCAGCGGTGATCTCTGCGAACAGTCTCTGCTCGGTGCGGCGGCTGGTTTCGGCAACGTGCGCGACGCGCTGGTAAGCGGCAAGCGACAAGGGCGTCTCCTTTTCTTGTCCCTCACCATAGGAGAAGCCGCCCGCACGCGGGGGAGGCAGCGGCGAAATTCACGGCCCTCACCGCCGGAAGCCGCGCCTGCTTTCTATGATGGACCGAGCACCCCCTCCCTCCAGTCAGGTCCACCACGCCCGTGATCATTCCGATCGGTTTTCTTGTCATCCTGGGCTGCGTATTCGGCAGCTTCATCGTGGCCGGCGGCAAGATGGAGATCATCTTCCACGCCCTGCCGCACGAGCTGACGGCCATCGGCGGCGCGGCGTTCGGCGCGTTTCTGGTCGCCAACAACCTCAGTGTGGTGAAATCCGCCGGCAAGGGGCTGAAGCGCGCCTTTAAAGGGTCCGGCTGGAAGAAGCCGCAATATGAAGAGCTGCTGGCGCTTTTGTTCGCGCTGCTCGACACCTTTCGCAAGAAGGGCGCGACGGGGATCGAACCGCATCTCGACGCGCCTGCCGAAAGCCCGCTGTTCCAGAAATATCCGGCGGTCCTGAAGGACCATCACCTGAGCGACTTCATCTGCGATTACCTGCGCATGATGACGGTCAGCTTCGACGACCCGCATCAGCTTGCCGAAGCGATGGACAATGACATCGAGCGCCACCACGCCGAAGAGCATGCCCCGCAGCATTCGCTGCAATCGCTGGCCGACGGCCTGCCCGCCATCGGCATCGTCGCCGCGGTGCTCGGCGTGATCAAGACCATGGCCTCGATCGACCAGCCGACCGAAGTCCTGGGCGCAATGATCGGCGGGGCGCTGGTCGGGACCTTCCTCGGCGTGCTCTTGAGCTACTGCGTGGTCGGTCCGCTCGCCGCCAAGCTGCACCAGGTCATCGCCGACGATCACCAGCCCTACATGGTCGTGAAGACGGCAATCATCGCTTACGCTCAGAACGCGCCGGTGCAGGTCGCGGTGGAGCTCGCGCGCCGGCTCACCCCGTCAACCTTCGCCCCCTCCTTCCAGCAGTTCGAGGCCCGCCTAGCCGAGGTCAAGAGCGAGCTTGCCGCACTCCCCGCCTGAGGTCGCCGCCATGTCCCTTTCCACGCCGATCCGCCTGCCCGCCCAATGCGGCACCGCCGCCGCTCCGGCCGTTCACCGCGCGCTGGTCGAAGCGATCGCCGCCGGCGCGGCGCCAGTGGTCGACGCCGGCGAGGTCGAGAACCTCGGCCAAGCCATGCTTCAGCTCCTGCTTGCCGCCAAAGCCGCGGCACCCGCCATGACCATCGACCCGGCCTCGCCCGCCTTTGCCGAGCGCATCCACGCGCTTCGCCTCGGGGCGCCGCTCGGGCTCACGACCAGGGAGGCCTGACCCATGAGCCGCCATATCCTCACCATCGACGACAGCCCCAGCATGCGGATGCTGCTCAAAGCCTCGCTGACCGCCCAAGGCTTCATCGTGTCGAGCGCCGAAGACGGCGCCCAGGGCCTCGCCGCTGCCAAGGCCGCGCCGCCCGATCTCATCATCACCGACATCAACATGCCGGTGATGGACGGGTTCGAGCTGATCGAGGCCGCGCGGGCGGACAGCGACCTGCGCCTGCTCCCGATCCTGGTCCTCTCCACCGAGTTCAGCGACGACAAGAAGGCGCGCGCCCGGAGCGCTGGCGCCACCGGCTGGATCACCAAGCCCTTCGAAGCCGACAAGCTCGCCGCCGCCATTCGCCGCGTGTGCCCATGAGCGATGATCTCGACGCCATCCAGGCGATCTTTTTCGAGGAATGCGCCGAAGGCCTGGTCGCGGCCGAAGCGGGCCTCAGCCAGCTTGCCGCGGGATCGCGCGACCCGGAGGTGATCGCCGCCGTGTTCCGCGCGGTGCACTCGATCAAGGGCGGCTCGGGCGCGTTCGGGCACGAGGCGTTGCTCGGCTTCTCGCATCGCTTCGAAAACGTGCTCGACGCCCTTCGCGCGGGCCGCCTGGCGCCGACCGAGCCGCTGCTCCAGCTTCTGCTGCAATCCTCCGACATGCTCGCCGATCACGTCGCCGCGGCGCGCGCTGGCGCCCCGGCTCCGGCCGACGAAGCGGTTGCCGCTCAGCTCGATGCTTGGATGATCGCCGACCCGCCAGCTCCGATCGACACGGCGCCGGCCGTGGCGACGCAGGAAGACGAATTCGGCTTCGCACCGATTGCGGTCAGCTTCGAGGATTTCGACGCCCCAGCTCTTCCCGCGGCCGACCCGACCACGGCATGGAGCATCCGCTTCCGCCCGTCGTCCGCTGCCCTCGCCAATGGCGGCGAAGCCTTGCTGCTGCTCCGCGAAGTCGAACGGCTGGGCGGCGAGGTGCTGTCCTGCGACTGCACCGCCTTGCCGCCGCTGGGGGAGATGGACCCCGAAGGCGCCTATCTCCTGTGGACGCTCAGCGCGCCTGGCGAGCTTGCCGAAGACGAGCTGCGCGACTGCTTCGATTTCGTCGCGCCGGACTCGCTGATCGAGATCGAGCGGGCAGTCGAGCGCGCGCCTGAGCCGACGCCCGTCGAGCCCGTAGCGATGGTCCCACAAGACCCAACGCCCCCTCCAAGCCCGCCGCCCTTTGTCGAGCGCCGCCAATCCGATCGCGGCGAAAGCATTCGCGTCGATCTCGCCAAGCTGGACGGCCTGCTCAACCTCGTCGGCGAGCTGGTCATCCGCAATTCGATCCTTGCCGATCGGCTTGGGCCGACCGAGCAGGACCGGGTCGAGCTGCCGCAGCTCTCGCGCCTCACCCGCTCGATCCAGGACATGGTGATGAGCCTGCGCGCGCAGCCCATCCAGCAAGCGTTCAACCGCGTGCCCCGGATCCTTCGCGAGCTTGAAAGCGAGACCGGCAAGAAGGTGCTGCTCGAGGTCAGCGGTGAGGCGACCGAGGTCGACAAGCGGGTGGTCGAGCGGATC
This sequence comes from Sphingomonas sp. LHG3443-2, assembly GCF_049896405.1. Taxonomy (NCBI): domain Bacteria; kingdom Pseudomonadati; phylum Pseudomonadota; class Alphaproteobacteria; order Sphingomonadales; family Sphingomonadaceae; genus Sphingomonas; species Sphingomonas sp. LHG3443-2. Next base: position 407,447 of record NZ_JAFCUG010000001.1, read on the forward strand.
AGCGATCCCTTGACCCACATGATCCGCAATGCGGTCGATCACGGCATCGAGCCGGTCGAACAGCGCCTCGCTGCCGGCAAGCCCGCGGCCGGAACCATCCGCCTTTCCGCCCAGCAACGCGGCGGGCGGATCATCCTCCGGGTCGAGGACGATGGCGGCGGGATCAACCGCGAAGCCGTGCGCGCCCGGGCGATCGAGCGTGGATTGATCGCCGCCGATGCGATCCTGTCCGACGAGGAGATCGACCAGCTGATCTGCGCGCCGGGCTTCTCCACCGCGGCGACGATCAGCAACATCTCCGGGCGCGGCGTAGGCATGGACGTCGTCCGCTCCAACATCGAAGGGCTCGGCGGCCGGGTAGAGATCGCGTCCGAGCCGGGCGTCGGCACCAGCTTCACCCTGGTCTTGCCGCTGACGCTCGCCATCCTCGACGGGATGGTGGTCCGGCTAGGTGGGCAGCGGTTCGTGCTGCCGCTCCAATCGGTGGTCGAAAGCGTCCGGCCCGAGCCCGGCCAGGTGTCCGCCCTCACCCCCGACAGCGAGGTGATCGAGCTGCGCGGTTCCTACCTGCCGCTCCGCCGCCTGGCCGAGTTCTTCGGCATCCGCGGCGCCGAAGAGAAGCCTGAGAACGGCCTTGTCATCGTGGTCGAGGACGGCAGCGCCGGCCAGGTCGGCCTGTTCGTCGATACCGTCGATGACCGCCGCGAAGTGGTGATCAAGAGCCTCGACCAGAACCTCCATCCGATCCGCGGGCTCGGCGGGGCCACCGTGCTTGGCGACGGGTCGATCGCGCTGATCCTCGATGTCGATGCCATCATCGGAACCGCCCCGGCGGTCCGCCAACCCAGGGAACTTGCCGCATGACCACCGCCACCAGCAGTGACCGCAAGATCGTCACCTTTTCGCTCGCCGGACGGATGTTCGGCATCGACATGGCCTCGCTGATCGAGATCCGCGAGTGGGAAGAGCCAACCCCCCTGCCGCGCGTCCCGGATTACATCCGCGGTGTCGCCAACCTGCGCGGCACGGTGATCCCGATCGTCGGCCTCGCCGAGCGCCTCGGCTGGTGCCCAAGCACCGTTCACGCGCGCTCCTGCGTGCTGGTGGTGAGCCTTGGCGGCAAGCAGGCCGGCTTTCTGGTCGATGAAGTGAACGACATCGTCGCGATCGACGGCAGCGCGATCCAACCCGCGCCCGAAGTGCAGATCGCCGAAGCGGGGGTCGTCGCGGGTCTCGTCGCTGCCAACCTCCGCGGTGACCAGGGCGAGCGCACCTCCATGGTGACCTTGCTCGATCTCGATGCGCTCGGCATCACCGGCCAGCTCGAAGCGGCGGCATGAAGCACGAGCCATTCCTTTCCGCGACGACAACAACGGTTGCGACGGTGGTGCTCGGCCCGGCCGACTTCCGCTCCATCGCCGACATCCTTCGTGCCGAAGCCCGGATCAGCCTCGGCGAGGGCAAGATCAACCTCGTCCAATCGCGCCTCGCCCGCCGCTTGCGCGAGTGCCGGCTCGACAACTTCCCCGCCTACCTCCGCCTCGTCCGCGACGACGCTGAGGAGCGGGAACGGATGATCGATGCGCTGACCACCAACCACACCCATTTCTTTCGCGAAAAACATCACTTCGATCATCTCCGCGCCGAAATCCTGCCGCGCCTCAAGGCCCGTGCCGACACGGGGCAGCCAGTACGCTTGTGGTCCGCCGGAAGCTCGTCAGGGGAGGAGATCTACAGCGTGGCGATGACGCTGGCGGGCACCAGCCCCGGCGAAGCTCGCTGGCTCGGCGGCGACGTGCGCCTGCTCGCCACCGACCTCTCGGCACCGATGGTCGAAGCGGTCGCCGTGGCTCGCTATCCCTCGATCGGCGCTGACCAGGTTCCGCTTCCCTATCGCGCGGCCTGGCTCCAGTCCGAGGGCGGCGAGGTCGCGGTCGATCCCAGGCTTCGTGCCTTGGTCACCGCACGCCCGCTCAACCTGTTCGCGCCTTGGCCCTTTCGCGGTCAATTCGACGTGATTTTCTGCCGCAACGTGATGATCTATTTCGATGCGGACGCGCGGGCCAGTCTCGAAGCGCGGCTGGTCGCCCAGCTTCGTCCCGGCGGCACGCTCTACATCGGTCACAGCGAGCGGCTTTCGCGGACCGTCGCCGCCAGGGTGCAGTCGTGCGGCCAGACCATCTACCGCAAGCCGGAGGGCGCATGAGCCCCGCGCGCGTTCTCGTCGTCGACGACAGCGCCGCGATGCGCGCAATGCTGACCCGGATCCTGGCGCAGGATCCCGGGCTCGAGGTCGTCGGCAGCGCGGCCGATCCGGCCGAGGCGCGCACGCTGATCAAGGAGCTCAATCCCGACGTCCTGACGCTCGACGTCGAGATGCCGGGCATGGACGGCCTCACTTTTCTCGAGCGGATCATGCGCCTGCGCCCAATGCCGGTGGTGATGTGCTCGACGCTTACGGCGCGCGGCACCGAAGTGACGATCGAGGCGCTCCGGCTTGGCGCGGTTGATTGCATCGCCAAGCCCTCGACCACCGCCGGCGATCTCGCCGCCGCCGCTTCGGTTCTCTGCCGCACCGTGCGTGAAGCGGCGCGAAGCAATGCCCGGCCGACGGCCGACCCGCCGACCGCTCGCCCGCTTGCGAGCGGGGCGTGGCGCAAGGACATGGTGATCCTGGTTGGCGCCTCGACCGGCGGGGTCGAAGCCCTGTTCACCTTTCTCGGCGCGCTGCCGCCCGACACGCCGCCGGTGATCGTTGTCCAGCACATGCCGGCAGGATTTACCGCAGGGTTTGCAGAGCGCCTCGACAAGACCGTGCCGGCGCGAGTGCTCCACGCTGCCGACGGCATGTCGCTGGCACCAGGTCAGGTGCTGATCGCACCGGGCGGCGCCACTCATGCCGAGCTTGGCACGGGCGCACAGCCGAAGCTGCGCCTTCGGTCGGGTCCGCTCCACAGCGGCCACCGCCCCTCGGTCGATCGCCTGTTCTCCTCGGCCGTGCCGCTCGGAACCTCCGCGGTCGGCGTGTTGCTGACCGGCATGGGCCGCGACGGAGCCGATGGCCTGCTTGCCCTGCGCCAGGCCGGCGCTGCGACCTTTGCCCAGTCGGCCGACAGCTGTGTCGTCTACGGCATGCCTCGCGCAGCGGTCGAGATCGGCGCCGCCGGCTCGGTCATGCCCCTATCCCGCATGGCCGACGCCGTGCTCCGCGCCTGCCGCGTCCCCTCCAGCAAGGACTGAACGACCATGCCGGCAGCAGCCGCCATCAAGGTGATGATCGTCGACGACCAGGCCAGCATGCGAGCGATGATCCGCCGCGCTCTGGAGGATTACGGCTTTCGCGATGTGCGCGATTGTCCGGGCGGCGAAGAAGCGCTTGCCGCCGTTCGCACCAACCGCGTCCACCTCATCATCTCCGACTACAATATGCCCGGCATGGACGGCCTCGGCCTGCTCGAAGCGGTGCGCGGCGATCCGGTGATCGGCAAAACCGTGTTCATCATGCTGACCGGCTCGGCCGACCGCGACATCGTGCAGAAAGCCGCGGCGCTCGGCGTCAACAACTACCTCGTGAAGCCGTTCGCACCCGCGTCCCTCAAGGAGAAGATCGAACGGGTGTTCGGGGCGCTGACCTGATGGAGCGTATCACCATCGTTCAGGGCGAGCATGCCGTGTGCGGCGATCCGGGCAGGAGTATCCACACCCTGCTCGGATCGTGTGTCGCAGTGTGCCTGCTCGATCCTGTTCGGCGCGTCGGGGGCATGAACCATTTCCTCCTCGGCGAACCGGAAGCCGGTGCTCGCCTCCAGGACCTCAGCCGCTACGGCGTTCATGCCATGGAGCTGCTGGTCAACGCCCTGATGCGCCGGGGCTCCGAACGGCAGCACCTGCGCGCTCACCTGTACGGCGGGGCGACCATGATCGAGAGTCTGGGTGACATCGGTCGCCACAATATCCTGTTCGCGCGCCGGTTCTGCCGCACCGAAGGCATCGAGGTGCGCCACGAGGATACCGGCGGGAGGCTTGCCCGGAGGGTCGAGTTTCTCCCCTACGAAGGCCGTTCTCGCTGCCGCCTTGTGCGCGATCCGGTGACCGATGCGCCGCCCACCGCCTTGCCCCTTCCCACCACCACTGCGGGCGAACTGGAGCTGTTTTGATGGCGCTTGACCGATTGGCGCACGGCATCGCCGCCGAACTGCGCGACCTCGCCGCCGCGACAGAGGGGCTTGCCGCAGCCCTGTGCGCCGACCCCGACATCGCTGGCCGTTGCCTCGGCCTGTTGCAGCAATTCGACCTCATTGCGCAGAGCCAGTGCGAGCTGGCCGATCTCCTGCTTCGCCTGAACGCAGGCACCGAACGCGACGAGGCTCTTCAGGCGATGCGCCTGGCCGGCATGGCCGAACGCCTGGCGCAGGCCGCCTGACATGGCCACCAACGCCGCGCCGAACCAGCGCCCCATCGTCATCCGCAAGGTCAAGAAAGTGGTCGGCGGCCACCACGGCGGGGCGTGGAAGGTCGCTTATGCCGATTTCGTCACGGCCATGATGGCCTTCTTCATGCTGCTCTGGCTGCTGAGTTCCCCCGACGAGCAGAAGCTGAAGGGCCTCGCCGAATATTTCTCGCCCTCCACCAGTGCCAGCGGCGAAGCGGGAGAAAGCATGGCGGCGGCCAGCAGCGGCCCTGCCTCGCAAAGCAAGCTGACCGATCCCTCGCAGGCCCCCGCCGGCGGCTCCCCCAGCAGGAGCCCTGCCGCGACCGCCGGCGCGCAGAGCGGCGGTTCGGCGAGCGTGCCCGATCCCACGCTGCGGATCGTGGCGGAAGAATTGAAGCTTCTGCTGCAACCGACCAGCACGCCCCTTGCCGAGCGCCAGACGATCCAGATGGAGCAAAATCGCGAAGGCCTTCGGATCAGCCTGATGGACGACATGCGCCGATCGATGTTCCGACCCGGCACGGCCGAGCTCAACACCTATGCGCGCTTCATGCTGGCCGAGGTCGCCAAAAGGATCACCAAGACCGAGCTGCGCGTCGCGATCGAGGGGCATACCGACAATGTCGGCGGCTCGGCGACGGGCAACTGGCAGTTGTCGAGCGCCCGCGCCCTTGCCGCGCGGTCGGCGCTGGTCGACGCCGGCTTCCCTGCGCCCCGCATCGCCGAGGTGGTGGCGCTGGCCGATACCCAGCCGGTCTATCCCGACCAGCCCGGCCGGCCCGAGAACCGCCGCATCACCATCGTGCTGCTGGCCGAAGGCTCGCCGCTCCCCGACATCCGCTCGCTGGGGCGCTGAACGATGGCAGGTGCAAAGAACCTCATCATCATGATCGTCGCTGGCTTGATCGCCGGCTCTGGCGGCGGCGCGGCCGTGGCCTTTCTCGTGCCTGCTCAGGGCGGCGAGAAGCCGCGCGAGGAGGTGACGCCAGGCGACAGCACGTTCGAGAGCCTGGGACCGTTGCTGGTCCCGCTGATCTTCGCTGACGGCAAGTTCACTGGCTATGTCCGGATGGAAGCCCAGCTCGAGGTCGGCAGCGAGGATGCGGAAGGGGTGAAAGCGCGACTGCCGCTGGTCATCCACGCCGTGAACGTGCGGGCGTACAACAAGCCGCTCGCGGGCGGTCCCGACGGCCGCTTGCCCGATGCCGCCGCCTTTCGCACCATTGTCGCCGAAGAAGCGGGCAAGGTGCTCGGCAAAGGCGTGGTCCGCTCGGTCGCCCTGACCAGCATCGCACCGGCCTGAGGCAGCCTCAGCCGCCGCCCGTGGCGAAGCTTCGGACCAGGCTCCCGGCGACCAGCGCCCAGCCGTCGACCAGCACGAAAAAGATGATCTTGATCGGCAGGCTGATCGCAGGCGGCGGAAGCATCATCATGCCCATCGCCATCAGCACCGCGCTGACTGCCAGATCGATGATCAGGAACGGCAGCAACAGCAGAAAGCCGATCTCGAACGCCCGGCGGAGCTCGGAGATCATGAAGGCCGGCATCAAGGTCGTCAGCTTCACCTCGTCGGGCGTCTTGGGCTTGTCGCGCGCCAGATCGGTGAACAGCTGAAGGTCGGCCGATCGAACATGCGTCAGCATGAACTCACGAAACGGCTCGACCGACCGCTCCATCGCCTGGGCTTCGGTGATCCTGCCTTGCGTGAACGGCTCGACGCCCTGGCTCCACGCTTTTTCGACCGTCGGCGCCATGACGAAGAAGCTGAGGAACAGCGCCAGGCTGATCAGCACCGGGTTGGGCGGGACGCCGGGCGCGCCGATGCCGGTGCGGAGCAGCGACAGCGAAACGATGATCCGGGTGAAGCTGGTCACGGTCATCAGGATGCCGGGCGCAAGGCTCAGCACCGTCAGCATCAGCACCAGCTGGATCGCCTTGCCGCTGACGCTGCCGTCGCCGAAGCTCACGGCAATGCCGGGCGCAGGCGTCTGCGCCGCAGCGCCCGCAGGCACCAGCAGGGCAAGGCCGGCGGCCAGCCCGAGCATCACTGCGCGGCGGTTCATGCCGCGCGATCGAGATGACGGCGAAGCGCAGGCGGGCGGGCGCCTTCGACCAGCGAGGGAAAGCTCGGACGCTGCGGCTGGGGCGGCGGCGCTTCGCTCGCGCTGCCGGTGCGAAGGCGCTGCAGGACCGTCTTGAGCGCGGCCCGGCTGGCGGCGACTTGCTCTTCGCGTTCGACCTGCTGCCGCTCTTCTTCCTCGCGCTCGGCCGCGCTACGCTGCGCGTCGGCTTCGAGCAGGGTTGCGCCGGCGGGACCGAGCAGAATCAACTGCTCGTGACTGTCGCGCCGGATCAGCACCAGGCTATGCTTGTTGTCGACCGCCAGCCGCGAGACGACGGCGAGCCGGGCCGCGGCGCTTGGCTGGCCCGGCAGGCGCACACCGAAGCGGCGCATCAGCACCAGCATCAGCCCCGGCAGCCCGAGCAGCAGGCCAAGGGTCAGGCCCATCCGGGTCAGGCTGTCACCGTCCATCTGAGGTCAGCCCCGCGCAACCATGTCGCGCACTTCGAACGCGGTGCGGTCGCCGTCGATTTGCACCTGGCCGAGCGCCACTGCGACGCCGTTGACGTGAAGCAGGCTCAGGGCGTCGGCATCGCCAGCAAGCGGCACGACCGAACCCCGCTCCAGCCGCAACAGCTCACGCAGGCGGAGGCGGTTGGACGCCAAGATGACGCGCGCCTCGACCCTGATCTGTTGCGGCAATGCCATGTGGCGGTCCTTCGTGTGTCCGTTTCCTCCTTCATGGATGATTTTGCGGACGCCCCGGCCCGACTAGGCAAAATTTTCCTAGGATGAGGGGGCAAGGGCAACGGAAAGCCGACGGTATATGGACCTCAAGAGCATCACCCGGATCAGCGCGTCGGGCCTACAGGCCCAGTCACTGCGCATGCGGGTCATCGCCGAGAATCTCGCCAACGCCGACAGCGTGTCGGCGACGCCCGGCGGCAAGCCTTACCAGCGCAAGCTGGTGCTCTTCTCGCCCGACAGACAAGGCGTCGAAGTCGCCTCGGTCCAGCGCGACAACAGCGCCTTCACCCGCGTCTACCAGCCCGGCCACCCCGCCGCCGACAAGGCTGGCTATGTGCTGAAGCCCAACGTCAACAGCCTCGTCGAAGGCGCCGACATGAAAGCGGCCCAGCGCAGCTACGAGGCCAATCTCAACGCCATCGAAGCGGCGCGCGCGATGACGCTGCGCACCCTCGACCTCATCAAGTAAGCCGGAAGGAAGCTCCCCATGTCGATCCAGGGATTGGGCGCAGTTCGCGCCTACCAGCAGGCTGCGCGTTTGCCGCAACCGAGCGCAACCGAAGCCGGCGGCTTCGGCGCGATGGTCGAGGGCCTCGTCGCCAACACCGGCGCGTCGCTGCGCACCGCCGAGCAGGCGGGCGCCGCCCAGGTCGCGGGCAAGGGCGACCTCGTCGACGTGGTCACTGCCATAGGCGCCGCCGAAGTCGCGCTCGACACCATGGTCGCGGTGCGCGACCGCGCGGTCAGCGCATATCAGGACATCATGCGGATGCAGATCTGATGGCGCCGGGCGACGTCCTCGACCTGACCCGCGCCGCGCTCGTGCTGCTGCTGACTTTAGTCGGCCCTCTGCTCGCCGCCAGCCTCATCACCGGCGTGGTGATCGGCCTCCTCCAGGCCCTGACCCAGATCCAGGAACAGACACTGACCTTTGTCCCCAAACTGGTCATCATGTCGGTCACTCTTCTGCTGACGCTGCCGCTGATGGGCGCGGCGCTCAGCGACTTCACGGCCGAGATCGGCCACCGCATCATCGGCGCCTGAGCGGTGCCGCCCGCGCTGGTAGCCGAGGCTACCTTGATCCTTCTCCTCTTCGCGCGGGTCGGCAGCATGATCATGCTGATGCCGATGCTCGGCGACGACAGCGTGCCGCGGCAGATCCGCCTGCTCCTGGCGCTCGGCCTGACGATTGCGCTGTCGGGAATTCTCAAGCCCGCCGTATCGCCCCTGCTCGGTGTCGGCGAGGTGCGGCTCGCGGGCCTGCTCCTGACTGAAACTATCACCGGCCTTGCGCTCGGCATGCTTGCCCGCTTGTTCTTCCAGGCGGCAGTGATGGCCGGCTCGATCGTCAGCATGCAGATAGGGCTCACCACTGCCCTGGTGTTCGATCCCGCGATGGGCGGCCAGACCCCTCTTTTGGGCAAGCTCATCGGCCTCGGCGCGACCTTGTTCTGCTTCACCCTCGGCCTTCACGGCTGGTGGTTCGAGGCGCTGATTCGCTCCTACACCTGCTTCGCGCCCGGCGCCCCCATCCCCGCCGCCGACTGGGCGAGCCTTGCCGTCTCCACCGCCGCCCAAGCGACCGCCCTCGCCATCAGCCTCGCTGCGCCCTTTCTCATGTTCGGCATCCTGTTCAACCTCGCGCTTGGCATTGCCGGCCGGCTCGCGCCCTCGATCCAGTTCTTCTTCATCGCCCAGCCGCTGATGATCGCCGGCGGCATTGCGCTCCTCGCCGTGACCGCACCGGCGATGATGGCCGGGTTCGCCGACGCCTATCGCGAATGGATGGCAGGAGCCTGGGCCGGTGTCTGACGATCCCGACAGCAAGACACTCGCGCCAAGCCAGAAGAAGCTCGACGACGCGGCCAAGCGCGGCGAGGTGCCAAGCGCGCCCGAGGTCCGCCACGCCCTCTCGCTGCTGGCCATGCTCGCCGCGCTGCTGTGGCTCGGCAATCATGCGGTGCGCGTCCTCGCTACCCTGCTCCGCCACTTCTGGGAAGGCGCGGCCGAGATCCGCGTCGATCCTGTCGGCGGCACCGACTTCGCAGGCGGCGTGCTGGCCCAAATGGCCGCGCTGATCGGCCCCTTCCTGCTGCTCTTCTTCCTGGCCGCGGTGCTGACCGGCTTCGCGCAGGGCAAGCCCTCGCTGAGCTGGGCCCGGCTCGCGCCCAAGTGGAGCAAGATCAATCCCGCGTCCGGCCTAAACCGCATGTTCGGCGGCCAAGCGCTGGTCGAATTCGCCAAACTCCTCGCCAAGAGCCTCGCCGTCGTCGGCCTCGGCTGGTGGCTGCTGTCGCCCCGCCTGCCCGGCGCCGACAGCCTGGTCGGGCTCGAACCCGCCGCGATCGGCTCAGCCGCCACCGCGCTGGCCGTCTCGCTGATCAAGACCCTGCTGATGCTGGTCGCCGCGATCGCTTCCCTCGACTTCGGCTGGCAGCGCTTCTCCTTCCTGCGCAAGATGCGGATGAGCCATCAGGAGATGCGCGACGAGCACAAGGACAGCGACGGCAATCCACAGGTCAAGGCCAAGCAGCGGCAGATCGGGGCACAGCGCGCGCGGCAGCGGATGATGGCGGCAGTGCCGACCGCCAGCGTCGTCATCACCAACCCGACCCACTATGCCATCGCGCTGAAATACGAGCATGGCAGCATGCGCGCGCCGGTGGTGGTCGCCAAGGGCACCGACCGCGTCGCGCTCAAGATCCGCGAACTGGCGACCGAAGCGGGCGTCCCGCTGGTCGAGAACCGCCCGCTCGCCCGCGCGCTTCATGCCCACGCGCAGATCGACCGCCCGATCCCGGTCGAGCAATATGCCGCCGTCGCCGAGGTGATCAGCTTCGTCCTGCGGCAGACCGGCAAGCTGCGCGGTTAGCGGCCTTCCTTGGCTAGCTCGACCAGCACGCGCAGCCTCACTTCCTCGAGCAGCGCGCCTTCGGGACCGTCGCCCATGACGCTGTCGTCCTGCCAGTCGGCTAGCTCGTCCAACGCCTCGCTGGCGCTCCCGCCGCTGCGGATCAGCCGGTGCAGTCGCTCGAGCCCCGCCAGCCCTTTCTCGGCCCGGCGCAGAACGGCCTGGCGCGACGCGGGCGCAGCCGTTGCTGCGAGCAGGGTAGCGAGGGAGGCGGCGGGAAGGGCCGCACTCGCCGCGGCGGCGCCGGTCTGCGGCTGTGCTGGCGGGGGAGCATCGACCTTGAAGCCTTGCGCCCGCGCCTCGTCGGGGCCGCGCATCAGGTTCAGCAAGCGGGTTTGCAAGACGGCAAGGGCGTTTGGATCGACCCGCATGGCCAATTCTCCATCGGTGGGGAGAACCCGCAGGCTCCCATAGCCCTCTATATAGAGGGACAAGGCCCGCTTCCGGGCGGCAAACCCCGAGCAGGTGCCATGCGCTTCCTTTGTCATTTCCTTGTCGCGCTGGCTGCCAGCGCTCTTGGCCCGCTCCAGGCCGAAGCAGCACCGCGGATCAAGGACATCGTCAGCGTCGAGAATGTCCGGCCCAACCAGCTGGTCGGCTACGGCCTGGTGGTTGGCCTCGACGGCACCGGCGACCGCCTGCGCAACTCGCCCTTCACCGAGGAAACCTTGTCCTCGATGCTCGAGCGTCTCGGCGTCGCGACCCGCGGCCAGGCGCTGCAATCGAAGAACGTGGCGGCGGTGACCATCACCGCGACCCTCCCGCCCTTCGCCCGGGCAGGCTCGCCGATCGACGTCCAGGTCTCCGCTATCGGCGACGCATCCAGCCTCCAGGGCGGCACCCTCCTCGCCTCTCCCCTGCGCGGCCTCGACGGGCAGACCTACGCCATGGCGCAAGGCCAGGTCGCGGTCAGCGGGTTCAAGGCGCAAGGCGCGGCGGCGCAGGTCAATCGCGGCGTGCTGACCTCGGCCCGCATCGCCGGCGGCGCCATTGTCGAGCGCGAGGTCGCCTTCGCCCTGCGCGACGCCGGGCGCCTTCGCCTTGCCCTCCGCAATCCCGATTTCACCACCGCCCGCGCGATCGCTGCCACCATCGCCGAGCGCTTTCCCGGCGCCGCCCGCGTGCTCGATCCCGCGACAGTGGAACTGACCGGCAGCACCGCCACCCCGCTCATCGACCTCTACACCGAAGTCGAGAACCTTCAGGTCGCCGTCGACCAGCCCGCCCGCATCGTCATCAACGAAGCCTCGGGAACCGTGGTCATGAGCGCCGACGTCACCATCAGCCCGGTCGCGGTGGCGCAAGGCGGCCTTACCATCAGCGTCAGCGAAGCGCCCGAGGTCAGCCAGCCCGCGCCCTTGTCCCCCGGCCAGACCACCGTCGTCCCGCGCACCGCGGTGCAGGTCGACGATGGCAGCGGCGCGAGCCTTGCCGAAGTGCGCGGTGCCAGCCTCGGCCAGCTGGTCGCCAGCTTGAACGCCCTCGGCGTGTCCCCGCGCGACCTCATCACCATCCTCCAGGCAATCAAATCCGCCGGCGCCCTCCAGGCCGAGATCGAGGTGCAATGACCGACCCTATCGCTTCCACCCCCGCCACGCCGGACCCCCGAGCCGCGCACCGCGCGGCGGCTGCCCGCGACTTCGAAGCGGTGTTCGCCGGCCAGATCGCCAAGCTGATGCTCGAACAGGTCGAGATCGACGGCAGCTTCGGCGGCGGCCACGGCGAAGAGCTGTTCCGCGGCATGATGGCCGAAGAAGTCGGACGCGGCATTGCCAAATCGGGCCAGCTCGGCCTCGCGCCGACGGTCCTCGCCGCCCTCCAGCGCATGGAGAAAGGCGAATGAGCGACGACCTCACCCCATTGATGCAGTCGCTGTCGGACCTGATGGACGAAGAGACCGTCCTTCTCCGCGGCGGTACCTGGCCCCCGCAGAACGAAGCGCTGGCCGACGCCAAGATCCGCCTCACCGGCGCGCTCGAAGCGACGCTCGCCGAACGCGACCGCACCAACCCGGCTTGGCTCGACGCGGTGCCGGCCGATAGCCCGCTAGGCCTCGCGATCGATCGCCTGCGCCGCTCGGCGCTCGACAATGCGACCTTGCTGTCGCGGCAGATCGAGCTGTCGCAGGAATTGTTGGCGGAAATTGCGCGGGAAGCGGGGCGGATCGGCGGCCAGCGCCAGCAAACCTATCAGCGCGGTGGACAGATCCGTCAGCGCAGCGGACCGACGCCCGTCACGCTCAACACCAGGCTTTAGCCGCCCCGGCCGCCAAGCGCGGTCTTCAGCAAGCCCATTTGCTTCCGATACAGGCTGGTCAGCGTCGCATAATCCGCCTGCACCTCGCCCATTGCCAGCAGCTGCTGCTCGAGCGTGACGTTATTCCCGTCGGGCTTGGTTTCGGTGATCGTTCTGTCGACCACGCCGCGCTCAGCTCCGCGCTTGCCGGCACCAAGCTCCGCCATGCGCGAAGTGACCTGGACCATCGGCCGCTGCGGACCTCCGCTGCGGCCGTTCACCAGCGCGCCGAAGTCCGGCTCGCGCAGCGTCCGCGCCTTGAAGCCGGGCGTATCGGCATTGGCGATATTGCTGGCGATCACCTCGCTGCGCGCACCGAGATGGCGCATCGCGGCGGTGATTCCGTTCAGCAGATTGGCCATGATCGTCAGCCTCCCATGCGCTTCAGCGCGTCGGTATAGCGGGCGAGTTGCCCGGCGAGATAAGGCGATACCGACCCCGCCTTGCGCCCGCCCTCGGCCAGTGCGGCCTTGGTGTCGTCCCAATACAGCGAGCGGAACCCCGCGCGCACGGTCGCAATCGCATTGTCGAGCTTTTCGAGCGCTTGTTTGGCCGACCCCTTGTCGGCGACGCTGAGGCCGTCCGACAGTTCCAGCCCGTAATGCCCGCCGGGCTTCACGCGGGGTGCCTTGGCGTCGAACAGCGGCGCCGCGATCAGGCTGCCGGGCGCAAGATCGAGCTTGGCGAGCGCGTCCCGCCCATTCGGGCCGGGCAGAAGGTCGATCCGCTGCCCCGCCGCCGGCTCGATCCGGATTTGCGGCGCACCGCCCGAGCGGGTGATCGTGACCTTGCCCGCGCTGCGCCCGATGAGGCGCTGCAAGCGCTCGGCAAAGGAGGCGGCGGTCTCGCCTTCCTCGATCACGACTGCCTTGGCGGACTGCTTGTTGAGGCGGATCTGGAACCGGTCGCCAGGATTAAGCCCGGTCACGTCGGTGAGCGACGCGCTCTGCGACGGATTGATCGTCCCTTCGCTGAAGCCAAGGCGATGCACCGCGCTGTCGCCGCTGGCCGCGACGCTCACGGTCACCGCACCGCTGCGCTGGCCGACCTGGCCCCATTGGCGGACCTGCTCGACAGCGCCGCTCGCGGCATCGATCCGCGCCACGAAGGCATCGGTAAGCCCGGTCCGCGCGCCGCCGAGATCGCCCGTGGTGCGCCCGGCCGCGACCAGCGTAACGCCGTCGAACGCAAGCTGATCGATCCGGTCGTCGCCGGCGCTGGCCAGATCGACCCAGCGCGTCGCGCCCGCGTCGATCAACGCCACCGCCGCATCGCTTCCCCGCCGCCCGCCGACCGCAACCGTACCGTCTGCCGCGATCGCGAAGGCTGACGCCATGACGCCGCTAAGCCGCTCGGTCGTCGGCGCCGCGGCGGGATCGCCCCCGGCAAAGCGGCTCACCACCGCATCCTCGCCCGACTGGTGCAGCAGCAGGAGGTCACCGTTCGGTGCCGTCGCCATCCCGCGCAGATTGCGGATGTCGGTCCCAAGGCTGACCCGCTCGCCGACCTTGCCGCTTGCGCCCACACGAACCAGGCTGACCGCCCCGTCCGCCGCCTTGCTGGCCAGCATCGTCGAGCCATCGCCGAGCACCGCCATGCCGGCGAAATCCTGATCGCCAAGCTGACGCACGCCGCTTTGCACCTTTTCTTCGCCATCCGCGCCGAAGCGCGCGAACATGAGGTCGCGGTCGCCGCCGGTCGGCGTCACCGTCCCACCGACCACCACGTCGCCATCGGCTGCGATCGCCACCGACAGCCCGCTCGCGGCACCGGCGGTGCCGAGCCCACGCTGCCACAAGGTCTGGCCACGGCTGTCGAGCTTCATCAAGACCAGCTCGTCCTCGCCGTCGGACACCAGCGAGCCCATTGTTCCGCGGCTTGTCCCAATCGCATAGCTTCCGCCATCGGGTGCAGCCACGGTCGCGGCGATGGTCAGCGGCGCCAGCACCGGCACGGTGTCCAGCCCCTTGGTCGTCGGCGGCGGCTGCAAGGCGGTCGCTTCGCGGTCGATCGCTGTCAGCTTGGTCAGCGCCGCGCGGTCCAGCGTCGCGCCGGTCAGGCGCGACAAGGCGACCGGCACGCCGACCCCCGCGTCGCTGCCCTGCGGCACGCCCACCAGCAGCGCCGGCGCGGCGCCCTCGTCATGCAGCGCAACCTGCTCGATCCCGCCGCTGCGTAGCTCCAATCCCCAGCCGCCGCCCTCGTGACGAACCACCGCGAACCGGCTCTCGTAACGTGGCGCCACGCTGCCATCGGCCGCCAACACGGGCGCTCCATCGGCTCCGACCCTCGGCAACGACGCCAGCGCCGTGTTGAAGGCGGCGGCAATGCCGTCGAGCTTGGGCGGCTGCGGCACTGTGGAAAGATCGACGCTCAACGCGTCGCTGGCACCCGGCCGGCTGACCCGCAGCGTGAAGCGCTCGGTGCCGGTCAGGCCCGCCAGTGCCTCGTCTCGCGTCTTGGCAGCGACGCTCCCGCGCACATCGTCGGCGGGTGCGTCCGGCAGCGCGATACTCTCGGCTTTTCGCGCCGCCTTGCCGAACGACAGGGTCAGCTGGTCGCTCGGCGCGGCGGCCATCCAGCGCTCGACTTCGGCGAGCCCGGCCTTGAATCTCTTCTGCAGAGCGGCGCCGTCTGCCGTGCCCCTCGCACCAGCGTCGGCCAAGGCCTTCAGCCGCTCCAGGGCCTTGTAGGCCATGAAGGCGGTCGACACGTCGGCCGGCCGGCCGGCGCCATCGGCGGCGTCGATCAGCGCTGCCCGCCGCATCACCGCCGAGACGTTCGGCGCCGGCCGGCCCTGGCTCCACAGCGGGACCACTGGTTTTGCGGTGAATTGCGCCTTGGCGAGCCGCACCGCACGGCTTTCCGCGGGCGTGAACGTGGACACACCGGCAAAGCGCGTGCCGGTCAGCAGCGACAGTCCCGCAAGGCTGTTGTCGAGGCTCGTCATTCTTCTCGTCGCGGCGGACCGCTTTCTCCCCTTTCTCCTATGATAGAGGGAAAGGAGCCGCCGCGTGCCGACCAGCCCACTTCTTAACCCAAGCACCCGCGCATGAGCGCCACCGCCGTGGCCGAACCGCCCGAGCTGAAGAAGCTCAGCGGACCGCAACGCGCCGCCGCCCTGCTACTGGTGCTCGGCCGCGATCATGGCGGGCCGATCTGGGAATCGCTGTCGACCGAAGAGGTCAAGGAACTGTCCTCGGCCATGTCGCAGCTCGGCCGCGTTCCCGCCGCGGTCGCCGACCACCTGCTGGTCCGCTTCTCGGGCGAAGTGTCCAGCATGGCCTCGCTGCACGGCTCCTTCGAAACCACCGAACGGCTGCTTGGCGATCTCCTGCCCGCCGACCGCGTCAAGGAAGTGATGGAGGACATCCGCGGTCCCTCCGGCCGGACCATGTGGGACAAGCTCAGCAACGTCGGCGAAGGCCTGCTCGCGGGTTATCTCAAGAACGAGCATCCGCAGACGGTCGCGGTGATCCTCGCCAAGCTGCGGCCCGATCACAGCGCCCGCGTGCTGAGCGAACTCTCACGCGAGTTCGCGGTCGAAGTGATCACCCGCATGCTGCGGATGGACACGGTCCAGAAGGACGTCCTTCAGGAAGTCGAACGAACGCTCAAGACCGAGTTCATGAGCAACATCGCTCGTAGCCAGCGCCGCGATCCGCATGAAACCATGGCCGACCTCTTCAACGCGATGGACCGCTCGACCGAGGAAGCGATGCTCTCCGCACTCGAGCAATCCGCCCCCGAAAGCGCCGAGCGCATCCGCAGCCTGATGTTCACGTTCGAAGACCTGACCAAGCTGCTGCCCCCGGCCATCGCCGCCGTGGTCAAGGCCGCCGACAAGAAGGTCATGGCGCTGGCGCTGAAGGGCGCTTCGGAAGAGCAGCGTGCCGTCTTCCTCGCCGCCATGACCGAGCGCGCCGGCAACCTCCTCAAGGAAGAGATCGCCGGCATGGGCCCCGTCCGCGCCCGCGACTGCGAAGACGCGCAATCGGTCCTCGTCCGCCTCGCCAAGAATCTCGCCGACCAGGGCCAGATCATGCTGGTCGATCCCAAAAGCGACGATGCGGTGATCGTATGAGCTTCGTCCAACCCTTCGCCTTCGCGGCCGAGTTCCACGACGGCGACTTCGGCCCGGTCACCCTTGCCAGCCTCGAGCTCGAGGTCGCGGAGCTTCATCACAAGCTTGCGCAGGCGCATGAACGCGGCCTCCGCCAAGGGCGCGAGGAAGCGCTTGCCACCCTTCGCGCCGAGCGTGACACCGCGCTTGCCAGCGCGGCCGAGGCGCTGACGGTTGTCCTCGCCAGCCTGGACGCGCGCTTCGCAACCACCGAACGGCAGGTCGCGCGACTTGGCGCCGAATTGGCGCTCGACCTTGCCGATCAGCTTGCCGGCACGGCGCTGGAACGGGATCCCGTCTCCCCCATCGAAGCGATGATCGGCCGCGCGCTTGAGCAAGTTCGCCGCGGCTGCCCGCTCCGCGTCCGGGTTGCGCCCGGTCTCGTCAGCGCGGTGGAAGGCCTTGTCCAGCAACGGCAGGACCGCGACCGCCGCCGCCTCAAGATCACCGTTCTCGCTGACGACAGCATCATCGACGGCGATGCCCGGATCGAATGGGACGAAGGCGCCCTGCTGCTCGACCGCGCCGGCCGCCGCGCCGCCATGGAAGCGGAGATCGCGGCCTCGCTCGCCGCCTGAACGGGCCTCCCCGGCAATATTTGCCGCCTCCCGGCAAGAAGTGCCGCACTGCCTCCTAAGATGATCGGGTGCGTAGCCTGATCGACAAAATTGGAGCCGGCAAACTGGCGTTGATGGGAGCGGTGGCCGCGGCCCTGCTGATCGGCCTCGCCTTTCTCGCCATGCCCGGAAGCGGCGGCCCGATGGGCTATCTCTTCACCGATCTCGAGCCCGCGCAGGCCCAGGCCATCGCCGACAAGCTCCAGGGCCAGGGCGTCGCTTTCCAGCTGTCGCCCGACGGCACCGCCGTGCTCGCTCCCCAGGACAAGCTCGCCGAGCTGCGCATGAGCCTTGCCGGCGACCGGCTGGGCGGCAAGATCGGCTACGAAGTGCTCGACGGCGAGCAGCCTTTTGGCACCTCGGCCTCGCGCGCCCGCCTCAACGAAACCCGCGCCATCGAAGGCGAACTCGTCCGCTCGATCCAGAGCCTCGACCTCGTCAGCAAGGCGCGGGTCCACATCGTCATGCCCGAACGCCCCTTGTTCGCCACCGAAGCCCGCCGCGCCACGGCATCGGTCACGGTCAAGACCACCGGCCGCCTCGGCAACGAGCAGGTGCAGGCGATCCGCTCGCTGGTCGCCAGCGCCGTGCCCGACCTCTCTCCAGACGCCGTGGCCGTAGTCGACCAGACCGGCGCCCTCCTCGCCCGCTCGGGCGAAAGCGGTGCTGCTGGAGCGTCCGGCGCCGACGAGCGTCAGGCCGAGGTCGAGGGCCGCCTCCGCCAGCAGATCGAAAGCTTGCTCGAACCCATCGTCGGCGTCGGCAAGGTCCGCGCCGAAGTCGCCGCCGTGGTCGACCGCGACCAGACCCGCGAGGAAGCCTCGGTGGTCGATCCCGACAAGCAGGCGATCGCCCACCAGGTCACCGTCGAAAGCGGCGAAAAGAACGACGAGCAAGGCGCCCCGTCCGCCCCCGCCTCCGTCTCCTCGCAGTTGCCCGACGCCGGCACAGCCCCAGCGACCCCCGGCGACCGCCGCCAGGGCGAGCAGAACGAGACCAGCGAGGACACCACCTACGAAAACAGCCGCACCACCACCGTCAAGGTCAAGAACCCGGGCGAAGTGCGCCGCCTCACCGTCGCGGTGATGGTCGATCCCGGCACCACCGGCCTCCCCGCGCCGCAGGTCGCCCGCCTTCAGCGGCTGGTCGAGAATGCGGTCGGCTTCGACAGCGAGCGCGGCGACAGCGTGGTGGTCGAAGCGATGAAGTTCAGCGCCGTCGACCTTGCCGAACAAAACGAAAGCTTCCTCGACAAGCTGCCGACCGAGCAGCTGTTCTCGATCCTCAAGCTGATCATCCTGTGCGTCGTCGCGCTGCTGGTGCTGCGCAGCCTGAAGCCCTTGCTCGAACAGCGCCTGGCCGGCGCCGTCCCAGTTCCCGCCCTCGCCGGGCCGGGTGCCGGCAGCGCGCCCGCCACCCTTGTTCCGGCCGCGGACGGCCAGCCCGCCCTCGCCCAGGCGCCTGCCGCCGACCGCCTGCTGCTCGATCAGGAAATCGCGCTCGCCGAAGTCGACGGCAAGCTGAAGGCCAGCGCGCTGAAGCGGGTCGGCGATGCGGTCGGCACCAGCCCTCATGAGGCCACGGCCGTGATCCGCCAGTGGATGACCCAATAGGATTTGCGATGATGAGCGAAGCGCCTGACGATTTTCCGCTGCCGGGCGACGGCCTCGACCTTCCGGACCTCGGGTCCGGATTCGACAATTTGCCGGTGCCCCACCCTGCGCCGCCGGTCGCCAATGGCCCGCGCGCCTCGCTCGCGCCGCTGGCCGAGGTGCCGGTCACGGTCGAAGCCGTGCTGGGCGGCTGCACGCTGACCGTTGACGAGCTGCTCGGCCTTGGCGCGGGCAGCGTGATCGAAGTCGACCGCCGGGTCGGCGATCCGATCGACCTGATGGTCGGCGGCCGCCTGCTCGCGCGCGGCGAACTGGTGCTGATCGACGGCGCGCTCGGCCTTACCCTGACCGAGCTCGTCCGCCGCGAGGACGCGTGAGCCAACTGCGGCTGATCCTGCTTGGCGGCGAGCGCCAGGAGATTCGCCTCGCTGCGCGCCTCGCGGCCGAAAGCGGTGCACAGGTGCGCCTCGCCGACTCGTCCGCCGAAGCCCTGCTGTTCGCCCGCACCCACGGCGCCGACCTGCTGATGGCCGAGCTGTCGAGCGATGTTCCCGCCCTGATCGCCGCCCTCCGCAACGAGCGGATCGCGGTGCCGGTGCTTGCCTGCGGCGTCGACGCGCCTGCAACCCGAGCCGTTGCCGCGGTTCGCGCCGGCGCGATCGACTACCTCCCCCTTCCTCCCTCGCGCGAGCTGATTGCGGCCGCCTTGCTCGCCATCGGGCACCGTCCCACTCGGCTCGTCGGCGCGCATCCCGCCTGGTGCGAGGTGGTCAGCCGCGGCGAACGCCTTGCCCGCTCGCGCATGCCGCTGCTGATCGTCGGCGCACCCGGCACCGGCAAGCAGGCGCTCGCCCGTCACCTCCACAACGTGTCCGGCCTCACCGGCCCGATCGTCCTGTTCGACGCCGCCGAACACGCGGTGACCGCCGAGCAGCTGCACTCCGAACTGTTCGGCCACTGCGCGGGCGCTTTCGACGGCGCGGTCGCCGACCGCCCCGGCAAGCTCGGCGAAGCGGCTGGAGGTACCCTCCTCGTCCGGCACGTCGATCGCCTCGCGGCCGATCTGCAGGACCAATTGGCGGCCACACTGCCGGCAGCGGGCGCGCGCCTCGTCGCCACTGCCTCCAGCACCGCCGCCCTCACTCCGCTGCTGGCCGAGCGCATCGGCGTCGCAACGCTCACCCTCCCGTCGCTTGCGCGGCGTGGCACCGACCTCCTGCTGCTCGCCCGGCGCTTTGCCGACCGGGCCGCCGCGGAGGAGCAGCGCCCCGCGCCCCGCTTCACTGCCGAGGCCCTCGCCGCGCTGCAGGCTCAGGATTGGGCCGGCAATGTCGCCGAGCTCGAGCAAGTCCTCCACCGTGCGCTGCTGCTGGCGCCGGGCGGTGTGATCGACGCGGCCGAAATCCTCCCCGAAGCCGCACCAAGCCCGCCCCCCGACGACCTCAGCGTCACCCCTTTGGTCGGCCGCTCGCTCGAACAGGTCGAGCGCGCGCTCATCCTCGGCACCCTGTCGCGCTGCGGCGGCAATCGGACCAGCGCGTCCGCCATCCTCGGCATCTCGGTCCGCACCATGCGCAACAAGCTGCGCGAGATGCGCGCCGACGGCCTCGCGGTCGCGCCGGCGGCCTGACCCATGACGCCCCTGCTCACCTTCTTCCGCAAGCTCGAAGACGCCCGCGACCTCGCGCTCGCCGGGGGAATCATCGCCATCATCGCGATGCTGATCCTGCCGCTGCCGCCCTTGCTGCTCGACATGGGCCTCAGCCTCTCGATCACCCTGTCGATCCTGATCCTGATGGCCGCCCTGTTCATCGAAAAGCCGCTCGACCTCTCGGCCTTTCCGACCATCCTGCTGGTCTCGACCATGCTGCGGCTCGGCCTCAACATCGCCTCCACCCGCCTGATCCTCGGCCACGGCCACGAAGGCCCGGACGCGGCGGGCGGGGTGATTGCGGCATTCGGCGAGTTCCTGATCGGCGGCGACCTCCTGCTCGGGATCACCATCTTCCTCATCCTGGTGGTGGTGAACTTCGTCGTCATCACCAAGGGCGCCGGCCGGATCGCCGAAGTCGCCGCCCGCTTCAGCCTCGACTCCATGCCGGGCAAGCAGATGGCGATCGACGCCGACCTTTCCGCCGGCCTGATCGACGAAGCCGACGCCAAGCGCCGCCGCCGCGAGGTCGAGGATGAAAGCAACTTCTACGGCGCGATGGATGGTGCGTCGAAGTTCGTGAAAGGCGACGCCATCGCGGGCCTGCTGATCACCGCGATCAACATCCTCGTCGGCCTCGTCTCCGGCGTGGCTGTCCACGGCATGGCGCTCGGCGACGCGGCGCACGCCTACACCATTCTGACGGTCGGCGACGGGCTCGTCAGCCAGGTCCCCGCCCTGATCGTCTCCACCGCCGCGGGTCTCTTGGTCAGCAAAGGTGGGATGCAAGGCAAGGCTGGAAGCGCGTTGTCGGCCCAGCTTGGCAAGAGCCCGCGTGCCTTTGGCATGGCCGCCGCGCTGATGGGGGCGCTGGCGCTCTTGCCCGGTATGCCGATGGCGCCCTTCGGTCTTCTCGCAGCGGCCTGCGGCGGCCTCGCCTGGGCGATCCGCCGCGGGGCCGAGCGCGCCGTTGCCGAAAGCGCCGCCGCCCACGCCGCCGAACAAGCCGCGCTACCGGTCGAGGAAGAACCGATCGGCCGCACCCTCGCCATCGACGCGGTGCGGATCGAGCTTGGCTACGGCCTCCTGCCGATCATCAACGACGGCTCCAGCGAACCCCGCCTCGACGACCAGGTCCGCGCGCTCCGCCGCCAGTTCGCCAGCGACTACGGCTTCGTCCTCCCCTCGGTCCGCATCACCGACAACCTGCTGCTGAAAGCCAACGAATACACCGTCTTCATCAAGGAATCGGAGGTCGCCCGCGGCGAGCTTCGCCTCGACAAACTGCTCGTGATCAACCCCGCCGGCGGCCCCGCGGGCCTAGCTGGCGAACCCACCACCGAACCGGTGTTCGGCCTCCCCGCCCTATGGATCGAACGAGCGCTGCGCGACGAAGCGGGCCTGCGCGGCCTGACGGTGGTCGATTGCGGGACCGTCATCGCCACCCACCTCACCGAGCTCGTCCGCGACAACATCGCCGACATGCTTAGCTACCTTGAAGTCGCCAAGCTCCTGAACGAAGTCCACCGCGACTGCGAGAAACTGGTCGCCGAGTTGGTCCCGAACCGGATCACCATCTCCGGCATCCAGCGCGTCCTCCAGAACCTGCTCAGCGAAAGCATTTCCATCCGCGATCTTCCCACTATTCTCGAAGGCATGGTCGAAGCGCTGGGCGTCACCGCCAACCTGGCGCAAGTCACCGAGCAGGTCCGCGCCCGCCTCGCCCGCCAGATCTGCGTCGCCAATGCCCGCGACGGGGCGATCCCGGTGGTCACGCTCAGCCCCGAATGGGACGCCGCCTTTTCGGAAGCCATCGTCGGCGAAGGCGACCACCGTCAGCTCGCCATGGCGCCGAGCCGCCTGCAGGACTTCATCGCGGCGCTGCGCTCGACCTGGGACCGGCTGGCGCAAGCAGGCGAGATCCCCTGCCTGCTGGTCAGCCCGTCGCTTCGCCCGTTCGTCCGCTCGATCATCGAACGCGTTCGTCCGGCGACGGTGGTGCTGAGCCAGAACGAGATCCACGCCCGCGCGCGAATTCGTTCGCTTGGGACCGTGGGCGGGATGGCGGCGCTACAATAGGACCATGAACCTCACAGCGCTGAGCGGCCCGGAGCCCACCATTGGCTCCGGCATCCTTCCCGCCGCCGCCGGCGAAGGACCGCCGTTCACGCTCCCGCTCGCGTTCCCTTCTGCGCCTGCGCCGCTGGCAGATGGCGGCGCGAAGCCGTGGCGCACCGCCGTGCCAACGCTCGCGGCCACCTTGCATAGCGATGCGTCGGGGCTGCCGCTCTCTGGGCAGCTGGATGGCGGTGCTGCTGCCCGAGCCGTCGTGTGCCTCCCGCTTCCAGCCGAATCCGATGTGGTTGCCGCAACCGAGGGCGACAAGGATCCGCTTCCTCTTCCGACCGAAGCGACAAGCGAGCAGCCCGTCGTCGCCAAAGCCAACGCGGACAAACAGCCTACCAGTTCGAAGCACAGTCTGGATTGGCATGGCGAGAGATCGACGATCGACCCGAAGGCGCCGCCACCATCACTCCCGCCGCGCGCGAGTGACATTGCCCAGTCGCTTCACGGCGCGCGCACCAAGCCCGCACTGGCCGCCAAGCCCTCCGCGCTTCCCTCGGAGACCACTCGCGAGCCGAGCGATCCAGCACCACCCGCCGCCGTGGCGCCTGCAATCACTCACGCCGCACCGCCGCCACCCCCAAATGTCGTAATCGATGTCACCGCACAGAGACACGACGACGCTTCCCCTTCAGCGGGCGATCCTGAAGACCAAGTCACTGAGCCGCCGGTCGGTGATGATCGGCTAACTCCCCCCAGCTCCTCGGGCGAGCTCGATTCAGGCCTCACGCCCAAGGCTGCCACCTTCGGCCCCGCGGTTGCGCCGCGAGCCGGCGGGCTATCCGGCAACCCACCTGGCGAGCGTCCGCCCTCGATTGATCGATCGCCTTCCGCTCCAATCACGCTTGCCACCGCACTCACTTCAGCTGCGCCGCATCGCCTCGAAGCCGCGCGACCCTCCTCGGGCAGAGAGGGCAAGCGTCCTGCACTGGACACGCAAACCGACCAGCCGGACAATGCCGCACCATCGCCGCAGCTAGAATTCCCGTCAGTGACGAACACCGCGTCCGCTGTGTCGCCTCCCCTTGCGATGACGCCCGCCGCACCGCCGCCGGCAGCCACCGCTGGGCTCAGCGCACCACCGAAAGCAACAGCAACGAGCGCATCTGCAGCAGGGACCGAAGCGCCCGGCCCAGGCCGCGCTCACAAAACGCCGCCGGCTTCCCCTCGCGCGGCCGAGCGGCGCAGCGCCTCCGCCGAGCGCCTCGCGGAACCCGCTACGGCCTCACCCGCCGACCCAGCGGCGCCCCCCTCGTCCGACAGCAAGGCCCCGGCAAACAGCGCAACGCCGCTGGTCGACGCGTCGGCCGCACCTGCGCCTCAATCGCCTTCCGCTGCTTCCCCCACGCCGCCTCTCGCACCGCAAGCCGCTGCGCCTCGCGAAGCCCCAGCGCCAGCCGAACCGCAACCCACGCCGCGCCTCCATGTCGCCTCGCCGCGCTTTGCGGAAGAGGTCGGGATCGCCATCGCACGGCGTCCCGGCGGGCTCGCCTCGGGGGACGAGTTGGTCCTCCAGATCGAGCCCGCCAACATGGGCCGGGTCCGGGTCGAGCTGCGCTTCGCTCCCGGCGGTGCCTTGGAAGCAGTGGTCAGTGCCGACCAGCCCCACGTCCTCGACCAGCTTCGCGCAAACGGTGCCGACCTCCACCGCAGCCTGATCGAAGCCGGTGGCCGCGCCGACATCGCCCCGCCTCGCTTCGAAGCGCGGGCGGACAGCAGCCTTGGCCTCCCCTCCCAAGGCGGCCAGACCCACTCGGGCGGGAACGGCCAACCTGGCCAGCAGGGAGGCCATGGCCAGCAGGGCAGCCGCGCCGCGCTCCCTTACCCATTTGATCCCGCCACGACTCCGGCCGCCACACAGCACTTCCGTTCAACGGCGGTGACCGGCCGCCTCGATCTTCTCGCCTGACCCTCAGGAGCCCAGCCGCATGACCGCCATCTCCAAACCGACCGAAGCCAGCACCGCTGCCACCCCGCCCACCGGGCTGTTCGGCAAGGCGGGCGGCGACTTCGACCTGTTCCTGAAGCTGCTCACCACGCAGATGCAGAACCAGGATCCGCTCGATCCGATGGACACGGCCCAATACACCCAGCAGCTGGTCCAATATTCGCAGGTCGAACAGTCGATCCAGCAGACCGGCGTGCTGCGCAACATGCTCGACAAGATGTCCGGCGATGACCTCACCAGCGCCGGCCAACTGATCGGCAAGACCGCCGAATTCGACAGCTCGATCGCCGGTCTTTCGGCCACGACCCCTGCGGAATGGCGCTGGACCTTCGCCGGCAAGCCAAGCACCGTCGAGGCCGAGATCCTTGACAGCAGCGGCAAGGTGGTGGCGACGCCCAAGGTGCCGGTGGACGGCAGCGGCACCCTCCAGTGGGATGGCCTGCTCGCCTCGGGCGTACGCGCTCCGGAAGGCGCCTACAGTCTCAAGCTGATTGCGAAAACGACCGACGGTAGCGAGCTTGCCTCAACCCTCACCAGCATCGGCAAGGTACAGGAAGTGGTCAGCCGCGGAGGCGAACTGTGGGCCGGCCTCGGCGGCGCCGCGCTACCGCTCGTCAAGCTGACGCGGATCGCCGCCTAGCGCCGGTTCGTCAGAAGCAGCGTAACCAGCATCGCCAGCAAGGTCGACACAAGGCAGGCCGCCCAGCCCAGCAGCACCGCCATGCTCGCTCCGCCGCCGGCATAAGGCTGGCGTTCGACATAGATGACATAGCCCCAGCCCATCACCAGCGGTGCGGCGATGACGGCGACGGCGAGCGTGGACACCGCGTTCCGCGCGGCCAGCACCCGGAACGGAAGAAAGGTCGGCAGAAAGATCAGCGGCACTTGCCCCAAGACGAGAAGCGCCAGATTGTCATAAAGACCGGCAAGGACGATGACCGCTATGGTCACGACGAGGGCGAAGCCGGCGCCGAGCCACAGCAGGCGCCTCCGGCTCACCGCCTCGCGCGCTTGTTCATGCGCATCTGCTGCTGCTTGCCGAACCGCGTCTTGCGGGTGCCGGGCTTGCCCTCGGTCGAATGGCCGACGCGGGGCGCCGCGCGTTGGTGGTCGGGAATGCCGAGTTCGTCCTCTTCCAGCTTGCGGATTTCGTCGCGCAGCCGCGCGGCTTCCTCGAACTCGAGGTCGGCCGCGGCCTTGCGCATCCGCTCTTCGAGATCGCTGATGTAAGCGCGAAGATTATGGCCGACGAGATGCGGCGTGTCTGGATCACCGGTGTCGACCACTACCCCGTCGCGGGTCGAGACATGGGCGATGATGTCGCTGATCTGGCGCTTGATCGTCTCGGGCGTGATGCCATGCTCGCGGTTGTAGGCCTCCTGCCGCTCGCGCCGCCGATTGGTTTCGTTGAGCGCGCGCTCCATCGAACCGGTCACGCTGTCGGCATAAAGGATCACCCGGCCGTCGACGTTGCGCGCCGCGCGGCCGATGGTCTGGATCAGGCTGGTCTCCGACCGCAGAAACCCTTCTTTGTCCGCATCGAGGATCGCGACCAGCCCGCATTCGGGAATGTCGAGGCCTTCGCGCAGCAGGTTGATGCCGACCAGCACGTCATACACGCCCAGCCGCAGATCGCGGATCAGCTCGATACGCTCCAGCGTCTCGACGTCCGAGTGCATGTAGCGGACCTTGAGCCCCGCTTCGTGCAGATATTCGGTGAGGTCCTCTGCCATCCGCTTGGTCAGCGTGGTGACCAACGTGCGATAGCCGTTCTTGGCGGTCTTGCGGGCCTCGTTGACCAGATCGTCGACCTGATCCTCGACCGGCTTGATCTCCACCGGCGGGTCGATCAGGCCGGTGGGGCGGATCACCTGCTCGGAGAAGACGCCGCCGGTCTCGGTCATTTCCCACGGCCCTGGCGTCGCCGACACGAACACCGACTGCGGGCGCATCGCGTCCCATTCGTTGAAGCGCAGCGGCCGGTTGTCGATGCAGCTCGGCAGGCGGAAGCCATATTCGGCCAGCGTGATCTTCCGCCGGTGGTCGCCCCGTGCCATCGCGCCGATCTGCGGCACCGTCTGGTGGCTTTCGTCGACGAACAACAGCGCGTTGTCGGGCAGATATTCGAACAAGGTCGGCGGCGGTTCGCCCGGCAGGCGCCCGGTCAGGAAGCGCGAGTAATTCTCGATCCCCGCGCAGCTGCCGGTCGCCGCGATCATTTCGAGGTCGAAGTTGGTCCGTTGCTCCAGGCGCTGCGCCTCGAGATAGCGGCCTTCCGCATTCAGCTCCTTCAGCCGCTCCTCCAGCTCGTGCCGGATCGCGCCCGCCGCCTGCTTCATCGTCGGCCCGGGCGTCACATAGTGGCTGTTGGCGTAGACCTTGATCGACGGCAGGCTGCCGACCTTCTTGCCGGTGAGCGGATCGAACTCGACGATGTCCTCGATTTCGTCACCGAAGAAGGAAATGCGCCACGCACTATCCTCATAGTGCGAGGGAAACACTTCCAGACTGTCGCCGCGCACCCGGAAATTGCCGCGCGCGAAGGCGGCGTCGTTGCGCTTGTATTGCAGCGCGACCAGCTTGCGGATCGTCTCGCGCTGATCGACCAGCTCGCCTTTCTTGAGACTGAACGTCATCGCCGAATAGGTCTCGACCGAGCCGATACCGTAAAGACACGACACCGACGCAACGATGATCACGTCGTCGCGCTCCAGCAGCGACCGGGTGGCGCTGTGCCGCATCCGGTCAATCGCCTCGTTTACGCTCGACTCCTTTTCGACGTAGGTGTCGGTACGCGGCACATAGGCTTCGGGCTGGTAATAGTCGTAATAGCTGACGAAATACTCGACCGCATTGTCGGGAAAGAAGCTCTTGAACTCGCCATAGAGCTGCGCCGCGAGGATCTTGTTCGGCGCCAGGATCAGTGCCGGGCGCTGCGTCTGCTGGATGATCTGCGCCATGGTGAAGGTCTTGCCCGAGCCGGTGACGCCAAGCAGCACCTGGCTTTTTTCCTCGCCTTCCTTGATCCCTTCGACCAGCTCGCGGATCGCGGTCGGCTGATCGCCGGCGGGCTCGTATTCGCTCTTCAGCATGAACGGCCGCCCGCCTTCCGCCTTGTCGGGTCGGGCCGGCCGGTGAGGCACGAACTCGGCGCCGGTTTCGGGCTCGGCGAGGGTCGTGCGGATCTGGATTTCCATGGGAGAACATATGGGGGCTGAGCTGTCTCCTCGCAATCGAGCGGAACCCGATTGTCGGCGGCGCGATCCGGTGCGAAGCTGAGCCGTCAGGGGAGATTCGCTTTGATGCGCACGAGCTGGCTTGCCGCAAACAGCGTTCCACTCGCAGGCACCGCGGCCGTGCTGTGCGGGCTCTTGTTTCTGTTCCTGACGGGCGCCCCGCCGCGGCTGCTGCTCATCAACCTCGTGGCGCTCGGCGCCGGCATCGCACTGCTCGCCATCGTCCGGCTGCTTCCGGTGCCGGCGGTGCGGCCATTGCTGCTGCTTGGCTCGGCCGCCGCCTTGGTCGCTACCGCCTTGTTCGGATCGGCAGCGGAAGGCGCGACGCGCTGGGTAGTGGTCGGCGGCCTCTCGCTTCAGCCAAGCCTGATCCTGCTTCCCACGCTGCTCCTCGCTCACGTCGCAAAACCCGACCGCTGGAGCAGCGTCGCGGTCGCCCTTGCAGCGCTGGCAATGGCGCTGCAGCCCGATCGCTCGCTGGCGGCCGCCCTGGTCGCCGTGACCCTGATCGACGCCGCCTTCCGCCGAACGCCGGCCGCTTGGGCGACCAGCGCGGTTCCGCTGCTTGCGCTCGCCGTGACGATCGTCCGACCGGACAACCTCCCGGCGGTCGCGCACGTCGACCTGATCCTGTGGACCTCCTTCGCCGATCAGCCGCTTGCCGCCCTCGCCGTCTGGACCGGCACCTTGCTGCTGTTCGTGCCTGCCTTCGTCCTGTGGCGCCGCGGAATGGCAGCCGAAGCCGTCTGCTTCACCGCGCTGTGGGCCACCCTTGTGCTGAGCGCGTTCCTCCACAACTACCCGACGCCGCTGGTCGGCTACAGCGCGAGCTGCATCCTCGGCTACCTGCTGACCGCGCTCGCATTGCCCGCCCTGCGGCCTAGCGGCGTCAGGCAAGCGCGTGCGGCCCGGCCGTCCGACCCGGCAACGCCCGGCACCTGGCGCGTCTCCGCCGCGGCCCGCTGACATGGCCGAGAACAAGACCAAGCCCACCGGCGCCGACGTCACCGCCTGGCTCGACGCGCTGGATCACCCCACCCGCCGCGCAGACGGTCACGCCCTACGCGCGCTGTTCGAACGCATCTCGGGCGAACCGGCGTACATGTGGGGGCCGTCGATCATCGGCTTTGGCACCACTCATTACCGCACCGACGGTGGCCGCGAAGGCGACATGCCGCGCATCGCGTTCAGCCCGCGCAAGGCCAATCTGGTCCTCTATCTCAGCCACTACGACGGCTACGACGTCGACCTTGCGCGGCTCGGCAAGCACAAGACGAGCAAGGCCTGCCTGTACGTGACCAAGCTTGCCGACGTGGACTTGGGCGTGCTCGAAACCCTGGTCCGCAAATCCTGGGAATGCGGCGGCGACGCCTGCGCCTGACCGCCCGTGGGGCGGTGAGACTTTCGCAACAGAATGTCGCTACCACCACTTAATCGTGCTGCAGTTGTCCTCCACCCACGCGTTGCATGACCGCCAAGCCGCCTGGCCAGCCGCCATAAGCTGGCGAGCCTGGTCGGCCCTGTTCCTGTGCCTCGCCGCCTTGTTCCTCTTCGGTGACGGGCTTGCCGCCCCGCTCGCGCTGAAAGACGAATCGCGCAACGCCAACAATGCG
This sequence comes from Sphingomonas sp. LHG3443-2, assembly GCF_049896405.1. Classification (NCBI taxonomy): domain Bacteria; kingdom Pseudomonadati; phylum Pseudomonadota; class Alphaproteobacteria; order Sphingomonadales; family Sphingomonadaceae; genus Sphingomonas; species Sphingomonas sp. LHG3443-2. The sequence goes on from NZ_JAFCUG010000001.1 coordinate 436,819, forward strand.
CTGGACATGGCACTGAGCGGGTTCAGCCTCGTCACCACTTACGACTTCCGCCCCGATCTGTGGAACACCAAACCGCCCCTCGTCATCTGGCTGATGAGCGGCAGCCTGCGCCTGTTCGGCCTCAACGAATGGGCGCTAAGGCTCCCCTCGTCGCTGGCAGCGATGGGGACGCTCGCCCTGACCTTGTGGTTCGTGCGCAAGGTCACGGGCTCCAAAGGAGTCGCGCTGGGCAGCGCCATCCTGCTGCTCCTCAGCCCCGGTTTCTTCGGCGAACATGGCGCGCGAACCGGAGACTTCGACGCCGTGCTGCTGCTGTTCGTCACCGGCGGCCTGCAGCTTCTCTATCTCGCCCTGCTGAAGCGGCGGCCGCCCTGGTCGCTGCTGCTCGCCGCCGGCAGCCTGATCGCGCTCGGCGCGCTGTCGAAAAGCGTCGCCGCCTTCATTCCCGTCACCGGAACCCTGCTCTTCATCCTGGTGGCCGGCCGCCTCCGCCCGGTGCTCGCCTGCTGGCCGCGCTACGCGCTGGCGTTCGTCGCCGCGCTCGGGCCCCTGCTCGCCTTCTACGCGGCGCGGGAATGGCTTGGCCCCGGCTACCTGTCGGCGATCGTCCAGAACGACATGACCGGCCGCTTCGGCGAACTCACCGACGTCGAAGCAACCCCGCCAACCTACTACCTCCAGCATCTCGTCACCGGATGGTTCTTCGCCGGGCCATTGCTGCTCCTGGTCCCGCTCGGACTGAGGAAGCTTGGGGTACGGGAGCGGACCCTGGCGCTCTACGCCAGCAGCGTCGTGATCGGTGCGCTCGCCATCTACAGCGCCGCCGCGACTCGCGCGATGCAATATGCCCTGCCGCTGTTCCCGTGGCTGGCCATGCTGGTGGCGATCGCGCTGAAGCGCCTGGCTCGCACCTTCGTCACCGGGCCGTGGTCGAACGGCCAGCGTCTCGTCCCCCTGGCCCTCGGCTGCGCGCTCTGCCTGCTTGGCACGCAACTGACGGCGCGGGCGATGTGGTGGCGCTTTGAGATGTTCCCGGCCCGGCAATCAGGAGCGCAGGCGTCCTACGGCGATCTCTTCGCCTCGCTCGCGAGCCGCGGCGTGACCGAAGTGACGGTGATCGATCCGGGCTTCGGCCGCCGCGAGGAACGCGGCTATGCGCCGCTGATCCGCTGGCACACGCTGGTGTGGGCGCGCAAAGGTTTCACCGCGACGCACCTCTTGTCAGAGCCCGCCACTCCCGCAGGCCTGCTCGCCAGCTGTGAGCCGAGCGTCACCGACCGGTGGCAAGACCGTGGAGTGGAACGGATCGGCCTGTGCGCCGTCCGCTGGCCCGCGCGGCACTGAGCAGCGGATCACGCATCCATCGCTCCGGCTTGTGTGTTGCAGCGACCGTGATCGACGAACCCACCTGCTGGCTGTGCGGCCGCCCGCTCGGCCGCCGTGTCGAGCAGCATCACCCGGTGCCCAAGTCGCGCGGCGGCCGGGAAACACGGCCGGTACACCCGATCTGCCACCGCGCCTTGCACGCCACCTTCACCAACAAGGAGCTGGAGAAAGCCGGTGACGACCCGGCTGCTCTCGCGGCCAATCCGGAGCTTGCCCGCTTTCTCGCGTGGATCGCCGGCAAGCCCGCCGACTTCCATGCCCCGACCCGGCGGCGAAAAAGCGCCTAGGCTTCGGCCGCGCCGTAATCCGACATGCGCCGACGCGCATCGCCCTGCTGCGCGCGGTTGTTGAGCGACTGGCGCACCCGGTCGAGCAGCTCGGACCGGCGATACGGCTTGCCCAGCACATCCTTGTGCGGCCGGTCGGGGCCCGCGATCACCAGTTCCTCATTGTAACCGGTGGTCAGCAGGATGCCGATTTCGGAATCGATCTCGCGCACCTTGTCGGCCAGCATCAGCCCGTTGATCCCGCCCGGCATGACAAGGTCGGTGAACAGCAGGTCGAATGTCCCTGGCGGCATCTTTTCAAAGATGCGCAGCGCGATCTCGCCGCTCTCGGCGGTGGTGACCCGGTAGCCCGCCGCGCCAAGGATCTCGACCGCGAGCTCCAGTACTTCGGCGCTGTCCTCGACCACCAGCAGATGCTCGGACTGGTCCGCGCGGCTTTCGGCCAGCGGCACCTGATGCATCAGCGGACGCTCGCCCTGCTCGTCTTCTTCTTCGCGTGTCACCGGGAACAGGAAGCGCATGGTCGCGCCCTTGCCTGGTTCACTCTCGATCTCGAGCCGGCCGCGCGATTGCTGCACGAAGCCCGATGCCATGGCGAGCCCAAGGCCCGTGCCCTTGCCCTGCGTCTTGGTGGTGAAGAACGGCTCGGTCGCGCGCTCGATCACCTCGGGCGTCATGCCTTCGCCCTCGTCCTTGACCTCCAGCGCGACATAATCGCCCGCGGGCAACTGGCGCGCGGCGCTGTCGCCGTTGAGATGAACCTGGCTCGTCGACAAGGTGACGAGCCCGCCGCCCGGCATCGCGTCACGCGCATTCATCAGGACGTTCAAGAGCGCCATTTCCAGCTGCTCACCATCTACCATCACCCGCGGCAAGCGGCGGCGCAGGTTGAGCTGCAGCTGCACCTGAGACCCAAGCGAGCTTTCGATCACGTCGACGAAATTGCCGACCAACTGGCTGAGGTCGGTCGGCTTGGGCGTCAGCCGGGTCTTGCGCGCGAACGCCAGCAGCTGCCGCGTCAGCTTGGCACCGCGATCGGCGGCCGACCGGGCATTGTCGATATATCGCTTGGCTCGGTCACCATCGACGCAGGAACCCAGCAGCTCGAGATTGCCGTTCACCACCTGCAGGAGATTGTTGAAATCATGCGCAAGGCCAGCCGTCAGCTGGCCGATCGACTCCATCTTCTGCGCCTGGCGGAAGCTCTGCTCCGAATTGCGGCGGCGGGTGACGTCGAGCTGGCTGGCGAACTGATAGGCAAGCTTGCCTTCCTGGTCGAACACCGGGCCAATGAAGACCGCGTTCCAGAACGGGGTGCCGTCGCGTTTGTAGTTGAGGATCTCGAGCGCAATCGAGCCGCCCGTGTTGACCGTCTCGCGCAACGCCGCGACTGCCTCGCGGTCGGTGTTGGCGCCCTGCAGAAACCGGCAGTTGCGGCCGATCACCTCGCCTTCCTCGTACCCCGTAAGGTCGAGGAACGCCTTGTTGGCGAACACAATCGGATTGTCGTTCTGATTGGGATCCGTCAGGATCATCGGCATCCGCGTCATCTCGATCGCAGCAAAGAAGACGTTGCCGCGTTCGTTCAGGCCAGGATGGCTGATGACGCTTTCGCGCCAATGGTTCATGCCCGCGCTGTTGCCGAAGGTCTCGTCGCCGTTGGGGCTATCGAGCTTGCCTTCGGCTGGTCGACCGCGGCTCTGCCCATCACCCTCGACGTCGGTGGCGGCCGTTGGATCAGCCTCGGTTTGCCGAATCTCAGTGCTCACTACGCGTCTACTTCTCCATTAAGTTGCGGAGCCATACCGAAAATGATGACCAATGCCAGACTCCGGCGCCTGCCCTCCGGTTCCGGTGGCGGTTGCGTCCCGAACCGGCGCAGCTAAGCTGGCGGTTCATACCTGTTGGGGGAGATCACCGATGCGTTCACTCGTCCTGTTCGGCACCATGCTGCTCGCCGCGTGCGGCCAGGAAGCGCCCAAGGAAGCACCCAAGGCCGCGCCCGCGACGCTGCCGGCCGGCACCTATGAAGTGACCGCGACCACAAAGAGTCTGGTGTCGACCGACAAGACCCCGCTGCCGACCTTCACCAAGGGAGGTGAGGTCGTCAAGACACAGGGCTGCGTCGGCGCCGACGGGCTTCCGGCCCCCGAACTGCTAGCCGCCAAGGGCGACCAGTGCACGCTGACCGATCCCTATGTCCGCTCGGGCCGGATGAACCTGACCCTCGCCTGCAATCGCTCGGGACAAGGCAAGGTCAATGCCGTTCTCGACGGCAAGTATGACGGCGAAGGCTTCACCGGCACCGTCACCGCCAACAGCAGTTTCTCGGGTCCGGGCGACTACAAGATGGTCCAGGACGTGGTCGCCCGTAAGGTCTCCGATCAATGCACCGCGGCGCCGGCCGGAGGCGCTTCGACGAAGGCGTAACGGTCACCTTCACCGCAATCAAAAGGCCGCTGCTCCCAGCCGGGAACAGCGGCCTTTTTTCGTCGCCTAAAGCGCCTTGCCGTCGGTGAGATCGTCGAGATGGCGCCGGGCACCATCCGCACCCTCGTCCGCCGGCCATTGCGGCTCCTCTGCGCCCTTGGTCTTGTAGAGCGAGTAGAGGACGCCGCCCGCGATCAGCGCCGCGGTGACGCCGAGGCTGACCAGCGGCGGGAACTTGTCGCCGCCCATCAGGAAGTCGGCGACGAAGATCTTGGAGCCGATGAACACCAGCACCAGCGCCAGCGCATATTTGAGATAGTGAAAACGGTGCACCATCGCCGCCAGCGCGAAATACAGCGCGCGCAGGCCCAGGATGGCCATGATGTTCGAGGTGTAGACGATGAACGTATCGGTGGTGATCGCGAACACCGCCGGCACACTGTCGACCGCGAACACCAGGTCGGCAAGGTTGATGACCACCAGCGCCAGGAACAAGGGGGTTGCCGCCCACACCAGCTTGCCGGTCTTGCTGTCGGCGATCCGCACGAAGAAATGCTGGTCGTGCAGGTCCTTGGTCACCCGCATGTGGCGCGAGATGAAGCGGACGGCGGGATTGTGCTCGATGTCCATCGGCTTGTCGCCGGCAAACAGCATCTTGATCCCGGTAAACACCAGAAACGCCGCGAAGATGTAGAGCACCCACTCATATTGCTGCACCACCGCGGCACCCAGCCCGATCATGATGCCGCGCAGCACGATCACCGCCATGATGCCCCACAGCAGCGCGCGATATTGATACTTCGGGGGAATCGCGAAGTAGGTGAAGATCAGGCTGATCACGAAGACGTTGTCGATCGACAACGCCTTTTCGATGAAGAAGGCGGTGTAATAAGCGATCGTCAGTTCGATCCCGGCCGCGGCGCCCAGGTCCGCGGTCTTCTGGAAATAGACCCAGACACCGAACGCAAGCGCGATCGAAATGTAAAAGGCCGAGAGCTTGAGGCTCTCGCCGATGCCCATTTCCTTGTCCTCCTTGTTGAGGAAGCCAAGGTCGAAGGCGGTCAGGCCGGCGACGATGCCGACAAAGGCCAGCCAGAACCACACGGGGGTTCCGAGCCAGTCGGTGAACAGGAATTCCATCAGAAGCGGCTCCTAAGGGCGGCAGCCGCGACGCCGCGGCTCAGAGGTTGAGGGTGAGGTTGAGCGTCGGTGCGTGTCCGACCCGGTCGGGCGCGTTCTTGCGGATGCTCTGCTGGCGCGTGTAGCCGATGCCCAGATCGACTTGGCCGAGGGTCCGTTCGAAGCCGACGAAGGTGCGAAGGCCAGTGATCCCGGTATCCCCGCCGCGGCTGGTCGAGCGCAGCGTCAGAAAGCCTTCGGCCGAGCCGGCGAGCTTCCACCCGTCCTTTTCGTTCGACAGCGGCAGCGCATAGCCGATCCGCTGGCGAACCCGCCAACCGGTCTTGTCCGCGTCGTCGATAAAGCGCTGCTCGACCCGCGTACGGCCCTTCAGCCCGAAGGAGCCGACATCGTAGCTCGCCTGCTGGATCAGCCGCGTTTCCTTGGTATCGCCTTCCTTGCTGCGGTGCAGGCCGACGCTGGCCTTGAGCGAACCGAACTCCTGCCCCAGCCACAAGCGATAGGTCTGGTTGTCGCCGGTCGGATTGCTGCTGCCCCGCGCCCGCTGCTGGGTCTGGATTTGCACAAAGGTGCCGCCCTCGAATTCCTTGGAGATCGTGCCCTCGAACCAGCCCTCGAGGTAATTCGCCTCGGCCAGCGCCGGGCTCGACAGGCTGACGGCAATCGCCGCCCCAAGCAAACGGGTGATCATGGTCCACAAACCCCAAGAAAACGGGTCGCCCGCCCGGCGCCCTCGTCAGCGCCAATGTGACATCGATATTGCAGGCTGATGACAAGGCGGGCGCAGCATGGTGGCGCCGCGATGTCACCCGCCTCCTTTTCACGTCAGCCATGGTTCGACACTCCTCTGAACGACATCGCAAAGCCGATCGGAGGTCCTCGAAGGCGAAACAGGCCGCGGGATACAAGAAAGGTCGCGCCGGGCCTGCAAGCGATCGGAAATCTCCGATGCGGTCCGACATCACGCTCCTGCTGCCGGATAGGCAACGCAGGGGGCGCCAGAGGGGCCCGGTCCGCGAGGGCCAGATACGGCGGCAATCCGCCCTTTTCAACCCGGCAGCCCTTGATACGGCCGAAAGGCGAGGGCCGAGGTACCCGGCGGGGATCGGTTTTTCTTGCTCCCTGAGCAGAACCGCTAACGCCCCTCGCTGCGCCTCGCTCGCTGCGGCTTCACCGCCACATTATCCACCGCAAAATAAACTCGTCTCGCATTTTCCCGCTTGCGCCTGACCCCGGCTCAAGACACAAGATGTTGTAGCGGACTTGGGGAATCAACGCACAAGATTGTGGTTGGCGCTGGGGATAACTATATTCCTGGTGAAGGGAGAGCTGTCTCTGTGGATAACGGGGACAAGGCTCGAAACCGGCTCCAGGGCCTAGCGAATCGCGGCTGGCAGGCGTATCCGGCAGCCGTGAACGAAACAGGAACACAGCGCGGCCCGCTTGGCCGCCAGGAGGAAGACGGCATGGACTTCTCGAGCAGCAGCGAGGTCGGCAGCACCGACACCACCACTGCGCCGGTTTCGGCGAAGAAGGACAGCAAGACGGTCGACGCCCGGCGCTTCGATGTCGTCACCGACACCTCGCGCGACGCGCTCCTGACCGAATTCGGCAAGGACACGCTGAACGACCGCTATCTCCTGCCCGGCGAGAACTACCAGGACCTGTTCGCCCGCGTCGCCGCCGCTTACGCCGACGATGCCGATCATGCGCAGCGCGTCTACGACTACATCTCCAAGCTGTGGTTCATGCCGGCGACGCCCGTGCTGTCCAACGGCGGCACCGGCCGCGGTCTGCCGATCAGCTGCTATCTGAACAGCGTGTCCGACAGCCTGAACGGCATCGTCGACACCTGGAACGAGAACGTCTGGCTCGCCTCCAAGGGCGGCGGCATCGGCACCTATTGGGGCGCGGTGCGCGGGATCGGCGAACCGGTCGGCCTCAACGGCAAGACCAGCGGCATCATTCCCTTCGTTCGGGTGATGGACTCGCTGACCCTCGCGATCAGCCAGGGCTCGCTGCGCCGCGGCTCGGCTGCCTGCTATCTCGACGTGTCGCACCCCGAAATCGAGGAATTCCTCGAAATCCGCAAACCCTCGGGCGACTTCAACCGCAAGGCGCTGAACCTCCACCACGGCGTGCTGATCACCGACGAGTTCATGGAATGCGTCCGTGAAGGCGGCGAATTCACCCTGCGCAGCCCCAAGGACGGCTCGCCGCGCGGCACCGTCGATGCGCGCTCGCTGTTCCAGAAGCTGGTGGAGACCCGCCTCGCGACGGGCGAGCCCTACATCATCTTCATCGACCAGGTGAACCGGTCGATGCCGAAGCACCACCGCGACCTCGGGCTCAAGGTGTCGACGTCGAACCTGTGCTCGGAAATCACCCTTCCGACCGGCCGCGACCACCTCGGCATGGACCGCACCGCGGTCTGCTGCCTGTCCTCGCTCAACCTCGAAACCTGGGACGAGTGGAACGGCGACAAGCAGTTCATCGAGGACGTCATGCGCTTCCTCGACAATGTCCTGACCGACTATATCGACCGTGCGCCCGACGAGATGGCGCGGGCCAAGTATAGCGCCGAGCGCGAGCGTTCGGTCGGCCTCGGCGTAATGGGCTTCCACTCCTTCCTCCAGGCCCGCGGCCTGCCGTTCGAAGGGGCGATGGCGAAGAGCTGGAACCTCAAGATCTTCAAGCACATCAAGGCGCAGGTCGACGAAGCCTCGCTTCACCTCGCGACCGAGCGTGGGCCCTGTCCCGACGCCGCCGACATGGGCGTGATGGAGCGCTTCAGCTGCAAGATGGCGATCGCTCCGACCGCGTCGATCTCGATCATCTGCGGCGGCACCTCGGCCTGCATCGAGCCGATCCCAGCCAACGTCTACACCCACAAGACGCTGTCGGGCTCCTTCTCGATCCGCAATCCGTATCTGGAAAAGCTGCTGATCGAGAAGTCCAAGAACTCGGACGCGGTGTGGAATTCGATCCTCGAACAGGGCGGCAGCGTCGCCCATCTCGACTTCCTGACGGACGACGAAAAGGCGACCTACAAGACCAGCTTCGAGATCGACCAGCGCTGGCTGATCGAGCTTGCGGCCGATCGCACGCCCTACATCGACCAGGCGACCTCGCTGAACCTGTTCATCCCGGCCGACGTCGACAAGTGGGACCTGATGATGCTCCACTTCCGCGCCTGGGAACTCGGCATCAAGTCGCTCTACTATCTTCGCTCCAAGTCGGTGCAGCGCGCGGGCTTTGCGGGCGGGGTCGAAGCCGACAACACCGCCGAAGCACCCAAGTACGAGCTCGCCGCCAGCACCGACTATGACGAGTGCCTGGCCTGCCAATAAGGCCGTAGCCGCTTGCCTCCTGCACCGCGGGAGGCAAGCGAAACGGCGGCGCCGATCCGCCAGGACGCAAGGAGGAGGTTTTCCCCATGCTGAAGATCGTGATCCTCATTGCCCTGCTCGCCGGCGCCTATCTCCTGCTGCGCAGCCGCAACCGGAGGCTACCGTGACGATCGCCGCGTCACGGGCGTTGGGGCGGCCATGAACATCTTTTTCCTCATACTCGGCGGCCTCAGCGCGCTGATGGGCCTCCTCACCTTGATCGCCGCGCTGCGGGGGCGGGTCGGGGAATCGCGCAAGTCCACCGCGCAGCTGATTGCCGGCATGATGCTGCTCGCCTTCGGGCTGGTGCTCGGCGGCTTTGCCATCGCCTATGCGACGACCGAGCCCTATCCTGAATTCGCCAACGAGACGGGGGCGGCATGAGCCTTTCCAGCCCAGCCGCCCCCGCGTCATCGACCCTGCGCCCGCGTCACTCGGACGAGGGCACGGCGCGCTTATTCCTCGACAAAGGTCTGCGCGTTGGCGGCCGTTGCCGACAGCCGGACCTTGTCGCCTTCGACTTCGGCGACGAGGCCGGTCGAGATGAAATGGTGATGCCCGGCATGCGCGCCCTCGGCACCCTCGATCTCGGCGCCGCTGTCCTTCTTGGTCAGCTTGATCCGGTCGCCTTCCACCTTGTCGACCGTGCCGACATGGACGCCATCGGCGCCGATCACTTCCATATGCTCGCGGATCTGGCTGGTGTCGGTCATGCTGCTACTCCTGCTCCTGGGGGTTGGTTGACCGCTGAACGTCCGGTCAGAGGTTTCGATGCACAACCGTTTCGTTTCTCGCGGAGCCCCTCGCATGCGTAAGTGGCACCGCTGGTTGAGCGTCCTGTTCGGCCTCCTCATCATGTTCATCGCGGTCACTGGCCTGATGAGCCACCTTGCCGCCATCGTCGCCGACGGACAGCCCGCCCCGGTTGCCGCCGCGCCCGCCGGCTTCACCTGCCCCGAAACCATGACCTGCCGCCCCAAGCCGGCGCCCGACAGCGCCCGCGCATGGGTCGGGTTCATGCACCACCTTCACTCGGGCGAAGAGTTCGGCTCGCTCGGCACCGCACTTGCCATGCTGTCCGGCGCCGCACTCATTTTCTTCGCTTTTTCAGGGCTTTGGCTGTATATCCAGATGTTCCGCGGACGCGCTGGCTCGGCCAAGCGCGGCGGCAGGTTCTTCTGGTGACCCGGCCCTCGCCCACCCATCTTCGTCTCTGATCACCCGGGAGGTAAATCGATGCCCCTTCTTCAAGCCAACAAGGCCTACAAGCCCTTCGAATATCCCTGGGCCTTCGAATTCTGGAAGCGCCAGCAGCAGATCCACTGGATGCCGGAAGAAGTGCCGCTGGGCGAAGACTGCCGCGACTGGGCGCAGAAACTCACGCCCCACGAGCGCAACCTCCTGACCCAGATCTTCCGCTTCTTCACCCAGGCCGACGTCGAGGTGCAGGACTGCTACCACGACAAGTACGGCTCGGTGTTCAAGCCGACCGAGATCAAGATGATGCTGACCGCGTTCAGCAACATGGAAACGGTGCACATCGCCGCTTACTCGCACCTGCTCGACACGATCGGCATGCCCGAAAGCGAATATAGCGCCTTCCTCCAGTACAAGGAGATGAAGGACAAGCACGACTATCTGAACACCTTCGGGGTCGACACCGACGCCGACATCGCCAAGACGCTGGCCATGTTCGGCGCCTTTACCGAAGGCCTGCAGCTGTTCGCCTCCTTCGCGATGCTGATGAACTTCCCGCGCTTCAACAAGATGAAGGGCATGGGCCAGATCGTCAGCTGGTCGGTCCGCGACGAAAGCCTCCACTGCGAGGGCATCATCAAGCTGTTCCACGCCTTCGTGAAGGAGCGCGACTGCCTGACCGCGGACGTCAAGGATTCGATCATCGACCAGTGCCAGAAGACCGTCCGCCTCGAGGACGCCTTCATCGACCTAGCGTTCGAGCAGGGCCCGGTCGAGGGCATGACGCCCAAGTCGATCAAGAAGTACATCCGCTACATCGCCGACTGGCGCCTGGGGCAACTCGGCTTCCAGCCGATCTACATGATCGACGAGCACCCCCTCCCCTGGCTCGCCCCGCTGCTGAACGGCGTCGAGCACGCCAACTTCTTCGAGCAGCGCGCGACCGAATATTCCAAGGCCGCGACCAAGGGGAATTGGAACGAGGTGTGGGACAATTTCGACCGCCGGCAGAAGGCCAAGGTCGCCAACGACGCGCCGGCGGCGGAAGCTGAGGGCGGGTTGTTCGACACGGCTGGGGTGGCGGCGGAGTAGGCTTCGAGAACGGATTGACCTTTATACCGTGATCGATATAAATGAGCCAAGTAGACCGTAGATTTACCCTTCTGAGCGTTGATGAGCTTGGCGACGATCTTGATCGTTGCCAGACTGAAGACTCGTATGCCTACCCAAGGATCCTTGTATTTCTGCAAGAGCTTGATGGGAATTCCGGCCTTTGCGAACGGTTGATCGACGAGCGGTATTCAGATCATGAGGTCCAGGACATCTCGCCATTTTGGCATCTGCAGGATGAGGGATTGAATGTTTTCCGACTGAAATTAGTGGATGTCGGAGCTTGGCGTTTGATCACCGCCGGAGATCGTCGCTCACGTACTGTAGCGGTTCTCGGGCTAATGCGTCGGGATCAAGACTATGAGAACGACCCGCAATTTGTGGCACGTCTGAAAGAAAGTTATGATAAATTGGGCTTTGGGCTCTGGGGCCGATAACTCAGGCAAGTATGCCGCAAGAAGGCGGCCACGTCCGGCGCATGCCTTTCACATGCGTCAAACTTATAACGTCGCACCTCCCGAAGGTTTCTCAACGCTTTCCTCTTTGCTGTCTCAAAGACTTAGTGATCCGGCTACAGTTAGCGCAGTACGGCAGGCCCGCATTGAGATGGCAAGAGAGCGCGTTACGAAGCGCGGATACGCTGATTTGGGTGATTTACGGCAGCTCAAGGGCTTCACTCAGGGGGAGCTCTCAGAGCTAGTTTGCACCACCCAGCCGCGACTCTCGTGTTGGGAAGCAGGACGCGACAGGCCAAGCTATGATAACTTAGTTGCACTCAAAACTGCTCTCGAAGTCACGTTTGATGAACTCCACGAGGCATTGTCTAAATGTCGCAGTTAGAGATTTGCGCTTTTTTCTGCGAGGACGCACGCCAAGAAATTGGCGGCAAGCCTATGTTCTTAGGGGTGTTGTCTTCGGTAGTGATGGTTGATGAGTTTCCGATGTCTGGGGACTTGACGTATGTTTCCCTCTTCTATGTGCCGAGCAGCATCAGCGAGTTTGAAGCGCAGCTAGATATCACAGTGGAGAATGACGGCGATCGTCAGCAAATATTTTCCTCGAAAAAGAAGCTGAAGAAGGTCAATAGTGATGATCTTGATGATTGGGTCTGCACGAGCACCTTCGACCTAGACCACCTTGAGCTTGCTGAGAACGCGCTACTTGAGGCGCGCGTTAGCGCGAATGGCGTGCGTTCGATTAGGCGCTTGAGAGTTCGAAAGACGTACGAAGAGGAGTTCGAAGTTGAGGTTGTCAGAGGATAGGCACGAGCCTTGTCTTGACTAGTGCATATTCATCTACGCGCGTCCACCGCCCTCTAGGCTGCGCATAACTATGCACCCGCCGCACTCGCCGTTCGTGCCAGTTGATGTTCACCGCCCATAGCGTCGGAAAGAAGAACAGGCTCGAATAAGGCAGGTTGTCGTCGATCCAGCGCGCTAGGATCTGCCAGTCGCCGGGCTCCTGATGCGCGTCCCAGAAGGCCGGAATCACCACGCAGGCGGTCGCGCCCATGCAGCCGTCCTTGTCCCGCATGTCCCAGATATGGTGCGCCGCATTCTTCTCGTTCGACGCGCAATTTTAGCCGGGTTTGCCCGCCTTCTGCATCGCATTGCCGAGCGCGTTGACCTCGCGGCTGCGATAGGCCGAGCGGATCGCCAGCCGCCCCCACCTTCCCTGCAATGGCTCCAGCAGCTCCTCGCACAGCCGAGTCCCCGCCGCGACCGCTAGCTCGGGATCGTCCGGCGCGTTGCTCAGCCGGTGCGCCGAGGCGACCTCGCTATGCAGCATGTCGCGCATGAAGAACGTGGCGCTGAGCCGCACCCGGCCAAGCTCGTCCAACTGCTGCACAGTCCAGGTCCGCGTCACTCGCCCCCTTTGTTACCCCGGACTTGATTAGGGGTCCGCCTTGTCTTCTACTCGGATCGGCCGAGCGGAGAATAGCCATGCAGGAACAAGCCTACCGCAAGTACATCCTGAAAACCTGGCCACGAAGCCACCTCTGGCAATGCCGGGCCGATCTCGACGGCCGGGAAGTAGGCGAGCGTGAGGTAGCTGACGATGCCGACGACGCCTTGGCCGCTATGAAGGCAAAACTCGACGCCCGCGACGCCACCATCACAGAGGGAAGAGGCAAGGATGGCTGCCCGTCTGCCTTGGAATATGCAGAAGCATTCGCTCGCGTGAAGATGTCGCCGGGACACGAAGCGATGTTGAAAGCGCATCTCGACGCCCCCGACCACTGCCTCACAGCGACTGAACTCGCTGCTGCGGCCGGCTATGCGAATTGGAGTGCGGCCAATCTTCAATATGGGCTGCTCGGTCAGGCCGTTGCAGTCGATCTTAGCTTCAACCCGCGAACACGGGACGATGGCACTACCATCTGGACGACCGCTCTGGCCGACTCGGCCGGACGCCTCAACGATGACGTCGACTCGGCCAGCCTGCACCGCAGCATGGAACGGCGGGAGGAAGATCAACATTTCGAGTGGACATTGCGCCCTCAGGTGGTGGAGGCGCTCCGGGGGCGACGTTAGCCGCTACTAGCGTGATGGCTCAGGACGAGCGCAAGACCGGCGAAGGCAGTGGCAACTCTTTCTCAACCCTCGATCGCCTACCCTCGCGCCCATGCGCAACCTCGTCATCACCGCCCTCGTATTGTTGCCCTCGCTGGCGACGATCGCACACGCCGCGCAGTCCTACCGCGCGCCAAGGCAGAATAACCTTCAGGGCAACTACCGGGCGCTAACACCTGCCGAAGCCAGCGTGACCTATTCCGGCTGCAATGAAGTCCGCCAACGCGGCCTCGCCCCCTTGCGGCGCGGCCAGCCAGGGTATCGGCCGTGGATGGACGGCGACAATGACGGCCTCGCCTGCGAGCCGGTCCGCCGCTGACCAGCATCCCCGGGTTCAGCATAGCGCCGCCAATTAGCCATCCACCCCCACCCGTGCTACACCCCTCTCATCGCACGGATCGGCCTCGTAAGCCCGTGCGGCTGAGAGACCTCAACGCGCTCTTGCTTACCGGCATGGAGCTGTTTTCTCATGGACATGAACTATCTCTACTGGCGCCGCGGCGTCTCGCTGGCGCGGGCGCGGGCGGCTACCTGCGAATCGTCGTGCATGGCGCATCTTGGCCTGTTTGAAGCCTATGGCCACCGCATCGCTGCTCGCCGTCAGGCGGCCAATTCATGAGCCGGGTTCTCTTCCTCAAGCTCGCCGAAAGCGACGTGATCGCCAAGTGCGACGCGGCCGACGTGGGCATCTCCGCCCTTGAGAAGCTGCCCGACGGCGGCACCCGCCTCGTCTGCCAGAGCAGCGCCGGCGCCGCGCTGATGACGACCAAGTTCAAGGGCAAGCTCATGGCCCACGACGCCCGGCGCGAACGCTTCCGCCCGGCTTTCTCGCGCGCCTGAGCGACACCCGCCCGCCCGCTCTTCGATCAGAAGGGCGGGCGCCGAGGCCTCCCCGGCTCAACCCGCCTCCGCGTCACTCCGCAAGATCTTCGCCATCGGCCGCCCGCGCGCCAGTTCGTCGACCAGCTTGTCGACGGTGCGGATCTCACGCATCAGCGGGTCTTCGACCGCTTCCACCGCGACCCCGCAGACCTTGCCGGTGATCGCCAGCCGCGCTGGGTTCATCGCCGCGCTTCGGCGAAAAAGGTGCGAAAGTCGGCGCCCTCAGCCAGCGCCCGCTCCAGCGCCGCCTGGCTGTAACCGGTCAGCCAGCGGAGGATCTCGTCCACTTCGGCGCGTGTCCGCCCTTTCTTCTCCGCCTTGGCGACATAATGGACGTGCACGCTGGCGACGCTGGTGGTGAAGATGCGGTGCATGGGCGCGGGGCTCTCTTGGCTTCATCCCTGGGCCGAGCACGATAGCGCGGTCGAACGCCCAAAGTGAGGGGAGCGCGCCGGGCAGCAACATAGAGCAAGCATCTTGCCGCGCTCAGGTCCCGCTCCAACCCGCTTGACTCGCATCCGTCACAAACTTGCGCTACACAATCGGCAGCACCGGTAAATCCACTAGCGCGCCGGTGCACGAGAGACAGGTGAGAGCTCCCCGCTAAGCAACGAGGGAGACAGTCATGTCTTCAGAAGATTTTTCCTATTACTCCAAGCGCATCGCGGACGAGCAGGCCCGTGCCGCTGAGGCCCCGACGGCCGAGATCGCTGCGGTGCATGAAAAGCTCGCGCATCTTTATCGCTCGCTGACTGAGCGGCTGGAGCGCTCGCCCTCCGACCAGGATCTCGCGCCCCTCACCCCCGACGCGCAGCAGACCCGCTAGGGCTTGCCGCGGCGCCGGGCGGCGCGGCCCCTTGCGATGTAGGAATCGCTTTCGTAGCAGGGTTCGGGGCGCGTTCTGCCCGACGCAGAGCAAGGGCGCGGGCGCGAAAAAGCTGCGCCCTATGTGAACTTCGTGAACTTCGCTTGCCGCGCTGGCCCGTCCCGCCGCATAGCGCTGCGATGACCTTGACCCAGCTTCTCGTTCCCACCCTCGTCAATCAGCTCGGCGCGCTGTCGCAGTGGCTGGCCAAGGGCGAGGCTCACGCCGCCGCCCACGGCCAGGACCCCGAGGCCCTGCTCGCTGTCCGCCTGGCGGTCGATATGTTCCCCCTCCACTCGCAAGTCCGCATCGCCGCCTTCCAGGCCCGTGAGGCGGTGCATCGGCTGCGGGGTGAAGAGACCCCGGGCGAGACGGTGGCGCTGCGCACCCACGCCGCGATGAAGCAGGACGACACCGGCACCCTTGCCGAGCATCGCGCGACCCTTGCCGACACGCTCGCCTTTCTTGAAGGCGTTGCGCCGGGCGAGTTCGATGCCGCCGCCGATCGCCCGGTCGCGCACGCGCTGCCGATGGGCATGGTGTTCGACATGACCGGCTTCACCTTCGTCCGCGACTGGGCGCTGCCGCAAGTCAGCTTCCACACCGGCATGGCTTATGCCCTGCTGCGCAGCGCCGGCGTGCCGCTCGGCAAGCAGGATTACGTGCCTTATCTGTTCGCTTATCTTCGCCCCGGAACCATGCCCGGCGGCTGAGCCCCCTCAATACTCAGAGATCGAGGGAAATGGCGTAATCGGACGGGCTCCATCCCGCCCAGCGCGCGGCGGCAAGCACCACGACCATCAGCGCCATGGCGACGGCCAGGATGCCGATCCCCATCACCCATGCTTCACGTTCCCGCACTTCGGCGGCGCTGAGCTTCTTTTCGGGCGGCGGCGGCGGCGCGCGGCGAATGCGCGAGCCCACCTTGCGCGGTCCCCCGGCAAGATCGACGGCCTGTTTCCGGACGGGCAAGGGTTGCGCCATGGCCTCGACCATAAGGCCAAGCCCTTGCCGAGAAGTTAGCGGGCGGGCGGCAAACCGATCAGGCTGATCTGCCGGCCGTAGCTTGGCTCGCCGCGGTGCGTCGCGCGGCGGAAGGAATAGAAATCCTCTTCGCGCGCATAGGTGTCGAGCCCCAGCGTCTCGACCTGCCGCAGCCCCGCCGCGGCTAGCCGGTGGAGCAGATAGGCGGGCAAGTCGAAATGCGGGCGCCCCGCCGGACCGTCCGTGAAGAAGCGCTCGGTATCCGGATCGGCAGCCAGGAACGGTTCGGGGAAGGCGTGATCGACCTCGTAGCTTGTCCGGGTGATGGTCGGGCCGATCGCCGCAGCAATCCGGCTTCGCTCCGCGCCGAGCTTTTCCATTGCCGCGACGGTCACTTCTGAAACCCCGCCCAGCGAACCGCGCCAGCCCGCGTGCGCTGCGCCGACCACCCCTGCCTCGCGGTCGGCGAACAGAAGGGGTGCGCAGTCAGCGGTGAGGATGCCGAGCAGGATGCCGGGCCGGTCCGTCACCAGCGCGTCGGCATGCGGCCGCTCATCGTCCGACCAGTTGCCGGCTTCCAGCACCCCGGTGCCGTGCACCTGATAGGGCGAGACGATGGCCGCGCCCGGCAGCACGGCGTCAGCCGCGCGGCGGCGGTTCTCGACGATGAGCGCACGGTCGTCGCCGCTGCCCCAGCCACAGTTGAGGCTCGCCATCGCGCCCTCACTGACCCCGCCGGCGCGGCCGAGGAAGCCGTGCGGCAGGTCGGTCAGGCTACGCGCCCGCCAGACCGGGACGCTCACAGCTGCGCCTCCCAGACCCGATCCTCGTCGGCATGACTGCCGACCATGAAGGTCACAGGCCCACGATCCTCGAAGCCGAAGCGCTCGTAAAAGGCTTGCGCCCGCCAGTTCTCGCCGAACACCGACAGCGCCATCCGTTTTGCTCCGCGAAGCTTGGCTTCGTCCAACGCCCAGTTCATCAGCCCGTGCGCCAAGCCCGTCCCATGCGCGGCCTTGAGGAGGTAGAGTTGCCGCAGCTCGATCAGCCCTTCGGGATCGACGTGGGGAAGCTTGCTGGGGCCGATCTTGGCGTAGCCAACGACCGCGCCATCCATCTCACCGACCTGAAAGGCATGCGCCGGATCGTCGAACTCCGCCCGCCACGCATCGGCGGTGAAGCGGTCGAGGAAAGCGGCAAGGTCGGCCGGATCGTAGAGGTGCGCGAAGGTGTCGCAGAAACTGGTGCGGAACACCTGGTCGATGGCGGGCAGGTCGGCAGCCGTGGCGGGTCGAATGATCATAGCCCGGCCGGCTTTGGCCATTCGGGCGAGTGGATGGCAAGCACCTTGAACAGGCTGCCCATCTGGTCGGGGCGGCACAGCCGCGCGCGCGCCGCCTCGATCTCTCCCGCGCGCGCCGGCGAAGCGTTGGCAAGCGCCCGGGCGCGCGCTTGAATGCCGAGCCGCTCGAGCCAGGCGCCCTGCTCGGCCGGGCCGGCGACAAAGGCGCCAGCCTCCCGCGCCACCTCGGTCACCCGCTGGAAGTCGACGTGGCTGGTGAGATCGTTGTCGCCAGGGTCGGCCAGCACCGGCGCGAAGCGATGGCTCCGTACGGCTTGCAACGTGTCACCCGCCGCGCTCCGCTCGTGGCCATAGTCGATCACCAGCGCCACGCCGCCGAGCGCCACCAGCCCTTCGCTCAGCGCCTGCACCGCCTCATCTCGGGCAGGCGAGCTTTCGGTCACTTCGCCGTCGCGATCGAACGCCAGGCCGTTGCCGATCCATTCGACGTGCCGCTCGATCCCGTCGACATGCTGACGGATCGGCAGCGCGTCGAGGAACTCGTTCGCCACCACCAGCAACGGCGCGTCGCCGGGCAGGTCGTTGAGGCTGTCGTGATGGATGACTTCGCCGAGCAGCGCCGCCTGTGCCTCGCGCAAAGTCGGGCTGGTTTCGACCAGATGGACGGGCGGCGTCAGCCCCGCGCTGCGCATCACCCGCAGCGCATCGCTCGCCAGCGTGCCCCGGCCCGGCCCGAGCTCGACGTAGCGCACGTTTGCCGGCGCCCCTGCTCGCCGCCACACATCGGTCAGCGCCGCCCCGGCCAGTTCGCCGAACATCTGGCTGATTTCAGGCGCGGTGGTGAAATCGCCCGCCGCGCCAAGCGGGTTGCGAGTCGCGTAATAATAAGCGTTGCAGGCCTCCATGTAGGCCTCGACGCTGAGCGGTCCGTCGCTGCGCAGCCGCTCCTGCAAGGCGCGCGCGAAGGGCGTCAGGCGACGCTCTCCTGCCCCGCGATGCTCTCCACCCGCTGCCGCCGTCCCTTGGCGGTCGCCATCAGGTACAGCCCGCCAAGGATCATCGGCACGCACAGCCACTGGCCCATGTGCAGCCCCGTGATCTCGGCGAATTCGCGCAAGTGGTTGTCGGGCTCGCGGATGAATTCCACCCCGAAGCGGAACACGCCATAGAAGAACAGGAATGCGCCCACCAGCATGCCTGGCTGGTAGCGGGCGCGCGTCCGCCAGAACATGACGGCAAGAATGGCGAACAGCAGGATGCCTTCGAGCGCCGCTTCATACAGCTGGCTCGGATGCCGCGGCGGGCCGAGCACAACTACGCCCGCTACCACCTCAGGAAAGCGCACTGCCCACGGCACGTTGGTCGGCGCGCCCCACAGCTCGGCGTTGACGAAGTTCGCGAGCCGTCCGGTGAACAGCCCGATCGGCACCACGCAGGCGACATAATCGTGCAGCCGCAGCCACTGCAGCTTCTCTTTCCACGCGAGATAGATGATCCCGATGCTGGTTCCGATGACGCCGCCGTGGAAGCTCATGCCGCCGTCCCACAGCTTGATGATCTCCAGCGGGTTTTCGAGATAAAAGCCCGGGCGGTAGAACAGGACGTATCCGAGGCGCCCGCCAAGGATCACGCCCAAGGATGCATAGAACACGAGGTCGTCGGCATGGCGCCGCGCCATCGGTGCGCCCGGCTGCTTGATCAGCTTGAGCAGGTACCAATAGCCAAGGAAGATACCGGCGAGGTAAGCGAGGCTGTACCAGCGCAGCTCGAACACGCCGAGGTTGAGCGCCACGGGATCGAGCCCGAGCCTGGTGAAGTCGATCGCTGCGACGCTCAAGTTCATTACTGGTCTTTCCTCTTGGACCCGAGGTCTAATAAGAGGGACCCAAGCAAAGGCCAAGGAGACGCGTGACCCATGCCGACCGAGCTCGACCAACGCTATGACGCCGTGTTCGCGGCCGTCACCGGGCCGGGGGGACGGATCGTGGTCGGCGAGGATGCCGACGGCCGCCGCATCGTCGCCAACTTTCCGCAGACCATGCCGGGGTTCTTCAAGGCCTTTTGCGCGCTGAACGGCGCCGCCGAAGCGGTGATCGCGGGCGAGGAGCGGCTGACCTTCGCCGACCTCGACCGGATCTCCGACGATCTCGCCCGCGCGCTGGTCGCTCGTCACGGTATCGCCAAGGGTGACCGGGTCGGCATCGCCATGCGCAATTGCCCGAGCTGGATCGTCGCACACATGGCGGTGCTCAAGGCCGGCGGCATTTCGACCTTGCTCAACGGTTGGTGGCAAAGCGCGGAGATGAGCCATGCGCTCGACCTCACCGAGCCCAGGCTGATCATCGCCGACGAGCCCCGCGCCAAGCGCATCGCCGCCGCCTGCGGACCGTGGCCGCTGATTGCGCTGCCGATCGAGCGCCCGATCGACCAAGCGCTGGAGCCATTGACCGGCGGCGAAGCGAGCGATGCCGAGCTTCCGGAGATCGCGCCGGAGGACGACGCCACCATCCTCTTTACCTCCGGCTCGACCGGCGGGGCAAAGGGCGCGCTGTCGACCCACATGGCCGTGGCGCAGGGCACCTATACCTATGCCACCAGCATCATGTGCCTGCTCGGCATCCTCCAGAGCACGGGCAACCCGCCCAAGAACCCGCCCAAGACCCTGCTCAACGTGCCATTGTTTCACGTCACGGGGGAGGTTCCGGTGCTGCTCAACAGCTTCGTCATCGGGCGCGGCATGGTGCTGATGCCCAAGTGGGATGCGGGCGAAGCGCTGCGGCTGATCGAGCAGGAGAAGATCACCTATTTCGTCGGCGTGCCGACCATGAGCCTCGAGATGATGAGCCATCCCGATCGCGACCGCTACGACCTCTCGACCCTCACCGACATCGCGGCTGGCGGCGCCCCGCGCCCGGTCGCGCATGTCCAGCGCTTGAAGGACAGCTTCGAGACCGCGCAGCCGGCGCTTGGTTATGGCCTGACCGAAACCAATGCCGTCGGCTGCGGCAATTATTGGGGCAATTACCTCGACAAGCCCGCGTCCACCGGCCGTGCGCTGCCTTATGTCGACGTCGCGATCCTCGGGAACGGTGACGCGCATCTGCCCAGTGGCGAGATCGGCGAAGTGGGCATCCGCTCCGCCGCCAACATCAAGGGCTATTGGAAGAACCCGGAAGCCACGGTGGCCGCATTCAGCGCCGACGGCTTCTTCAAGACCGGCGACGTCGGCTTCCTCGACGAAGACGGATATCTATTCATCGTCGACCGCAAGAAAGACATCATCATTCGCGGCGGGGAGAACATCAGTTCGGCCGAAGTGGAGGCCGCGGTCTACTCCTGCGAGGCGGTGGCGGAAGCCGCGGTGTTCGGCGCCCCCGACGAGCGATTGGGCGAAGTACCCGTCGCAGTGATCCTGCCGGCAGAAGGCAGCGACCTCACCGAAGCGAGCTTGCGCGCCTTTCTCGAGCCGCGCCTCGCCTCTTTCAAGGTGCCCGAACGCTTCATCTTCACGAGCGAGGCCCTGCCCCGCCTCGGCACCGGCAAGATCGACCGCGTCGCGCTCAAAGCTCAATACGCGGTTTGAAGCTCTCCCGCCGCACCCTGCTGGTCGGCACCGGTGCGGCAGCCGGGCTGGCGGTCGCCTGGAGCCTGTGGCCCCGGGGCGAGCGCGCGAGCCTTGCGCCGACGGCCGATGCGCTGGCCCTCGGCCCTGGCCTGCTAATCGGGCGCGACGGGCAGATCACCGTTGCCGTGCCGCAAGTGGAGACCGGCCAAGGCATCTGGACCGGCCTTGCCCAGATCGCCGCAGACGAGCTCGGCGCCGCATGGGAAAGCATCGGGGTCGCGCCGGCCCGCTCGGGCAGCCACTGGGACAACAGCTTGGCAGAAGCCGAAGGCTGGCTGGCTGGCGCACGGGCGTGGCCGAACGCACCTGATCCCGGCCTCTTCCGAGTGACCGCGGGAGCGACCTCGGTCCGCGCGATGGAACGCCCGATGCGCCTCGCCGCCGCCGCCGCCCGCCACCTGCTGATCGCCGAAGCCGCGAGCCGGTGGGGCGTTGACGCGGCCGAGTGCGACACCGGCGGTGGGTTTGTCCGGCACGAGGGCAAGTCGCTCGCCTTCGCTGCGCTAGCCGATGGCGCTGCCGCACGCACGCTTCCCCGCGGCGAGATCGCCCTTCGCTCCGCTCCGGGTGAGCTGGTGGGCAAGCCGCTTGCTCGTCTCGACGCGCTGCCCAAAGCGGAAGGACGGATGCGTTTTGCCGGCGACGTTCGCCTGCCGGGCCTGCTCCATGCCGCGGTCCGCCGTGCCGGGGCCGGGAGCATCAGCATCGAGGGCGCCCCGCCGCGCGGCATCCGCTTCGAGCAGGGCGAAGGCTGGGTCGCGGCGCTGGCCGACAGCTGGTGGGCGGCCGAGCAGGCGCTTTCCGCTGCCCGCGTCCGCGTCCTTGGTCCCGCTGGCGGCAATGACGCCGCAATCATCGCCGCACTGGATGCAGCACTGGGAAGCGACGACTTCGAAACGCTGCACGGCATCGGCGATATCGACGAAGCCTTCGCCGGCGCCCGCCCGCTTGCCGCCACCTACACGGCGGCCGCGCAGCTCCACTCCGACCTCGAGCCGCCCAGCGCCACGGCGCGGTACAAGGATGGCCTGCTCGAGATCTGGGCGGCGACGCAGGCACCCGAGTTTGCCCGCCGCGCTGCCGCCGAAGCTGCGGGCGTGCCGCTCAAGTCCACCATCCTCTATCCCATGCCTATCGGCGGGCAGGGCGGCGCGGCGCTGGAGAATGTGCTGGTGCCGATCGCCGCCGCCCTGGCGCAGCGCAGCGGGCGCCCGGTGCAGGCGACGGCCAGCCGCACCGAGCAAATCTGCTCCGATGCCGTCCGCTCACCCCTCGCCGCCCGCCTGTTCGCGCGCCCCCTGCCCGATGGTTCGATCGCCGGATGGCGGATGCGAGTGGCCGGGGCCGACAGCACGGCCGAAGCCTTTGCCCGCCTCCTCGGCTCAACCGCGGGCGGCCCTCGCCAGTACGCAGTCGCGCCGCTCCCCTACCGCGTTTCCGCTGTCGCGCTGGAGTTCGCGCCCGCCGCCTTGCCGATCCGCACCGGATATCACCGCGGCGAGCTGCATCCGGCGCTGACCTTCTTCACCGAAAGCTTCCTCGACGAACTGGCTCGCATCGGCGGCCGCGATCCGCTCAGCCAGCGGATGAGCCTGCTTGCCGGCAACCTCCCCCTCGTGCGCTGCCTCGTTCGCGCCACGGCGCTTGGCGGATGGGATGGAGGCGGGCTAGGCAGCCAGATGGGATTGTCGGTGTTCAGCGGTTACGGCAGTCATATCGCAGTGGTCGCGCAAGCGCAGGTGGGTCCAGGCGGCGAAGTGCAAGTGAACCGCCTGGTCGCGGCCGTAGATTGCGGGCGCGTGGTCAACCCGGCATTGGTCAAGGCCGAGGTCGAAGGAGGCATGCTCGCCGCCATCGCGCAGGCGAGTGCCACGGCACCGTCCTTCCGCCACGGCAGGGTCCTCGCGCCGCTCGAACCGACGTTGCCGACGCTTGCCAAGGCACCGGAAACACTGGTCGAAGTGCTAGCTGGCGACGGGCCGCCGGGCGGCGCATCCGGGCTGGGGTCGGCGGCCGCCCCCGCGGCCGTCGGCAACGCTCTTGCTGCGGCGACCGGCCGGCGCTTGCGAAGCTTGCCCTTTACCCCAATGTCGTGAGCTTCATGCTTCCTCCTTCCGATCACCCTTCGATCCCGCCGCGCAAAGTCGGCGTGCTGCTGATCAACCTCGGCACGCCCGATGCGCCCGACGCTGCAGCCGTTCGCCGCTACCTGGCCGAGTTCCTGTCGGACCGGCGCGTGGTCGAGATCCCCCGCGCCATCTGGAAGCCCATCCTTCACGGCATCGTGTTGCGCACCCGACCGGCCAAGTCGGCGCATGCTTATTCGCAGGTCTGGACCGAAGAGGGCTCGCCGCTGGCCGCCATCACCCGGCGGCAGGCAGTCAAGCTGCAGGAGCGGATCGGCCATGCGGCGGTGGTCGACTGGGCGATGCGCTACGGCAACCCGGCCATAAGCGACCGGCTTACGGCGATGAAGGACGCAGGGTGCGAGCGCATCCTGCTGGCGCCGCTCTACCCGCAATATTGCGCAGCCACGACCGCGACCGCCAACGATCTCGCCTTCCTGACGCTGGCCGGCAGGCGCTGGCAGCCGGCGCTGCGCACGCTTCCGCCTTACTACGACAGCGCCGACTATATCGATGCGCTCCAGCGCGACATCGAGGCGCAGCTTGCCGCGCTCACCTTCACGCCGCAGCGGCTGCTGCTTTCCTATCACGGCATGCCCGAGCGCACCTTGCGCAAGGGCGATCCCTACCACTGCCACTGCCGCAAGACCGCGCGGCTGCTCGGCGAGCGATTGCAAATCGAAGTCGACACCAGCTTCCAGTCACGCTTCGGCCGCGACAAGTGGCTCGAGCCCGCGACCGACGACGTGCTCAAGGCGTATCCGGCGCAAGGCATCACCAGGATCGCCATCGCTGCGCCGGGCTTCTCCGCCGATTGCCTGGAGACGATCGAGGAGCTCGGCATCCGCGGCAAGGAGGATTTCGAAGGCGCTGGCGGCACTCATTTCGCCCGGCTCGACTGCCTCAACGACCGCGAAGTGGGCATGGTGATGCTTGAAGCCTTGGTCCGCCGCGAACTTGCCGGTTGGATTGTGCCTGCCTAGGCTCGACTCTCCTGAGGAGGAGAGTGTTGATGGCGAGAGTGGCAATCGTGACCGGCGGCACGCGTGGCATCGGCGAAGCGATCAGTGTGGCGTTGCGCGACGCCGGCATGACCGTCGCTGCCAATTATGCCGGCAATGAAGAGCGGGCCAGGGCCTTCTCCGAGCGCACCGGCATCCAGTCGTTCAAATGGGACGTCAGCGACCATGACGCCTGTGTCGCGGGCGTCACCGAGGTCGAAGCGGCGCTTGGGCCCGTCGACGTGCTCGTCAACAACGCCGGCATCACCCGCGACACCACCATGAAGCGCATGGACCATGCCAAGTGGCAGGAGGTGATCGACACCAATCTCGGTGGCTGCTTCAACATGGCCAAAGCAGTGTGGGACGGAATGGTCAGCCGCGGCTACGGACGGATCGTCAACATCGGCTCGATCAACGGCCAGGCGGGTCAGTACGGCCAGGTCAATTATGCCGCCGCCAAATCGGGCATTCACGGCTTCACCAAGGCGCTGGCCCAGGAAGGCGCCCGTGCCGGGGTGACCGTCAACGCCATCGCTCCGGGCTATATCGACACCGACATGGTGGCGGCGGTTCCGGAAGACGTGCTTGGCAAGATCGTCGCCCGGATCCCGGTCAATCGCCTCGGCCGTGCCGACGAGATCGCGCGCGGCGTCGCCTTCCTGGTCGACGAGAATGCCGGGTTCGTTACAGGCTCGACCTTGTCCATCAACGGCGGGCAGCACATGTACTGACGGTGGAAATCGTCACCTATTCGCCGCCGGTCAAACGAAGCGTCCTTATTCGCGGTCACCAGACCAGCATCAGCCTGGAACCCTTGTTCTGGCGGGCGCTGGAGGTGGCCGCACGCGATGCCGCCATGCCGGTGAACGCGCTGGTGGCGGAGATCGACGAAGCGCGGCTCAAGGTCGCCGATCCGCCCAACCTCACCAGTGCGCTGCGGCAGTGGCTGTTCGGGCGGGCGCTCGGGGGTTAGGCGGCGGCGGCCAGCACCGCTTCGGCGAAGCGGCTGGTAGCCTCCGGCACGCAATGCAGGAATAAAGCGGGCTCGATCAGCTCCAGCTCCATCAACTGAAGCCCGCCGTCGTTGCCGCGGATAAGATCGACACGGGCGTAGGTCGCTGCCGTCGGTGCTGCCGCTAGCGCAGCCTCGGCGACGGCAAGGGCGCCATCCGGCAGCTCGCAAGCCTTCGTCGTGCCGCCATGATCGGGCTGGACCCGGAAATCGCCCGCCTTAGGCCGCTTGGCCACGCTGTGTGAGAAATGGCCGCCAAAGAAGATCAGGCTGTATTCGCCTTCTTCGATCACCGACCCGAGCCACGGCTGGACCAGCATCCGGCTTCCGTGCACCTCGGTCGGTACCGGCTGGCCTGGCCCCAGCCGGTAGGTGCCCCACGCCGCGGCTGAGACCGGCGGCTTGATCACCAGCTGGTCGGTCCCGAGCACCCCGTGCGCCGCAGCCAGCGCCGCTTCGTTCAGATGATCGACCTCCAGCGTCGGCACGCTCGCCAGCCCTTGGCGACCGAGCTCGGCCAGATACGCCTTGTCGCTGTTCCAGCGCAGCAGCTGCGGCGGATTGGCCATCGGCCAGCTCTCGGCCTCGGCTCGATCGAGAAATGCCAGCCACTCGGCGTGGCGTAGGTGGTAGCCCCAGGTTACCAGCGGCAGCACCAGGTCGAACCCGGCCGGGCTGCCGAACTCGGTCCACGGCACGCCCACCACCTCGGCGCCCGCCGCGCGCAGGGCCTCGGCCTCGACGTCGAACGCCCAGCGCCATTCCGCGTCGTAATCCGGCGCGGGGGTCAGCATCGCGAGGCGCATCAACGGCCTTCCTTATCGGGCAAGCAGGATCCGGGCCTGACTGGCGATCTGCGCCAGCATCGGCACCGTCACCGCGCCCCCGGCCCGCGCACGCGAGATGAGGCGGCGGAACTGGTTGATCCGTTTCGCCTGCCGCTCGGCCCAGCGTTCGACCGACTGCACCGGATCCTCGCCGCGCACCCGTGACAGCCACTCGATTCGCAACTGCTCGAACTCGTTGAGCAGGCCCGCGACCAGCAGCCGCTCCCACTGATCGGTCGGCTGCAGCTTCAGCGCCTGGCTTTGCGCCCAGTCGATGCCGAGCGCTTCGCCGATGCGGACATAAGCGTGGGTCAGCTCCAGCGCGTCCATGTTCTTGCGCGCCGCCAGGCCAGCGATACCGAACACGCCGTCCAGCTCGTACAGCTTGACCAGCCCGCGCACGATCGCCTCACCCGCGCCAAGGGTCTCGAGCGAGGAGCGCAGCGCCACGGCCTGTGCTTTCACCTCGTCGCGGATGATCGATCGCGCAGCGGCGTCGATCTTGGTCAGGCCGGGTTCCAGCAGCGCGACCAGCTCGGACACGTTGCTTTCGCCGCCGCCCGCCCGAAGGATATCGCTCATGTGGGCCCGGATGCTCTGGGCAGCCATCGCCATCAGGTCGAGGCGCACCGCTTCGCTGACCGGCGCATCCTCGATCCGCTGCCACAGGACGTCGAGCTTCAGCAGCCGCTCGGCGGTGAGGAAGGCGGTGACGACCTGCGGCAAGGAGCTGCCGTCCTCTTCCGTGAGGTCGAGCGCGACGCTCGGCCCCAGGCGATTGACGAAGCGGTTGGCGACCTTGGTGGCGACGATTTCGTTGCGAAGGCGGTGGCGCAGCAGCGCATCGCGATGCGCTTCGCGCAGCGGCACCGGGAAGGCGGCGAGCAATTGCTCGTGCATCAGCGGATCGTCGGCCAGCTGCAGCTCTTCCGCCGCATCCTGCAGGCTGAGCTTGGCGAGGCTGAGCAGCACCGCCAGTTCGGGCCGGGTGAGGCCGCGATTGTCGCCGGCGCGGCGCAGCAGCTCGTCGCTGGTCTCCAGCCCCTCGACCTTGCGATCGAGGCGCCCGGCGGCTTCCAGCAGTTCAAGCGTGCGGACCTGCACCGGAAGCGCCGCGACCCCGCCGCGCTCGGCAACCGACAGCGCAAGCGTCTGGCGGCGGTTGTCGTCCAGCACCAGTTCGCCGACCTCGTCGGTCATGCTTTCCAGTAGCGCGTTGCGTGCGTCCAGCGTCAGCCGCTCTTCCAGCATTTCCTGATTCAATGGGATCTTGATGTTGACCTCATTGTCCGAGCAATCGACGCCGGCCGAATTGTCGATGAAGTCGGTGTTGCAGCGCCCGCCATGCTCGCTGAATTCGATCCGCGCGGCCTGGGTGATGGCCAGGTTGGCGCCCTCGCCAAGCACCTTGGCACGGAGGTCCGCCGCATCGACGCGAAGCGCGTCGTTGGCAGGATCGCCGACCGAGCTGTTGGCCTGCGCCCGCGCCTTCACGTAAGTGCCGATGCCGCCGAACCACATCAGTCCCACCGGCGCCTTGAGGATGGCGCTGATCAGGGTCGCGGGATCGAAGGAACCCGGCTGCACACCGATCGCCGCCGCGGCTTCCGTCGTCAGCACGATTTCCTTCTGGCTGCGCGGCACGATCATTGCGCCGGGGCTGAGCTTGCTGCGATCGTAATCGTCCCAGCTCGAGCGCGGGAGCTGGAACAGGCGATTGCGCTCTTCCCAGCTCGCCGCCGGATCGGGCGTCGGATCGATGAAGATGTGGCGATGGTCGAACGCGGCGACCAGCTGGATCGCCTTGGACAGCAGCATGCCGTTGCCGAACACATCGCCCGACATGTCGCCGCAGCCCGCCACCGTCACCGGCTCCGACTGGATGTCAATGCCCAGTTCGAGGAAGTGCCGCTGGACGCTGATCCACGCGCCCTTGGCGGTGATGCCCATCGCCTTGTGGTCGTAGCCATTCGAGCCGCCGCTCGCGAACGCGTCGCCGAGCCAGAAGCCGCGTTCCAGCGCGATCGCGTTGGCGACGTCGGAGAAGGTTGCGGTGCCCTTGTCGGCGGCGACCACGAAGTAGGGGTCGTCGCCGTCGTGGATCACCACGCCGTCGGGATGGACGACCTTGCCCTCGACGATGTTGTCGGTGACCGACAGCAAAGAGCGGATGAAGATACGGTAGCTTTCGGTGCCTTCGGCCAGCCACGCTTCACGATCGGTGGCGGGCGAGGGCAGCTGCTTGGGGTAGAAGCCGCCCTTAGCGCCGGTCGGCACGATCACCGCATTCTTGACCAGCTGCGCCTTCATCAGGCCGAGGATCTCGGTGCGGAAATCGTCGCGCCGGTCAGACCAGCGAAGGCCGCCGCGGGCAACCGGGCCGCCGCGCAGGTGGATGCCTTCGACCCGCGGGCTGTAAACCCAGATCTCGCGATACGGGATCGGCGCAGGCAAGCCGGGCACGCGGGTCGGATCAAGCTTGAACGCCAGTGCTTCGCCGGCGCGCGGCGCAAAGGCATTGGTCCGAAGCGTCGCTTCCACCACGCTTCGCAGCAGGCGCAGGATCCGGTCGTCGTCGATCGACTTGACCCTGTTCAGCGCGGCTTCGAACGCCGCCTTTTGCGTTTCAACCGCAGCGGCGCGGTCGGCCCGGGCGGGATCGTGGGCGGCGGCGAACCAGCTGACCAGCGCGCGGGTGGCAGCGGGCGAGCGCTTCAGCGCATCCACCACGGTGACCAGGCTGTAGGCGACGCCCGTCTGGCGCAGGTAACGGAACCAGGCGCGCAGCCACACCACCGGCTGGGGATCGAGCCCGGCGAACAGCACCAGTTGGTTGAATTCGTCATCTTCGGCATGACGCTGGAGAACGGCTGCAATGGCGCCTTCGATCACATCGGTCCGGGCAAGAAGCTCGCCGGCATCGGCGTCGAGTTCGAGGCCGAAATCGTGGATATGGCCGAGCCGGCTATCCTCGCCGAGTGCTGTCGGCAGCTCCTCAATGACGCGAAACCCGAAATTTTCCAGCACCGGCACCGCTTCGGACAGGGGCACCAGCCCGCCCGAACGATACAGCTTCAGGCGCACTTCACCCGGGCGATCCGACAGGTCCCGGAACAGACGCACGTCGCGGTCGTCGCTGCCTTCAAGCGCGCACAGGCGAAGGATGTCGGAAGCGGCTTCCTCGGCCCGCTCGCGGCTGCGATAATCCTCGGGCACGCCGGGCAGGTAGGTGAGCGCAAGCCGCGTCGCACGGCCGCTTCCGACCCGTTCGGTCAGCTCGGCTTCAACCGCCGGGGCCCAGCCGCGGACCATCTCGACCAGCTGGCGATCGAGTTCGGCGACATCGGGAAGCGGGCGCGACGCCGAATAGCCGAGCGTCAGGCGGATCAGCGCCAGGTCGCCGTCACCAAGCTCGACCGTCCAGCTCGTGACCGAGGACAGCACGGCTTCCTCGATCATTTTCTGGATCGCCAGGCGGCGGGTGGTGCTCAGTTCGTCGCGCGGCAGCCAGACAAAGGCGAACAGGTGGCGAGAAAGCGCGCCTGGAAGCAGCAGCAGCGCCGGGCGGGGGCGATCGGCGAGGCTCATCGCTGTCAACGCCGCAGCACGAACCTCACGCTCGCCGAACGACACCAGAAGATCAGGCGGAAGGCTCGACAGCGCGTGGGCAAGTGCCTTGGCGCCGTGGCTTGCGGGGGCGAAGCGAAGCTCCGAGTCAAGCGCGGACAGGCGTTGGCGCACCACCGGAATCTCGGCAGGCGAGCTACGCAGGGCGGCGCTGGTCCACAGGCCGGCATGGATGGACAGCGTCCCGTCGGGAAGGCGAACCACCACCACGTCGAGCGGCACCCGGCGGTGTACCGGCGACAGGCGGTCGGCCTTCAGCATCAGCACCGGCCGCTGGTCCTGCCGAAGCGTGTCCAGCAGGCCGCGCAGGTCTTCGACACTCCACAGGTCGATGCCCTCGCCCGACAGGATGCCGAGCCCGTTGGCGAGCGCGCCATCGGCACCGACCCGCTTGTGGCCGAGCAGCGTGAAATTGTTGTCGGCGAGCCAGCCCAGCAGCGCAGCGCTTTCTGGGTCGGCGCCCGCAACCGAGGTGGCGTCCTCGGCCATGATGGCGACCATCGTCTTCCAGTCGCGCACCGCAGCGCGGACGTTGGCAAGGACGTTCTCGATTTCCAGCACCAGTTCGTGCCGGCCGCGAGCGTCGGCGCGGTCCAGTTCGACGTAGATGATCGATTCCGCCTGGCCCTGGCCAAGGCCGGTCAGCTGCTCGCCATCGCGGCTCGCGTGCACGATCGGGTGCAGCAAGCGGTGCACCGTCAGGCCATGCCCCGCGATCACGGCGGCAACGCTGTCGACCAGGAACGGCATGTCGTCGTTGATGATGACCAGGCGCATCAGGCGCCGGGCCGCTTCGCCGCCAACTGACTGCAGCTTCAAAGCGATCTCGCCCGGGCGGCGGGTCGCTGCCGCTTCGGCGATAAAGGCCGCGGCTTCCGCCTGCTCGGCCGCGGTGAAGCCCTCGGTTTCGCCGGGCAGGGCGTTGTCCAGAAGGGCTTTCGAAAAGGCATCCGCCATCGACGCGGACACGCGGGGGTCAGCCGCCATGATCGTTTTTACGCTCCCAGGTGAGATTACGGGGGCGTCTAGACCCCCCCTCCGCCAGTCACAACCCCGCAGGACCCCGCAAAGGTCCGCCGCTCACCCCGGAGCCGCCCGTCAGGCGAGGCGGTGGAGCGCCTTTTCAAGGAGGCTCATGTCGGACACGGCGCACACCGGCTCGACCTTGCCGTTGGCGTCGCGGCGGACGAGGACAAGCGTGAATTCGTCGTTGCCGGCAAGGCTGCTGAGCGGCTGCGGGGCGGCGGAGCGAAGGCGCACCCGCGCGCGGTCACCGCGATTATCGACCCGCGGCTCGGGCCTGCGGGCATCACGTTCCGCCGCGACCAGCCCCTTGAGGCCGCCGTTAAAGCGTTCGATGAACGGCAGGAAGCCTTCGAAGTCGACCTCGCAGCGTTCGGCGTGGGCGAGCGCTGCGGCAAATTCGGTCAGCCGCGCCTTGTCGTAATCAGCGCCGAACACGAGCTTCACGATCGGCGTCATCGGCGCGCGCGCCTGTGCCTTGATCCCGGCATCGTCGAGCAGCTCGGCATAGTCATCGGGTACGCGGCGGCTTGCGACCGCGAAATCATAAGCGAGCGACAGGGCGCGGTAGAGCGCGGCGCGGCTGCGTCCGTCGGCGGCCTTCAGAACCTCCACCGTTTCGCGCGCGGCGGACAGGCGGTCGGCAAGCCCTGCATCCTCGCCAAGCGGCGCAGGGTCCTCGGGCTCCATTTCTTCGACGAGCTCGAGCACGTCCTCGTCAGCGGCGAACGCCACCTGCGGCACTGGGTCGGGCCGAGGCGCGGAGACGGCATCCTTCCAGTTGATGACGCCGTAAATGAAGTCGATCGTCTCTCCGTCGGAGGAGAAAGGCATCAGGATGCCGCGATAACAGATGTCATCGCCGCGCTGGTTGGTGAACTCGGCCTCGAACCCGATCGGCGCGCGATTGGCGACGATCTGCAGCCAATGGTCTGTCAAACGGCTCAGCAGCGAGCGTGGCGGCACGTCGGCAAGGGTGCGGACCTCGTCGCCGATCTCGCACTCGGTGCGAAGCGCGGCACCGATGAAGCTGGTAACCGGATTGTCGGACCCGGCGGTGAAATCGAGCAGCAGGCTATTATCCGCGAAGTCCTGGACGTCGCGGCCATCCAGGTCCTCGATCGACGGGAAGTCGCGCCCGTTGAGGAGCGAGGCCCAGTAATTATAGGCACGCACATGCATTCGCCGCTCATCCGTTCCGATGGCTGCAGCCATGTCGATCGGCTCGTGATCGAGGCTCAGATCAGGTGAAAAGCTCAGGTCCATGCGTCGGTCCATTACCCCCAATAAGGATGCAATTAGCGCCGACGCGGTTACCAAGGGGTTAAGTATAGCGGTTCGACTCGCGTGGGAATCCCTTTGTCGCATGTGATGAATCCACTGGCGCGGCGCTTCGTTTCCGCGGCGATGGACAGCAGCCTCATCAATGGCGCGCTCTACTGGCCTGAGCACAAGGCGCTCGAGCTCTGCCTGGCGAGCGGGCGGCGTTATCTGTACCTCGGTGTCCCGCCCGAGGTGGCGGAAGGGTTCGCCTCCGCGTCGTCCAAGGGCTCCTACTTCAACCGTGCCATCCGCGGCCGCTTCGATTGCCATCCCTTGCGTGACCAAAAACGGACACCTCGCGCGGTGAACGACTGAGCCCGGAACGGTTGGTCGCCGCCTTCGTTCGTTTCGGCGCAACAACAGGAGTTCAAGGGCGATGGCTGATCTTAACGGTGATGGCGTGGACGATGGCCGCGTGGTCGAGCGCACCACAGTGGTGAATACCGACCGCGGCGGCGGCAGCGGCGGGTTGATCGCGATCGTGGTCCTGCTGGCGGTGCTGGTGATCGGCTATCTGCTTTATTCGAATGGCACGTTCGGCGGCTCCAAAACTGTGATTCCGGACGAGATCAACGTAAACGTCAACTAACCGGCACGCGGGGAGGGAAGCGGACCGAACGCTTCCCTCCCCCGCTCCACCGGCCTAGAGCGGGTGCCATGCTGACCAGCTCCTCTCCCGCCTATGTGGCCGGCTTCGGTGGGCATGTCGCCACTGAGGCAGTGCCCGGCGCCCTTCCGCAGGGCCGCAACTCTCCCCAACGTCCGGCCTTCGGCCTCTATGCCGAGCAACTGTCCGGCACCGCCTTCACCATGCCGCGGCATGAGAACAAGCGCTCGTGGCTCTACCGGCTGCGGCCGAGCGCGGATCATCGGCCGTTTGCGCCTTACGACGGAGCGCCGCGGCTCGCCTGCCGCGCTTCGGGTCCGCTCGCGCCCAATCGCCTGCGCTGGGATCCGCTGGCAGAGCCTGACACCGGAACCGACTTCATCGACGGGCTGACCACCGCCGTCTTCAACCGCGCGCCGGCCGATCTCGAGGGAGTGGCGGTGCATCTTTATGCCGCCAACGCCGAGCGGCTGGATCGCGTGTTCGTCTCGGCCGACGGTGAGCTGCTGATCTTGCCGCAGGAAGGCCGTCTCGAGCTGCTGACCGAACTTGGCCGGATCGGGATCGGGCCTGGTCAGATCGCGCTGATCCCGCGCGGGGTGCGGTTCAAGGTCGCGCTCCCCGACGGTGCCGCCCGCGGCTACCTTGCCGAGAACTACGGCGCTCCCTTCCGCCTTCCCGACCTCGGGCCGATCGGCGCCAACGGCCTCGCCAATCCGCGGGACTTCGAGACGCCGGTCGCGTGGTTCGAGGACAAGGACGAGCCGACCGAACTGATCCAGAAATATGGTGGCAAGCTGTGGAAGACCACGCTCGACCATTCGCCGCTGGATGTGGTCGCGTGGCACGGCAATCTCGCGCCCTGCCGCTACGACCTGTCGCACTTCAACGCGATCGGGACGGTCAGCTTCGACCACCCCGATCCCTCGATCTTCACCGTGCTGACCTCGCCGTCGCACATGGCGGGCCGGGCCAACGTCGATTTCGTCATCTTCCCGCCGCGCTGGATGGTCGCCGAAGACACTTTCCGCCCGCCCTGGTTCCACCGCAACGTGATGAGCGAATGCATGGGCCTCCTGACCGGCGCCTACGATGCCAAGGCCGAGGGATTCCAGCCGGGCGGCCTCAGCCTCCACAACATGATGAGCGGGCACGGACCCGACGTCGAAACCTGGCGCCGCGCCAGCGAAGCCGAATTGAAACCCCACAAGATCGACGGGACCATGGCCTTCATGATCGAAAGTTGCTGGCCCTTCGAAGTGCCGGAAGAAGCGCTCGGCCGCGCGCAGCCCGACTATGACGCCGCCTGGGCCGACTTCCCCAAGGCGCGGCTGCCATGAGGATCGACGACACCCACGATCCCGCCCGCACCAGCTGGGTGGAAAGCGCGCAAGGGCACCGCGACTTTCCGGTGCAGAACCTGCCGCTGTGCATCTTCTCCAGCGAAGGACGCGAGCGGCGCGTGGGCGTCGCGATCGGCGATTTCCTGCTCGACCTGCCCGCGATCGCCGACGCGCTCGGCGACGCGTGGGTGGAAGAGCTCGCCCAGCCAGTGCTGAACGCCTTTCTAGCGCTTGGCGCAGGTCCGCGGGTGGCGCTACGCCAACGGCTGTCCGACTTGCTATCGGACGAAGCGCATCGCGACACGGTCGAAGCCGCACTGCTCGGCCAGTCCGAAGCGACCATGCACCTGCCGTGCCTGATCGGCGACTACACCGACTTCTACGTCGGAATCCATCACGCGACAAACGTCGGCAAGCAGTTCCGCCCCGACAATCCGCTGCTGCCCAACTATAAATATGTGCCGATCGGCTACCACGGCCGCGCATCCAGCGTCCGGGTCTCGGGCCAGCCGGTGGTGCGCCCGAGCGGACAGCGGAAACCCCCCGAAGCCGACGCGCCGGTGTTCGGCCCCTCGCGGCGGCTCGACTATGAGCTCGAACTCGGCATCTGGGTCGGACCCGGCAACGCGCTGGGCGAAGCGATCCCGATCGATCAGGCGGAGGGCGCGATTGCCGGTTTCTGCTTGCTCAACGACTGGTCGGCGCGCGATCTTCAAGCGTGGGAATATCAGCCGCTCGGGCCCTTCCTCGCCAAAAACTTCCTGACCAGCGTGTCGCCGTTCGTCTTGACGCCCGAGGCGATGGCGCCGTTCATGACCGCCGCCTTCACTCGGCCGGAAGGCGACCCCGAGCCCCTGTCCTACCTCGCTGGCGGTTCGGACAAGCCAGGCCTGGGCCTCACCGTCAGCGCAGCGCTGACCACGCAGAAGATGCGCGACGCCGGGATGGCACCGCATCGCCTGAGCGAAGGCACGGCGGCTGACGCCATGTATTGGACCGCCGAGCAGATCATCGCGCATCACAGCTGCAATGGCTGCAATCTCCAGCCGGGCGACCTCATCGGCACCGGCACGCTGTCGACCGCCTCTCCCGATGGTCTCGGCTCGCTGCTGGAGATCAGTCAGGGCGGCAAGGCGCCGCTGACCCTGCCGACCGGCGAGACGCGAAGCTTCCTTGAGGATGGCGACGAACTGATCCTCACCGCCCGCGCTGAGGCCGAGGGTTACGTGTCGATCGGGCTTGGCGAATGCAGGGGATTGGTGGTCGCATGAAGGCCGTCATTCGCAACGAGGCCGAACAAAGGTTCGAACTGCATCTCAACGACGGCACCATCGCCTTCGCCGACTATCGCCCGATGCACGGCAAGGTCATGTTTCCGCACACCGTCGTGCCTCCGCATCACGAAGGTCAGGGCATCGGTTCGACAATTGCCAAGGCGTCGCTTGATTGGGCCCGGGCCGAGGGGTTGAAGGTCATCCCGGCCTGCACCTTCTACGCCAATTACATGAAGCGGCACGCCGAGGTGCACGACCTCCTTGACCCCGGTTTCGCCAGGGCACTCGGGGTCTAGCAGCAAGCGCATCACTGTTGCGCGGAGGCCACTTGTCAGCCCGCCGCAACGAGAGGCATAGCTACGCGCCTGGGGCCGTTAGTGGCCGGGGAGGAAAACACACATGATTCAGCGTCTTGGCGCGCGCGCCCTGCTTGGCGCCACTGCCGTTCTGGCCCTTTCGGTTGCAACCCCTGCGTCGGCGCAGCGGATCACCCGCATCGTCGCCTTTGGCGACAGCTATGTCGATTTCGGCAACGCCTTCCGCCTGGGCGGCCAGCCCTTCCCGATCGCCTATCCGCAGGGGCGCTTTTCCAATTCGACCAACTATGTCGATACGCTCGCCGCGCTGCTCGGCAACGTGCCGGTCGACAATTTCGCGATCGGCGGGGCCAAGACCGACAACAGCAACGTGACCGCCGGCCTGCCGGGCTTTGCGACCGAATATACCCGCTTCCTCGCCGGCGGCGGCCCGAGCCCGTTTCCGACGGTCAGCGGCAAGCTTGGCGCGGGCGACCTTCTGCTGGTCAACATCGGCGGCAATGACGCGCGCGATTACCAGCAGCGCGGCGGCACCGTTGCGGGCGGTCCGGTTGTCCAGGGTTCGCTCGCCGGCGCTCCGGCGGCAGGCGCCCGCGCGGCAGCGCAGGCCAAGGCCGGTCTCGACCTGCTGGTCGGCAGCGGCGCGCAGACGGTCAGCTTCCTTGCTGGCGACAGCGCCGGCCTGCCCGAAGTGCTGAACGACGCCAATGCGCGCGCCGTCCGCAACGCCTTTGCCAACGCCTTCAACCCGGCGATCCAGCAGACGCTGGCGGGCTATGCAGCCAATGGTGTGGTCGTCCACTACACCGACCTCACGCTGATCGGTAATCGCGTCCAGTCCAATTACGGTGCCTATGGGCTTCAGGGTCTGGCTTGCCCGGCGCTGCCCAACACGTCCTGCTTCACCACGCCGGGCGAAGCCGACAAATACCTCTTCTATTTCGACCAGGTGCACCTTACCGCTGCCGGGTTCGCGATCGTCGGCCGCTACTCCTTCCGCCAGCTGCAGGCGCCGCTGAACCTCGGCGCCACTACCGACCTCGCGCTCGACAATGCGCGCCAGTTCGGGCGCACGCTGAACAGCCGCCTGGACCTGGGCTCGCCGCGCGATGGCGAAGTGCTTGAAGGCGTTCGCTTCTTCGTCATGGGCGACAGCTTCAGCCGGGAGGTGAACCGCAGCTTCACTGCCGACCCGTTTGATATGGACAGCGTCGGGGCCACGATCGGCGTGGAACTGGGCCTGGGCGGCAACGGCCTGATCGGTGTTGCCGGTGGCCTCTCCCGCGGCAAGGCCAGGCTCGACAACGCCATCGCGCGGATCAACGGCGACGCCTGGCAGGGCGGCGTTTATGCCGCTTATGCGCTTGGTCCCGTGTTCGTGCAGGGTCATGCCGGCTACGGCCGCTCCGATTATGAGATCACCCGCGCGGGCGTGATCGACAACATGACGGCCTCGCCCGACGGCAGCCACGTCGTCGCGGGGGCCAGGGCCGGCTTCCTTGCTGGCGTGGGGCCGCTGCGCATCGGCCCGGTGGCGGCGATCGACTGGGCGCGGGCCAAGGTCGACGCCTATACCGAAACGGGTGACGCGGCGCTGACCCTCAACGTCGGCAAGCAGCGTTATTCGGCGTTGGTCGGAAGCGCCGGTATCGAGCTTCGCGGCGACCTTGACGCCGACGGCAGCATCCTCCGTCCGTTCGCCTCGGCGATGCTCGAAAAGGATCTGAAGGGCGACAGCCGGACCCTCACCTTCAGCCAGACCTCGGCGCCGATCATCGTCAATCGCTTCAACCTTGGTGAGCGCGACCAGAGCGTTTATTCGCGCTTCTCTGGCGGCGCTTCGGCGCAGCTGGCGCGTAACATCCAGCTCGACGTCACGGCCAGCACCACCGCCGGCAAGGACGACGGCAACGAACTCACCGTTCACGGCGGCGTTCGCGTCGGCTTCTGACGGTTGAACCGCCGTGGCGCGGCGGAGGGTTTGGCTTGCGCTTGCCCCCCGCCGCGCCATGATGGCCCCCGATCAATCAGGGGCCGATCACCGATGAAGCATGTTTTCCTCGCCGCGACTGCGCTGGCGTGTGTCGCCGTTCCGGCTTTCGCGCAGGACAAGGACGACAAGGTTGCGCAAGCGCGCGCCTACCAGCCGCAGGTGGTCACCACCCGGCATAGCGGCAGCTTCGGCGGGCAGCGGATCGCTTATTCCGCCACGATCGGCGAAACGATCCTCAAGAACAAGGATGGCGTGCCCGACGCGGCGATCGTCACCACCGCCTACATCAAGGAACCGCGTGACCCGTCGCGCCCGGTGACCTTTCTGTTCAATGGAGGCCCGGGGTCGGGCTCGGTGTGGCTGCAGATGGGTGCGTTCGGGCCGAAGCGCGTCGCCATCCCCAGCGATGCGCGCGACGACGGTGCGCCGCCCTATCCGATCGTCGACAACCCCGACAGCCTGCTCGACGTCACCGACATGGTGTTCATCGATCCCCCCGGTACCGGCTTTTCCGTGCTGCTGCCGGGCGGCGACCCGAAGAATTATTTCGGGGTGCAGCAGGATGCCAAGGCCGTCGCCGAAGTCATTCGCCGCTGGCTGGGCGAGAACGGGCGCTGGAACAGCCCCAAATATCTTGGCGGCGAAAGCTACGGCACTTTTCGCTCCGCCGCAGTCGCCAATCAGCTCATTAACACGACCTACAAC
Source organism: Sphingomonas sp. LHG3443-2 (assembly GCF_049896405.1). Taxonomy (NCBI): domain Bacteria; kingdom Pseudomonadati; phylum Pseudomonadota; class Alphaproteobacteria; order Sphingomonadales; family Sphingomonadaceae; genus Sphingomonas; species Sphingomonas sp. LHG3443-2. Next base: position 475,171 of record NZ_JAFCUG010000001.1, read on the forward strand.
GATGTCGGCTTGAACGGCATCATCCTCATCTCGACCATCCTTGATTACAGCGGCCGCGCGGAATCCCCGGGCAACGAGGTCGGCTACATCACTACCTTGCCGTCGCTCGCCGTGACAGCCGCTTTCCACGGCAAGGCGCCGGCCGGCGATCCCGCTGTCATCGCCGAAACCGCGCGGCAGTTCGCGCTTGGGCCGTATGCGTCCTTCCTCCTCAAGGGGCAGAAGGCGAGCGCCGAGGAACGCGCCGCCGTCCGCCGCCGGTTAGCGCAGCTGACCGGGCTTAGCGAAACCTATCTCGACCAGACCGATCTCCGCGTCAGTCCGGGCCGCTTCTACAAGGAGCTGCTGCGCGACCGCGGGCTGACCGTCGGCCGGCTGGACACACGCTACACCGGGCGCGACTATGACAATGCCGGCGAAGGACCGGACAACGACCCGAGCTTCTTCGGCATCGACGCTGGCTACACCGCCGCCATCAACAGCTGGGCCCGCGACAGCCTGAAGTTCCGCACCGACCGCGAATATCAGGCGATCGGACGTTCGGTCCGGCCGTGGGATTGGGCCACCGGCGACGGGGACCAATACGTCAATGTCGCGCCATACATCGGCACCGCGCTGCGCGAAAACAGCGGACTGCGCGTGTTCGTCGGCCAGGGCTGGTATGACATGGCGACGCCCTTCTTCGGCGCCGAATATAGCCTCAGCCGCACCGGCATTCCGCAGGACCGCATCAGCTATCATTACTACGACAGCGGGCACATGATGTACGTGCGCGACGAGGACCGGGTGAAGCTCAGCCGCGACCTGCGTCAGTTCATCCGCGCACGCTGAGCCCATGTCGCTGCTGCTCGCCGCCCTTGCGATGCAAGCCGCCGATCCGAGCGCAATCGTCGGGCTGTGCCGGTTTGATGTCGCCCAGCTGAGCTTCGCGGGCACCCCGGCCGAGCAGGCGCGCTGCCTGATGCAGCCGGTCGGCAAGCGCGGCGCTTTGGCTGCCTCGCCGAAACGCCTGCCCGGCACGCTTTCGCGGGTCATGGAGGGCCGCATACCGCTCCCTAGTCGCGACGCCGTGGCACAGCTGCTCACCGCCGAACGCATGGACATCGGCAGCCTCGACCAGCCTGTGTCACGCGCCCGCGACGGCGACCCCGCCGCCCCGCTGGCCCGCTATTTCGTCATCCACGACACCAGCACGCCCTTCTACGGTGACGAGCCGTTTCCGGCCGACATCGACGGTGACGCACGGGTGAACAGCTTCGCGCCTTACTTTCCGGCCAGTGCCGATCCCGAGAAGTTTCCAGTCGCGCACCTTTTCCTCAATCGCATCGGGCAGGTGCTGGTCGGCCAGCCCTTGTGCGGCCATGGCGCGCGACCAAGCTCGAGACGCGAGTGATCGGGCTTCCTGCAAAGGGCCTGTTCCTGCACGTCGAAACGGTCATGCCGCGCCGGCGCGATCCCGCGATCGACGGCTGGAACGATGCGATCGCACCGAAACCCGGCTTCAGCGCGCGGCAGTATGACCGCTTGGCGCTGCTCTACATCGCGCTCAGTGTACGCGCAGGATCGTGGCTGATCCCGGCGCAGCATGCGACCATGGATCACGGCTTGCCGCAGGCGCATGACGATCCGCAGAACTTCCAGATCAAGGATCTCGACCGCGCGCTTCATCGCCGCCTGCGCGCGCTGCCGCGGGACTGATCGTCAGGCGGGGTGCAGCCACTCGGTTTGCTGGCTGGCGAGCCGGTTGCGAAGTGCCGCCTTGCCCCCGAACTGAAAGCCGAGCTGCGAGGCGTAAGCGGCGCAGGCGCAGAGCTTGGCGGCTCGCGCGTCGGGGCCGGCAGGAATGCCCAGGGCCTGGTCTCGCGCGGGTAGATCCGAGCGATCGAGATAGGGCCAATCTTCCCACAGCAAGGTGGTCGGCGGGTTGTTCAGCTCCGCCACCGCGTCTCGCACCACCAGATGATCGACATGGCCGCCGATGCCCAGCGGAGCGAGCAGGATGTCGGGGCGGAGGTCGGCAAGGAGAGCGGCAATCGCGTCCCGAACGTAGCCCTTTGCGGGATCGTAAGGGCTTACGTCGCCAAATAGCGTCGGCGCACTTTCGTAGCCGCGATGGGGCGCTTCCAGCAGCGGCAGGTGCAAGGCGTCGGCGCCGAGACGAGCGCAGGCCTCCTCATCCTCCGCGCGGCGCAGCGCCATGTAATCGACATCGTCCGTGAGCCCTTTGTCGAGCTGGCAGACGAGCGCAAAGCCGGTGGGCTGCGCGACGTTGCCGGTGAAGACGGTCGCCACCACGACGCGCCACCCGCGCCGCGCCGCGCGCCAAAGCGTTGCGCCGACGGAGAACACCGCATCGTCGAGGTGCGGGGAAATGGCGAGCAGCGTCGTCACAAAAGGTGCGGCTCAGTCCGAAAGCGGCAGGGGGAGCGAGGAAGGTCCGGGGTGAAGGCGAGATCCGGCTGCGAGCCCGCAAGCGCCTGATAGATGCCGATGATCTGCCGCCCGACCTCTTCCCAGCTGTAGGTAGCGCGACATTCTTCCAGCGCTGCGGCGGCTAGCTGCGATCGGAGGCCGGCGTGGGTCACCAGCGCCGACAGCGCCTCGGCCTGCGCGGTGATGTCGCCGTGCGCGACCAGCAGGCCGTTCTCTCCATCGCGGATGCAGTCGACCACACCTACCGAGTGGCACGACAGCACCGTAAGACCACTCGCCATCGCCTCGAGGATCGTGTTGGAGAAGCCTTCCGCATAGGTCGGTGAAGCGAAGATGTGATGGCGGCGGTAAAGCGCGGGCACTGCCGCATAGTCGGCATAGCCGGTGAACGCGACGCGATTCCCAAGGCCGAGGTGCAGCGCCAGCGCGTTGGCCGCCTCGAAATCGGGTCCGACGCCCGACACCGTCGCCTGCCACTCGCCCGCGACCATCGGCAGCGCATGGAGGAAGTCGAGCACGCCTTTCCGGCGGTCGACCCTGCCATGATAGAGGATGCGGATCGGCTCTGCCGCCAGGCTCGGTCCCGGCGTGAAGCGGCGCGTATCGACCGCGCCGGGGACAATGGTGAAGCGCTCAGGCGCGGTGCCGAGCCGCTCGCTCACCTCGCCGGCAAAGCTGCGCCCACCAATCAGCAGCGCGCCCGCATGGTCCAGCACCCGCACCATCGCTTGGGCGTGCGTCTCGCAGCAACTCCCCACCCAGTGCCCGTCGCCGCCCTGGATAGAGACGATTGTCGGTACGCGGATCCGGCGCGAAGCGAGCAGGGCGGCCCAGCCGGTCGGATAGCCATATTGTGCATGAAGGATGTCGAAGGGCTGCCGCCCATGCTCGGCGACGATGGTTTCCACCATCTCGTCGATGTCGCGCTCGAAGTCGCCGCCGTCCTGCTCGCCGCGCTGTTCGAGCCCGATTACCCTTACGCCCGGCACTTCCGGCGGCGGGCCGCCGCCGTAAACGCGGGCCCCGAAGGCGTCGCCCCGGAACTGGCTGATCATGGTCACCTCGTGCCCGCCCGCGACCAGCTGTTCGAGCAGGTTCTGGGCGTAGATCGACATGCCCGAGATTGCCGGGAAATAACGCCGACTGACGAAACAAATTCTCACGCGCCCGCGGCTCGCAAGGCGGCAGCGGCTTGGGGAATGGCGAGATGTGCGCGGGGGCTTTCGCGGCTGTATTCGACGCAGACGAGGCCGGTGAAGGTGATGGCGTTCAGCGCGGCCACCACGGCGGGAAGGTCCATGTCGCCTTCGCCGAACGGCAGGTGCGTGTGGTCGCCGATCTTCATGTCTTCCACCGACACCGTGCCGAGCCGGTCGGCATAGTCGCGAACCGCCTGGTCGGGCGCAATGTCCTGGGTGACGAGGCAATGGCCGGTGTCGAGCGCCAGGCGAAGCGACGGATGCTGCTCGGCGACGACGGCATAGTCGCTGACCGTTTCGACCAGCATCCCAGGTTCGGGTTCGAGACTGATGGCGACCTGCTTCTCACCCGCATGGTCGCAGACCGCGCAGAGGCCGTCGTGAAGCCACCTCATCGCCTGTTCGCGCGGGACCTCTGGCTTGGGAACGCCGGCCCAGAAGGACACGGTCTCGCTGCCGAGGATGGCTGCGATGTCGATGGATCGGCAAAGGAACTCGACCCGCCGCGCCCGCCCGTCCGCCGCCGGGTTGAGCAGGGTCGGCTCATGCTTCTCCCGCGGGCTGAGGAGGTAGCGGGCGCCGGTCTCGATCACGCTTCCGAGGCCGAGATCGTCGAGGCGGCCCTTCAGCCGCTCGGCCTGCTGCTGCCAATCGTCCGCGAAGGGGTCGAGATGATGGTGATCAAGCGTCAGCGCGACACCCTGGTAGCCGCTGTCGGCAATCAGCCAGATCGCATCGTCCAGCCGATGGCTGGACGCGCCATTGGTGTTGTAGGCGAGGCGCAGGGTCATGCCGGCTCCATCACCGCCGCGGCGACATGATGGGCTTCGGGTTCGCGGTAGAGCGGGTACAGAGGGCCCACCAGCTCGGCCGCGCGCTCCACGTCGAACCAAGGCTGACCGCCGAGCCGGTCCAGCGCCTCCTCCGTCAGCCGCACAGGACGGCGCGCAGGCGTGGTCGGGCCGAAGCCGACGAGCCCGAGATCACGATCAAGAAGCTTGCGTGTATTGCGCTCGCCGATCCGGGCGTAGCTCATCGTTTCGACTTCGAGCCCGGGCACGATCACCTTGACGCAGGCGAGGTCGACGCCGGGCGGGGACATGTCGACGTAGAGGAGGTCCATGCCCGCCGCGGTGACAGCGTCGATGGTTGCCCGGGCGCGGGCCGAGCCGTCGTCGATGGTAGCGGCGGGCAGCTCGGCGAAGCTCTTGCGGCGCTGCACGGAATGGACATTGTCCGAAAGCCAACCGGCAAGCTCCCGCGCCGGCGTTTGGGTCCACTCGGCCATTGCCCGAAACGCGCGCGGGTCGCTCGACTTGGCCGCAGCGCCGCTCCGCGCCAGGAAACGCTCGACATAGCCTGCCGGCGCGACGCGCTCTGCCAGCGCGCGAGGGCCGTGGGCGAATGCCTTGCGGGCCCGCGAGGCGGCGAACTCACAAAGCGCCTTGTCGAGCGCCTGTCCGCGGTCGGGATGCGCGGCTTCCCCGCAACCGGTCAGCATGATCGGGGTGGGCGGTTCGCGCTCGCCCCGTTCGCGGCCGACACAATAAAGGTTGGCGATGCCGAATTCATCAGTGGCGAACTTGGGCATGATCTCGATCCCCGCCGCCTCGTATCGATGCAGCAGCGCCTGGGTCTGGGGCGGAAGCGCAGCCGGAAGATCGAGCAGCACGCCCTGATCGAGCGCGCGGAACAGGAGGCCGTTGCCGTCGCGTTGCAGGAGCTCGAGCAAGCCATGCCCGACCGCCCATTCAAGGTCGGGACCGGCGCCCATCCCGTTGGAGATGATGGTGGTGAACGGACGGTAATGCGGCGACAGCTCCTTGGAGGAATAGGCCGCAAGGTCGATCGGCACGAGCACGGTGGAGCCGTCGCCCCACCGCGTCGCTTCCACCCAGTCGAGCGGCGTGTGGCGGCCGACCAGCGAGCCGGCGGGAAGGCACAGGGTCAGCGGATCGGCGACGCTTCTCTCGCCCAGCACGGTGGCGAGCTCGACATAGCTTCCGCGCGTCTTGGTTCGCGCGGACAGGCTGAGCGTCGGGAACACCATCTCGGCGATTTCGCCCAGTGCCCCGAGCACCGCCTGGCCTTCGTCGCGGCCGTAGCCGACGCCATACGGCATGATGCCGTCGAGCGCCGGATCGTCCGGGAACAATGCCACCACCCAGACCGGGATGCCGATATTGTCGAGCTCGGTCAGCGGAAAGGCGACCAGCTCTCCCGGCGGGAAAGCATCGCGGTAGGCAGCGGCCGCGGGCGGCAGATGCGGCGGCAGGCCGGTCACAGCGGCATCCTCTTGACGCCCGGCGGCCGCGACAGCGCTTCGTCGAGGACGCGAAGTGCCGTGTCGCGCCCGACTTCCGGCGCATATTCGAACGGCGTCAGCACGGCGTCGAAAGCGAGCGGGGCGATGACCTCGCGGTAGCGGCTGAGTTCGGCATGGGTGAGCGGAATGTCCTTGTGAAAGGCCTTGTGGCTGCTGATCGCGTGGGAGCGGCCGTCCTTGTCCTGGTCGACCTTGAACATGTCGCCGCAAAACAGGCGGCGTTGGGCCAAGTCGTGGAGCACCGCCTGTCCCGCATAATGCCCGCCGACGAGATGCAGGACGTAGCCGGGCGCAAGCTCCAGCGCGTCGTCATACGGCGCGGTGACCCGGAACGCCTTGGTCATGCCAAGGTCCTCACGCTGGATCGCCAGCAGCTCGGGCGCAAACTCGCGCTGAAGCTGGAACAGCGCGCCGTAGCCGTGGGCGTGACTGGCGGCGAGAAAGCGGATGCCGCCGAATGCGCGCAGCTGTTCCAGCATGACCGCCGAATAATAAGGCGCCGCTTCGAAGGCGATGTTGCCACCCTCGCGCACGATCAACCAGCCGGTCCCCGCGAGGCCAAGATTGGGCGCGGTGGTGAAGGCCCACAGATCGTCCGCAACCTGCCGGACCGTGCCGTCGTGGGTGGCGGCAACCTCGGCTTCGGGCAGGAAGTGCCAGCCGTCCTCCGGCAGGTCGTTGCGGACGTCGGTGCATACCGGGCAGTCGGGCGGGACCGCGAAATGAAGCTGCCAGAACCCGCAGTTCGCACAGGCATAGTGGCTCAAAGGCATCCCCGGGCCTCCTCGTGCGCGGCGGTGAACAGACGCATCAGCCTGAGGTCGCGTTCGCCGCAAAAATCGTGGGCCGCGCCGCTGACTGCTGCGGCAAAGGCGAGCGCTTGGGCGGTGAAGGGCGACAAGCCGGGATCGAACGGGATGGACCTGCCCGTTCCGCTGCGGCCGCAGATGAGCTCGGCCGAGCCGCCCGCGCTTTGTCCCATGGTGTCGAGCGCGACGATCATGCCGCGGTCGCCGAGGATCTCGAGCCGGCGGCGGGGCAGCACTTCGGGGCAGTTGTAGGCGACGTGGCTTTGCAGCAGCGCGCCGCTCGCGAACCGCCCGATCAGCATGCCGCCGTCATCGACCGGATAATCGTGCACCCGGCGCTGAAGCGTGATCTGCAACCGGTCTAGCGGCTCACCGACCAGCATCTCGGCGAGATCGAGGCCGTGGAGGGCAAGATCGATCACAGCGCCGCCGCCGGCGGCCTGCGGATCGGCGCGCCAGTTGGAGGCCTCCACCTGGCCCGGTGGTCGCCATGCAGGATCGACCCAGCAGGCATAGGCAATGCGCACGGCGGTCACCTGTCCGATCGTGCCGGCGGCGACCTCCTTTCGGATGGCTCGGTGTGCGGGATGATGGCGCTGGTCGAAAGCGGTGCCGTAGGTGATCCCGCGCGCCGCCGACACCAGCGCTTCGGCCTGGTCGAGGGTCGCGGCAATCGGCTTTTCGCAAAGGATGGCGGTGCCGCTGGCAGCAGCTTCGGCGACGGGCGGCAGGTGAAGGTGGTTGGGAGTTGCGATGTAGATGGCGTCGGGCCGCTGCTGCAGCAGATCGTGCATCCCGCTCCAGGCGGGGGTCCCAGCCTGCTCCGCACGGATCCGAGCAGCGGGTGACGGATCGGCGACGCCGACGAGCTCGTGCCCCGCGGCAGCGATCGCTGGCAGCATGTGGTCGCGGGCGACCCAGCCGAACCCGGCGATACCCCAGCGAAAGCTCATCACCAGCGCTCCGGCAAGTCGACCAGCTCGCGGCGGCGCACAGCGTCGATCCATTCAGGCGCCATGAGCGTGCGATCGGGCAAGTCGGCGCGGCAGGCGTAGGTGACGCGTCCGCCATATTCGTCGGCGTAGCGCTCACTCGGCCAGGCAGGCGCGCCTCCGATGCACAGCGGATTGCGGGTGAGTGATGCGCCGCTCAGCGGCATGCCGAGGGGCCCGGGCTCGGACGCGGGTGGTCCGATGGCGATGCCGAAGGCTTCGGTTTTGTCGCCGTGGAACGGCTCCGGCAGGCGGCCCGAAGCTCCGCAGGCAGTCAGTTCCTCGTCGGCGTAGAGGGTTGCGTCGGGGAACAGGTCCTCGACTTCGAGCCTCGTCATCCCCTCGCCGGTCGACAGGTTCGGGTGCTGGCTGTTGTGGACATGGGCGAGTGCAACGGTAGCGGCCGCCTCAAGGAGCTGCGCTGCGACGTGCGGCTTGTTGCCGAGGAAGTAGAAAGCGTCGTGGCAGAGGGCGAGGTCGGTCCGTAGCCGCACCGGCCACGGCTGCTCGGCATCGAAGCAGACGAGCTCCGCTTCCGGTGCGACCCAATGGCGCGCGACCCATAATTTGGCGAATACCAGATCCGCGCCGATCGCCCGGACGCCTACCTGACAGAGCGCGCGCAGATAGTGGCCGATCCCGCATGCCAGCTCGAATGCGGTAGCGGGCGCGGTCCAGTGCGCGTCGAGCAGCGCCAGCCCCGCGACATAGGTCGGGTCGCTCCAGCGATGCGCGAAATAGTCGCCGACCCGGCCCCAACCGAGCAGCGCCATCGCCTCGCGCAGGGTCAGCGTCCCGCGGCGGTCGACGAGGTCGCGGAGCTGCGCGGGTGGCGGTGGCGGCTCGTTCCACCAGCGATCGTTCTCCGCCAGCAGCAGCACGAGTGCGGCGGAAGACTCGCCTCTGTCGAGATGCGCCAGCAACCTCGCGGCGAGTTCCTCAGAGCCGACACGAAGATAGGGGATGTCGTCGATCACCGGCCAGCGCTCGCTGGTTCCGTCGCTCAGCGAGTGCGCGCTGTCGCGGTGAAGCGGCTTTCCGCTGAGCGGAGATACGAGCTCGATCAAAGCAGGCCGCCCTCGGCCAGCGTGCGATCGTGGAAGTCCTTGACGGGGCCGGCGTGCACCAGATGATGTTCGTGAAGCACGCTCTCCATGGTCGCTTCGCGGGTGACCAGATGCTGCTCGATCTCCAGCACGCGGTCGATCACGTCGGCGGCGTTGAAGCAGCGGCCTTCCGGCGTTTCCGCAATGCCGATTGGCGCGAGTGCTTCGGCGAAGCGGGCGCGCAGGTCCGGGGCAAGCTCTGCCATGGCGAACAGGCGGGCACGTTCGATCACACCGTCCAGCAGGTCGCCCAGCATGACCTCGCCGGTGAAGCCACTGTCGGGCATGGCGGCGTTGTGGAAATGGTGGCCAATGCCGGCGAGAAAGGCCTGAGACGGATCGGCGTCGTAGAGCGGCGACAGCAGCACGGCGTAGAGTGCCACGGTGATGCTGTGCTCGGCATGGTTCTCGGCCGGTTGCAGCATCAGCCGCGGTTTGCCGGGGCAGGTCACCCCGGCGCGCGGCTGTTCGCTGAGAGCAAGCACGAACGGCGGCAGCCGGTTGGAAGGGACGTCGTTTCCAAGCGCCGCACGCAGGTCGGCGGCGAGCCCTGCATGGACTTCCTCTGCCACGGCATCGAAGCTGCGCTGTAGCACCTCCACCGCTTCGGCGTGCGTCAAACCGAGTTCCCGAAGCTTCGCCGCGTCGAGATCACCCAGCCGCGCCGCCGCCAACGCCGCGGCGACGGTGCCGCGCATGACGTCGCCCGGCTCGGCACCGGCAATCAGCGCGCTCCAGGCCTGCCCGAACAAGCGTGTCGCGATCGAGCCGGCGCGTCCGGCCGAGGTTATCCGCTTGAGGTGGCCAAGCTCTCGCAACAGCGGCATCAGGGCCGCCGCGCCCGTCACCTCCGCCGGCACGTCGCGCCCGCGTGCTGCCTGCAGCATCAGCTGCGGCCCAGCCACTCGTCGAGGATCAGCTGCTGCTCGAACAGGGCATGTTCCGCGTCGCGTCCGTCACGCGTCTGCGGCGCCTTGAAGAATATCCCGAGCTGCTCCTGGACGCCGCCTTCGCCGCGCTCCTGTGCAAGGCCGAGCACACGCGCGATCTCGATTACCAGCGGCGCTGCAAGCACCGAATCCTTGCACAGGAAATTGACCTTGAGCTGCATCTTCTGCCCGAGAAAGCCGGTGACATCGATATTGTCCCACGCTTCCTTGTCGTCGCCGCGCGGGCGGTAATAGTGGATCATCACGATGTGGTCCTCGACCGGGTAGCCGAGGAGGTGCTCCAGCAGTTCGGTCTTGGTATTGAGCTTGGATTGCAGGCTTTTGGGATCGTCCAGCGCCTTGCCATCCGAGTTGCCGAGGATGTTGGTGGAGAACCAGCCGTCGACGTGCAGCGCCCGCTGGCGGAGCGCAGGGGCGATGACGGTCTTCATCATCGTCTGCCCGGTCTTGCCGTCCTTGCCCGCAACGGGGACGTTGAGTTTGCGGGCAAGGTCGGCAAGAGGCGCCGCGTCAGCCGCGACGGAGGGCGAGAAGTTGGCGTAAGGCGTGTCCGCGCCGATCGCGGCGTAGGCATAGAGCATCGCGGGGCTGATCGCCGGGTCGTCGGCATCGAGCCCGCGCTCGAACGCATCGAGGTTGGCAAGGCTTGGCGCATGGAGGTCGGGTACGCGCTCGGTCGAGGCGAGATTCACCATCACCACGCGGTCGAGCTGCTGGTCGGTGCGAAAGCGCTTGAGATCGCCGCGAATGATGTCCACGGCTTGGCGGTGGCTGTCGGCCGCGATCTTGTTGCCACCGTCGATATTGGCGCAGAAGTCGGTGCTTCCGACCGCTGGCCACGGCTTCATGCCCTTGAGCGAGGACGCGCCATCCGACAGCTCTTTTTCGCCGATCACGCCATGGCGCATGGCGCAGCGATCGAGCGTTTCATCGGCCAGGTCCCAGCCGCCGAAAACCATGTCGCGGTAGCCGGCCATGCCGCTGACGGTGCGGTCGGCGAGCGGCAGTCCGGCAAGGCTGTTCGACCCGGCCTTGATCATCTCCACGCCCGCAATCGCAGTGGTCGCGACGGCGCCGCCTACTCCCACGATGGCTACACCCAAACGACCGGCCATGAGCTCTTCTCCCCGACGTTCCTCCCCCGAATGTCAGGAGAAGCCTTTGCATGAGGAAGAGCCGGCAGGCGGCGGCGGGCCCGAACTTTGTTGGGCTAGATGAACATTTGTTCAGAACCGATGATCTAGGTCATTGCGCGGCCGTAGCGCGTTGATTCAGATCACTTCGGTTGGCGGTTGGCGGCAGCCAGTCGGTGGCCACATGCCCGTAGCGGTCCTTGAAACCGACCAGCTCGGCCAACGCTTCGACATCGCTGATCCGGATCATCTTGCCGTCGCGTTCCAGGAGGCCGGTATTCTCCAACGCGCGAAGCGAGCGATTCACATGCTCCTTGGTCAGCCCGACCGCATCGCCAAGATCCTGCTGGGTGAGCGGGAGCTCGAACGCCGAGCCGGTGAGCTGATCGACCACCCGAAGGCGCGAATAGATGTCGAGCAGCAAGGTGGCGACGCGGGTCTGCCCGTCGGTCCGTCCGACCGACGTCAGGCGGTCGGCCATGGCGACCTGCTCCGAAGCGCTGATCCCGAACAACATGGCGCCAAGCCGCGGATGCTCCTGGAACAGCCGGCCGAGCAGTTGGCGCGGCAACTCGTAGAGCGTGCACGCGCTTACTGCCGTCAGGGTCGCCGCGCTGTAGCCCCAGGCGATGGAAAAGGTCGTGGTGACGTCGCCCACGAAATAGAAGCGCAGGATCTGACGCGCGCCATCGGGCAATTTGACCGAGCCGTGCAGCCAGCCCGAGGCGACCACGTGAAGGAGGTCGAACGTCTCGCCTTCGCGAACCACGACCTCGCCCGCCGCAAAATGCCGTTCGCGCCGCTCCAGCCATTGCAGGGCGTCCCGCTCGGCGAAGCTGAGGGTGAGATGCTGACCGAGTCGCTGTTCGAGAGCCGAGGACATGCCGCTTCTATGACGGAGTGGGTAGCTGCCATTCAAGTCTTGCCGAGCGGACATGGGTGACGGCTCGCCGCCGATTGGCCGGAACGAAGGGCTGCCTCTAAGACAGGCCGGATGCGTCCCTTTCACCTGATCCTTGTCAACAGCCTGATCCAGAACGTAACCAACTTCACGGTGTGGTTCGCACTGGTGTTCTGGGCTTTTCTCGAGACAAGGTCGGTGCTGGTGACCGGGGTCGTCGGCGGCATCTACATGCTGTTCACCGCGGGTCTCGCCATGTGGTTCGGAAGCCTTGTCGACCACCATCGCAAGAAGCATGTCATGCTGGCGTCGAGCGCGGCGTCGTTCGCTCTCTATGCGCTCGCTTATGCCGCCCGGTTTGCCCTTCCCGACGCGCGGATGAGTGACGAGGGTGACTGGCCCTTGTGGCTGTTCATCGTGCTGGTGATGAGCGGCGTAATTGCGGGCAACATCCGGATGATCGCGCTCCCGACGCTGGTCACCGCGATGATCCCCGAGCCGGAACGAGCCAAGGCCAACGGCCTCGTAGGCATGGTCAACGGGGTCGGCTTCGTAGTTACCTCGGCGGCGAGCGGTCTCCTGGTCGGCTGGAGCGGGATGGAAGGCACCTTGCTGGTCGCGCTCGCGCTTACCGCGGTGGCGCTGGTGCACCTTTTGACCGTGCGCTTCGACGAGGAGCCCGCCTCTGCCACCGAGGAGAAGACGGGCAGCAAGATCGACCTTCGCGGCACGATCGCGGTGATCGCCGCGGTGCCGGGCCTGTTCGCGTTGATCTTCTTCACCTCATTCAACAACCTCCTCGGCGGCGTCTTCATGGCGCTGCTCGATGCTTATGGCTTGTCGCTGATGAGCGTGCAGCAATGGGGCCTGCTGTGGGCGGTGGTGTCGTGCGGCTTCGTGTTGAGCGGCTTCGTGATCTCGCGCGTCGGCCTCGCCCGCAATCCGCTGCGCACGTTGCTACTGGTGAACGTGATCGTGTGGTCGGTGGCAGCGGTGTTCACCCTGCAATCGTCGATTGTGGCGCTGGGGATCGGCTGCTTCGTGTGGCTGTTCCTGTTTCCCTTTGCCGAAGCTGCCGAGCAGACCGCGCTGCAGAAACTGGTCCCGTTCGAACGTCAGGGGCGCGTGTTCGGCTTTGCGCAATCGGTCGAGCAGGCGGCTGCTCCCCTCACTGCCTTCGTGGTCGGACCGCTGACGCAGATCTTTGTCATTCCTTTCATGTCCACCGGCGCCGGCGCGCGGGCAGTGGGCAGCTGGTACGGCACGGGGCCCGAACGCGGCATGGCGTTGATGTTTACGATTGCCGGGCTGCTCGGCGTGGTCGCGGCGCTGCTCGCGTTGCGGTCAGGCTCGTACCGGCGGCTGTCGGCGGCTTATTTGCGAGAGGCGAGCGCGAACTGATCGCGTGGCGGCGGCGGTCAGAAGAAAGTGGTCGGGGAGAGAGGATTCGAACCTCCGGCCCCTGCCTCCCGAAGACAGTGCTCTACCAGGCTGAGCTACTCCCCGACCGGAACCCGCGTTGAAGCGGGAACCAAGGCGGGGCGGTCTTTAGGGGGCGGTTCTCACCGACGCAAGCGCCTAATGGCCGCCTGCCTTGAGCAGATCGGGAACGCGGACAAGCTTCTCGCGCGGCGCGCCGGTGCGGGCGGCGGCGACTTCGGCGGCTTCGATCTTTTGCCAGTCGGCGAACAGCACCGGATCGCAGCCGCGGCTGGCCAAGAGGCGGTCGAGTCCGGCAGCACCGTCGCGGCCGCTGTCCGCCCCTCCCGGCGGAAACGCGGCATCGATCGCTTCCGCCACCGCAAAGCCGTCAGGTCTGTTGGTGCCGATGGTGCCGGTCGGCCCACGCCGGGCCCAACCGACCGCGAACATGCGGTCTTCGACCAGCCCCTCGCGGTTGGCATAGCGGCCGAGCGCCTCGTCGTAAGGCACGCCGGGGATCGGCGGCGAAGCGTAGCCGATGCAGCTGATGACGAGGCCAGCGGGCAATTCATAGGTCTGTCCCGTGCCGCGGGCCTGGCCGTCGGGGCCGAGCGCGGTGCGTTCGACGATCACCCGCTCGGCACGGCCGTCGCCTTCGATGGCGAGCGGCTTGGCGAAGAAGGCGAAGCTGATCGTCCGCGGCTTGGAGCCGTCCGGCGGCGACGCGGCGAACCCGCGCAGCAGTTCGACGCTCTTGCGCTGGCCGGGATCGAGCGCGGCGTCGGTGCCGGCGGGCGGGAAATCGTCGGAATCGACCAGCGGGGCGGCGGCTTCGAGCTTGCCGAGTTCGCCAAGCTCCTTCGGCGTCATGGCGATCTGGTGGGGGCCGCGGCGGCCGACGACGGTGATCGAGCGGATCTGGCTCGATGCCAGCGCCTCGAAGGCATGGGCGACGATGTCCGAACCGACGAACTCGGCCGGGGTCTTGGCGAGGATACGCGCGCAATCGAGCGCCACGTTGCCGTTGCCGATGATCACCGCATGGCTTTGATCGAGCGGCGGGGCGAGGTCGGCGAAGTCGGGATGGCCGTTGTACCAGCCGACGAACGCCGCCGAACCGACCACCCCTGGCAGGTCGTCCCCCGGTATGCCGAGGCGGCGGTCGAGCGGGGCGCCGGTCGCCAGCACGACGGCGTCGTAATAATGCAGCAGCTCTTCGGTGGAGACATCGGCGCCGAGGTGAACGTTGCCGAGGAAGCGGACGCCGGGGGTCAGCGCCACCTTCTCGTAGCGGCGGGCGACGGCTTTGATCGATTGGTGATCGGGCGCGACGCCAAAGCGGATCAGCCCATAGGGCACGGGCAGGCGGTCGATGATGTCGATCGCGACATCGCCCGATTTGATCAGTGCTTCGGCGGTGTAGAAGCCGGCGGGACCGGATCCGACAATGGCGACATGGCGCATAAGCCTGTTCCTTCCGGCAGGCAGACTGTCACTGCGCCGGGAGTGATGCAATCCACCGCCGCCAAGCGCTTACTTGGAACGATCTTCCAGCAGTAGCTCGCTGCCCTTGCTGCGCAGCGCCGCTTCGATTGGCTTGGCCATCATGCCAAGCAGGCCCGGCAGCGCCACGTGGACGCGGATCACCGCTTCCTCGACCTCGATCTTGGCTGACACCGACTGGCCCATCGCAGCGATGTCGAGATCGAGCCGGTCGCCCTGCCACTGGTGAGTGACTGCGGCGCCGCCCGGAATGAAGCCGGTGAGCTTGTGGATATTGCCCGCGATCCGCCGCCGCGCCTCCGTCTTACCGAGCTTGTGGGGGAGGTCGACGTGGATCGGCTGAGTGCTCATGCACGGCGAAGTGAGTGGCGTTCAGTGTCTTTTCAAGTTTGGCCGCGTTATCGTGGGGCAATGCGGCGCCTGCTGACCATCCTGTTCGCTTTTTCGCTGGCCGCGCCCGCGCCTGCACAGCCAGTTGCCGGCGTGGCGACAGGCACGCAGCCCATGCTGCTCCCAGCGCCGTGGAACCCGCTTGCCGATTATGTCGAGGCGGGTCAGGACGAACCCGGCTATCGTCAGTGGATCGCGAGCGCGCCGTGGCGGCTGGGGCAGGTCCGGCTGTTTCATGATTACCTGACGCAAAGCGGCGTGTCTTTCATTGCGCCGACCTGGCAATTGCTGCGCACGGCCAGCGACTGGCGCCGCTGCCGGGCGGAGCCGTTCGAGATCCCGCCGCAGGAAGAATGGGCGAACATCGTCAACACGCTCCGCTATGTGCGCGATCATGTGGTGCCCTATGTCGGCCCGGTCGAGCCGGTCAGCGTGTTCCGCAACGCCGCGCTCAATCGCTGCGCGGGCGGAGCCCCGGAGAGCGTGCATCGGTCGATGAGCGCGATCGACTTCGTGCCGCTGACGCCGATCGGGCGCGAGGCGATGATCGGGCGTCTGTGCGCCGAGCACCAGCGTCAGGGTCCGCGGTTCAATGCGGGGCTCGGCTTCTACACCAAGATGCGTTTCCACGTGGACAGCTGGAAATATCGCACCTGGGGCCGTGATGACCATGGCCACCTCGCCTGCCCCAAGGTGACGATCCCCGCCCCGGTGATCGCCGCCGCACCGTCCGGCGGTGTCGGTCCAAGCGAGAGCACCTCCGCCGCTATCATCAGCGCAACGCCGGTGCTGAAGCCGCGCGAGAGTGTGTCGACGCTGCCGGTCAAGGACCCGCTCGCGCCGCTCTAGGCCTCTTGTGTTGCCGATGGGCAACACTATCTTCCCCGCAGAAGAGAGGGGAAGCTCACACTCATGGATTTCGAGAAATTCACCGATCGCTCGCGCGGGTTCATTCAGGCCGCGCAGACCATCGCGGTGCGCGAGAACCACCAGCGCATCGCGCCTGCTCACATCCTGAAGGCACTGCTCGACGACGAGCAGGGCATGGCCGCGGGGCTGATCCAGGCTGCCGGTGGCGACCTCAAGACCGCACGCCGCGAAGTGGACGCGCTTGTCGCGCGGGAGCCCGCGGTCACCGGCTCGGGCGCGACCTCGGCGCCGGCGCTCGACGGCAACACCATTCGCATCCTCGATCAGGCGCAGGAACTCGCGCAGAAAGCGGGCGACAGCTTCGTCACGGTGGAGCGGATGCTGCTGGCGTTCGCGTTGGCAAAGGGCACGGGTGTCGGCGATGCGCTGGCTCGTGCAGGCGTGCAGCCGCAGGCGCTGAACGCCGCCATCGAGCAGCTGCGCAAGGGCCGCACCGCCGATACGCAGGGCGCCGAGGACCGCTACGACGCGCTGAAGAAATTCGCACGCGACCTCACCGCCGCGGCGCGCGAGGGCAAGCTTGATCCGGTCATCGGCCGCGACGAGGAGATCCGCCGCACCATCCAGGTGCTCGCCCGGCGAACCAAGAACAATCCGGTGCTGATCGGCGAACCGGGCGTCGGCAAGACTGCCATCGCCGAAGGCCTTGCGATCCGCATTGCCAATGGCGACGTGCCCGACGGGCTCAAGGACCGCCAGCTCCTCAGCCTCGACATGGGCTCGCTGATCGCAGGCGCCAAATATCGCGGTGAGTTCGAGGAGCGGCTGAAGGGCGTGCTCGACGAGGTTCGGCAGGCCGCCGGCGACATCATCCTGTTCATCGACGAGATGCACACGCTGGTTGGCGCCGGAAAGAGCGAGGGCGCGATGGACGCGTCCAACCTGCTCAAACCGGCGTTGGCGCGCGGCGAGCTGCATTGCATCGGCGCGACCACCCTCGACGAATATCGCAAGCATGTCGAAAAAGACCCGGCGCTGCAGCGGCGGTTCCAGCCGGTGATGGTGGGCGAGCCGACGGTCGAGGACACGATCTCGATCCTGCGCGGGCTGAAGGACAAGTACGCGCTGCACCACGGCATCAACATCACCGATGCCGCGCTGGTCGCGGCGGCGACGCTGTCGAATCGCTACATCTCCGACCGCTTCCTGCCCGACAAGGCGATCGATTTGATGGACGAGGCCGCCTCGCGCCTGCGGATGGAGGTCGAAAGCAAGCCCGAGGAGATCGAAAACCTCGACCGGCGGATCATCCAGCTCAAGATCGAGCGCGAGGCACTCCGCAAGGAAACCGACAAGGGGTCGAAGGACCGGCTGGCGATTCTCGAGCGCGAGCTTGCGAACCTCGAGCAGCAGTCGGCCGAGCTGACCACGCGCTGGCAAGGCGACAAGGACAAGATCGCCGCCGAGAGCAAGCTCAAGGAAGAGCTCGACGGGCTGCGCGTGGAGCTGGAACAGGCGCAGCGCAACGGCGACCTCGCCCGCGCCGGGGAGCTGCAATATGGCCGCATTCCGGAGCTGGAGCGCAAGTTGGCCGAAGCCAACGACAGCCAGGCCAACGCCATGCTGCGCGAGGAAGTGACGGCTGAAGATATCGCATCAGTCGTGTCGCGCTGGACTGGCATTCCGGTCGAGCGGATGATGGAAGGCGAGCGCGAGAAGCTGCTCCAGATGGAAAGCATCATCGGCAAGCGGGTGATCGGACAGGCCGAGGCGGTGAAGGCCGTTTCGACCGCAGTGCGCCGGGCCCGCGCCGGCCTTCAGGATCCGAACCGGCCACTGGGCTCGTTCCTGTTCCTCGGGCCGACCGGTGTCGGCAAGACCGAGCTGACCAAGGCGCTGGCCGAATTCCTGTTCGACGATCCCGCCGCCATGGTCCGCATCGACATGAGCGAGTTCATGGAGAAGCACAGCGTCGCGCGGCTGGTCGGCGCGCCTCCGGGCTATGTCGGCTACGAGGAAGGCGGCACGCTGACCGAGGCAGTGCGGCGTCGGCCCTATCAGGTCGTGCTGTTCGACGAGGTTGAGAAAGCGCATTCCGACGTCTTCAACATCCTGCTCCAGGTGCTGGACGACGGGCGGCTGACCGATGGGCAGGGGCGGACGGTGGACTTCACCAACACCCTGATCATCCTGACCTCGAACCTCGGTTCGCAATATCTCGCCAACCTCGGCGAGGACGAACCGGCGGACAAGGTCGAGGCCCAAGTGATGGAGGTCGTGCGCGGGCATTTCCGGCCCGAGTTTCTCAACCGGCTCGACGACATCATCCTGTTCCATCGCTTGTCGGCCAGCCACATGGCGCCGATCGTCGACATTCAGGTGCGGCGTCTCGGAAAGCTGCTGGAGGAGCGTGGGATCGTGCTCGACCTCACCGATGCGGCCAAGGCGTGGCTTGGACGAGTCGGCTATGACCCGGTCTATGGCGCGCGCCCGCTGAAGCGAGCGGTGCAGCGTTATCTGCAGGACCCGCTGGCCGATGCGATCCTCGCCGGGCGTGTGCGCGACGGGCAGGCGGTTCGGGTCGACGAAGGCGATGGCGCGCTGGTGCTGGAGCCTGCGGGCGAGGTCGCGGCGGCGGCTTGAGGCCGGGCTGGACAGGGATGGAGGCGCGCGGCATGCCCGGCCGATGATGGGCAGCGCCGCCTCCACCCTGTTCCGCAAGGCAGAACTGGCGTTCACCTCAGGCCGTCCGGAAGAGGCGCGGCAGCACCTCCGGCAGCTCGGACCCACGACCGATCCTGGCGTGCTGCACCTGATCGCCTTGGTCGAGAAGAAGCTCGGCGACGTGAGCGCGGCGCGGGCCGCGTTCGAAGCCGCGCTTCGGCTCGCTCCCGGCGACGGGGCGATCAACAGCAATTACGGCAATCTTCTGGAAGCGCTGGGCGAACCGCAAGCGGCGCTCGTGCACTACGACCGGGCGCTGGCGGCGAACCCCGGACTGGCGAACGCGCGATTGGCGAAGGCGTTACTGCTGCAGCGCCAAGGGCGCCTGGACGAGGCCCTCGGCGAAATCGATCGGCTGGTTGCGCAGAATGCACAGGATCCTCGCTTCCACTCGGCTCGCGGAAGTGTGCTGCGTGAGATGGGCAATCTCGCAGCCGCCTCTGCTGCCTTCGACCGCAGCCTGGCGCTCGATCCGCGCCGTCCGGTAGCGTTGCATGGGCGGGCGCGCGTGGCGCTGGAAGCAGGTTCCGGCGATGCGGCGGAACGTTATCGCCATGCCATTGCCTCAGGGGTGAGCGGAGCCGAAGTGCATCTCGGCTTCGCGCAGGCGCTTGAAGCGGCTGGGCGCCCTGCCGAAGCAATCGCCTATCTCGAGCAACTAATCACCCTGCAGCCTGTCTGGAGCGAGGGGCAGGCTTTGCTTTCGCGGATCCGGTGGGAAGCGGGGGACGTGGCTGGATTTGCCGACGGACTTGAGCAGCTCGTCGCCGCAGCGCCGCAGGACAAGGCGGGCTGGCGGGCGCTCATCTCCGGCTACGCTGGCGCTGACCTCACGGAACGCGCGGCAGAGGCTGCATCGCGCGCTGCGCATGCGTGCGGGAACGACGCCGAGTTCGCGCTGCTTGCCGCGCTTTACGCGTCGGAAGCGGGCGACCTGGACGAGGCAGACAGGCGCTTTGCGGCGCTCGGGACCGGGGTGCCGCACCGCGACCTGCACGAAGCGTCGCACTTGCTTCGCCGCGGGCGCTACGAGGAGGCGGCCAACGCGCTCGAACGGGAGCGGGCAATGAACCCCTGGTCGGTCGCGGCGTGGGCGCTGACGGCGGTGGTCTGGCGCCTGATCGGCGACGCGCGGAAGGAATGGTTGAGCGGGCAGCCCGGGCTTGTCCTGACCTCCAGCCTCGGTTTCTCGGACGACGAGATCACCGACATCGCCGCGTGCCTGCGCGGGCTGCACCAGACGCAGGCGCATCCGCTTGGCCAGTCCTTGCGCGGCGGCACGCAAACGCGTGGGCGATTGCTGGCACGGCTCGAACCCGAGGTGCAGCGGCTGCGCGCAGCGATCGTCGCCGGAGTGGAAGCCTATTGGCGTGATCTGCCGGACGAGGATCCGACGCACCCGCTGCTGCGGCACCGTCGTCAGCGGCCGGTGGTCGAAGGCAGCTGGTCGGTCCGGCTGACCGACGGCGGTTTCCACGTGGCGCACTTCCACACCAAGGGCGTGGTCTCCTCCGCCACTTACCTTCGCCTGCCGGAAGTGTCCGCGCCGATGGAAGGCTGGCTTGAGATCGGCGGGGCACCAGCCAACCTCAACCTGCCGCTGGAGCCGCTGCACCGGATCGAACCGCAACCGGGGCGGATGGCGCTTTTCCCGAGCTACCTGTTCCACGGCACCCGCCCGTTCGCCGCCGGCGAGCGGCTGACGGCAGCCTTCGACGTGGTGGCACGGTGAGCGACAACGCCGCGGCGTGGGGCCAGTATTGGCGTGAGACGTCGGCGACCGGCAGCGGCTGCGCATCGGGCGCGGCGGGGATCACGGCAGCTTGTGCGCAGATCTGGCGCGAGTTCGCCGCCTCCTTGCCCCGCGAAGCAAAGGTGCTCGACCTCGCCACCGGCAACGGGGCGGTGCTGGCGCATCTTGCCAGCGTGCGGCCCGATCTGAAGCTGGTTGGGGTCGACAGCGCGCCTTATCTAGGCGGCGCGGCCAAGGGATCGAACCGGCTGATGGCGGGCGTGGCGATGGAAGCCCTGCCGTTCGATGGGAGCAGCCTGGACGCGGTCACCAGTCAATTCGGGTTCGAATATGGCGACACGCCTGCGATCGCCCGGGAGATCGCCCGCGTACTTCGGCCGGGCGGCTCCCTGCGGCTGGTGATCCATCACGCAGATAGCCCGGTGGTCGTGCAGGGCCGTGCGCGGCGCGAGCAGTTGCGCTGGGCGCTGGCGCCGGGCTCGCCGCTCTCTCAGGCCGCCAACTTCGCCGCGGCGCGCGGACTGTCTTCGCTGCCACTGCCCCCTGCCCTGCGCGTAGCACCGAGCGACGCAGCGCGGCTTTTCCCCGGCCCTTCTGCGGCAGCCGAGATCATGACCGGCATGGTTCAGGTGGTGGAACTCGGCGGCCCAAGGGCACCAGAGTTGTTGCGGCAGCTAAGGGGCAAGGTCACGGGCGAGCTGGCCCGCCTCGACGCGCTGATCGAGGCGGCGCGAGATGGCGAAGGAGCCGAGACGGTGCGCGGTGAACTGCAAGCGGCGGGATTGGTCGTCGGCGCTGTTGAGCCAAGGCGGGAAGGCGCCACCGGGCCCGTGTTCGCGTGGCAGGTCGACGCGAAACGACCCTAGCGGTCGCGGAACCAGCCGGTGATGGCAAAGCGGGCGACCGGCGCAAATGGTGGCACGTAGGTGACGTTGTGGCGCTGCGGTACGCGGAACATGTTCAGCGCATTGAAACGAGGTTTGAAGCCCGCAACCACGTCGCCGTCCTCGTCGTAGAAGTTGAGATAGCCGCCCCAGTCTGGCCGCCAATCCTCGGCGCAGAAGTTCATCACGTAAGCAATCCGCCAGCCTTCGCCGACATGGCCGTCGTCATGCATCGCCAGGAAGTGGTTGGGACCATAAAGCGTCGCCTGAGCATCGGCCTTGCGAAGCTCGGGAATGGCGGTGACCTGCCGTACGAGGTCCATTAGCGGCTGGTCGTTGATATGCTCGATCAGCGCCTCCAGCCCGGGGTGCTCGTTCCAGCCCTGCTGGACGGCGGTGAGGATCTGATATTGCGAGTAGACAAAGGCATAGTCGCCGCTCCGCATGGCGGCCGCGACGGCGGTGCTGAGGCGTTGCCAATCGGAGGGCGTGTAGGCGGCTGACTGCTGCCGGCGAAGGCCATGAGGGCCGTCTGCGCCTGCGCGCCAGGCTAGGCCCCAAGGTGTCTCGCGTGACAGGATCTGCAGGATGTTGCGCGCCGCCGTGTCCGTCAGGAAGTCGCGGATCTGGATGCGCCCGTCGCGCGCGAACTGTGCGGCAAGGGCAGCGCGGTCGAGGTCGGGGTTGAGCTCGAACAGGGTGATGGGCTGGGTCACGGGCGCGGGTGTTCCTTTGCCTGGGCCCGGCGTCAAGCGCCGCGCAGCCAGCCGGTGATCGAATAACGCCGGTTGGCGGCAAAGGGCGCTACCATGCTGACGCTGTGCGGCTGGGGCACGGTGAACAGATTGAGCGCGTTGAACGAGGGCGTGAAGCCGCGCTCGATATGGCCGCCCTCTCCTTCGAACAGAAGCAGGCCGCCCCAGTCGACCCGCCAGCGCGGGGTCAGGTTGAAGACGTAGGCGGCATGGCGGTTCTTGCCCGCGACCTCATCGTCGTGCGCGGTGAGGAAGTGGCCGGGGCCGTAGGCCGTTGCCTGCGCGTCGGCGAAATCGATAGCTGGTCTGGCCGTGACTTGGCGAAGGAACCGCCGGACCGGGTCCGAGGACATGAAGCGGGCAAAGGCTACCAGCGGATCGTCACCGGTACGCTCCGCCGCGGCGTCGGGCACGCGAATGCTCTCGTAGAGATATTGGAAGCCGTAGCGCGCCTCGGCGTGGACGGCCTGCTCAAGGCTTTTTCGCTGTTCGGGCGAGAGCGCCGCTTGCGCTGCTCGGTCGAGATCGAAGCTGCGATCGCCTTGATTGACGACCAGCCGCCAATCGGAGCGGCTGCGCAGTGACTGGTGCAGCAGCGCGGCATCGTCGGGATGCAGGAAGTCGGGCACGTGAAGGCGGCCCGCTTCGCCATAGGCGTTGGCCAACGCGTCCCAGTCGAGCTTGTCAGAAAGCCTCAGTTGGTTGTCCGCCGTCGTCATGCGCGAGGCTTATGGCAGCAAGTGGTGCCTTGCCAAAAGAAAAGGGCGGCGGACCTGTTGGTCCACCGCCCCATCTTTCCCGTATCGCTTCCGCTTACATGCGGAAGTTGACCGACACGAAGAAGTCGCGACCAAGCACGTCGTAGGTGCCCGGATAGGTGTTGGCCTGCTCCTGGTTGCTGCCGATGATCGGCGGCTTCTTGTCGAACAGGTTGTTGATGCCGAAGGTCATCGTGGCCGTGTCCGTCACGCCCAGCGAGAAGGCGAGGTCGAACAGGTTGTAGGCCTTCAGGCTTTCGACGAAGTAATCCGTCTCGTCGTCGTCGTCGCGGGTCTTGCCCACATACCGCCAACGGACGGTGGTGGTGAGCGGACCGTCGAGCAGCGACAGGCGGCTCGACCACTTGTACTTCGGCGTCGGGTTGCCGCAGTTCAGGCCGAACTTCCCAGCGCACTCCACGCGGTCGAGGCCGACCACCGGGGTGTAGCTGTTCTTCCGGGTGTAGCTGCCGAGGAAGTAGAAGTTCAGGCGCGACGTGTTGCCGAGGACACCGAAGTTCAGCGGCACGTTGTAGTCGAGCTGAGCGTCGACACCCTCTGCGTTGAACGCCGACAGGTTGGCGTTACCTGCGTTGACGACGTTCGGACCGCCCGAGATGATGCCCTGCTGGTCGCGAGTGATCGACTGGCAGAGTGCGCTGTTGGCGTCGGCAATGACGTTGTAGCACAGGTTCAGGATGCCGGCGACGCCGCCACCGGCTGCGCCGATCGCGTTGGCAACCTTGATCTTGTAGTAGTCAACCGCAAGGTTCAGGCGCGGGATGAACGACGGGCGGAAAATGAAGCCGGCGGTGTAGGTGTCGCCAACTTCTTCCTCGAGGTTCGGGTTACCACCGAACGTGCCTTCGATCTGATCGTTCGGCTGCAGGAACGCCTGGAAAACGTTGGCCTGCGGCACGCCGGTCCGCTCGCAAAGCAGGCGCAGGGCATCGGTCCGCCCCGCAACCGGTGTACGGCTGGAGCACGGATCGGTCGCAGCCGGGAAGCCGACCGACGAGCCGCCGAACAGTTCCTGTACGTTCGGGGCGCGAACCGCGCGCTGATACTGCGCACGGAAGGTGATGTCGCGCACCGGAGCCAGTTCGGCACCGATCGAGTAGGTCGGCACCGTGCCAACCGCGTCGAGCGAGTAGTCCGAATAACGGCCTGCAGCGCTGATTTCGAAGCGGTTGATGAAGCTGTCCGCGATGATCGGGATGCGAAGCTCGCCGAACACTTCCTTCACGTTGTAGCTGCCCGCAGTCGGGTCACCGGCGTTGAAGCCGACGACGTCGCCCGACGACAGAGCCGTGTCAGGAATGAATTCCGCGGCCATCTTGCGCCATTCCACACCGGCGGCGATGCCGACCGGAGCCGACGCCCACGGCAGCTGGAACAGGTTGCCCGAAAGGCTGCCCTGCGCCACGTGCAGAACCGACTCTTCCTGGTTCTGAGCCAGGATCGAGACGTTCTCGATGCAGGTGTCCGACAGCTGGTTCAGACCGAAGATGTTGCAGGTGCCGTTGGCAACGTTCGTGGCAAACGCCGAACGCGAGATGTTGCCTTCCTGGACCTGCGCATTCTTGGTGCGCGAGTACATGTAGTACAGGTCGTAGTTGATGCCCTCGAACACCTCACCACGCGAGCCGACCAGCATGCGATACGCATTACGATCGTCGGCCGCATTGCGGTTGGCGATCTGAGTCACGCGATAGTTGGCGGTCAGGCGGACCTGGGTCGCAGGACCCGTCGCCGGAACCGACAGCGCCGGAACCACGCCGGTACCAGCAGCAAGCTGACCAAACGGGTTGGCAAGCCCAGCCGCAGTTGCCGCGCGAACCGCCGCCGCCTGGTTGTTGGCGATGGTGGTCAGCTGGGTGCAGTCAGCAGCGCTGACCTGGGTGCAGACGGTAGCCAGGTTGAGGTTTACACCCTGAGTGACCGGAGTCGCCGCCAGTTCGTTCTCGACGCGGTTGTTGATGAAGGCGACTTCGCCGTACAGCTTGATGCCGTCGCCAACCTCATACTCGCCGTAGCCGCCGAGGGTCCAACGCTCTTGCGGGACCATCAGGTAGTTCGACGGAGCATAGTTGTAAGCGTTGGCGGCCGCGTACGGAGTGCTGACGCCCGGCGTGCCGAAGAACGCGCCGTTGCCGACATAGTTGGTGCCGGCAGCGATGTTGAAGGCGGTGCCGTTGACGGTCACGCTCGCCGGAGCGGCAAAACGGCCCTGCGGAACGTTGGCCGAACCACCCGGAACGAGGCTGGTGGCGCCGTCGCTCAGCGCGAAGTTCGAGAACGGACGGCCGCTCTGGAAGATCGAGCCGCGGTTGTAATATTCACCGTAGATGGTGATGTTGCCGCGACCGTCGCCGAGCTTGGTGCCAAGCGCACCGTAGACGTTGTAGCGACGACCGTCGCCGTCTTCGGTGATCGACACCTGACCGCCGGCGAGAACGCCTTCGAGGTCGGTACGGAGACGGAAGTTGGTGACGCCCGCAAGCGCGTCCGAACCGTAAACGGCCGAGGCACCGCCGGTGACGACGTCAACGCTGTCGAGGAGGAACGCCGGAATGGTGTTCAGATCGACGACCTGCGAGGGATCGTAGAAAACATAGCGGCGGCCGTTGACGAGCACGAGGTTGCGCTGCGAACCGAGGCCGCGGAGGTTAAGGGTGGCAACGCCGCCGCCCGGGTTGTTCGAGAAGGCGGTGGCGCCCGGAACGACCTGCGGGAGGGCGTTGATCACCTGCTCGACGTTGACCGAGCCGGAGAGGGAGAATTCTTCGTCCTGCACGACGGCCAGCGGGCTGGTCGAGGTGAGGTCGCGGCGCGCAATGCGCGAGCCGGTGATGATGACGTCACCGGTGTCGACGCCCGACGAACCCGGATCCTGCTCACCCGCGTTCGGATCGGCTTCCGACGAAGCGGCCGGTTCGGGCGAACTGTCTTGGGCCTGGGCCCAAGCCGGCGAGGCGACGGTCGCCGCACCGATCAAAAGCGTCGTCGCCATGAGGCGCTGACGGAGAGTCGATCTCATTAGAAATCCCCTTATGCTTAACCCATTGACCCCTGAGCATCGCTCCGAAGTACGTTGGAAATGACTATGCGCCATGACCCACGGGAGCCGCTTGTTACGCAGGGGCACCGGTTCAGGCAATCGACCGAGACCCGCAGAACCCACGTCGCGACGGAACCGTAGCAAAAAGGTCACAGAAGCTCTGCGAGGCAAAATGTTCGCTGAGGCCCCGTCGGGCGGGCGAGATGGGCATCCTATAGGCCCGCAGCACATGCTTCTCGGCCAGCCGTCTTGCTGCTAGTCTCGGCCTGAGCGGCGCAACTGAGCGCCGGGGAGCGGGAAGGTGCTGAGAATGCGGTTGTATTGGGCAGTGGCGGCAGCGGCGCTTGGGCTTTCGGGAGGCGCGTCGGCGCAATCGGCGACCAAGACGTCACCGGCCATCGTGAACGAGGTGCTCAGCTGCCGGTCGGTCAGCGATGCGGCGGCGCGGCTGGCTTGCTTCGATCGTTCGGTTTCAGCGCTCGGCGAGGCGCAGACCAAGGGTGATCTCGTTACCCTCGACCGGCAGGAAGTTCGCAAGACCCGCCGCTCGCTGTTCGGCCTGACGCTGCCCAGCCTCCGGATCCTTGGTGACGAAGACAATAGCGAGGAAGGGCAGGAGATCGAGACGCGGATCGTCCGCACTGCGGAAGGACCCGGCGGCAAGTGGATCTTCGATCTTGCCGAAGGTGGCCGCTGGGCGCAGACCGACACCCGCAATTTCATCGTCGATCCGAAGGCGGGGCAGACGATCAAGATCCGGCGTGCGGCGCTTGGCTCTTACACCGCCAACATCAACAATCAGCGGGGCATCAAGGTCAAGCGGATCAACTGAGACGGCTGCTTAGCCGATCAGGCGCGACACCGCTTTCTCCGCTTCGGTCAGGAGCGGATTCCAGCCGTCCAGGATGAGGATGGCGCGGACCTGATCGCTATCGTTCCATGCCTCGTGCTCGATCGTATCGTCGAACGCCCAGGCCTCGCCTTCCTTCCACTCGCGCGTTTCAGCCCCAACGCGAAAGCCGCAGCCGGGCGGAACCACCAGCGGCAGATGGATGGTGGTGCGGATGTTGCTCGATCCCGTGTGCGGCGGGATGCGGGTCCGCGGCTGAAGGATCGAGAACATGACGGTGGGCGACTTGCCCGGAATGTCGAGCAGCGGAAGCTTCTCGATGATCGCCGCCGATTGCGGGCAGCGCGCGCAATTGCCTTCGTGACGCGCGCCATTCTCCCACAGGAAGAACGCGCTCCAGCGCGGCGACCAGTTGAGATCGCCCCAATCGCCGACCGGCGCACCGGCTTCGTAGGTGACGTAAGGGCGAAAGTTGGGATTCTCCTCGGCCCACAGGCTCAGCAATTCGGCGCGGAAGATGGCGGTGTGTGCTTCAAGCTCGGCGAACCACGGGAAATGCTCGCGGGCGAAGAACTCGATTGCCGGGAGATACGGGAAATGGCCGTCCATGGGGCGCTGCTGAAAGACCTGGCGCCTGCCGGCGCGCTGCTCGGCAAAGGCGCGGGCGCGGGTAAGGTCCGCGCTTGGATCGGCGGCAGCGACCGTGTCGACGGCAGCGGAGAAGTGGTCGAGCTTGCGTGCGTTGTGCGCGTCGAGGAGGGCGCGGGCGGCGGCCAGTTGCCGGGCGAGCGGCTCGGGCACCTGCAGGTCGGCGGGCAGCCCGGAAAAGAGCAGACGCAGCAGTTCCATCGCTTCCGGCTCGCGCCCGAGTGCACGAAGCACCTCGGCCTTGGCGAGGACGGCGGGAAGGAAAAAGGCATCGCGGCTGAGGGCGGCCTCGATGCTGGCGAGTTCGTCCTCGCGCCGACCGAGCGCACGCTGGGCGCGGGACAGGTTGAACAAGGGAAAGGGTGCGGCGGGATCGGCGTCGACCGCGCGCCGGAGGCTCGTCTCGGCTTCAGCGGCATTGCCGAGATCGAGCTCGACAAGCCCGAGCATGTTCCAGGCGGGGCCGAAGCCCGGAACGTCGCGGACGAGGTCTGCAAGCAGGCTCCGCGCGTCGTTCAGACGGCCTTCCTGCCGCGCGCGGCTGGCCTCGGCGAGACGCCCGGACTGCCGCGGGTCGGGGCTCATCCCCGGGCGCGATCCTCAGCCGCGAGGCTGGCCGCCGCGTCGATATAAGGCTCCTGCCGCGCAACGCTCCAATAGCGCAAGGTGTCGAGCGGGATGCGCGCGCCCGTCATCGCGCAGCGGACGTGATCGCCGTCCGAAAGCAGGCGGAAGGTGCCTGCCATATAATGGATCCGGGCCTCCCGGCCGCTTCCCGCCATCAACATGGGCGTCTGGTCCTCTTAATCGAACAAATTGGGTTGAGGCGGGGCATAGGGGCGCTTGGGGCTGCGCTCAACCTTGGGGGGCTGTGCTGGCGTCCCCTCCCCCGTCGTCGCCGCGACCTCGCCGTCGCCGAAGTGGAGCATCAGGCGGGCCGCGGCGCGCGCGTCGGCAGCATGGGTCAGCGTCCGGCCGTCGGCCGCTGCGGTGACCCGGACGAAGCCGCGGCCGAGCGGACGGTCGGGGTGAACTAAGGGCAGCATCTTGGCCGACGCCTGAAGCCGATCGCTCGCCCGCGAGAGTTTCTGCGCGAGGAGATCGGGCCGGAGCCGCGAGGCCGTAAGGTTCATCAAGGCTTCCGCCTTGTGAGCACGGGCGGCGAGACCGCGGGGCAGACGCTCGGCGGTATCGTCGAGGCGCTGGCGCTTGGGGCCAAGCAGGGTGTCGGCTGCAGGCCAGCGGCAGGATGTGAGGGCAAGCCGCTCCCGCGCATCGCTGGCGCGCTTGCCGAGGCAGCGGCGCTTGCGGGTGCTAAGCTCGTCCAGAAGCGCAAGCAGTTCGGCGCGGACCGGCACCGCGATCTCGGCCGCGGCGGTGGGGGTCGGCGCGCGGAGGTCCGACGCGTGGTCGATCAGGGTGGTGTCGGTCTCGTGCCCAACCGCGCTGATGAGGGGGATCGGCGATTCGGCGGCGGCGCGGACGACCTCTTCCTCGTTGAACGCCCACAAATCCTCGATAGAGCCACCGCCGCGGGCGACGATGATGAGGTCGGGACGGGTTTCGTAGGAGCCAAAGCCGCGAATGGCGGCGGCGATCTTCGACGCGGCCCCGTCGCCCTGCACCTGCACCGGCCACAGGATCACACGGGTCGGGCAGCGGTCCTCGAGCCGGTGGAGGATGTCGCGGATCACTGCGCCGGTGGGGCTGGTCACCACCCCGATGACGCGCGGCATGAACGGCAGCGCCCGCTTGCGCGCTGCGTCGAACAACCCTTCGGCGGCGAGCGCCTTGCGGCGGCGTTCGAGCAGCGCCATCAGCGCGCCCACGCCGGCCAGCTCCATCCGCTCGACCACCAGCTGGTATTTGGAGCGCGCCGGATAGGTGGTCATCTTGGCGGTCGCGATGACCTCGGCGCCATCCTCGGGCCGGAAGGCGAGGCTGCCCGCCTGCCCGCGCCAGATCACGGCGTCGATGCACGCGGCGTCGTCCTTCAGCGTGAAGTAGCAATGGCCCGAGCTGTGCCGCTTCCAGCCGCTGATCTCGCCGCGCACCCGGATGCGGCCGAAGCGGTCCTCCACCGTGCGCTTCACCGCAGAGGCCAAGTCGCCGACGCTCATCGCGGGTGAATTGTCGCCTTGGCTTCGCTCGGCTAGGAGCCCGGAGGGCATGTCGAACTCGGTCATCACTATCCTGCTGTTGGGCTCCGGTGGGCGCGAGGATGCGCTGGCCTGGGGCTTACGGCAATCGCCCAGCTGCGGCGAGCTTCTTGCCGCGCCGGGCAATCCGGGAATCGCGCGGTGGGCCGAGTGCCTGCCCATCGATCCCACCGACCCCGAGAAGGTGGTGGCGCTGGCGCGCGAGCGCAACGTCGGGCTGGTGGTGGTCGGCCCGGAAGCGCCGCTGGTCGCCGGCGTGGCGGACGCATGCCGTGAGGCGGGCATTGCGGTGTTCGGGCCGTCGGCCGCGGCGGCGATGCTGGAGGGGAGCAAGGGCTTCACCAAAGACCTGTGCGCGGCGAACGGCATTCCGACCGCGCGCTTCGTGCGACTGGCGGACACCGACGCAGCGCTGGAAGCCCTTGGCGAGTTCGGGCTGCCGGTGGTGATCAAGGCCGATGGCCTCGCGGCGGGCAAGGGCGTGACCGTCGCGACCACCCGCGACGAGGCCGAGCAGGCGGTGCGCGATCTTGGCGGCGCGCCGCTGGTGATCGAGGAATTTCTGGCAGGCGAGGAAGCGAGCCTGTTCGCGCTGGTGGATGGCGAAGAGGCGCTGTTTCTTGCCTCCGCCCAAGATCACAAGCGCGTCGGCGAAGGCGATGTCGGGCCGAACACCGGCGGCATGGGCGCGTATTCCCCGGCGCCGGTGTTGAGCGACGCGTTGCGCGACCGCGCGATGGCCGAGATCGTGGGTCCAACCGCCAAGGCGATGGTCCGCGCGGGAACGCCTTTCTCCGGGCTGCTTTATGCTGGCCTGATGCTGACCGCCGAGGGACCCAAGCTGATCGAATACAACGTCCGCTTCGGCGACCCCGAATGCGAAGCGATCGTACCGCGCTTGCAGGGCGATCTCGCCGCCCTGCTGCTGAGCGTCGCCGAAGGGCGGCTGGGCACGGTGCAACCCGAGATGTCGGATGCGGTCAGCATGACCGTCATCGTCGCCGCCGCGGGCTATCCCGGTAGGCCGAAGAAGGGCGGGCTGATCGATGGGGTCGAGGCGGCCGAACGGGTGCCGGGCGTAACCGTGTTCCACGCGGGCACCGCTCGGCATGGGTCGGGCGCCTTGCTCTCAGCCGGCGGCCGGGTGCTGGCGGTGACGGCGCTAGGCGAGACATTGGCCGAGGCGCGAGCCCGGGCCTATCAGGGTGTCGACGCGATCGAGTTCGCAGACGGCTTCCACCGCCGCGACATCGGATGGCGCGAGCTGGAGCGGCAAACATGAACCGCAAAGGGAAGCTCTGGCTCGGCGCGCTCGCCGCAATCGGCGTGGCCGAGCTGTGGCATGGCCCGGTGGGCGCGGCGAATGACGTGCGCACCGACCTCGAACGCGAGACGCGCAGCCTGCTCGATTACTATGAGCTGCCGCAGATCACCGCCCGGATGGACGATGCGCCGCTGACCCGGCGGATCATCCTCAACGGGCCGGCCGACGACTTCCAGCGCCGGGCACTGGTCGAGCGCGTCGGAGAGCTGCCGGGCGTCGCCGAGGTGCGGTGGGATCCGGCGAGCCCGGTCATCAACAATTTTCCGCGGGCGAACGCCCCGGCAGCGGGAGGGCCGCGCTGATGCTGGGCCTGCCCTTGTTCGTAGAAGCGGCGGTGCTGGGCCTGCTCGGCTATGGCCTTGGCCTTGTCATCGCCTATCTCGCCGAGCTTCATCGCCGGCGTCAGTCCAGAGGATGGAATGAGTGGAATGAGTGAACTGCTGAACGCTTATTGGCCGATGATCCTGGTCGCGGTCGCCCTTGGTCTGATCGTCGGGCTGGTCGTCTTCCGCCGTCCCAAGCAGCGCGTGACGCTGAGCCGAACGGAGGCCCCGGTGCGGCCGCACATGGCGGCGGTCGAGCAGGAGCGCGCGGTGCCCTCCCCTGCCCCTACTCCCGCCCCGAGCCCGGAACCGGCGGCCGCCTCCTCACGCCGCGACCATGATGGCGGCGGCGAAGGCAATGGTGTCGGCGACGAGATCGCGGCGGCCGCCAGCGACGTCATCGGCCAGGTGATCGGCGCACCGGTCCACTCCAACCTGCCCGGAAGCCACGGCATCCCCGACGACCTCCAGCGCATGAAGGGCGTCGGTCCCAAACTTGCCGGTATCCTCGCCGACCGCGGGCTGACCCGCTT
Source organism: Sphingomonas sp. LHG3443-2 (assembly GCF_049896405.1). NCBI lineage: Bacteria > Pseudomonadati > Pseudomonadota > Alphaproteobacteria > Sphingomonadales > Sphingomonadaceae > Sphingomonas > Sphingomonas sp. LHG3443-2. Next base: position 506,977 of record NZ_JAFCUG010000001.1, read on the forward strand.
CGACCAGATCGCCGCCCTGACCCCCGAGGAGGTCACGCTGATCGACGGCGAACTCGGCGCCTTCAAGGGCCGGCTCAGCCGCGACCGGGTCGTCGAGCAGGCCGGCTACCTCGCCCGCGGCGACCAGGCCGGGTACGAAGCGGCGTTCGGGAAGCTCTGAGCTCCTCAGCCGAAGTTCTCGAAGTTCACATAGGGCGGCCCTTTCGGGGTCGCCCTTTTTGTTCGCCCTGAGCCCCTCCCGATACCGGAGGCGAGGTGAGCAGGGCAGTTCCTACATTGCAAGGCGCTTGCATCGATCGGTGCGATAAGGCAGCTTTCGAAAATCGCGGCGTGGATCAGCCCGCCGCGGCAAGGGCCGTTCAAACCGTGACGCTTCGCTTTCGGGTCAGCGTGAACTTTACCGGCCGGCATTCCTGCGGGGTGCCGGACGTGAGGATCATCAACCCGAAGTAAGAGCGCTTGAGCCCCGAACCGCGGGTGAAGCGCGGCGAGGCCAAAAACCATGAACAGCATCAATTCCCACCAGAATGTCAGTCCCATTGCGTCCGCGATCAACGTCCTGCGCGGTGAGATCGACCGGATCGACGACCAGATCCTCGGCCTGCTGGAGCAACGCTACCGGCAGGTGAGCCGGATCGCGCGGGTCAAGGACGTTTCCACCAGCCACACGCTGGCGATGCGCCCGGCGCGCGAACAGCGGATCGTGGAGCGGCTGAGCGCCAAGGCGCGGCATGTGCCCGCCGACGACATCGGCCAGATCTGGCGATCGATGATGGCGCTGAGCGCCAGGCACCAGCGGCCTTACCGCGTGCTGCTGTGGGGACCGGAAGGCGCCCGCACCGCGCTTGCGACGCTGGCTGCGGCACGACATGGCGCGGCGGTGACGGCGACCTGGGCGACGAGCGTCGAGGCGGCACGGGCCGAAGCCCTGCGCGGCGAGGCGATCCTGATCGTCAGCGCGGACGAGGAATGCTGGCGAGAGCGCGGCGGGCTCGACCTCATCGCGCGCCATCCGACCGGCTGCGACGAGCATCCGTGGGCGCTCGAACTCGGGCGGGTGGAGCGGCCGGGTGGCGAGCCTGCCGCGCCCTCGTCATCGCCGGATGGCATGATGCCCACGCTGGGCAAAGGCGTGGTGGCGTGTCTTGGCGGGCGCGGGAGCTTCTCGGAAGCGGCGTGCCTCAAGCTGCTGCCGGGGCATGAGCTGCTGCCCCTAGGCGACATGGAAGCGGTGTTGCGTGCAGTGCGGGAAGGGTCGGCCGACCTGGCGGTGGTGCCGGTCGCCAACAGCCATGCCGGCTCGATCGAAGAGCATCGAAGGCTGCTGACCCATCCCGAACTTCGGATTATCGGCGAGCACGTGATGGAGGTGCGGCAGCATCTGCTTGGCCAGCCGGGCGCGTGTGTCGGCGATGTCCGGCGGGTGACGAGTCATCCGGCGGCGCTGTCGCAATGCGAGGCCTATCTCGCCAAACAAGCATGGGCGCGAACCGAGGCGGCGAGCACGGCGCTGGCCGCGGCACAGGTGGCGGGAACGGGTGACCCGGCGTGGGCGGCGATCGGGAGCGAGGTGGCGGCGGAAATCCACGGCCTCGGCATTCTCGAGCGCGATCTGCAGGGCGAGACGGTCAACGAGACGCGCTTCGTGATCGTCGAGCGGCGCCACAGCTACGCCTGAGGCGCCCCCATGAAAAAGCCCCGCCGGAGGTGATCCGGCGGGGCCCTTTCATTCGTCAGGAAGCGGTGATCAGCCGCCGTGCCCGGCCAGCGCCGCAAGGAGCAGCAGGGCGACGATGTTGGTGATCTTAATCATCGGATTGACCGCCGGGCCGGCGGTGTCCTTGTAGGGATCGCCGACCGTGTCACCGGTCACCGCGGCCTTGTGGGCTTCCGAACCCTTGCCGCCGTAATTGCCGTCTTCGATATATTTCTTGGCATTGTCCCACGCGCCGCCGCCGCTGGTCATCGAAATGGCGACGAACAGGCCCGAGACGATGACGCCGAGCAGCAGGGCGCCCAGCGCCGCGAAGCCCTGTTCCTTGCCGGCCACCCAGGCGATCAGAAAGTAGACGGCGATCGGCGTCAGCACCGGCAGCAGCGAGGGGATGATCATCTCCCGGATCGCGGCCTTGGTGACGAGGTCGACGGTGCGGGCGTAATTGGGGCGGCTGGTGCCGTCCATGATGCCCGGGTTGTTGCGGAACTGGTCGCGCACGTCGAGCACCACGTTGCCCGCCGCACGGCCCACGGCGGTCATGCCCATCGCCCCGAACAGATAAGGCAACAGCGCGCCGAGCAGCAGCCCGACTACGACGTAGGGGTTGGAGAGGCTGAAATCGACCGCGTTGGCGCCGATCCCGAGGTCCCCCGAGAACTCCTTCAAGTCGGTGGTGTAGGCGCCGAACAACACCAGCGCGGCGAGCGCGGCGGAGCCGATGGCATAACCCTTGGTGACCGCCTTGGTGGTGTTGCCCACCGCATCGAGCGCGTCGGTGCGGGTCCGGACCTCGTCTTCCATGCCGCTCATTTCGGCGATGCCGCCGGCGTTGTCGGTGACCGGCCCATAAGCGTCGAGCGCGACCACCATGCCGGCCAGCGCCAGCATCGAGGTGGCGGCAAAGGCGATGCCGATCAGGCCGGCGAGGAGGTAGGAGCCGATGATCGCGGCGCAGATAACGATCGTCGGCAGCGCGGTCGATTCAAGGCTGATCGCAAGGCCCTGGATGACGTTGGTGCCGTGGCCGGTTTCCGACGCCTTGGCGATGGATTTGACCGGGCGGTAGTTGGTGCCGGTGTAATATTCGGTGATCCAGACCAGCAGGCCGGTGACGCCGAGGCCGATCATCATGCACCAGAAGAGGTCCATGCCGGTGAAGCCGCTGGTCTGATCGGCAGCAGCGCCGGTGAGGTCGGTGCCGGCCGCTTCGGGTCCGCCGATCACGGCGTTGAGGTCGCCGAGCGCATAAGCCGTGGCGAAGTAGATCAGCGGGATCGACAGGATCGCGGTGGTCCAGAAGCCCTTGTAGAGCGCGCCCATGATCGACTTGCCGCGGCCGAGGCGGACCATGTAGGTGCCGATGATCGAGGTGATGATGCACACGCCGCCGACCAGCAGCGGCAAGCTCATCAGCGCGGTCAGCGCGGCGCCGGTGGTGTTCACCAGCAAGGCGGTCAGCACCATGGTGGCGCCGACGGTGACGACATAGGTTTCGAACAGATCGGCGGCCATGCCGGCGCAGTCGCCGACGTTGTCGCCCACGTTGTCGGCGATGACGGCCGGGTTGCGGGGGTCGTCTTCGGGAATTCCGGCTTCGACCTTGCCGACGAGATCGGCGCCGACGTCGGCGGCCTTGGTGAAGATACCGCCGCCGAGACGGGCGAAGATGGAGATGAGCGAGGCGCCGAACGCGAGGGCAACCAGCGCGTCGATGACGGTGCGGTCATCCGGTGCGCGGCCTTGGAGGCCAACCAGCACGTAGAAGAAGGAGGCGATGGCAAGCAGCGCCAGGCCCGCGACCAGCATGCCGGTGATGGCGCCGGAGCGGAAGGCGGTGGTGAGGCCGCCCTGGAGCGACACCCGCGCGGCTTCCGCGGTGCGGACGTTGGCGCGGACCGAGATGTTCATCCCGATATAGCCCGCGACCCCCGACAACAAAGCACCGACCACGAAGCCGATCGCGGCGATGGGCCCGAGGAAGAGGAAAACCAGCACGGCGACGACCACGCCGACGATGCCGATGGTGGTGTACTGCCGGCCAAGATAGGCCTGCGCGCCTTCCTGGATGGCGGCGGCGATGTCCTGCATCTTCTGGTTGCCGGGCGCTTGCCGGAGCACCTGGCCGGAGGTGACGATGCCGTAGAGTACAGCGAGCAGCCCGCAGCCGATCGCGATCAACACGAGTTCCATCGGTAATGCTTTCCCCATCCTGTTGTGGAGGGGAGTGTAGGGAGCAAACCGGGCCTGTCTAGCCGCGGAAAATCAGGTCAGGAGGAAGGCGGTAAGCCCGCCGCTGATCAGGCCCACCAGCGCAATGGCGAAGCGGCGGATGTCAGGGTGCGTGATGCTCATAACCAAGGCGCTCCGGCAACGGGACTGGCCCGAGGTCGTCGGCGAGCGCGAAGGCCCCGTCCTTCGTCAACTCGCCGACACAGGCGATATTGACCGAGGTTCCTTTCAGGATCGTTAAAGCATTGAGCGCCGGCGGAAGTGCGGCGAGAAGCGCGTAGTCGTCGCCTCCGGTCGCGGCGAACATCCGCGCCGCGCGGTGCTGCCCGCGTTCGGCGATGAAGGCGGGCGATAACCGCAGAGCCGAGAGGTCGATGCGGAGGCCGCAGCCGCTGGCGGTGGCAAGGCGGCGGGCGTCCAGGAGCAGGCCGTCCGACACGTCCATCATGGCCGTGGCGTGCGGCGCAATGAGTGCGCCAATCGCCAGCAAAGGGATCGGCCGCCGGTAGGTATCGACCAGCAATCCGGTCGCCTCGGGATCGTCGGCCAGCAACGAGAGGCCTGCCGCGCTGTCGCCGATCGGCCCGACCAGCCACAGCCGGTCACCGGCGCGCCCGCCGGTGCGGCTCGGCACCGTGGCACCAGCCTTGCCGATCACGGTGAGGCCGAGCACGCGCGGCGCGCCGGACGGCAACGCCACCGTGTCGCCGCCGAGCAGGGGCAGGCCGAATTGCTCGAAGATCTGCTCGAGCCCGGAAAGGAAGCGATCTTCCCACAGGTCATCGCCGCGCAGGGTCAGCGACAGCAGCGCACCGGCCGGCACCGCTCCCTTGGCCGCAAGATCAGACAGGTTCACCGCGCCGAGCTTCCACCCGACGCTCTCGGGCGGATCGGTCGGCAGGTAGTGAACGCCCTCGACGATGGTATCGTGGGTGAGGACGAGATCGCCGAACACCGCGACATCGTCGGCAAGGCCGCGGGCAGCGGGGTGTGTCGCCAGATCCCGCAGGCGGGCGAGGATTCCAGCTTCGCTGGTCAGGCCCGCACGTCCCCGGCGACCTTGTCGAGCAGGCCGTTCACGAACTTCACGTCCTTGTCGCCGAAGAAGGCATGGGCGATGTCGAGATATTCGTCGATCACCGTGCCGACGGTGACGTCGGGACGGGCCAGCAGCTCGTAGGTCCCGGCGCGCAGGATCGCGCGCATGGAGCGATCGAGACGGTCGAGCTTCCACCCTTCGGCGAGGCGGGCGGTGACCTTGTCGTCGATCTCCTCGCGGCGGGCGGTCACGCCGCGGACCACGTCGTCGAAGAAGTCTATCTCGGCATCGACCATGGTCACTTCGTCGATGGTCTCGCCAAAGCGGTGGTTGTGAAATTCGTTGAGGAGGAGCGGCGTCGGCGTCCCCTCCATCTCCTGCTGGTAAAGGGCCTGCACCGCGGCGAGGCGGGCGGCCGAACGGGCGCGGGAGCGCTTGGGGGCGGATTTCTTCGGGCCAGACATGAGGGCGGCGCCTATGAACCTTCCGCCCGCTCAAGGAAAGAGCGCAAGGGGCCGGCGACGGCCTCCGGCTTCTCCCAGGGCAGGAAATGCCCGGCATCGGGCACGCGCACGAGAGTGAGGTCGTCGACCAGCGTGTCCAGGCCGTCGAGCTGGAGCGGCAGCAGCGCCTTGTCCTTCATGCCCCAGACCACCAGCGTCGGCACCTTCACGGCTTGAAAGGCGCGCAGCAGGAAGTCGGGCAGCGGCACGGTCACGCCCGGTGGTGGGACCATTACGGCCGCGCCGCGATACCAGTTGAGCATGGCGGCGAAGACACCGGGCTGGCTCCACTCGGCGATATACTCGGCCTTTTCCTCGGGGCTGATCGAGGCGAGATCGACATGGCCCTCGAAGCTCTTGTCAAAAAAGGCGTCCCAGCCGATCCGCTCGGGAAACTGCTCGAACCCGGGGGCGCGAAAGGCGGTGATATATTGCGAGGCGGCGCGCTGGTCGGCGTCCTCGATCAGGCTCTTCTGGAAGATCACCGGATGCGGTGCGTTGACGATAACCAGCCGCTTCAGGCGTGGGTGGTTCCTGAGCGCGGCGGCCCAGCTGACCGCGCCGCCCCAGTCGTGGCCGACCAGTGTGAAGTCGTCGAGGCCGAGCCGGTCGACCAGCGCGAACAGGTCGGCGACGATCCGGTCGGTCGCATAATCCTTGGGGTCCTGCGGCGCGTCCGACCCGGCGAACCCGCGCTGGTCGGGCATGATCAGGCGGTAGCGATCCTCAAGCAGCGGAACGAGCCCGCGCCAGGTGCGGTGCGATTCGGGAAAGCCGTGGAGGAGGACGAGCGGCGGCCCGTCCGCCGGCCCGGCCTCGCCGACATTCAGCGTGATTCCGGTCGAGAGCGCATGGCGCGTGAAGCGGGTCATGCGGCGGTGATCACCTGCGCCGCCGGGCCACATTGGCGGCGGAAATCGGTCGCCTTGGCAAGCACGGAGGCATTGGCCTGGCGGGCGAGGTCGATGGCGCGGTCCACCCCTTCGCGCGCAATCGGCGTCGTGCTCAGCAGCCGACCGCCGCGGGCGACCAGGCGGATCGCGACCGGGGTCCCGGCGAACCAGGCGGCTCCAAGCTCGCGGCCGCGGACTTCGATGACGGGCTGGAGCCGGCCTGCCGCCCAGCCGCTCTTGGCGACCGGTCGGCCAGCAATGAGGAGCTGAAGCTGCGCGGCCTCGGCTGCCGGATCGATGCGCGCCACGCTGAAGCTGTAGCGACCACGGGCGACCTCGGGCAGACCCGGCGTGTTCCACTCGGCGCTCATCATCACTGTCGGCGGGCCGGCGAAACTCGTCTGGAAGCTGGTGCGGGTTTCGCGAAGCTGGCCCCGGGGGGCAATCTCACGAGTGCTGATGGCGCGGGTCGGGCCGCTCCTAACCTCGGCCGAGCAGGCATAGATGTCCCGCTTCGGCTGGGCGACTGCTGGAGCGGCGCCGAGCAGAAGCGCAAGGGCTAGCAGCGCCCTCACGGGTAGCTCACGGTCAGCGGCACTTCGGGAATCGGGATCCATTCGTGATCGTCGCTCGGGGGAAGCGCGAACTCGCCCGCTTTCCACGCGCGCTTGGCTTCCTGGATACGGTCGCGGCGGGAGGAGACGAAGTTCCACCAGACGTGGCGCTCGCCGTCCATCGGGGCGCCGCCGCAGATCATCAGCCGTGCGCCGGTCGTCGACCGCAGCACCGGGCGGGTGCCGGGACGAAGCAGGACGAGGTGCATCCGGTCGACGTTCTCGCCATCCACCGCAAGGTCGCCCTCGAGAAGATAGATCGCCCGCTCGTCGGCCTCGCGCTCGAGCTCGATGCTCGCGCCGGGCGTCAGCCTCAGCGCGGCGTAGAGGGTCGGGTGATGCTGGGTCACGGGCGAGCGCGCGCCGAACGCCTCGCCCATGATGAGGTGCAGGCGTTTGCCCTCGCCCTCGATCAGCGGCATCCGGTCGACCGGCGTATGCTCGAAGGCGGGGTCGACCTCCTCTTTGTCCTGCGGCAGCGCCAGCCAGGTCTGGATGCCGTCGAGCATCGGGCCGTGCGCCCGCTCGTCGCTCGGCGAGCGCTCCGAATGGCTGATGCCCTTGCCGGCCGTCATCAGGTTGACCGCGCCCGGCTCGATCCGCTGCACCGAGCCGACGCTGTCGCGGTGGTCGAGGGCGCCCTTGAACAGGTAGGTGACGGTGGCGAGGTTGATGTGGGGGTGCGAGCGGACGTCGATCCCCTCGTCCACGCCGAGCCGGGCCGGGCCCATCTGGTCGAAGAAGATGAACGGGCCGACCATGGTCCGCTGCTTATGCGGCAGGGTGCGGTGGACCTTGAACCCGCCGAGGTCATGGCTGACCGGCGCCAGACTCATCAGGATGGTGCTGTCGTTGTTCATTCGCCGGGAGCCCTCGTTTCCATCGCCAGCGCGTGGACCTGGTGGTGCATGAGATCGCCGAGCGCCTTGTAAACCAGCCGCTGGCGCGCGACGCGGCTGAGGCCGGCAAAGGCTGCGCTCTCCATTCTCAGGAAGAAATGCGATTCCCCGCCTTCGCCGCGATAGCCGCCGTGACCGCGATGCTGTTCGCTGTCGTCGCGCAGCTCCATTCGCGTCGGAGCGAGTGATTTCTGAAGACGATCAGTCATTTCGCGGGCCACCGGACCCATGTCAGAGACGTTCATCGCTCCTATATAACGAGGCTGACACGACAAGACAGGTTTGATGGCTTCCCGTTCTCCCAAGTTCCATGGCCGGGTCGAAGGCGCGGCCGCGCATTGCGCGGTGCCGGGCTGTTCCGAACCGGGCGAATTCCGCGCGCCGCTGACCGCACCGACCTTTGACGGGCCGGGCGCGTGGCAATGGCTGTGCCTGGAGCACGTTCGCGAGCACAACGCGCGCTACAACTACTTTTCGGGCATGAGCCCGGAGGAGATCGAGGCAGCGCAGTCGCCGATTGCCGGGTGGGAGCGGTCGTCACGCGCGTTCGCCTCGGCGGGCGGCGCCGATTCTGCGCCGCCGTGGAGCGATTTCAGCGATCCGCTGGAGGCGATCCGAGGTCGGTTCGGCCGCGGGCGAACGGGTGCGGCGCCCGCCGCGCAAAGGCGCTTTTCGGGCGCCGAGCAGGCGGCACTGGGCGTTCTGGGCCTCGGCAGCGACGCCGACCTACCGGCGGTGCGAAAGGCTTATTCGGTGCTGGTCCGGCGCTATCACCCCGATCGCAATGGCGGCGACCGGACGCACGAGGCGAAGCTGCGCGGGGTGATCGACGCCTGGCAGACGCTGAAGGCTGCGGCAGCGTTCGCCTGAGCCCTCAGGCAGGCTTCAGCGCGAAATCGATCCGGACGCGGACTTCGGTTCGGTTGACGCCGGGGTTGAAGGGCGCGCCGGGTGGCGGCGGCGGGGCGGCCTGTTCGGTCCGAGCCACGCTTTGCGGGCTGACCAGCGGCGGCGGCGCGGCGGCATCCATGGTGACGTAGCCGGCGCTGGGCGCCCCATATTCGCCGCCGTCGACAATGTTCACCGTGCGGACGATCTTGAGTCCCGCCGCTTCGGCGTAGGCTTCCGCACGGCTGCGTGCGGCCTTGTAGGCGTTGGCATAGGCTGAGCGGTTGGCCGCTTCGCGGTCCGAGACGCGAAGGTCGGGGCCGCCGACGACGTTGGCGCCGGCTTCGGTCACCTCCGTCACCGCTTCGCCGACGCGGCCGACGTCGGTCATCCGCACCTCGACGATGTTGGAGGCGCGGAATTGCCCGCGCTCCTTCCCATAGTCGATCCGTTGCAACGACAGGTTGCGGGTCTGGAGATCGTCGGCCTTGACCCCGAGCGCGGTCAGCGCGGCGGTGACCCGGGCCATCTTCTCGCGGTTGAGGCGGCTTGCTTCGGCCGCGTTGGCGCCCTGGCTGGTGACGCCGAGCTGCATCCGCGCTTCGTTGGGCCGTGCTTCGGCCCGGCCGGTGGCGGAAATGGTGAGAAAGGTCTCGCCTTTCTCGACCCCGCGCGGATCGGGGTTGGCCGGGGCGCAGGCGGCGGCAAGCAGCGGAAGGGCAAGGGCAAGGTGACGCATGGCGCAAGCTCCTGAGAACCTCGTCATGATACGTTGTTACATGCGGTCGTCAATCGCGATCGGGCGCGCCCAGCGGGAAGAAAGGGCGATAGGGCCGTGCGTCCTCGATGCAGCGGCGAACCGGGGGCAGGTCGTTGAGTTCGGCCCGGAGTGAGCGGAGGCGCGGGCAGTCGGCAGGTATTTCCTCGATCCAGTCGGCATAGAAAAGCGAGGGCGCGGCGGCGCAGGTGACGAGCGAGACGTGTGGCGGGAGCCGGTTCGCGCCGAGCCACTCCTCCCACCCAGGCGTAGGCCTTGCGGAGCTTGGTCTTGCCTCCGGCGACCTCGGCCTCGACCGGCTGCTCGCGCAGGCCAAGCTCGGGATGGTCGCGATCGATGAAGTGGGCGGACACCACCCGCTGCATGTTGCCCATGATGTAATGGTCGAACACGCGGTCGATCATCCGGGCCCGCGCCGCTTCGGCCGGGTCGGCGGGGATGAGTGGGGCCGGGCCAGGGTGATGGACGGCAAGATGCTCGACGATCGAGGTTGCCTCGACCACCACCGTGCCATCGTCTACCAACACCGGAATGTGGCCGCCGGGATGATGCTTGCCGGGGAATTGCTCGCCCAATGGGCGGTCGCCGGCCATCATCACGAATTCGAACGGCGTGTCGTTGGCGTAGAGCGGGATCAGCGCTTTCCAGCAGTAGCTGCTGAACGGGTGGCCGTGGAGCTGGAGGGTCACCAGCGGCCCTCCGCCATCGCCTTTTGCCGTGCTTCCTCGCGGCTGCTGGACGATTGCGGACCGGCCCAGCCATGCTCGAGGGTGCCGGCGGGCTCGTAGGTGGCGATTACGGCGCCGGTGCGGGTGACCTTGGTCTCGACGACCCGCAGCTTTTCGGCCGGGGTGTCCTCGCCGAACCAGCGCTTGCCGCGGCCGAGCACGACCGGGAAGGTCATAACGGTGAGGCTGTCGAGGAGCCCGGCGGCGAGCAGCGCAGGGTAGAGCGTACTGCTGCCCTGGATGACGAGATCTGGGCCATTGCCCTCCTTGAGCGTGCGCAGTTCGTCCATCGAGCCGACGCGGTGGCTGTTCGACCAGCCGAGATCGGGATGGCCGCGGGTCACGACATATTTGGCGGCGCGGGTGAAGTCCTCGCCCATCTGGACCGCGGCGGCTTCGCCTTCGTCCTTGCCGGTCTTGTCGAACACCTCGCCAATGCCGGTCGCTTCGCCACCGACATAGGGCCAATAAGCGGCGAAGATGTCGTAGGTACGCCGGCCGAGCAGCAGGTCGTAGGACGGGCCGAACACCTTATCGATCGCGGCACCGACATCCTCGTCGAAGAATTGCGGAAGCCAGCCGCCGTGCTGAAACCCGCCCGTCGGGTCTTCGCTCGGACCGCCGGGGGCCTGGACCACCCCGTCCAACGAGGCGAACAGGCTGCCGCGGATCTTACGCATCGGCCGTGGCTCCCGCCGCCGCACGCTCGATGGCGGCGACGTCGATCTTCTTCATGGTCATCATCGCTTCGAACGAGCGCTTCGCGCGGTCACCGCCCGCGCTCAGGCAATCGAGCAGGATCTTGGGGGTGATCTGCCACGAAAAGCCCCACTTGTCCTTGCACCAGCCGCATTCGCTTTCCTGGCCGCCATTGCCGACGATGGCGTTCCAGTAGCGGTCGGTCTCGGCCTGATCTTCGGTCACGACCATGAAGCTGACCGCCTCGTTGGGCGTGAAATTGGGACCGCCGTTAAGCCCGGAGAAGGCACGGCCGAGGACAGTGAAGTCGACCGTGATCTCGTTGCCGGCATGCCCATCGGGATAATCGGATGGCGCCTTGGCGGCGGTGCCGACGTGGCTGTCGGGAAAGGTCGCGGCGTAGAAATCGGCGGCTTCGCGGGCTTGGCCGTGGTCGAACCACAGCACGGTGGTGAGCTTTTCCATGGTTGCCTCTCCTAAGCCTTGCGCGGGCCGACGAGGCCGAAGCTCGCGCCTTGGGGATCGACGCCGATCAACGAATATTCGCCGCCGGGGATCTGGTGCGGGCCCATCAGCACCTGCCCGCCGCCCGCGCGCACGGCTTCGGCCGCGCGATCGATGTCGTCGACGCCGACATAGTACGACCATTGCGGCCGTGTGTTGGGCGGGATCAGGCCCATGATCGCGCCAATTCCGGTGCCGCCATCCTGGATGAAGGCATAATCGCCAAGGTCGCCCATCGGCATCGAGCCTTCCTGCTTCCACCCGAAGTGCCGGCCGTAGAAATCGGCTGCGCCCTTCGGGTTGGACGTGGTGAGCTCGTTCCAGCGAACGTGGTGCGGCTGATCGACCGAGAAGACGTCGCTCACCGCATCGGGCTGCCCCTCGGGCGGGGCCGGCCGCATGACGTAGAACGGCGCGCCGGCAGGATCGGTGATCATCGCGATCCGCCCGACACCGGGCATGTCGCTCGCCGGCATGTGGACCTGCCCGCCCTCGGCCGTGACCGCGGCAATCGTCGCATCGACATCGTCGCACGACACGTAGCCCAGCCACAAAGGCCGGCCGCCGTTCCTTGCCATGTCTTCGCTAAGGCGCATCACCCCGCCCGCGTTGCCGCCATCGCCGCGCCGGATCATCCGGTAATCGAGTGGGCCGGCCGGCTGCGGCTCGATGTCCCATCCGACCACCGCGTCGTAGAAGCGCTTGGCGGCGTCGGAATCGGGAGTGATGAGCTCATACCAGATGAAGCTGCCGTGCTGACCGGTCATGGCTCAGGTCGCCATCAGCGGCGTGAACCCGCCGAACATCATTCGCTTGCCATCCATGCCGCGGTCCTGCCCGTCGCCGGACAGGCGGTCGTCCTCCATGACCTTGGCCCAGGCGCTGTCACGGACGTCCTTGGACGGCCATTCGATCCAGCCGTAGCCGACCGCTTCGCCGTCCCGCAGCTGGGTGGCACGCTTGAAGTCGGTCTGCTTGCCATCGGGAACATCGTCGCCCCAGGCATCGACGACGCGGGTGGCGCCGTTTTCGAGGAACACCTGCGCGGCCTTCTTGCAGAAGGCGACATAAGCGTCCTTCTTGTCCGCGCTGGTGGGCACCACCACCCCGTCGAGATAGCCGAAGCGGCCGCCTGCCCCTTCCTCGTTGATGACCTCGAACCCGGCGTAGATCATCCGGCTGCCGTCGAACGGCATGTCCTTCGCCATGCTCTCCATGCGCGGGTCTTCCATCATCTTCTGGTTGGCGGCGTCGCGGGCAGCCTTGTCCGGATATTCGAACCAGCTGAAGAGAACGGTCTCGTCCTCCTTGGCCTGCACCGCGCCCCACAGGTCGTTGGTCTTGCCGCGCGGCACGTCGTCGCCCCAGGTCTCGACAAAGCGGGTCGCGCCTTTCTCCATGATCAGCTCAGCCGCCTCGCGGGCGTGAGCGAGATATTTGTCCTTGTTGGCGGTGGGCACCGCGGTCACGAAGCCTTCGACATAGGTCATGGGTTGTCTTCCTGGCTGATCAGTTGGCGCCGGCGCCGGCCTTGAGCTTGGCTTCCCACTCGGCAAAGCCCGGCGGCGGGCTGCCGGTGAAGCCCGCCATCTGCGCGTCGATGGCGCGGCGAAACGCAGGGCGATCGGTCCCGCGCTTCACATAGGCGACGAGGTTCGGGTGAGCGGTGAGCAGCGGATCGGTTTCGATGATCCGAAGCACCGCGATCATCATGAGATCGCCGGCCGAGAAGTCGCCGTTGAACCACTGCTGGTCGCCGAGACGCTTGGCGACATCCTTGAGGCGGCTGGCGATCCGCTCCTCGACCGCCGGGCGGCGCGGCTTCGACCACGGCTTGTCGGCTTCGAAGATGTCGACATAGGCAAGCTCACCAATCGGCGGCTCAACCGTGTTGAGGGCAGCGAACATCCATTCGATCGCTAACGCGCGGCCCGCCGCATCGTCGGGGAACAGCCCCGGCCACTGCGACGCGATGTGGTGGACGATGGCGCCGGATTCGAAGAGGGTCAGCCGGTCTTCTTCATAGGTCGGCACCTGCCCGAAGGGCTGGCGAGCCCGATGCTCCGGACCCTTCTGCTCGCCTTGCGAGAGGTATCGCACCTCATAGGGCTGACCGACCTCCTCCAGCGCCCAGCGGACGCGGAAGTCGCGGACCTGGCCCTTGGCGAAGTCGGGAACCCAGTCAAACGCGGTGATAGTGGGTGTCGCCACCTCAGGCCTCCACGGTCTCGGCCGGGTGGGCGCCCTGTTCGGCAAAGGTCGGGTCCATCCACATCGGCTCCCACTGGTGGCCGTCCGGATCCTCGAAGTCGCGGCCGTACATCGGTCCGCCGGGTTCCGCCTCGCTCTTGGGCGACTGGTCGATTTTGCCACCGTTGGCGGCCACCTTGTCGATGATCTGGTCGACTTCCTCACGGCTGTCGCACGACATGCAGAGGAGAACGCGACTTTCGCGATGGGTGTCACCGATCGGGCGGGTGGTGAAGGTGGAATAGAAGTCGTGGGTCAGCAGCATGACAGAAATCGTGTCGCTCAGAACCATCATGGCGCCCTGGTCGTTGCTGAACTTGGGCTCGTTCCTGAAGCCGATGGCCTCGTGAAAGGCCTTGGACCGGGCCAGGTCCGCGACCGGCAGGTTGATGAAGATCATGCGGGCCATCGGTTCCTCCTGGCGACTCGGTGCCATTGAAGGATGCTCCTGAAAGTATTACATTGCAACCGTGCAGTTAGAAAAACTAACCTCCAAGCGGTCGATTGAGCCGCGCCGCGGGTATGGCGATGCGTGCGGCACCGCGCATGGGCTGGAACTGGTCGGCGATCGCTGGGCACTGCTGGTGATGCGCGAATTGATGCTGGGCGCGCGTCGCTTCTCGGACCTGCGGCGCGATCTGCCGGGAATCAGCGCCAATGTGTTGAAGCAGCGGCTCGACGAGCTCGAGGGGCGCGGCCTTCTGCGCAAGATCCGCCTGCCCCCGCCCGCGGCGCGCGACGCGTACGAGGCGACCGAATGGGGGCTGGAGATCGAGCCGGTGCTTCAGACTCTCGGCCGCTTCGCCGCGCGGAGCCCAGGTCATGACGCGACGCTACCGCTGAGCCCCGTGTCCTTGATGATCAGCTTTCGCACGATGATCGACCCCGCCAAGGCCGAGGGTTTTGCCGGCCGAATCGGTGTGCTGAACGGCGAGGACAGCTTTGTCGTCACGGTGAGGGACCGGACGCTGGAGGTCGAACGGCGCCCGCTGGTCGGGGTTGATGCAACGATCGCCGGATCGCCCGAACAGATCGCCGCCGTGGTCTATGGCGGAGCCCCTGCCGAAGGTCTCGCTTTCGGTGGAGACGAAGCGCTCGCAAGGCGTTTCCTCACCCTCTTCACCCTGCCCCCCAAGGTTGAGACCGCGCGGGGCGCCAGCTAAGGGCCCTTCATGGCCGACATGTCGAACGAAAATCAGATGCCCAGCGGGAACACGCTGATGAGCGCGCCCGACAAGATGCTGAAGGTGCGCGACGCCTTCGGCATTGATAGCGACATGGAGGTTCCGGCCTTCTCCGAAGCGGACGAGCGGGTGCCCGACCTCGACCCCGCCTATGTGTTCGATCCGGACACGACGCTCGCGATCTGCGCCGGCTTCGCGCGCAACCGCCGGGTGATGGTCCAGGGCTATCACGGCACCGGCAAATCGACTCATATCGAGCAGGTGGCAGCCCGGCTGAAGTGGCCGTGCATTCGCATCAACCTCGACGCGCATATCAGCCGCATCGATCTCATCGGGCGGGACGCCATTGTGCTGCGCGGCGGCCAACAGGTGACCGAGTTCCGCGAAGGCTTGCTACCGTGGGCGCTGCAGCATCCGGTGGCACTGGTGTTCGACGAATATGATGCGGGCCGTCCGGACGTGATGTTCGTGATCCAGCGCGTGCTGGAGGTGGAGGGCAAGCTCACCTTGCTCGACCAGAACCGCGTAATCCGCCCCAATCCCAATTTCCGCATGTTCGCGACGACCAACACCATCGGTCTTGGCGACACCACCGGCCTCTATCACGGGACGCAGGCACTCAATCAGGGTCAGCTCGACCGCTGGAACATCGTCACCACGCTGAACTACCTGCCCGCCGCAACCGAGGCGCAGATCGTGCTCGCCAAGTCGGGCGAATATGACAAGCCTGACGGCCGCAAGACCGTTGAGCAGATGGTCAAGGTCGCCGACCTCACCCGCCAGGCGTTCATCAACGGCGACATTTCCACCGTGATGAGCCCCCGCACCGTGATCAGCTGGGCGCAGAACGCGCTGATCTTCGGCGACGTCGGCTTCGCCTTCCGCGTGTCGTTCCTCAACAAGTGCGACGAAAGCGAGCGCGGGCTGATCGCGGAAATGTACCAGCGCGTGTTCGGCAAGGACCTGCCGGAGAGCGTGGCCGGAAAGGCCTGAGTGGCCGAAACAACGCCTCTCGACCGCTTCCGCACCGTGCTGGCCGGCACGGCGCGGGCGATCGCGCGCGATCCCGAGGTGGAAGTCGCCTTCGCTTCCGAAAGCGGGGCGCAGGGCGGCCGGGTGGCCCGGGTGGTCTCGCCGGGGCTGGGGCTCGCGCCCAAGCTGGTCGCCGAAGCGCGCGGCGCGGCGGATGCGGTGGCGCTGCGGCTGCGGCACCATGATCCCAAGCTGCACGGCAGCAACGCGCCCGCCGACGTCGAGGCGCGCGCGGTGTTCGACGCGCTGGAAGGCGCCCGCGTGGAAGCGCTCGGCAGCCGGGCGATGGCGGGGGTGCGCGACAATCTGGCGGAACTCGCCGAAGCACGGGTGCGGAGCGACGCGATCACCCGCGCCCGCACCGCCGAGGAAGTGCCGCTGGCGACCGCGCTTGGGCTGCTGGCGCGCGAACGGCTGACCGGAGCGCCGCCGCCAAGCTCGGCGGACCGCGGGCTCGACCTCGTCCGCGAATGGATCGAGGACAAGGCCGGGAGCGACCTCGACGCGCTGGCGATGGCGCTCGACGACCAGAACGCCTTCGCCGCGCTCGCCCGCAAGCTGCTCGAAGACCTCGACTTCGCTTCAGCCGAGGACAAGCCCGAGGACGACCCCGACGAAGGCGGCGACGATGAAGCCGGTGAGGACCAGGGCGAGGACGAGGACGACGACGAAGATCAGGACGCCGGCGCGCAGGGCGGCGAGATGGAGCAGCGCGCCGAGCAGGAGCAGTCGGACGAGCAGGACGAGGATACGCAAGAACAGGACAGCGACGACGAGGATGCCGAGCCGGGGCAGGAAGGCGACAGCAATGTCGCGGCGCGGCCGAACCGCCGCCCCAACGAGCCCGAGCTGGCTGGCGACTATCGCCCGTTCACGACGCGCTTCGACGAAGTGGTGGAGGCTTCGGACCTGACCGATGAGGAAGAGCTAAACCGGCTTCGCGCCTATCTCGACACACAGATGGGCGCGCTCAGCGGTGTGGTGACCCGGCTCGCCAACCGCCTGCAGCGGCGGCTGATGGCGCAGCAGGCGCGCTCGTGGGACTTCGACCAGGAAGAAGGGCTGCTCGACGCCGCCCGGCTGGCGCGGGTGATCGTCTCGCCGGGGCATTCGCTCTCCTACAAGATCGAGCGCGAGACCGAGTTCAAGGACACCATCGTCAGCCTGCTGATCGACAACAGCGGGTCGATGCGCGGGCGGCCAATCTCGATCGCGGCCATCTGCGCCGATATCCTCGCCCGAACGCTGGAACGCTGCGGCGTCGCGACCGAGGTGCTCGGCTTCACCACCCGCGCCTGGAAGGGCGGGCAGAGCCGAGAGCATTGGCTGACCGAAGGCCGCCCTCCGGCGCCCGGCCGCCTCAACGACCTTCGCCATATCGTCTACAAACGCGCAGACGAGCCTTATCGCCACGCCCGCAAGAACCTCGGGCTGATGATGCGCGAAGGGCTGCTCAAGGAGAATATCGACGGCGAGGCACTGCTGTGGGCGCACGGCCGCCTGCTGGCGCGGCCGGAGGAGCGGCGCATCCTGATGGTGATCAGCGACGGCGCGCCGGTCGACGATTCGACCGCCAGCGCCAATGGCGGCGCTTACCTCGAGAAGCATCTGCGGCAGGTGATCGGCTGGATCGAGAGCCGCTCGCCGGTTGAATTGGCGGCGATCGGGATCGGCCACGATGTCACGCGCTATTATGGCCGCGCAGTGACGATCATGGATGCGGAGCAGCTTGGCGGCGCGCTGGTGGAGCAGCTCGCCGGGCTGTTCGATCTCAATAAGTGAAGGCCCCGGGACGGGCCCGACGGCGATACGCAACCGACCGTCGGGCCCTCCCTCGATACGCTACGCGAGGGACAGGGGCGGAGGGGCCGACAGGGGGAAAAGCCCATCCGTTGAACTCCATATGCGCGATTCACGGTTGAACATGCCTGAATGGCGCTTGCAGCGATTGTTCAGCAAGCTGTTGATCGCGGGGGCTTTTTTGCTCGTTGGCAGCGACAGCCGGACGGAGTGGCCGGACCGAGTGCCACAGCCGGAGCGGGTCGCGCGGCTGACCCTTGAGCCCCTTGAGTTACGCGGCGAAGCGGGCGGTCAGGTCACCATCACCGACGCCTGGACCCTGACTGCCGATGACGTGCGCGTCATGGGTCTGTCGGCGCTCGCGGTGCTGCCGGACCGTCGTTTGCAGGCACTGAGTGATAGCGGGGCGCTGGTGACCTTTGCGCGGCCGGGTAGCGGCGCTTCACCCGCGGCGGTGAGCGATCTGCCGGACGGGCCGGGCTATCCCACCTTCAAGAAATACCGCGATTCGGAAGCAATGATCGTCGACCCTGATGGACGAGGTCGACTGGTAGCCTTCGAAAGCCGGCACAGCCTGTGGCGCTTCAACAGTAACGCCGGCGCCAAGCGGCTGCCCGTAGTCCTGCCGTCTGCCCGCTGGAGCCGGAACAAGGGCATTGAGGCGATGGTCGAGGAGCGGAGCGGCGGTGCGTTGCTGCTGCTCCACGAGGGGGGACGGTTCGCCCTGCGCGTGGGCGACTCGTCAAGGCCCGAGCAAGTGCCACTTGCTGGCGCCACCGGGGGGATCGCCGATGCGGTGCGGCTGCCGAATGGGCGAATCGTCGTTGCGGTGCGGGAGATCGGTCTCCTTGGCCTGACCAACAAACTCGCGTGGCTGGAGCGATTGGGGCGCGGCTATCGCCTGCGCAACTTTGCGACGCTGCCGCTGGGGCCGTTCGACAATGTGGAGGGACTTGCTGCCGAGCGGGAACCGGATGGCCGCACCATCCTGTGGGCGGTCACCGATAATGATGGCTGGCGGCGGACCTTGCTGCTGCGGATGACGCTGGACACAACAAAGGCCCCGGCAAGAGCCGGAGCCTAGTTGATCTCAGGAAGCAGCGGTCGGCCAGGTCAGCGCCCGGCCGCCAGGCTCAGGCCGCGGCCTTGGCCTTCTTGGCGAGCTCGCGCTTCAGCTTGCGCGCATCCGGGCCGAGCTTGTCTTCGCTGGTCTTGGTCAGCCAGTTGTCGAGGCCGCCGACATGCTCCACCGAACGCAGACCGTGGGTCGAGACGCGCAGCTTGACGCTCTTGCCGAGCTCGTCGCTGATCAGCGTCACGTTCTGCAGGTTCGGCAGAAACGTCCGCTTGGTCTTGTTGTTCGCGTGGGAAACATTGTTGCCCACCTGCCGGCCCTTGCCGGTCAGCTCGCACACGCGCGCCATTGGATCTATCCCGTGATTGGTCGAGGGTGCTCCCGTATGGAAGCTCCCGGAAAGCGCTGCCCCCTAACGGCTTGGTCCCGACCAGTCAACCGCAACCCCGCCCCATCCCGTGCGTTGCTGAGGCGAAACGAACAGGGAGTTTTCTCGCGATGCGCGCCGTCATCCTTATCCTTATCCTGCTGATCGTGGGCGCAATTGCGCTGGTCGCGACGGGCTTCGTCAATGTCAATCAGACCCAGCCTGCGCAGGCCCCGGGGGTCGCGGTCGGCAGTGACGGTGTCGTTGTGAAGGGCGGCCAGAAGCCCGAGTTCGAGGTGCAGACCGGGCGGATCGAGGTCGGCAGCGGCAAGGCGACCATTCCCGTGCCCGAGATTCGCGTGGCGCCCGGTGGCAACGGCAATGCGTCGCAGCAGCCGCAGCCGCAGACCCAGCCGGTGCAGAACAGCCAGCAGCCCGCCACCACCGACTCGACGCAGCAGTAAGAGGCGCGGTAGCGGGGGCGGATGGGCTTCCCGCTACCACTTCCCATGCGCCGCGCACTCGACCTTGCCGCCGAAGCGGCGCGGGCGGGCGAGGTGCCGGTCGGGGCCGTGGTGACCCGCGGTGACACGATCATCGCGGAAGGCCGTAACCGGATGCGCGACGGGAGCGATCCGACCGCGCATGCCGAGATGGTGGCCCTCCGGTCCGCCGGGGTGGCGCTTGGCACCAGCCGGCTTGACGAGTGCAGCCTGTGGGTCAGCCTCGAGCCCTGCGCGATGTGCGCCGGGGCGATTGCGCTGGCGCGGATCAAGGAGCTGCGCTTCGCCGCCGAGGATCCCAAGGGCGGCGCGGTGGTCAACGGACCGCGGCTGTTCGGCCAGCCGACCTGCCATCATCGTCCCGATGTGCTGGGCGGGATCGGCGAGGAGGAAGCGGCGGCACAGCTTCGGCGCTTCTTCGCGGAGCGGCGATGAAGGGCAAGGTCGCGCTCTATGCGCTGTTCCTGGCGCTGGTCGCTGCGGGGGTTTGGTGGTGGGAGGGGTCTCGCACCCCCCAGCCGCGCAATCTTGTGGCGGCCTTGCTGCTGTTGCCGCTGTTCGCCTTCGTGCTGTGGCTGAAAATCGACTGGGCGCCCGAGCAAGCCAGCCGCCGGCAACTGGCGAAGGAGGGAGGCGCTACGACGAAGCGCAGCGCCTCCGACGAGATTACTGACGCAGCGGAACGACCTTGATCTCCACGCGGCGGTTGGCCGCGCGGTCGGCTTCGCTGGTTTCCGGGTTCACCAGCAGCTGCGATTCGCCGAAACCGCGGGTCGCCATGCGGGCGCGGACGACGCCGCGGCTTGCGAGATAGCTCGCGACCGATTCGGCGCGGCGCTCGGATAGCGTCTGGTTGTAAGCGTCCGACCCGCTCGAATCGGTATGTCCGTAGATGTCGATGTAGCTCTGGTTGTAGGTCGCAAGCGTGCTCGCCACCTCGTTCAGGGTCGACTGGAACTGCGGCTGGATGTCGTAGCGGTTGTAGGCGAAGGTGATCCCGCTCGGCATACGGAGGATCAGGTCGTCGCCCTGGCGGATGACGTCCACGCCGGTGCCGGCCGTCTCACGGCGCAGCTCGGCTTCCTGCTGGTCCATGTAGCGGCCGACCGCGGCACCCGCGAGGCCGCCGATCCCGGCGCCGATGATCTGCTCGGTGCGGCTGTTGCGCCCGCCGACGATGTCACCCAGGAGATAGCCGCCCGCCGCGCCGAGAATGGCGCCAAGGCCGGTCTGACTGATCCGGCGGTTGCCGGTCTCGGGGTTGGTGGTGCAGGCCGCAGTGGTCATCAGCGAGGCCGTCAGCAGACCCGCCGTGAGTTTCTTCCCCTTGGTCATGATCAAGGACACTCCATCTTGTTGATCGACATTTTGTGCAGACACGTGAAACCGGTGGTCTGGTAGGATGTTCCACCAGCACAACGATCGACGCGCTTGCCGCTCCCCCTTCTTGAAGGCTAGAAGCTGACCACCCGATGAGCGGAACCCTGCTCCCTTTCCCCTGGCTCGACCTGGTCCTGATCCTCGCGCTGATCGCCTTGAACGGCGTGATGTCGATGAGCGAGCTGGCGATCGTCTCCGCGCGTGAGGCGCGGCTGAAAGCGCTCGCCAAGAGCGGCAGCGGCGGCGCCAAGATCGCGCTGAAGCTCGCCGCCGATCCCGGCCGCTTCCTGTCCACGGTGCAGATCGGGATCACCCTGATCGGTATCCTGACCGGCGCCTTGTCGGGTTCGCGCCTGGGCACGCCGGTGGCGCAGCGGCTGGAATGGCTTGGACTCGATGCTGAAACCGCGACTACCCTGGGCTTCGGGCTGGTAATCGTGCTCACCACCTTTGCCTCGGTGGTGGTGGGCGAATTGGTGCCCAAGCAATTCGCGCTGCGCAGCCCGGAGCCGATCGCGGTCACGGTCGCCCGTCCGATGCTGTGGCTGAGCAAGCTGACGGCACCGTTCGTCTGGGTGCTCGACAAGAGCAGCGCTGGCATCTTCAAGCTGCTCGGGCTCGACCGCGAGAACCGCGACCACGTGACCGCAGAGGAGCTTCACCTGGTAGTCGCCGAAGCCAAGACAGCGGGCGTGTTGGAAGAGTCCGAGCGCGCGATCATCAGCGGCATTGTCCGCCTCGCCGACCGCCCGGTGCGCGAGGTCATGACGCCGCGGACCGAGGTCGACTGGATCGACATCGACAGCAGCCCCGAGGCTCTGCGCGCGGCGCTTGCCGACACGCCGCACAGCCGCCTGCCGGTGGCGGAAGGGTCGGTCGAGAAGATCGTCGGCGTGGTCCAGACCCGCGACATGCTGGACGCGCTGCTGGAAGGCCGCGCGCTCGACCTGCGTGCGCTGGCCCGCAAGGCACCAATCATCCCCGACGTCATGGACGCGATGGACGCGCTGGGCGTGCTGCGGTCGGCCGAAGTGCCGCTGGCAATGGTGCATGACGAATATGGCCATCTCGACGGCATCGTGACGCCGGGCTCGATCCTCGCGGCGCTGGCCGGGACCTTCGCCCACGACACGGAAGACGATGATCCGCCGCTGGTCGAGCGCGAGGATGGCAGCTGGCTGATCAGCGGCTCGGCCACCGCCGACTGCCTCGAAGATCACCTCGGCATCAATCTCGAAGGCGACCGCGAATATTCCACCGTTGCGGGCTTTGCGCTGGCCGTGCTCAAGCATCTGCCCGAGACGGGCGAGTATTTCGATCATGACGGCTGGCGCTTCGAGATCGTCGACCTCGACGGGCGGAAGATCGACAAGCTGCTGGTGACCCGCAAGGCGAAGCGCCGGCCCGCGTCGGAATGACCGCTCACCTATACTTTCGGCGCATCTGCCGCTAAGGGCCCGCGCGACTTACTCTTTTATCTTTCTCTCAAAAGGATCTGCATGGCCAAGGAAGAACTTCTCGAGATGCGTGGACGGGTGGTCGAATTGCTGCCCAACGCGATGTTCCGCGTCGAACTCGAGAATGGCCACGAAATCCTCGGCCACACCGCCGGCAAGATGCGCAAGAACCGCATCCGCGTGCTGACCGGCGACGAAGTGCTGGTCGAACTGACCCCTTATGACTTGACCAAGGGGCGCATCACCTACCGCTTCATGCCGGGCCGCGGCGGCCCGCCGGGCTATAACGGCTAAGGCGCCGCCCATGCGCCTGGTCCTCGCTTCGGCGAGCCCGCGCCGGGTCGATCTGCTTGCCCGCATCGGGGTCACCCCCGACGCCATCCGCCCTGCCGACATCGACGAAGAGCCATTGAAGGGCGAATTGCCGCGTCCGCACGCGCTGCGGCTGGCGAGCGAAAAGGCGGCCGCGGTCGCTGCGCTCGAGCCCGATGCGCTGGTGCTCGCCGCCGACACCGTGGTCGCGGTCGGGCGCCGGATCCTGCCCAAGGTCGAGGACGAAGCGACATTGCGGACATGCATGGCGCTGCTCTCCGGCCGTCGCCACAAGGTGCTGACCGGGGTCGCGCTCGCCGCGCCTGGGCAGAAGCTGCGCACCCGGCTGGTCGAGACGGTGATCGCGATGAAGAACCTCTCGGCCGAAGAAATCGACTATTACGCCGGCCACGGCGAATGGCGCGGCAAGGCGGGCGGCTATGCCTTGCAAGGCTATGGCGAGGTCTATGTCCGCTTCATCGCCGGAAGCTGGTCCAACGTGGTCGGCCTGCCGGTCGCCGAAACCCGGCACCTTCTGAAGAGCGCAGGCTATCCGCTTGCCTGACTGGCTGGTCGAGCGCGGCATCGGCGAGGAGCGCTGGGTCCGCATCGCGAATGGCGAGATTACCGACGCCCGCATTCATCTCGATGGCAGCCCCCGTGCCGGCGAACTGCGCGAGGTGCGGATCAAGGAGGTGCGGCCGCAGGCGCTTGCCTCTGATGGTGCAAGCGAGTTCCTGCTGCCGGGCGGCGCTGGCGGGCGCCATGAGGGCGCGAAGGCGCTGATCGAGGTCACCCGCGAGCCGATCCCGGGCGCCGAGCCGTGGAAGCGGCCGCTGGGCCGTGTGGTGGAGGCTGGCACGGTGTCGGCCCTTCCGACTGGCAATGACATCCCCTTTCCGGCGCCGGACGACCTGCTTGAGGCGGCCGGTTGGTCGGACCTGCTGGAAGAAGCCCGCAGCGGAACGATCGCTTTTCCCGGCGGCACGCTCAGGGTGTCGGTGACCCCCGCCATGACCCTGATCGACGTCGACGGGACCGGGCGGGCCGAGGACCTCGCCCGAAGCGCGGCACGGGCGGCGGCGGCGGCGATCCGGCGTCACGCGATCGGCGGCTCGATCGGGATCGACTTCCCCACAATCAGCGGGCGCGAGCTTCGCCAGAAGCTCGGGGAGCTGATCGACGCCGGGCTGGAAAAGCCCTTCGAGCGCACCGCGGTGAACGGCTTCGGCTTTCTCCAGATCGTGCGTCCGCGCCGAGGCCCGAGCCTGTTCGAGCTTGCCGCCGACCGCCCCGGCTTCGAGGCCCGCGCGCTGCTACGCCGCGCGGCGCGGCAAGTCGGGTCGATCCGCCTCGCCTGTCACCCGGCGGTCGCCGCAGCGTTGCGGCCTGAATGGCTGGACCAGCTCGGCCGCCAGGTCGGCGGCAATGTCGGCTTGCGTGAGGACGCTTCGCTCGCCATCTCGGGCGGACATGCCGAACGCCTCTAAGCCATGCCCGCTCTGCGCCAAGCCGGCGTCCAAGGACCATGCCCCCTTCTGCAGCCGCGGCTGCAAGGATCGTGACCTGCTGCAATGGCTTGGCGAAGGTTATCGACTTCCTGGCCCGCCGGCCGATCCCGGGCTGGACAGCGACGAAGGCGCCCGTTAGGGGAGCCGCTCGCAAGGCCAAACGGCCTGCCCGCGAAGCACGTGGGCCCAGATAGCTCAGTTGGTAGAGCATGCGACTGAAAATCGCAGTGTCGCTGGTTCGATCCCGGCTCTGGGCACCACCCTCCTGTGAAGCTGCGGCTAAGCTGCGCCGATGTTGCACGCACTTGCTCCGCAACCAGTTTCAGTCGTTCGACGAACCTTCCCGAATCGTGCGGCACTATTTACGTGGACGCCCGGCTTGCAGCGGGTGATCATGACCGAACAGAGCGCAGAAGACACGTCCACGCTTGATCTCGACACAATGGATGCACTCCGGGGAGCCGACGACGTACGCAAACGTCTGGTCCTGGAGATGAACACGGGTGCACCGTCGATCAGCGATCTCGCCTACGCAGTGAAGGTCCGCGTCAAGGAGGACTACAAGGTCGTCGAGAAGGTTCTGCGGAAGCGGAAGGGCGGCAAGCCGGAATACTCCGTCTCCAGCTTGCGGGATCTGGTCGGCTTGCGAATCGTGACTCTCTACCGCCTAGACGCCCTCGATATTCTTCCAGTGCTGTTCGAGCGGATCGAGGCGGGCCCCCAGGACCCGGATAGTGTCTTCAGTCCGAAGGGCATCGAAGAGATTATCATCTATTCGACCAATCCACACGGCGATGCGCAGGATCTACCCGGCCGTGTGGAAGCCCTTTGCCAAGCCTTCGGCTTCGCCGGCCGTGTCGAGGTCACGCCCGAGAACTACACGTCCATTCACATCGTGGTCTGGTGTCGGGGGAAGTACCGGACTGGCTATCGTGACATCCCAGTCGAGATCCAGGTCCGCACCGCTCTTGAGGACGTCTGGGGTGAGATCGACCACGGCCTCAAGTACAAGCGCGAAACGGAAGGAGATGGTCCAGACGGCGCGGCGGCGCAGAGGCTAGAGCTCAACCAAGCACATCTGAACGTCATGAAGACGCTGATCGACGGGCTCGCCCAATATGGTGACCAGATCAAGCTTCAGATGGACGGCGACAAGCGCATCCGGGCGAAGGCATCCCGTCGATCCGAGCGGCCCGTCGACCGTTTGGACAACATCCTGAACCTGGACGAGAACGCCAAGCAGATCGCTCACAAAGCGGTGACTGCCGCCCAGGACGGCATCGATGGTGCGAACGGGTCGGGCTCTTTGCGAACAGCCAGGCGGCGGGTCGCAGGGGACCTGATCCGAGCGGCGGACAAGGTCCGTGGTCTAGGTCTCCCCCGGGATCACGAGAACGAAGTGCTTTATGTCCTGGAGATGGAGCGCGCCCTTCTACTCTTCGATATCGGTAATGAACTCGCTGGAGCGAGCGGGAACGCCACCCTCGTGGAGGCGAGCCGCATATATTCGACCATGGCCGACCTGTTCCCCGACCGGGTAGCTCCCTTGTACCGGCTTGCCCGGACTTTGGATGAACTCGGGGACAAGCCCGCCGCCCGCAGCAAATATCAGGCAGCCGTTGATGCCCTCCCGAATTCCGATCTCGGCAAGGATCATTGGCTTCGTTCGGCAGCCCCGCGCTTGCTCGCCTTCGCGATCTGGGAAGATGCAGTCCAACAACTCAGAAGCGCCGGGTCCCACGGGGATGAGCAGGCACTCGCCAGCATCCTCAAGGCAATCGACCTTACGAAGGAGGCGCTCCAAGCTGCCGAAGGTGACCCAGGCGAGGCGTCGAAAACTCGCAACAACCTGGTCTACTACCTCTTGGACTACCGCGCATATGGCGGCCAGCAGTCCGACTTGGACGAGCGCGGGTTCGACATCGCCAAGCTGAAGGACATGGTTGCCAGGCTGGCCGAGAATGCGGCGGAGAACGCCGCTCACTGGGATACCGTTAGCAAAGCTTACGGACAGCTCGGCGAGAAAGGCTTGGCATTGGATGCCGCCAAGAAGGTCATCGAGCTCCTGAACTCGCCGCAGCGGCGCGAGCCTTGGTCGACAAACGAACGCATCATGATGCGTGATGCACAAAGGGCAGTGGAGCCGGACGAAGCGGCTGAAGGGCAAGGAAATGGAGTTGAACCGGCTTGATTGTTAGGACGTTAGGCCCCAAAACATATGCACACGCAGCGGAAGCGGTCGCTGCGGAGGGTAAGCGAAGGACGACGATGATGACGATGCGTCTACCCGAGAAGGACGATTAAGGTCCATCTTTCCAGTTAGAACATCAAGGGCTTGGACCGATGGTCAAGGCCTTTTTTGTTCAGAGCAGGTCCCTCAGAAGCTCCCGCAAGGTAGCGCCCGGGCTGAGGTGGCGAGCTTGCAAGCCGGCAGCCATCGGACCGGCGACATCGTTCCGGAGCGAGTCGCCGACCATCAGGACCTCCGAGGGACGAAGGCCCAAACGGCGACACGCCTCTTCGTAAATTACCGCCAATGGCTTCGCCGCTCCAATCTCGAAGGATAGCACCTGCACGTCGATGAGCGGTCCAAGCCAACGCTTGATCGGCTTGGCGTAGGGCGCCGCTAGGTTGGACACGATGGCAAGTCGAAATCCGCGCTCGCGAAGTCGGCCCAGAACGTCGAGGGCACCCGGCAATGGCTCGATCGAAGCAAGCTCCGCCTGCAGATCGGCCTCAAGCCTTTCGATGGTGCCGTCATCGAGTTCGATCGGAATGACATTGCGGGAAACCACGTCCCGCAATGTCATCCTCGAAGTCATCGGCGAGGGGTTCAACCGTCGTCCTGCCAGGGCGGCCAGTCGCCCGTACGGTCGACGTTCGTCCCTAATTGCGAGGAGAGTGCCATAACAATCGAAGGCGATCGCCCTTGCGCCTGATCCGGTCAGGTACGCAGGAAGGTCAGGCACCGAAGCGATGTTCGACAAGGACGTTGAAGCCGGCGGCCAGAGTGGACGTAGGCTCGCTTGCGATTTGCTCCACAAGGTACACCATCGCTTCTGACAGCAGCGACGCCGCGACCGGCTGCGAGGGATCAAACCCCTTCTCGACATCGGCAATGTATGAAATTCGGCCTCCAAGACGGTGCCGCAGCTGCTCACGGACTTGGCTCTCGTCCGAGGCCAAGGTGGCAAAAAACACATGGAGTGCGCCGCCTGCTTCCTGCTCCACGCAGGTCGCGGTGAACAAAGCCGCCGGCCAAGGGAACAGGAGAGGTCCCGGAGCAGAGCCATCCTCTGCTCGACCCATCGGCTCAACCACGATCTCGTCAGCCTCGCCGTCTTCAGGCGACAGGAGGAGCGCCATCTCCTCCGGACTCATGTCGTAAGCCGGTGTCGCGCCATGGAGCACAAGGGCTCGCATGAACATGGTGCGATCCACGCAGGCGGTCAGGGCATTGTGACCGCCGAAGAGATGTCTTGGGGCAGCCATCCAGGCCGCAGGATCGTACTTGGACCGTTCGCGGGCGAAACGCGATCCAGTCTCGGCCGCTACAAACACCAGCCTGCCTATTTGGCGATGTGTCAGGGTGACCCGGATATCCGAAGGGCTGTCCGGCTCGAGGGGGTCACAAAGAGCCACATCCCGAAGCGGAACATTGCTGTTTTCGGGTGCACGCCCGAATGCCGGCTCAAACTCAACCTCAGCAGCAGTGCAGGCAATTGTCTCTTGCATTCCACGCTCCCTTTTTTCGCCCGCAACGACGCGGCCACGGAGGGAGGTAGGTTAACCCTGTAGTAACTACAAGGTCTGCGGGAATGAATGGCCGCTGAGCGTGTCGAAACGGATCATTGGCACTCGGCCTCAAGGTAGCGGCGAACCAAGCGAAGGTCTTCGATGCGTCCGCTTGCGATTAGCTGCACGGCCGAACGGCCCGCGAAGATCGGTGCATGGTTAGGCGCGCGCATCCAGGCGTCGGCTCGGGAGACGTTCGGCAACAGCGTGTTGATCGCTCTGAAGATGCCGAATACGTGCGACAGCCTCTCCAGTGTGTCGCCATTCATCCGCGCCGCTTCCGACGCTCGGGCCGACCGTAGTTGATCAGCTTCCAAATTCATGATCGCTGCTTGTTCTGCCTCGCTGAGCCTCCACTTCTCCGCGATGCGGAAGAAGGTTCGCATCCCTGCGGCTTCAAGCTCATCTCTACCTAGCTCCTGCACCGCCAGCCTCCGCGTCACGTTTAACGAACAGAGCCGACATCGTGCTAGCTTACAGTGACTACAAGGTTTGACGGCCTACGCTCTCAAGCGTGATCTGTCTCGCATTGCTCATGGTCGGCGAGTGCCTGCATGATGCGACAATCGGATATCTGGCCGCCACGACATTGTGAGATCATACGCCGGAGCTCGGCTTGGAGCTTCTTCAGTTGTGAAATCTTCCGCTCGACCGCAGCAAGGTGGCCTGTGGCAATGCGGTCAGCTTCTCCGCAGTCCTGATCCGGCTGTTCAGATAAATCCAGCAGGGATCGGATATCCGCGATCTCGAAACCAAGCCCGCGCGCGTGCCGGATGAATGTGAGTCGCTCGACATCCTGCGGGCCATAGTCTCGGTAATTTCCGCCGGTGCGGTCCGCCTGCGGCAAGAGGCCAATTCGCTCATAGTAGCGAATGGTCTCGACGTTCGTCCCGGTCGCCTTTCCAAGCTGACCGATTTTCATTCCCATGTCAGTGTCCCCTCGGCCCGGCGTTAGTGCGCAAGACCCGAGACCGTCGACTCTTTCCTTATCTTGTCAGCTGCCCCAGTCGCCATACCGTCGGCGGCCTCACTAGGCACCGCTTGAACAACGGCCAGCCGAGTGGGCGTCCAGACGGGTGCCAGCGGGAGCAACATGGCCTGCTGACGCTACGCTGGATGCTCTAGGGCGATTAGGAAACCACAGCATTGACCCTGTAGCCGCTACAGGGACCATATACGGGTCGCTCCGATTCGGTCGAGGTGACAAATGGCCTGTAACAGCTGCGTATCCGACACTCAGAAGATCACGGTCGACCCGCGTTGGCGCCGGGCCTTGTGGATTGCCTTGATCGTCAACGCCGGGATGTTCGCGATAGAGCTATACGCCGGCTCAGCTGCCGACAGCCACGCGCTGAAGGCCGACGCGCTCGACTTCTTCAGTGATGCCGCGAACTACGCCATCTCGCTGCTGGTCGCCGGCTTGGCGCTGGCGTGGAGAGCCCGCGCATCCTTATTCAAGGGCGCGACACTGGTGCTGCTGGGCGCCTACATCTTCGTCAGTGCCAGCTGGGCCGCGTGGAACGGCTCGAGCCCGCAGCCGGAGACGATGGGGATTATCGGCTCGCTTGCGCTCTTGGCAAACGTCGGTGTCGCTCTGATGCTGTTCCGCTTCCGCTCTGGCGACTCCAACATGCGATCGGTCTGGATCTGCTCGCGCAATGATGCGATCGGCAATCTGGCCGTGATCGCGGCCGCAGCCGGCGTGTTCGGCACCGGCACCGCCTGGCCGGACCTCATCGTCGCGGGCATCATGGCGACGCTGGGCATCTGGGGCGGCCTGCAGATCATGGCTCAAGCGAGGGGCGAACTCGCCCACCGGCCTGCTCATGCGTCCTGATCGCCCATTGCTCGGGGCTCACATGTGGGGCGCACTCGGCTTTCTGCTGGCAGGCTTGCTGCTGGCCGCATACTTCCGGTTGGCGGCTCCTGCGGCCCAGCTTGACGATCATCAATCGGACGAGCGCGCCAGAACGGGGAAGACGGCATGAACGAAGTTCGGAGCGGCGGCGATCGTCAGGGCACCTCTGGTCAGACGGACAGCCCTCGGGTTTTCTTGCCGCCACCCCTGATCTTCGCGAGCTCGGTCGCAGCTGGCCTCGCCATCGACATGCACCTCCACGACTTCGGGGTGCCGCAGGTCTTCGCCATTCTGCTGCTGGTGGCGGCGCTCGGTCTGCTCGGCGCGGCGCTGAACCTCTTTCGGCGGCGGCGGACTCGGCCGGAGCCGTGGCAGCCCGCGAGTGCGCTGGTGGTGACCGGCATCTACCGGTTCACCCGCAATCCGATGTATCTGGGCATGACGATCCTGTCCCTGAGCGTCGCGATCTTCTGCCAGAGCCTCGGTGCCGTCTTCCTGTCCCTGGTAGCGGCAGCCTTGATCGACCGCTTCGTCATCCGGCGGGAAGAAGCCTATCTCCAGCGCTGCTTCGGCGATGAATATCGGTCCTACAAGCAGCAGGTGCGGCGATGGCTGTAGCGTCGCGTTCCCAATCGCGCTCGCGGCTGCTATGGCGCCGCCCCATGCCCCGCCTGACCGCCATTGTCAGCGCCATGCTCCTCGTTCTCATGTTGTGGACGGGAACGACGGTGCACGCGGCCGAACGGCTCGACTGCATCGAAGTGGGGGCGGAAACGACCGGGCACTACGATGGCGACCCCGACCAGACCCCAGCCAGCTCGGACAAGGGTGTCGCCCATCATCATACCTCTTGTGGCGGCCACCAGCTCGCCGCCCCAACGGATATTTCAGCGGCTGCGCTGGCCCCGGTCCGGCGCACCAACCTGTTCGGTGACCCCGCTGCCGGAGTGCCGGGCCGCGAGCCCGAGAACCAACTGAGGCCTCCAATCGCCTGACACTGACTCAAGCCCGGCACCCCGGGCTCGATTGCAGATGTCAGGAGTATTCCACCATGAAGTTTGTTGCAGCCGCGACCCTGGTCGTGGCGGCGGGAGGGGCGTTCTCGTCCGCTTCCGCTCAGGTTGGCAATCCCGCCAGCCCGACCGTCGGCCGCCCGGTGTCCACGGCGCCGGCGGGTCCACCATCACCTGTGGTGCCGCCGCCAGCCGCACCGCGCACTGGGCCGCTTCCAGGCAGCCTCAGCCTCGCTCAGGCGCTGGAGGAGGCGAATGCCCGGTCGCCGGCGATCGTTGCCGCTCAGGCCGATCTGGCGGCGGCGGAAGCCCGAACCCGTCAGGCCGGCGTCCGAAGCAATCCCGAGCTCAGCTTCGAGGTCGAGAACTTCGCCGGAACCGGGGAGCTGCGCGGTCTCCGCTCGACCGAAGCGACCCTTGCGGTCAATCAGCGGCTGGACCTTGGGGGGCGCCGCTCCGCCCGGGTCAGTGCGGCTCAAGCCGAGCTGACCGTTCAGCAGTTACGCCTGGCGATCGCCAGGGCCGACCTGTCGCAGCAGGTGCGGGAGCAGTTCGCCCGGGCCCTGACTGCCCGCGAGCGGCTCGCCCAGGCGACCGCAAGCGTGGGGCGGGCTCGGCGGTTCGCCCGCATGGCGCAGATCCTGGTGGATGCGGGCCGCGATCCGCCACTTCGAGCGCTACGGGCGCGGTCGGCTCTCGCGCAGGCCGAAGCCGAGCGGGAAGTCGCGGAAGCCGATGAGCTGGCCGCCCGCTCCTCGCTCGCCGCCCTGTTCGGTGTGCGTGAACCCGTCGCGGAGGTCAGCGGACAGCTGCTTGACCTCAAGCCGCAGACGATCAACGCGGAAGCCAGCCTGGAAGTGCGCCTTGCCGATGCGGAGCGCGCCGCCGCCGAAGCGGTTCTCCGCCAGCAGCTCGCAGAACGGCGGCTGGATCCTGCAGTCGGGGTAGGCGTGCGCCACGTCCGGGAGACCGGCGACTTCGGGCTGGTAGCGGGTGTGTCGATGCCCCTGCAGGTGTTCGACCGCAATCGCGGCAACATCGATGCAGCGCAGGCTGGGATCGCCGCAGCAGAGGCCCGCCGGGCCACGGCGATCGCAGCCACGACCGCACGGGCCAGGAACGCCATCGCCAATGTGCAGGCGGCGCAACGGCGTGTGGATGCACTCGAGTCCTCGGCCGTTCCGGAAGCAACGGAAGCGTTGCGCCTCACCGAGCGCTCCTATGCTGAAGGGCGGGCGACCCTGCTCGAACTCCTCGATGCCCAGAACGCC
The DNA here is from genome assembly GCF_049896405.1 of Sphingomonas sp. LHG3443-2. Taxonomy (NCBI): domain Bacteria; kingdom Pseudomonadati; phylum Pseudomonadota; class Alphaproteobacteria; order Sphingomonadales; family Sphingomonadaceae; genus Sphingomonas; species Sphingomonas sp. LHG3443-2. Next base: position 539,276 of record NZ_JAFCUG010000001.1, read on the forward strand.
TACACCGCCACCCGCACCGCGCTCACCGATGCCCGGCTCGCCCTCGCGCTGGCGACGGCCGAACTCGGCCGCATCGCTGCTCGATAGGAACACACCACATGCCGATCCTTCGCGATCTTAAGATCATTAACCTGACCTACAGGAACCGCCTGCTCGCCGGCATTGCCGCCACAGCCTTGGTTGCTGGAGTGGGAGGAGTGCTGATCGGGCGCTCGATGAGCGACCCCGCTCCCACGGTGGAAACCAGTGCGGAACCGGCCGACGAGACAGAAGAGGAGCATGGGCCTGAGGGCTTCGTCCCGCTGACGCCCGAGCGCCTCTCGGCCAGCGGTATCGCCCTCGAGCGGGTCGAGCCCGGCGCGCTCCAGAGCGAAGTCATTGCGCAGGCCACGGTCGCCGCTCCGCCCGAAGGTCAGGCGCTCCTGACCGCACGGGCTGATGGTGCGGTGGTACGGATCAACAAGCGCCTTGGCGATCCGGTCGCGGCCGGCGAAACGGTGGCGCTTCTGGAGAGCCGAGAGGCGGCTGCCTTTGTGGCGGAGCAGAATGCGGCAGCGGCCCGGGCCCAAGCTGCGCGAGCCGCTGCGGCCCGCGAGCAGCGCCTGTTCGATGCCAAGATCACGGCAAGGCAGGATCTGGAGGCAGCCGTTGCCGCCAAGCGCACCGCAGAAGCCGAACTGCAGCGGGCCGAAGCGGCCGTCAGTGCCGCCGGCGTGACCGGCGGCGGGCGCTACCTGGCCGTTCGCAGTCCGATCGGCGGGCGGATCACCGAGGTCGATACCCAGCTCGGCGCCTACGTTTCAGCCGGAGCCGAGTTGTTCAACGTGGCCGACCCCCGCCGGCTCCAGATCGACGCCTCCGTTCCGGTGAGCGATGCGCAGCGCATTCAGCCCGGCGACCGGGCCCAGGTAGAGCTGCCCACCGGCGGCGTGGTCGAAGCGCGGGTCCGGTCCGTGACCCCGGCCCTTGATGCTGAAAGCCGCACCGCCACCGTCGTGCTTCAGCTCAGCGGCGCCCCAGGCGGGCTGACCCAGGGTCAAGGCGTTCGGGTTCGCATTGTCCCACGCGGGAGCCAGCAGCGCGGCATCATCCTGCCTGAGGAAGCTGTCCAGCAGATCGAAGGCCGCGACATGGTGTTTGTCACGGTGAAGGGCGGCGTCCAGGCGGTTCCGGTCACGCTTGGCACTCGGAGCGGAGGAAGGGTCGAGATCGTCGACGGGCTCGAAGCCGGTCAGATGGTCGTGACCCGCAACGCCTTCGCCCTGAAGTCGCAGCTCGGCGCCGAAGCGGACGATCATTGATCCGGACTCACGCCGCTCAGCTCACCCTCGCACAGGCCGACGCACGACGTCGCAGGAAACAGTCATGATCGAACGCCTCCTTCGGACCTCCATCCGCTTCCGCTGGGCAGTGGTGCTGCTGACGGCGCTGGTTGCCGTCTTTGGCGTCAGCCAGCTGCTCAAAGTGCCCATCGATGCGGTTCCCGACATCACCAACAAGCAGGTGCAGATCAACACGGTCGCCCCGGCGCTCGGCCCGCTCGACATGGAGCGGCTGGTCACCTTTCCGGTCGAAACCGCCATGGCCGGAATTCCCGGACTCGAGAGCACACGGTCCATCTCCCGCAACGGCTTTTCCCAAGTCACCGCAATCTTCGAGGACGGCACGGACCTGTATTTCGCCCGCCAGCAGGTTGCGGAGCGCCTTACCGCCGCGTCCGAAAGCCTGCCGGAGGGCGTCGAACCCCGCATGGGACCGGTCACGACCGGGCTCGGCGAGGTCTTCATGTATGTGGTCGAGTTTGCGCCCGCAGGAACCCGCGATGTGCCCCGGCTTGCAGGACGGCCCGGACCGCAGCCGGACGGGAGTTACCTGACGCCCGAGGGTGAGCGGCTCACCGATGAGACCGCGAAGCTCGCCTATCTCCGCACTGTCCAGGACTGGATCCTCCGACCCCAGCTGACGTCCGTCGACGGCATCGCCGGGGTGGATTCCATCGGCGGCTACGAGAAGCAGTATGTGGTCCAGCCCAATCCATCTCAGATGGCGACGCTGGGGGTCTCCTTCACCGAGCTTGCCGAGGCGCTCGAACGGGCGAACGTGTCCGTCGGCGCGAACTTCTACGAGCGAGGCGGGGAAGCTTTCCTGGTCCGCGCCGATGGGCGCATCCGCACACTCGACGAGATCGCCCGCGCCACCGTGACAACGCGTGGCGGAGTGCCCATTGCTGTCCGCGACATCGCTGACGTCCGTATCGGCGGCGACCTCCGCACGGGCGCTGCAACCGAGGACGGGGAGGAGATCGTCGTTGGCACCGCCCTCATGCGGGCCGGTGGCAACAGCAGAACCGTCGCCGCTGCGGTGGGCGATCGCCTCGAAGAACTGACGCGCTCGCTACCGACGGGCATCGTAGTGCACCCGGTGCTGGACCGCTCCAAGCTCGTCGATGCGACCATCAGCACGGTAGAAGAAAACCTGCTGATCGGCGCCTTGCTGGTGATCGCCATTCTGTTCTGGCTGCTCGGCAACATCCGCGCGGCGATCATCGCCACGCTCGTCATTCCGCTGTCATTCCTGCTGATGGCGATCGGGATGAACGCTACCGGCACGTCCGGGAATCTCATGAGCCTCGGGGCCCTCGACTTCGGTCTGATCGTCGACGGGTCGATCATCATCATCGAGAATGCCTTGCGTCGCCTGGCCCAGCGGCAACATGCGGAAGGACGCCTCCTCAATCTGGCGGAGCGTCTGGAGGAGGTTTTCCAGGCGTCACGCGAAATGATCCGGCCAACCATCTACGGTCAGGCGATCATCTTCCTCGTCTTCGCGCCGCTGCTGACCTTCACCGGGGTGGAGGGCAAGATGTTCTCGCCTATGGCCACCACGGTCATGTTGGCGCTGGCGGGCGCCTTCATCCTCTCCCTCACCTTCGTGCCGGCGATGGTCGCCATCCTTGTCCGGGGCAAGGTGGATGAGAAAGAGGTGCGGGCGATCAGCTGGACCAAGCAGCGCTATGCACCGCTGCTCGACCGTGCCCTTGCCAAGCCTTGGCCGGTGATCGGTGCGGGCATCGGAATCTTCGCGTCGGCCGCCCTGCTGTTCACCCAGCTCGGCCGAGAGTTCATTCCGCAGCTCGACGAGGGTGACATCGCAATCCTCTCCGCTCGCGTTCCGTCCACATCGTTGGACCAGTCGCTCGAGTTCCAGCGCCGCATTGAGCGGGCCGTGGCCAGCCTCCCGGAAGTCGAGCACATGTTCGCCAAGACCGGCACAGCCGAAGCCGCCCTCGACCCGATGCCTCAGAATATCTCGGACTCCTTCATCATCCTGAAGCCCAAGGATCAATGGCCGGCTGGCGTGAACAGCAAGGAGGACCTGATCGAGCGGGTCGAGGCCAAGCTGAAGCCGCTTGTCGGCAACGCCTACGAGATGAGCCAGCCGATCGAGCTTCGCTTCAACGAGCTGATCGCCGGGGTTCGCAGCGACGTCGCGGTGAAGATCTACGGCGACGACGTCGAGGCCCTGGGACGCGTCGGGCAGCAGGTCGCTGGCGTCTTGCGCACGGTGCCGGGGGCTGCCGACGTGAAGGTCGAGCAGACGGAGGGTTTCCCCACCCTCGACGTCCAGTTCGACCGTGACGCGATCGCTCGCTACGGCCTGACGCTCCAAGAGGTGTCGGACACAGTGGCGGCGGCCCTTGGCGGCCGTGATGCCGGGATCGTCTTCGAGGGCGACCGCCGCTTCGACGTCGTCGTCCGGATGCCCAACACGGCCCGCAACGATCTGGAGGCGATCGGCGCGCTCCCGGTCGTCGTCGAAAATGGCGAGAGCGGCTTCGCCGTGCCGCTTCGGCAACTTGCCCGCTTCAGCCTGTCAGATGGTCTGAACCAGGTCAGCCGCGAGAATGGCAAGCGACGGGTCATCGTGCAGGCAAATGTGCGGGGCACCGACCTCGGCTCCTTCGTGGCCGATGCACGGGAGAAGATCGCTGATCAGGTCAAGCTTCCTGCGGGATCGTTCGTCGAGTGGGGAGGCCAGTATGAGAATTTGCAGGCCGCCTCGCGCCGCCTGATGCTCGTGGTGCCAGCGGTATTCGCGCTCATCTTCCTGCTCCTCTACCTGGCACTGGGCAAGGTAAGGCCGGCGCTGGCCATCTACTCGGCCATCCCGCTGGCGCTCGCCGGCGGCGTGTTCGCGCTGGCGCTTGCAGGCCTGCCTTTCTCGATCTCAGCGGCCGTGGGCTTCATTGCTCTGTCCGGCATCGCCGTCCTGAACGGGCTGGTGCTGATGAGTTCAGTCGTGGAAATGCAAGAAGACGGCAAGCCGCTCGAAGCTTCAATCCGGGAGAGCGCCCTTACCCGCCTTCGCCCCGTGCTGATGACGGCACTCGTCGCGTCGTTCGGCTTCGTCCCGATGGCGCTTGCGACCGGTCAGGGCGCTGAGGTCCAGAAGCCCCTCGCCACCGTGGTGATCGGCGGCCTGATCACGTCCACTGTGCTGACGCTGCTGGTGCTGCCCGCCATCACCAAGCTGCTTCTGAAAGCTAGTCCGGGGCGTTCCCCGGAGAAGGAAGCCGGTTCCGTAGCGATGGTGCCGGCTTGAATGACCCCGCGACAAAAAGGGAGAAGAGCATGCTGCAAGACAGTTTGAGCGAGCGAGCCAACTGGAACCGGCGGTCATGAGCGAGAGCAACCTCGACCTTGGCAGCGCCGACAAGCGCAAGACGCTGTGGATTGTCCTGGCACTCAACGTTGCGATCGCTGTGGGCTTCTTCGCCACCGGTGTCTTCGCCAGCTCGAGCGCGCTGATCGCAAACGGTCTGGACAATTCATCCGACGCGCTGGTTTATGCCCTGAGCCTTCTGGCGCTCACTCGAGGGCCAGTGTGGAAGCGGGGCGCGGCGCGAGTATCCGGCATTCTGCTTTTGATCTTCGCGGTCGGCGTTCTTGTGGACGCCGGAAGAAGGTATGTCGCCGGCTCGGACCCCATTGGCACGACCATGATGATCATGGCGGTGATCGCCGCAGGGGTGAACCTCTGGTGCTTGATCCTGCTGAAGCGGGTTCGGCAGCCTGACGTGAACATGCGCGCCGCCACCACCTTCAGCTTTAATGATTTCATCTCGAACGGCGGCATCTTGGTCGGAGGAGGTCTTGTGCTCTGGTTAGGGCAGAACTGGCCCGACCTGGTTGTGGCAGTGGGTATCGCAGTCATCGCATTCAAAGGCGGCATCGAGATCCTCCACGATGCGCACCATGAGGCGAAGCACTAGGGAGAGTTCTTGTGCCTGATCACCGTTCTTGGCCAGTCTCGGACATTGAGCGAAGGATCACCTGCCCGCCAAACCAAAATTATCGAGTGCGCGCGCCCGAAGGAGTTCCCCTGGAAAACTTCAGCCATGTGAGATCGTGTCGCCACATAGTACGGAATAGCAGCCAAAAGCCTGTCACCGCCAACCATGCCATAGCTATGCCAAAAGTCACTATGAGCGGGTGGTTGAAGCTGGTGCGCTTGGCATAGTCCATGTTGTGGAGCATCCAGAAGAAGTCCCACCAGCGCCAAGTGTCATTCCTGCGTTCCAGGACCGCGCCGGTAGTGCCTGACACATAGTAACTGCTGTGTCGGTCGTCGCGGAATGCGACCTGCCAAATCGGTAATTGGTGTTCTCGAACAGCCAGCGTCAATTCGGTGAGCGGCGTCACATGGGCAACGACTGCGCGATCCGGATGAGCAGCGGCAGCAATTAGCTGAGCCTCGCGCTCCCCTATCTGGACTGGCAAGCCGGTAGCAGCGTTGAACAGGCGGGCACCCGCGTTTGGGGAAGTCACCAGTAGGTGCTGGCCCCAAGGCAGCGGCTGGAGCGACACCTTGGTTACAGACTGGCCAGCGAGCGCCTGCTGGACCCGTGGCCACGCGACTGGCGTGGCTCGCAGCCCCGGCGTGCTCTGTCCGCCTCGCTTGCCCCCGGCGACCTCCTCCATGTTGAGCAACGCCATGGCAGTGCCACTGATTGCCCACAGCAGGAATTGAACGCCGATGATCAGGCCAACCCACTTATGGATGCGACGGAGCCAGATCGACTTGATGGTCATGCTCGTGCCGCTCCCTTCTTCTTTTTTCTCGGGAAGGCATAGAGCAGAAGCCAGGCACCTGAGAGGGCGAGCAGGACGGTGCCCCAGGTGAAAACACGCAGCACCAGGTTGTTGACGTTCTCGCGCTCATCATAGTCCATGATGTGCAGCATCCAGACGAAGTCGAAGATACGCCAAAGCTCATGACGACGTGAAATCAATTCGCCGGTCGTCGGCGAGAGGTAGAGCGTCGGCTTGTTCCAGTGCGCGAACTCCACGCGCCAGAGCGGCGGCTTCCGGCCCCTTATCTCGCCCGGAATGTCGGTGATCAGCCTCGCAGACGAGATTGGCTCGGGGCCGGTGTAGTATGAGCGGGCGAGCGCCCGGACCTGCTGCTCCATTGGACGGGCAACAGCCTTCCCGTTTCTAGCGTCGACAACTTGCTCACCAGCTTGACCGGTCAGGACATAGACCGGTCGGCTATCAATCCACGCCAAACGGACATTCTCGGCACCGGAGGACGAAGCAAGGGCGATCGGATCTCTCAGCGTTGCCGCATCTACGCCCGGTGGCTGCTGATGGCGCACGAAGTGATCGCCATGGATCGTGTCGATATGAACGACGGTCATGTAGACGCCGCTAAGTGACCAGATGACCACTTGCAGGCCGACGAAGAGGCCAAGCCACTTGTGTGTTTTACGGGCGACCACGTGGCTGCGCATCAGATGATTATCGCTCCCCCCAACGAGTTTGGTGGCGGGCCGGCAGGTCACTGCCGGCCCCTTCCTTGTGAGGATGGCTGCAGAGATAGGCTCGCGCCAATCGAGCCCATCACCTCGTCATCCGATCAGCAGTGCCCTGCTGCGCGATGCTCTGGAGCGCAAGTCGATGCCGCAGGGGCGGGTTCGGCCTTTGCAGGAGGCGTCGCGCTTGCCTTCGGCTCGGCCGGACGGGCAGCTGATGTGGCTTTCGGCTTATCCTTCGGTTCGGCCTTAGCCGTATCTGCCGGTGCGGGTTCTGCCTTGGCCTGCGCAGCGGTCTTCGCTCCCGATTGCTGCATCGCGCTCTGCATCGGTTCGCCCCGCAGCATGGCTTCAACCATGGCGATTTCCTTCTGCTGATCCGCGCGAGTCTTCTGGATCTGGCTGCGAAGCGTGCCTGTCACTCCGTTCGCAAGAGCTACGTCCGACATCGCCACAGCACCCTTATGGTGCTCCAGCATTTTGCGCATGTAGGTCTGCGAGACATCCGCGCCCGACGCCGCCATCATCTTCTGGTGCATGTCCACCATAGCCGATCGGTACAGCTCAGCGCTACGCTGGTCGGGCGCACCCTCCTGAACAAGTTTCTGGAGATCCTCGATCTCCTTACCCTGCTTGGCGATCGTCTCGCGCGCCATCTTTGCGACATCGGCCGTAGGGTTCTGGTCCAGAACGATGCGGGACATGTCGATCGCCCCCTGATGGTGCACGATCATCTTCTTGAGCCAATTCTGGCCGACGTCGCTGCCAACCGCAGCCATCATCTGCTCGTCCATGCGCATCTCGGCCTCCGCAAATGGCCCGCTCATCTGCATGGAGTTACCTGCCGCCATATTGGCATCCATCGCTGGCTCGTTCGCAGCAACCTGGTTATCGGCTTGCGATCCGCACGCTGCCAACCCGGCCGTAGCCATCAGCAGAGCCGTGAATTTCGTTACCTTGTTCATGTTCGTTCTCCTTGAGAGCCGCCCCGCTCAAGTCTTGTATGTCTCGGCCGATCAGCCCTTCACTGATCGGTAGAGGCTAGTTCGACCGTCTGCACCGAATGCAACCACGTTGAATGGTTCCTTCGTGCCATCCGGACTTTCCATGCCAGGTGACCCAGAAGGCATTCCTGCTACCGCAATCCCCTTGATGTCCTTCGGACGCTCGCGAAGCAGCCTGTCGACATCCTCAGCGGGAACGTGACCTTCAATAACGTAGCCGCCAACGAGGCTGGTGTGGCAGGAAGCTAGGTCCGTCGGCACGCCATAGCGCTGCTTCACCGAAGCCATGTCTGGCCGATCCGTCACCCGCACATCGTATCCGGCCTGCCGGGCTCTCTCGGCCCAGAGCGAGCAGCAGCCGCAGTTCGGGTCTCGAAAGACGGTGATGGTTTCGGCTTTCGTCGGCGTAGCAGCTTGAGCTTGAGTGATTGTTGGCTCAGCCGTAGCTACCTTGTTGCTGGCGGGCTCGGAACTGCCGCAACCCGCAAGCGATGCACTCATCAGCAAGCAACAGGCGGCAACCTTCCATTGCCTGTACGCTAAATGTCGGACTTCCATGACTTATCTCCGATGGCCAGCTTACATCCGCGCCATGATCTGCTTCATCTCGTCGATCTCACGCTGCTGAGCAGGAATGATCTCCCCGCATAGACGCTTGATCTCGGCGTCTTTGATCGTCGACTCGCGGCACATCAGGATCGCACCGGAGTGATGCGGGATCATCGAGCGCAGGAACTGCTTGTCGCCGACCAGCCATTGCTGACGCGTCGCCAAGAAGGACAGCACTAGAATGACGGCGAAGAGGGCGTGAAGCGCCATGTTCAGGCGCTTGTTCTTATACATGCCGCCCATCATGATCAGCATGAGCGAGCCCATCGGCGCCCACATCATCAAAGCCATGTAGAAGAAGTTCACATTCTGGATGAACTCGCCAAGCGAGTTGATCATCGCGAACATGACAAAGTACATAATGGCCAAGCTGATCGCGAGATTCAGCGCGAGCAGCCAGTAGTGCCGTCGCATCATTGCGGGATCGTTCATCTCTCCATTGTGGTGCTGTGACTGCTGCATGTCCTAACTCCTCACCAGTTCAGGTGTGCGATCCCATGGATTAGCGACCCGCCGAACCAGCCCTGGACGGCAATCGCGGCGGTCATGACTGAGAGCGAGAGGACCATGCCGGCACCCCGATCTTCCCACGGTCGACGCCAAGCCCAGAGTGCTAGCGCAAGTCCCCCGAGACCGATCGCCGTTCCAAGCCAGCGATGTGCAAGCAACAGGCGATCCGGATCGTTCAGCTCGAAGCCAGCGTTCAACCAGCCAAGAAGCGCCGCAAATGGCGCGACGACTCCGCCGGCGACCACCAGGAACTGAACCGGGGCACCGAAAGCCGGTCGTCGCCTGCCCACCACTGCTGTGAATAGGGCGGCCGGGAAGAATGCGATCGGGAAATGCACGACGATCGAGTGAAAGGCGCCCAGCCATGTCCGCAGACGTTCAAGGAAGCTTAACTTCGAACGATCTGTGGGTGTCATCATCATCTCACCCATGTTCTCGTGCATCTCGCCGGGTGTCATCTGAGCGGAAGAGGCTTGCGTCTGCGGCTGCTGCTGCATCTGAGCGGAAGCGGCTTGCTGCTGCTGCTGCAGTCGCTGCTGTGCAGCCAACTGCGCCTGGCGCTGCTGCTTGTGGCCCTCATGAGCAGCGGCCGAGGCCGAGAGCACCACTAACGCAGCCCAAAGCAGCACAAAGCCGATGATCAGCTGGCGCCAGACTGGTCTGCCAAGTTGAGTGAGGGTCATTGCGTGCGTGGCTTTCGGCCCGAGTTGTGCATCATGACGATCTTCCATCGACCATCGTCCTTGCGGAGGACGCTTGTCGCTACGCCGACGCGATCCACGGTTTCGCCGCCCTTGGTCTCGATGCGGTACTTGTAGGTCTCAACCGCGTGGGCTGCCGCTGGTCCAAGCAGGTGAACATCCACCTTGTAGTCCGAGAAGCGGAATGACCTGAACTCGCGCAACTCGGGACCGAGGTGATGCGCAAGGTAGTTGACGTATGTACCCTCCACACCGCCGGTTTCAAATATCGCAGAGTTCTTCATGAACAAGCGCTCGGTGTTGGACGCGTCAAGTTTCTCAATCGCAGCCTTGTACTGCGCAAGAACGGTCTTGATTGCCGCGACTTCAGCGCGCTGGGCTGCGGCTGGCAGCGCTCGACTGGGCTGAGCAACAGCTGGGGACGCAACGAGCAGTGCGACGCTGAGCAAAAATGCGTGCTTCATCTAGCCTCTCCTTAGAACCAGGTTCGTACGCCGATGAGCAGCTGGAGAGCGCCCGCCTTCTCGCCCTCGGCTCGCCTGTAACTGGCGGTTCTGCCGAAAGCGCGCTCGTACTGAACACCGATGTAGGGAGCGAACTCACGCCTGATGTCGTATCGAAGGCGAGCACCGAACTCAGCCTTGGATAGCCCAGCGCCTACCCCGATTTCTCGGCTATTCTGAGCGGCAAAGTCGAACTCAACCCTTGGCTGCAAGATGAGCCGCTGCGTTATGCGCTGATCGTAATAGCCACCAACGCGAGCGGAGAGCTCGCCCTTGTTCGACAGGAAGAGCGCGCCCTCAACGTCGAAGAAGCTGGGGGCAAGTCCCTCCAACTGCACGGTGGCGTACACGCGCGATGGGTTCGGCTTGAAGTCATAGCGAAGCCCGCCCTGCACATTCCAGTATGGGTCGATGGCGTGACTGTAGAGGGCCTGCACCTCAGCGCTCTCGATGCCCTCACCAAAGGCGCCTTCACCCTCGGTCTTGAGCCAAAACCGGTTTATGTCGCCGCCGTACCAGGCTTCGCTTTCCCAGCCGTAGCCATCAGCGCCCTTCCCAGCTCGATATTCAGCGATGTTGTTCAAGACCTGGAAGAACTTCTGGTCGCCATGGAACTCTTCGAGGTGGTGACGCCCCATGTCCATGGCCGCTCGGCCGTAGAATGCGTCCGCTGCATCGGCGGTGGGTACAGGCGGCGGCGGCGCGTTTCCGGCCGGAAGGTTGGTGCCCTCGAGCGCAGCACTGGATTGACCCGAGCCTTGGGCCGGACTCGGCGTGCAGTGACCCATGGCTGCATGCTCAGGCGGACAGGCCGCCTGAGCTGGCGCAGACTGGGTCTTGGGGCTGGCCACTGACTGAGCCTGTGGCGCCGAGGGCGTGCAGTGACCCATCGCCGCATGCTCGGGCGGACAAGCGGTCTGACCCGTTGCAGCTGCAGGAGCAGCTGGGGTCGTTCGAGCAGGCGCTGCCTGCACCGTTGTTGGAGCTGCGGGTGTGCAATGTCCCATCGCGGCATGTTCCGGCGCACAGGTCGCCTGCGAAGGCGTCGATCGAGCCGGCGCAGCTCCCGAAGCCTGTTGCTGCGGGGGCAGAGTCGGCTGAGGTTGGGGGGCCGGCGTACAATGGCCCATGGCTGCATGCTCGGGCGGACAGGCAGACTGTGCGGCTGAAGTCGAAGCAGGCCTTGTTCCTGCCCCGGGCTGCTGTCTTTGCACGGGTCGAACCGGCGCGGGCGTGCAGTGGCCCATGGCGGCATGCTCCGGAAGGCAAGCAGACTGCGCTGACGTACTTGCGGCAGGCTGATTGCTGTGCCCTGCATGTTGCGCTGCTGCAGGTGCTGCCGGCACGACAGCCGCTGCGGCTCCAAGCAGAGCCAGCTTAAGAGGCGAGGTCATTTTGCATGTCTCCCTGCAAGGGGCGCACGGTGACGACCCGCATCATCCCGGCAGTCATGTGGTAGAGGTTGTGGCAGTGGAACGCCCAGTCGCCGGCCGCATCGGCGGTCACGTCGAACGTCATTTTGCCTCCTGGCGGCACGTTCACGGTGTGCTTGCGAGGGGCGTAAGCACCATGGCCAGTGACCAGTTCGAAGAAATGCCCATGCAAGTGGATCGGGTGGGGCATCATGGTGTCATTCACCAATGTGACACGCACCCGTTCGTTAAGCCGGAATGGAATGGGATCAGCGGGATCGCTGAGCTTCTTGCCATCAAAGCCCCACATGTAGCGTTCCATGTTTCCGGTTAGGTGAATCTCCAACTGGCGGGTCGGTGCGCGGACATCGGGATTGCGCTGAAGGGCCACTAGATCACGATAGGTAAGTACCCTGTGATCCATGCCCTCAAGGCCCTGCGGTGGCTCGCCAGTTCGATCCATCGGCATCGGCGAGATGGACTGGACACCGGGGTTCTTGTCGACCTGAGGCGCGTTCTTGAAATCACGCATGCTCATGGATCCGTGATCCATACCCTGCATGGCGCCACCCTGCGTCGAAGAGCCATGTCCCATGGCCGAATGGTCCATTCCAGCCATCGAGCCAGCCGCAGCGGGTCCAGCAGCGCCATGACCCATGGCTGCATGGCCCATGCCGCTCATCGTGGCTGCTACGGCCGCTCCGGCGGCAGCCTTGATCGTTCCGTGGTCGGTGGGCTCCTTCCAGCCCGTCAGCTTCCACAGATTGCGGGACGCGTTCTGCTCAGCCGAGGGATCGACACCTCGCCGAACGGCAACGTTCGGAATGTTTGGTCCGTCTGCGGCCATACCGCCATGGTTCATGCCGGCCATCCCGCCATGATCCATCCCCGCCATGCCGCTCATATCCATGCCCATGTCTTTCATGGTGAGCAGGGGACGGGGGCGGAGTGGTGGAACGGGCGCGAACATCCCCTCGCGCGGCGCAAGCGTGGCTCGACCCATTCCAGACCGGTCGATCGCCTCGCTGACGAAGCTGTAGGCGCGGTCCCCGGGGGTGACGACCACGTCGAACGTTTCAGCGACGCCGATCTGGAACTCATCCACGGTAACGGGGCGGACATTCTGACCATCCGCTTGGACGACCGTCATCGGCAGGTCAGGAATGCGGACATTGAAGTTCGTCTGGGCCGAAGCGTTGATGATGCGAAGCCGCACGCGTTCGCCGGCACGAAACAGGCCCGTCCAATTGTCGTAAGGTCCGTGGCCATTGACCGTAAAATTGTAGGTCGATCCAGTGACGTCGGCGATGTCGGCGGGGTCCATCCGCATCTTGGCCCATTCACGCCGCTCCTTGGCAGGCATGTCGCGGCCGGCAAGCGCACCCGAGAGGGTCAGGCGCTGGTGGTTGAAGTAGCCACCGCCCATTTGCTTCAGCTTCTTGTAGACGGTGGCGCCGCTCAGCGGCGTGTGATCGGAGAGGACGAGCACGTGCTCGCGGTCGTAAGCGACAGGATCAGGCCCGGCCGGATCGATTACGATCGGGCCATAAAGGCCATCCTCCTCCTGGTAGGCCGAATGCGAATGGTACCAGTAGGTCCCGTAGTGAGGGACCGCGAACTCGTAGGTGAAGGTCGAGCGAGGCATGATGCCTGGAAAGCTGACGCCTGGAACCCCGTCCATCTGGAAAGGCACGAGCAGCCCGTGCCAGTGGATCGAGCTCTCTTCATCAAGCGTGTTCTGCACCCGCAGGCGTACACGCTCACCTTCCTTGAGGCGGACGAGCGGAGCTGGCACGGTGCCGTTCACTCCGATGGCGCGGCTAACCTTGCCGTCCACCTTCACGGCGACTTGGCCGATCGTCAGAGCGATATCAGAGCCGCTAACAGTAGGTAGCGGCCGAGCGATCCCGCGAGACACGGTCTGTGCCCAGGCGGGCATAGCAGCAGCGAAGCCGACGCCGGCACCGCCAAGGGCGGCGGCGCGCAGAAACTGGCGCCGCTCGAGAGCGAGCTTATCAAACATGTAGGATCCTTGCGGAGTCATTGCGCGAAGGGGGCCGGCGGCGGCCCTAAGGCGCACCGCCGGCTTCCCCAGAGCGGCTTAGTGCTGGTGACCGCCGGGTGCGGCAGTCTTGGACATGTCGTGGCCCGCGTGCGGATCGGTGCCAGCCTTCATGTCATGGCCCATCTTGGAATGGTCCGTCTTGGAATGGTCCATGTCCTTGCAGCAGTCGGACTTCATGTCCTTGCAGCAGGGCTTGTCCATTTTCTCGCAGCAGGTGGCCTTGGGAGCAGGCGCAGGAGCAACCTGGGCCTGAGCAACCGCCGGAAGAGCAATCGACAGAGCGATAGCCGTCAGAATCTTGTTCATGTGAGTCTCCGTGAAATCGAGCGTTGGTTCGATTTCACGCAGATCGTGGAGGAGGTGTAGCAAGCTCGCGCGGTGAGCCAATCAGGACGATTGAAGGCGACGATGCGACGTCCGCATGGATAACCATGTGGTCCGCAGCGGGAGCAGTCGGTGCCACTGCAATACCCATGCACATCGATGCACAGCAGGTCTTGCCGGGCACCTTCTCGGGCTTGGCGCCCTCATCAGATGCCCCATCGCAATGCGCGGATGCACTCGTCTGCTGGTGGTGCGAAGATGTGGGAGCTGACTGCTGCTCCATTGCGTGCGCCGCCACCGGGGCCACAAGCACGGCCAGCGCCAGAAGCGCTTGCAGAAGCCCTCGAAGGCTCGTGATGTGACGTAGCAGGTGCATATTGTCGGCTAGTAGGCCCAATCCGTTCTAGACGCTTCCGTTCCCTGCCGGGCCGAAAGCCATCCTGAATAACCCATATAGGGTTTGACACTGTGTCAGGGTCAAGCGCCTTTTGGCGTACGCTCTTCGGACTCAAGGCCTGCCAAGATGGGGCAATCAGGCCGATCATCACCGCTACAAGCGTCGGCAAGGCCCTGCAGAGTGGCGCGCATCTGCTCCAACTGGCGGGCCTTACGGCCGAGTTCTTCTGCCCTGGTGAGAGCCAGTGCCTTCACATCGGCGCTAGAACGGGAACGGTCGTGCCAGAGCTGGAGAAGCTGGCGGATGTCTTCGATGGGGAAACCGAGGTCTCTCGCTCGGCCGATGAAGTGAAGAGTGTGAAGGTCACGCTCGTCGTAATCGCGATAGCCGGACTCGCGCCTGACTGCCTGCGGTATCAAGCCGATCTTCTCGTAGTGTCGGATCATCCGCTGACTGACGCCACTAGCTGATGAAATCTGACCGATCTTCATGCGAATGGACTCGCTCCGACGCTCTTCGAGGAGCCAGCAGACAAGGACCGGGCAGAGAGAGAAGTCCCGTCACCACTCCTCGTGCAGCCCGCATTTTCAAGTCTTCTCACAGCTGCAAACTCCGGAGCCGCAGGGCGTTGCCGATCACTGATACGGAGGAGAGGCTCATGGCCAAGGCGGCGATCATAGGAGAGAGTAGAATACCGAAGACGGGATACAACACGCCGGCGGCGATGGGCACCCCAAGCGCATTGTAGCCGAAGGCAAACATGAGGTTCTGGCGAATGTTGGCTGTCACCGCTCGGCTGAGCCGCCGCGCGCGCACAAGGCCGGTCAGATCACCCCTCACCAGAGTTACGCCCGCACTCTCAACCGCAACGTCTGCGCCCGTTCCCATCGCGATTCCGATATCGGCTCGGGCAAGAGCAGGAGCATCGTTGACCCCGTCTCCGGCCATGGCGACCACTCGGCCCTGCTCCTTCAGTCGCTCGATCGCTGCATCTTTGTCGGCAGGCAGCACGTCGGCGACTACCTCGTCGATTCCGAGCCTCCGAGCGACTGCTTCAGCCGTACGGCGATTGTCGCCGGTCAGCATGATGATGCGCAGGCCCTCTCTATGAAGACCGGCGATGGCCGCCTCGGTGGTTTGCTTGACCGGATCGGCGACTGCGATGAGCCCTGCGGCTTGCCCATCTACCGCGACAAACATCACGGTCGCGCCTTCATCCCGGTGCTTGCCGGCAGAGGCCTCTAGCTCCTGGGCATTTGCGCCTTCCGCCAGCATCAGCGCGCCATTACCGATTGCTGTCCTGCGGTTCTCGATGGTCCCGACCAGCCCCTTGCCGCTGATCGACTGGAAGTCGGTCAACGGAGATGGGGACAAGCCACGCTCCTCAGCGCCCCTGACGATTGCGTGAGCAAGCGGATGAGCACTGGAAGCCTCTAGCGAAGCCGCAATTCGCAGCAGCTCCTCCGGGGACAAGGTCGTGGAAGGCTCAACTGCCACCAGAGCTGGCTTCCCTTCGGTAAGCGTGCCGGTCTTGTCGACGACCAGGGTATCAACGCTGGCAAAACGCTCCAAAGCTTCGGCATTCTTGATGAGCACGCCTGATTGCGCGCCCTTCCCGACGCCAACCATGATCGACATGGGCGTGGCCAGTCCCAGAGCGCATGGACATGCAATGATGAGGACGCTGACCGCAGCAACTAGCGCGAAGGCAAGACGGGGCTCGGGCGCGGCGAAGGACCAGATTGCGAACGCAATCACTGCAACGGCAATGACGGCTGGTACAAACCACGCTGAGACTTGATCGACCTTACGCTGAATCGGCGCCTGGCTGCGCTGCGCCTCGGCAACCATCTGCACGATGCGGGAGAGCATGGTCTCTGATCCGACCCGATCGGCGCGCATAACAAAGCTGCCATCGCCGTTGATCGAACCGCCAGTGACCGCAGATCCGGTCTCCTTGGCAATCGGCAGCGGCTCTCCGGTTAACATCGACTCGTCCACGGAAGACGCGCCTTCAAGCACTTCCCCGTCGACAGGAATTGCTTCGCCAGGCTTCACCCTAAGCTGGTCGCCGCTCCTGACCATATCGAGCGGAACGTCGCGTTCCTTACCAGCATGGATCAGGTGCGCCGTTTTAGGCGCAAGGTCGAGCAAGGCTCGGATCGCTGAGCCGGTCTGTTCACGGGCGCGCAGCTCCAGAACCTGACCGAGCAGCACCAAGGTCACGATCACTGCCGCTGCCTCAAAGTAAAGGCCGACGCCGCCATCGTGTGTGCGGAACGCAGGTGGGAAGAGTTGGGGGGCTACGGCTCCCACGATTGAGTAAGCCCAGGCGATGCCGGTCCCAATCGCGATCAGGGTGAACATATTGAGGTGGAGAGTCTTGAGGCTCTGCCAGCCGCGTACGAAGAACGGCCAGCCACCCCACAGCACGACCGGGGTCGCCATGATGAGTTCGACCCAATCCAGCGCGCGACCGCCGATAAACTCGATTGTCGTTGGCCAGAAGTGCCGAAGCATGACGAGGACAAACAATGGCGCGGACAAAGCGGCCGACACGACGAAGCGCCGGCGCATATCGAGATACTCTTCCGACGGCCCTTTGTTTGGATTGAATGCCTTCGGCTCCAGGGCCATGCCGCAGATAGGGCAGGTGCCAGGTCCGATCTGCACGATTTCTGGGTGCATCGGGCAGGTGTACTCGACGTCGGCCGAAGCCGAGTCCGAGGTTGCTTGCGCCGGATCGTGATAAAGCTCCGGCCTGAGCTCGAAGCGCTCCCGGCACTTTGCTGAGCAGAAATGATATTTTCGGCCGCCGTGCTCAGCATGATGCGGGGTGGTCGCCGGATCGACCGTCATGCCGCAAACGGGATCAATGACCTTCTCTGCTGGCGCATGCTCGTGAGAGGCTTTGGATCTATGATTGTGGCCGCAGGCAGAGCCGGTTGCGTGAGAATGTTTTTGCATGGCCGACTCCAGATGCACCCTGACATCATGTTAGGGTCAAGAGTGGTTTATCTGGAACGAACGACGCGCCTTGGTGGGCTCGCAATGTCGGCTTGCGGCACGGCCAGCTGTTTGCTCGAACGACCGAGATGGGGGCTGAGCAGCCGTCGAGCTGATGTGCGCAGTGTCTGGTACGGACATAAGCAGCCGGTTGTCGCGAACGATCGTAGGCTGGGTCCCGTCAGTAACTCAACAGCCTGCAAGTTTCGGCAGGATGCTGCGGGTGGCTCTGTGTCTGCCCAAGCTTGTGCCATTGCAGAAAAACACACCTCTCTAGCATCGGCGTTCCAAAGTTCCGGCGCGCCAAGGCACAGGTAGAAGCAAGAATTCGAACTCCGATGCAATTTATCGGAGGAAAGAATGGGCGACGAGATCACCAGGCAGCTGGCCGCATTGCCCCCGCACCTATGGGCTGAGTCGCTCCGTCGCATGGAGGTGGTAAATCGGTATCTGGATCTCGAAAAGCCGACCACGGCAGACGCTGACCGTTCCGCTGCCGAGCTACAACTGGTGCAGCGCAGCTTCTTTCGCCTGGCTGCGGCGGTTCGTGATCTCCGCGCAGGCGGAGAGCCGAAGGTGTCACGTCAAGGTCAGCAAAGCCCGCTGCCCTCGACGACCCGCGCCGTTCTGGCCGCAACGATCGCCGATCTCGGCCCTGGGGCGCGAGACAGCGAGATCTTCGCCGAGAGCCACCGACGCTGCAAGGAACAAGGACTCCTAGCGCCGTCGTGGAACGCAGTCCGGACACGCACGGGTAAGCCGGTGCTCAGCCCTGACTTGAGGGGACGCTTGCGGAAAGACGCCGACTTCGTCCTGGACGCGTGTCCGCTCGATCTCACGGTTTCGGGAACCAACTCGGAAGCTGCTCTCGCCGTCCTCACGGCTCTGATCCACATGGAATCCGCCTCAGTACTGGGTTTTCACCTGTGTGCGGGCCAAGTGAGCGATGCAGCCGTGGCTGCTTCGTTTCTGGACGCTCTGGACGATCCAGCAAACGGAGGCGCCACCCAGTCCAGACACCTGCGGCTGATCATGTCTGCGGCCCTTCGGCCTTGCCTACCTGCCGTTGAGCGGCTTGCCGCAGCAGCCCGAGTGCAGGTCGACAAAGACGGGTCGGAGGGGCTCCGGCCTGGTGTCGCCCTTACCAGCGCCGTCGGGCGTAAGATCGGCCGCATACCCTTCGCGCCGCTCGGCCGCGCGGCTGCCCGCCCCGAACTCTCGGTTCCATTGCATCACGCGCGAGCTGTGATCGGCGAACTCCTGGCTAGACGCTCCCGGGTGCCGGCGGCGGAGCAACGAGGATCATTCCAAGGCTTGGTTGGATCGCGATCCGCCCGGCGGGTTCGAGACGTTGCGCTCAACATCCTTGAGGACCGACGCTGACGAAGCACTAAGCGTGGGAAGGAAGGTATTCGTCATCTTCTGCATGAGTTCGATCAGGCGGCTCCGTCGGGCGTTACGCCCTCGTCCAGCCTTCACTGCAGGGACCTGCTGAAGGATGCCGTCATTCCATTTCTCAACCGCGTGCCTCACCAGCTCTTCAGCTTTCTTGAACGTGACCGGGGCGGTCGCCAGCTGATCATCGATATCGGCGGGGTCTGCGGTCGACCTGATAAGAAGAGTGTACGGACCCAAACGATTGCCCAGCAGCCTGAAGATGGCCTCGCCGTGGCGGCGGGAGCCAAGGCCGGATGTCCTCGTCAGGCCTGGCGAGAGCATGAATCCAGAGCCGCTTACACCTTCCGGAAGAACCCAGTGAAAATCACGCAGCTTGGATGCAACGTTCAACGCGGCGACTGCAAATTCTGGTACTCGCGACCAGGCGTCAATGAGCGCCGACACCACACCTGACTCAGCGTCACTTTCCGACAGCAAGCCCGCTCCTGCAATCAGCTTGGTCTGGCGGTCGATGAGAAGGGTCGCCACGACATAACGGACCGCCTCCCCGCTCTGAACGGTTAGAGTGATGGCCGTCTGGTCGAGGAGCCATGTCTCTCCAAAGATCCGCTCGCCTTTCTCCCTGAGCCGACCTTCGGCCCGCAGGGCGAGCAGCCTACGCCTGATCGTCGCCGGGGACGGAGGCTCCACGCCCGCCAGCCTGCACGACGTGAGCACCTCATCGACAACGTCCTTCCAGCGAGCATCTTCATTCGCCTGAAGCAGCCTCTCCAAGGCTAGCTCAGCAACGTCGCCAAGACCGTCGACCGCCGCCGACGGCCGCTGCCGTAACCGAAAATTAGGTGCCAGCCCTGCCACAGGGCCGTGGTCGCGAAGCTTTCCCACAAGCCGATAGAAGTTCCGCTCCGACATGCCGAGAGCTTGTGCCAGCCGAGCCGCATCGGCCGCTGTGCGCTCTGACAACGCCAGATACTCATCCAGCACGCGCAACCTCTGAACAACGGCAGCCTGCGTGGCAGCCGGGAGGGCCAGCAGCGTTGCCTCATTGCCCCGGAAGGTGGCTTCATCGCCCGAGTGTTTGGCGATTAGCTCGAGATCGGCTGACGACATCATACCCCCTCGCCGTACGCGTGCCTGCTTCAGCAGGCAATCACCACTTTCACATTTTTTGTCAGCAACAAGCTTGCGCCCGGCGCAGTTCGCCACTAGCTACCCAATTGTCACCGACAAGATAAGTGGAAACGATACATGGATGAGCAAAGCCCGGCGGACCCCCGGCAGACGGCGCTCGAAGCCTCCCAGGCGCGCCCTGTCACGCATCGTGGGCTCGACCTGTCCGCCTTTCCGGCTGTTCCCCACGATGATGCCGGTCCCGAGTGCGAACGTATCCAAAAGACCGAAGCACTGCGGCGGCATAGCTGGCGGCGGCGGCAGGCCCGCCCTTGGGTTCGCGCCCTCCGTCAGCCGGCGCGCCGCGCATGAGCGAGTCCGAGGAAGTCGAGAAGGTCATTGCCAGCCCGCTGCTTGCGCATGTTGACCCGCGACATGCCATCGCTCGGCAGCTCTACGATCCGGCGATTACGCCAGACCGGACTCGCATCCGCCCCCTCAAGCATCTGCCCGAGGCTGGCGACGAGCTCGTAACCATGGGGCACATGTATGTGACCGCGCACGGCGGGTCCTTACGAACGTTCACTGGCAATCTGACCCACGAAAACGGCTGGTGGGGATCATACAAGCGTCAGCGTCTGCAATACTGGGAAGGCATGACGCAGCGGTCGTACCTCATGCGCTGCGAAGTCGACCCGGAGGTTGAGTGGGCTCAGAGCGAACACCGCCGCTTCGAGTTTCCGCTGGATGGCCGCATGCGCCGCTACACCTGTGACGTCGAGGTTCGGAAGGTCGATGGCTCGACAGAGATCATCGAGCTCAAGCGAGACGAGCGGGACCTAGATGACGAAGACTACCGCCTGACCCTGAGCGGGGTGGCGGAGATTTGCCGCCGCTGCGGCTGGTCCTTCAACATCGTTCTCGCGGGTGAGGTGTTCGAAACCCCGGAGCACGAGGAGAACGTCGAGCTCTTCCAATCGCGGCGCTTCGCCCGCGTCGGCCCTGAGCACATGCGCCGACTGGAGAGTTTCGCCCTCCGCCATGGACACGAGAGCACCTACGGCGACCTTGCAGCCCTGCTCGAACCCACTTTCCCGCCGGCCGGCATGGCCGTGCTCCAGGCGCTCATGGTGCGCCGCCGCATCCACATGGATCTGACCAAGCCGCTCTATCACGAGACGCCGGTGCGGATCACCTAGCAACACCACGACTGAGGAGATGAACTGGCGCCAGCAAGCGCCGACACACCGCCGCGCACCAGCGCGGCGGACGGGGAAGCTTTGACCATCGAATAGGGGAAACAACATGGCACATTACAACTACCCGCGCGGCGCCGTGATCGAGATCGATGACGCTCCTTACAAGTACGTCGGAGAGACGATCCCCGGTTACTTGCACCTGATGCACTGCAAGACCGGCATGATGTATCTCCATCGCGGCTCCGACGGCGAACTCGGACCGTTCTCACACGAAGCCTACGATGAACTCCTGCTCGCAGGCCGCCTCGTAGTGAAAGAGCCGGTGCGCCAAGCCTTGGCACGCAAGATCGCGGCGGAGGCTGATTGGGATACGGCCGATTGCGAAGAGCTCGACCCCAATGCCCGCAAGATGTTCGTTCAGTGTCAGCTGCTGGATGATCTGGGTGTTCCGAACGGCGTGAAGGCGATCACCGGGGCACTTACGGATCATTGGACTCCCGAGCTGCGTGAGCAGTTCGGTGAACACAGCAATGTTCACAGCATCAAGCGCTGGCGCTCCGATCGCGGCGTTCCCGGCCATCGCACCATGCGCGACATGGTGCGCATGACGGGCCGAGTTCCGCGTGCCCCTTACTTCGACGATGTGATCGAAGAGGTGAAGCAGAAGGCCGCTCTCCGGTACTGGACCGGCCAGACCAGCTATCAGGACGCGCATGCTGAGGTCGCGGCTGAGGTCGAAGACATCAACGAGGGCCGCTCGCCGGATTATCCGAAGCCCGACAAGCCCTACCCGGTTCCTTCCTACGCTACGGTCTGGCGCGCCTGCATCAAGCTGAAGCAATCCGCGACCGAGGAAGCCCGCGACGGCAAGGCGGGGGTCGAAGCTGGTTGGCGAGGCTCAGGGCGGCCTCTGACAGCCTCGCGGGCCCTTCAACTCGCCATCATCGACCACACTCCCCTCAACGGCTACTTCGTGCTCGATCTCGACCGCGAGATGGTGGTCGGTCTTCCTCACCTGACGGTCAAGATCGACGTGGCAACCGAGGTGATCCTCTCTCACGTCATCACGTACCTGCCACCGTCGGTCTGGACCGTCGGCGAGATCCTGAAGCGGGCGAGCCTCCCGAAGCGGCCGCCGCCGATGCTGGAGAAACGGTATCCCATTCTGCGGCGGATCTGCGGCAAGGCGGCCGAGGTCATCGTCGACAATGCCTCGGAGTTTCGCAGCAAGGCTCTTGAAGATGCCGCTAAGGGCTCAGGCTTCGCGGTGCGGCATTGTCCGATCAAAAAGCCACGCTACCGCGCGATCGGCGAGCGCATCTTCCCCACGCTTCAGTCCAAGATCACAAAGCTGATCCCAGGCGCAACTCGGCCGATCGCCCTTGCCCGCAAGCTCGGTTACAATCCTGAGGAGCACGCCTGCGTCACCGTCAGTGAGCTCGAAGCCATCGCCAACTACGCGATCGCCGAATACCACATCGAGACGCACGCCGGCCTTCAAAATCGCCAACCCGCCTTGATGTTCGAGAAGAGCGTCAACAAGCATGGCATCGATGTCATCCACGATGTCGCGGGCTTCCAGCGGGAGATCATGGACGTTCGCCTAGGCGTCCAACTGTCCAAGTCTGGCGTGCGGCTCTTCAATCTTCGGTATCATTGCGCACGCACAGTGCCTGCCCTGCTCGACGACCTCGTCCCTGTCGAGCCACGCCGGAAGGCCAAAGGCGACCCCACCGCGACGGTGAAGGTCAAGTTCGACCCGCAGGACATCTCGGTCGTCCACGTCTGGAACCGCGTCCAGAAAAAGTATGTGACTCTGCGTTGCTCGGACGAAACATACGCGAACGGCATGCCGCTGTGGTTCCATAACCAGCTGCTGGAAAGCGCTGAGGCCGAGGCGAACGGGTTCAACACCGAGCAGGAGCGGCTTGCGGTTCGTGCACGGCGCATCAAGGCAATCCGGAACATCTCACCCGAAGCGAAGCACCGGGAGCGGCAGCTCGTAGCCCGGCTGTACGAGATCCCACGCGTCCGGCAGGTGACCGGCAACGTCGTTCACCTGCACACGGACGAACCGGAAGCCATCGAGGTCAGCAAGTTCATCGCGCACGACCTCGCCGCGCCCACCATGCTGGACAACGAGATCCTGGCGCCCCGGCTGCCGATCGATCAGTCTCGCAAGGGCAAGAAGCCGCGTGACCGTCGCGATGCAGGTCACCGCCATGAGCACAACGAAGGCCAGCAGCCTGCCCGTCGCTCCACCCGCACGCGCCGCGTCAGCGGCAGCTACGAGTGAGGGCCGAAAGCATGGCACAGCAGGATTCGGTCCGCATTGAAGCTATCACGCAGGAGGGGCGCTCTGAGCGCCCCTCCGACCGCTCTAGACGGGTGGCAGAGGCCCGCGCGAAGTTTCGCGCCATCCGCCTTCCCTACCCTCGGCAGGACGAACTGGTCGCGGCCCTCGACGAGCTCCGATTGACAGGCCAGCTCTCCAAAGGCCAGACGCAGGGCGGCGTTCGGCTGATTGCCGATACCGGCTCTGGCAAGACCGTGGGTGCCGAGCGGTTCAAGGCCTATGTCGAGGCTGCTGGTGAGCACACGCCAGGCTCCCAGCCGGTCGTCATCGCCACTGTTGATGGCTCGGGCACCACGCGCTCCATCCCCGCGAGCATACTGAAGGCGATGGGTGTGCCGAGACCCGAACATGGGGCTGAGCCAGTCCTGTGGATGCGGGCCTTCGACGCGCTCGAGCGCCATGAGACGCAGCTGCTCATCATTGACGAGTTCAATCGTGCTGCTCGCCGGCCGACCATGAGCTCGGCAATTGCCACAGCCCTTCGCGACGTCATGGATCGTGGAATCGTACCTATGGCCTTTCTCGCAACCGAGGAGGCCCGTGACGTTTTCCGGCGCAGCCCGGATCTCGCGGGACGACTGGATGCTCCTGTCACGATGGATCCGCTCGACTGGCTCGTCGAAGAAGACCGCGATCTCTTCGAGAGCTTCGTGTCCGGTCTTGATGATCAACTCGTTGAACTGCGGATCCTGCGAACTTCGTCTGGCTTCGCGATACCCAAGACCGCCCAGACGCTGTGCGAAGCGTCGAACGGCAACATCCGCCAGCTCTGCCGGATTATCGAGACGGCGCTCGCAGCGGTGGTTCGCCGCGATGATCCGGCGATCGGGATCGACGATCTGGCAGACGCGGTGGAAGATTGGTCCATCGCCAACCACTGCATCTCCTACAATCCCTTCCGGGAGAAGTAGGTCATGACGGCGACCAACGCACATGCCCGGGCACCGTGGCGAGTTGAGGCACCGCTCGCACCCATCGAGGGTGAATCCCTCGATGGACTCATCGCCCGTGTCGCTGCAGCCAACTGGATCGAGAATGCTCTCACGATCACCAGCCTGGCTGGCGTCGTGTACGGCCACAAGCCGACCCTCTCCACCTCCGGCTGGGATGGCCTTCCCATCCTGGCTGACTGCCTGCAAGTCGATCTCGACGAGCTCCAGCATCGCTCATACCCAACCGATGCAGAAGGCCGGCGCACCTTCTACGGTGCACCAATCGAGCGCAATGACCTCGACCTTTCCGTCAGGCGCTTCGCACCGGCCGCCCTGTCGACCTCACCTCACCATCGCGCCCTGTGGCAGCTCCGCGCATTCCCGTTCTGTGCCGACACTTGGCAGTATCTCGTAGAGCGTTGTCCGCGCTGCGGAGCGATCCAGCGCTGGCACCATACCAATGGCGTCGCCCGCTGTGATCGATGCGTCGAGGATCTTAGCGCAGCCCAAGCCGATGAAGTGCCGTTCGCGCTTCGCTCGACCCTCACTAAGGCTTTGGGCCTCGTCCACTACGATCCATCTCGCAAGCAGCAAAGCGTCGCTGCGCTCCCCCCCGAGTTGCAGCACCTACGCGCTGCGGACGTCTACGAGCTGCTTGTCAGGGTGGCCCTCGTCGTTGAGCCCCGCCTTACACCTGCGAGGTTCGGCACCAGCGCCCGCTGGAACCAGCCAGGCCCGGTGGTAGCTGACGCCATTGCAAGCGCATGGCATGTGCTGCTCGGCTGGCCAAGTTCGCTCGAGAACCTCATGGCCGACCGGCTCAGAGCCGCGCCGAAACGCCACGGGGATGGTAACAATGGAAGCACCATGCGCTTCCTCCGTCTCGCAGCCAACGACGGTATGTCAGGCGAGGTGCGCGAGACAATCGAGAAGTTTCGTCGGGCGGTTGATCTTGATGGACCTAATTCCGCTTTACTCCACGAGCGTACTTTCAGTAGCGCCGAAGCTGCTGCAAGACTTAGCCGTTCTACGCGGGGCGTCGGCTACCTTCGCAGGCTAGGGGCGCTCAATACCATCTTCGTAGTGCATGCGCATAGGGCTGCCCCTCGCTACGATGCTGCAGAGATCAACACCTTAGCCAACGTGATCGCTGCCCGAGTGCCGCCCGAACACGTGGCTTGGAGGCTGGGTGTCTCATACCACGGGGTTGAGCAGCTGTTTGCGATGCAGCTTCTCGAAACCACGGGCGACCGGTTCTGCCTCCATCGCTACGGCTCCGTCCAGACCACCCGTCAGAAGTTCGACGAATTCCTCAGCCGCTTCCATCAAGCTTCAAGGAGCGCGCTTGCCAGCGACCCCGTGACATTGCGGGTAGCCGTGAGTTCTATCGGCGGCCGCTTGAAACCTTGGGGCCCGATATTCGAAAGCCTTCTACAAGGATCGTTGCCTTTCATTCTTAACGCTTCACGCCCTGCGCTTACGGAGCAGATTTTGGTCGACCATAGCTCGTACCGCTTTCTGCGTTCATTACGCTTCAACCATAGTGACTACCCGCACGCCCGGTTCAGTAGCACTATGTCTCGCAAGGATGCAGGCGAAGTCCTAAACCTCACTCCGAGAGTCTACACCGAGGTGCTGCAGGCCATTGCGCCGGCGGACTGCGAAGATAAGTCCGTGAGCGTATCGGAAGTTGAGCGCATCAGCCGCGTGCACATCAGCACGCGGGAGATGGCGCTCCGTCTCGGAACCACATCGAAAGCTGCTATCGCCATCGCTCAAGAGGAAGATGTTCCGCTCCTCGGCCCGGCCGGCTGGTGCCGCGCAACGTGCGAAACTCGCTTAGGCCTCACTTAAGCGGCAGGCCACTAGTGGAAGCCGACAGCCAGGGTGACAAGCTTTTCCATGCGGGAGGATTGAACGTGATTGTTCGCCCGGCGGAAGAGCAAGCCGCTATGGCTCTCGAATGAGCGCCAAAGCGGCGGCATGTGGCGCGACATAGAACCTGCAGGCTACGTTCCATACCGGTGCCAGCCCAGCAAAGATTGAAACAGAAACACAGAAATACGCAGACACGGAAGTCCGGTTTTCAGGTAAGCCCGTTCCACTGATTTCAGTGTTGCAATCCCAAAAGTCGTGCTACCATTGAGTGAGGTGATCGGAGTGTCAGGTGCCAGAAGCGCGCAAACAGACGGGAAGAGGACGGCGCGGGCCCGAGGCAGCTGAGCTCCAGACGCTGAACTTCAAGGTGCCAGACTCATTCAAGCGCGCCTTCAAGGTCTACGCTGCCCAGCAGGGTATCACGATGCTGGATCTCCTCAAGGAAGGTTTTGAGCTCAGCAAGCAAGAGCGCGGTCGCTCGCGATGAATGGTGGGACGAAAACAGAACCGGCACGGCATGATGCGCTCGCTTGGCTGGTCGACGGCGACGCCCTGGCGGTCGGACGGGAGGGGCTGGTGCGAGTTGCCGGCTACACGCGGGTCGGGCGGCCTGCGGCTGAAGTTGCCGTCATGGAAAAGGCAGCCCGCTACGGCGCTCACTCGGTGCTGTTCGAAGGCGAGGCTCCCGGCGTGCAAGGCGTCGCCCAAGCTTTCGTGTTCGTGAGTGACGGCTCCGATAGCGATCAAGATTTTGCGGAGCTCCACCAGCGGCTGTGGAGCTGGGGCGGAGTGCCCCTGGTGTACCGTCGATCACCCGGGCTGGTCCAGCTGTTCCGCTGTGCCCACCGCCCCGACTTTGTTAGGGATGGAAAGGTCGTCTACAAACCCTTCGACACCCTACATGTCGCTACTGAAATCAGCGCGACGGAAGCATGGTGGGATGCGGATAGAATCCGCAACGGCACACTTTGGGACGATCCGGTCATCGCCGGAAAGCTGCTGTCGGGCGATGAAGCTGCCCATCAGAGCCTAGTCGCGGCGATCAAGGCGCTCTACGCCCGCCTGAACGAGAGCAATCTGCTGAGTCCGGGACTCCGCCGCAGACTCCTCATCCTCTCGCTCCTGATCGCCTACCTCGACCAGCGCGGTGCGCTTCCCGACGGCTTCTTCGGCAGGTTCATGACAGGGGCTGAAGCGCTTCCGCCGATATTGGCCGATGGCGAAGCCCTGCTCGAGATGCTCAAGGAGCTGGCAGTCCTCTTCAACGGCGATGTCTTTGCCCTTGCCGATGATGAGCTTAGCGAGATCGCGGCAAGTCCTGACCTTGTCCACCTGAGCCGGCTGATCGAAGCCCGGGAGGATGCTTCAGGTCAGATGAGCTTCTGGGCCTTGTATTCGTTCCGCGACCTTCCGGTCGAGGTCATCAGCAACATCTACGAGCTGTTCGTTACCGACCCGGCCGTAAGCGTCTACACGCCGCCCGCCCTGGTTCGTCTCATCCTTGACGAGACCCTTAGTGACGAACGGATCGATCGCATCATCGATGACCAGGAAGTCGTGATCGACCCGGCCTGCGGATCAGGCATTTTCCTCGTTGAAGCATACAAACGGATAATTCTGCGCTGGCGCAGTCGGAACAGCTGGGTGCAGCCGGATGTCCCCACCCTGCGAACGCTGCTCAAGCGGGTTCACGGCGTAGATATCGAGGCAGGGGCGGTCGAACTCGCCACCTTCAGCCTTTGCCTGGCGATGTGCGACGCACTCACTCCAGAGCAGATCCGGGCCACACCGGAACTGTTCCCCAAGCTTCGGGACCAGGGCTTAATTCAATCCTGCTTCTTCCTGGCTAACGAACAAAATCGCTTGTCGACAAAAATTGCCGTTGTCCTTGGCAACCCGCCGTTCAAGTCTAGGCTCGACACTGAGGGCGCTCAGCGGGCATATCGACGCTATGTGAAGGCTCACGGCAGGCTCCCCGACCTGCAGATCGCCTACCTTTTCCTGCACGAAGGCATGCATCTCCTTAGGGCTGGCGGGGTGCTCGGCATGCTCCAGCAGTACAACCTTCTCTATAACGAAAAGCCTGATTTCCGTCGCTCCTTCCTGACGCGCTGGAACGTCAGGGAAATCCTCGACTTCGTCTCAGTACGGGGCTTGTTCAGCAAAGACACCAAAGTACTAACCGTGGTGGCGCTTGCGGAAGCCCCTAGCCCGGACGGCTCGATCCTTCATGCAGTCTTTCGCCGTACCGCCCGCGCCGAGGCCAACCAGCGCTTCGATGTCGATTATTACGACCTGCACCGTGTCCCGATGACCACGATATCGGAAGACAGTTCGCCGGACCTATGGCGTTCCAATCTGCTTGGCGGCGCTCGCACATACGCCTTTGTCAAGCGCTTGCGTGAGATGCCAACTCTCCAGGACCACGCCACTCATCAGGGTTGGGACTTCGGCGAGGGTTTCATCGAGGGTCAGAAAGGCAAGCAAGGCAAGGCCGATCACCTTTATGGACGGCCGCTCCTGCCGTCCGACGCACTGACCACTTCGGGCGTAGATGTCAGCCGGATCACCGTGGTCGACAAAAAGCCAATCGAAGGCCCGCGAACGGCGGCCCGTTTCACGGCACCGATGTTGCTGATCCGCGAACACGCTGATCTGCCTCACGTTCTTTGGCGTGAGGGCGGCGTGACCTACAAGAACAAGATTGTCGGCTTTGCAGCTCGCGAGGCCAAAGAACTTGAGCCCGTTGAGCGGTGGCTGACCAGCGAGACGGTCGGACTTCGGGCGTTTGCGGCCACCATCAGTCTGCGCATGCTGAACCAGAAGGCCACAACACTATCGTGCCGTGACATCTACGACCTGCCGTTCGACAGCCGGGCTGATGGGCTGAGCCTGAGCTTTAACGAACAGATTGTCGCCAGCGACATTATCAACCATTATTTCGAGTTCGCCAGGATGGGCAGCACATCCGGCCTGGCGCGTGCGGACGGTCGGGCGGAACTCGACCGGTTCGCGCGGGTCTTCGCCGATCAAATTGGCGCCTTCTACCCTCGCAAGCCTCTCAAATCCGCTGGCCACGCTGATTTCGGGGGAACTCTGTGTGCGGGGTTCGTCTTCGGCGAGGGTCAGATTGATTGGTCAGGGACCGAGCCGCTGAAGGGGCGGCTCGACACACTGCTTCGGGAACATCGCGGCACGTCCTTGTCCATGACCCGCATCGCCCGGATCTATGACGGCGACGCCATCTACCTGTTGAAGCCAGCCCGCCTGCGTTACTGGCTGCGGTCCATCGCTCTGCGGGACAGCGACGAGACGCTGGCCGACCTTCGAGCGCAAGGCTTCTGATGCTTGCCGATGACGGTGTTACCCCATCCGTTGGAAGGCTGACGCCAACCTTGCATCGCCCGGCCGAATGGATCGGCGTCATTATCGACCTGATCTACCAGCAACTGCCAAGGTGGCGAGACGACCCGGAGCGCAAGGCACTAGCTCCAGAGGACAAGCTGACGTCCCAGCTATGCCAATTCCTGAACGCCGCCGCTCGAGGGTCTCATCTGGACAGCATCGTGTTCCAAACGGAGGTGCCGGATCCGGAAGTAAATAATCGAACCCTCGACCTTGTACCCGTGCCATGCGGATGCACTATCTGGGTCGGCGGTCAGCGATACACATACTACGACCCTCTTATTCCAATCGAATGCAAGAGATTACCCACGCCGCGCGGCGCAAAGCGCGAGGAGCAGGAATACCTTCACACGCAGCACGGAAAGAAGGGCGGCGTTCAGCGCTTTCGGGCTGGTCTACATGGTAGTACCAGCAAAGTGGGTGCCATCATCGCCTACATTCAGGTCGGAAGCGCTCCGCATTGGTTCACCACGATCAATCAGTGGATTGGCGCTCTCACCCAAGCTGGCATTGACAACTGGTCATGTTCCGAGACGCTGCACGATCATATGCATGACGTATCCGCTCGAACAGCTCGATCGTGCTCGTCCCATCCTCGCGACGGGCTTGACTCGATCACTCTGCAGCACCTCTGGGTGGAGATGTAGGGCGCATCCCGAAGCGACGCTCCTCTTCCCGATCTAGTAGGGCAAGGTGGCACCGCGTGGGTTCAACAGACGCTAGGTCACGCAAGACTCAAGGGCATTCCCTGTCCGTTTCGGTAGCCGACCTCGGAGCAATCTTGTGCAAGCGCACCCCTTACGTAGGCGCACTTCTATGCAAGTGATCCTTCTTGCAAACTGTGCAACCTATCTAGCTCAGGCGCGACTTCGCTGCAGGGTCACACCTCCCCCTTCAGACGTCAGGCAAACGCCAGATGGTCCGCGAACATCAACAGCGGCGGGTGTAGCGCTAGAGCCGCGACCTCTCCCTCGTACGGCATCTGCGATGCCGCCGGGGTCGGATCGAAGCCTTCGAAGTTCGCGGCGTCGAGGGCGCTCAGCTTGAGGCCGGTCAGCACGATGGCGTCGCGAAAGCCGAACAGGGTCGAGCCAGCGCCGTCGCGGTCGAATTGCAGCACCACCGAACCGTCGCGCTCGATCAGGCGGCAATAGCCCGAGCTGAAGGGGTTGCTGCCCTGGCTCCAGTCGATCGCCGAATTCGACAACGCACGCAGGAACTCCACCGTGTCGCCGAACCGCCCCGCCTGGAAGTCCGTGACGACGATGGGGCCGAACTTGGGGCTGGCGAGCGCGAGATCGGCGAGGACCAGCTGGTCTCGATCGCTGCCAAGGGTGACGGAGATCGTCATGCCATTCGAATCGAGCACCACGCGATCCTGACCGGCGCCCGCATCGACGGCGCAAGTGCCGCTGGCGCCCACTTCGACTTCGATGAAATCGTCGCCGTCGCCGCCGATCAACTGGAAGCTCGTCCCACTCTGGTTGGCGATGCTGAGCCAATCGTTGCCGCTGCCGCCATCGAGAAAAGCAGAGGCGCCTTCGTTGTCGTAGATGCGGTCGTCGCCCGGCCCGCCGAACAACTGGTCGTTGCCGAACGATCCGTCGAGATCGTCGCCCCCGGCCCCGCCGCGGATCACGTCGTTTCCGGCCCCGCCGTTGATCCGGTCCGCCCCGCCGAGACCGTCGATCGTATCGTCGCCTTCGGTGCCGGTGATGACGTCGGGCCCTTCGCTTCCGACCATATTCGGAACGCCGCCGGCCGGGGCGACCTTGGAGAGGGTCGAGGTCACCGTCTGGTCGCCGAGCTTCACGCTGGAGCTTGCCGTATCAAAGAGCAGGGTGCGGGTGACATCGTTGAAGCGGAGCTCGATCCCCGCTTCGCCGACCGGGATGGTGATGCTGAGTCCGAGACCGGTCAGGATCGCCGACGATCCGACCATCCGCACGGCGAAATAGGCCGCGTCGTCCGGCAACCGCACGATGTCGCCGCCGGCGTTGAACGAGGGATCGAGGATGATCGTGCCGCGCAGGGCAGTGATGACCTCGCCTGCCGTGCGCGTGCCGATCACCGTCATGTCGCCGCCGACATCGACGTCTTCGCCAGGCTGGGTAAGGGTGACACGCGCCAAACCGGAGTGCTCCTTTCATGGACACTCAGATCGGCAGGGACGAGCTTATGCAGAAAGGCGGCGCTGCGCAATTCCCGCATGCGCAGCGCTCCTGATTTCAGGTCGCCTGCTTAGAAAGCAAGGAGGTAGCTTCCGTAATCGACGTGGAACGCCATCGGTTGCAGCCCTTCGTAGGAGACGTCGTCGAACAGCGCCACCGTCGGCGCGGATGCGGCGATGTCAGCGGTGGGCTGCACTTCCTGGGCCACTGCCATCGCCGCCACATGAGCGACCGAGGTAGCTCCCGCCTTGGGATCGAACCCGCCGAAGTTTGCGGCGGTCAGGGCATCCTTGCTGACACCCGCGAAGTTGATGAGATCTTCAAAGGTGGCCGAGCCGCCCGTTCCGTCGCGATCGACCTGAAGGTAGGCGTTGCCGAAGAAGTCGATCAGCCGGAGGTGACCGCTGGCGAAAGGATTGCTTCCGGCGGTGTAGTTCTGGAGGTAGCCCGCAAGCGCGCTGCCAAGGTCAACCGTGTCGCCATTTGCACCGGCTTCGAAGTCGCGCACGACGACCAGCCCGAAGTCACCGGTGCCAAGCGCTCCCGTCGGCAGCACAAGCAGATCACGGCCGCTGCCAAGCGTGACGCTGACGTCGGCGCCCGCGGTGATTACTTCAACCCGGTCAGCACCGTTGCCGGCATCGATAAAGGCGATACCGGTCGGACCCATGGTGACGCGGATCAGGTCGTCGTCGCCGCCGCCGCTGAGGGTCAGGGAATTGGCCACCGCATTGTTGACGGTGATCGTGTCGTTGCCGATCCCGCCGTCGATCACCGAGAAGGTGCCCTCGTTGTCGGTGATCTGGTCGTTGCCCGCGCCGCCGATGATTTCATCATCGCCCGCACCGCCATTGATGATGTCGTCGCCCGCGCCGCCACGAATGAAGTCGTCGCCGCCCAGCCCGTTGATCGTGTCGTTGCCGCCAAGGCTATCGATGACATCGCCGCCGGACGTTCCGTTGATGGTATCGGCGCCGTCGGTGCCGAGGATCTGACCGGTGGCGCCGACCGGGATGACTCCGGTTTCGCTCGCGGTGATGACCTGGGCGCCAAGCTTGGCGCTGTTGCTGGCGGTGTCGAACAGGAGAGTGCGCGCCACATCGTCGAACACGACCTGGAGACCGGTGGTGCCGACGGGAATGGTGATGGTGACGTTGGCGCCGGTCAGGATCGCGGTGGAGCCAAGGAGGCGCACCGTGAAGGCCGAGGCGAGGTCGGGCAGGCGAACCGTGTCGCCGCCGGCGTTGAACGAGGGATCAAGCACGATATTGCCGCGTAAGACGGTGATCACCTCACCGCCCGACGAAGTCCCGATCACCGTGACATCGCCACCCACATCAACGTCTTCACCGGCTTCGGTGAGGATCAAACGCGCCATGTTGCTGGATTCCCTTTTGCTCTCGTTAACCATACTTGATCGGCAAAGGTTATCGAGTGCTTAAGGTCATGGTTCTGGAGCTGAATTCCGTTTCTCGCGCGATTGGCGGCGGAGGGAGGCTTTGCCGCAACAGCAGAAGTCAGGGCGCTTTCAGGCCAGTTCTTCCTCCGGCGCGGCGACCAGCCCGCCCTCGTCCACGTCCGGCTCCTCTTCCGCGCTGACGCCTGCTTCCAGCGCCTTTTCGGCGGCGGCCATCTCCTCCGCATCGTCGGGATAGATACCGAATCGCGCCGCGACATCTGGGGCGAAGCGGAGGAGGTCGGGACGCAGCTTGATGATCGAGACGTCCTTGGCCTTGCCCTCCATCATCACGTCGAACTCGAGCCCTTCCATGGTGCGCATGAAGGTCGCGAATTCGAACGGATTGGTGAAATCGCTGTGCCCGGTCCAGATCGGCGGCAGCAGCACGGTCTTGATCCGCGCGGTGGCCTTGACCGGGGTCTTGGTCAGCTCCTTCGACTTGCGGCCCTTGCCCGCCATCGCGGCCTCGCGCTGCTTGGGCGTGATCTTGCGCTTCACTTCGCGCAGCTCGGTGCGGGGTGAGGAAAAGTGCATCTTGGGCCTGACGCCCTCGGGCCAGGTGGCGAGGAATTTCTCGAACGTCTCGCGCATGTCGAGCCGCTCGGGGTTGAGGCACCAGAAATGCTGGTAATCGAACACGCAGCGCACGCCACAGCGCTCGGTGATCCACAGCACGTCCGCGGCGGAGAAGCGGATGTCGTCATTCTCCAGCACCAGCCGGCGCTGCACATGCTCGGGACATTGGGCATAGCCTTCCAGCCACCGCGCCCGCGCCGCCTCACGGTCGTCGTAGACCCCGCCGACATGGGTTACCAGCACCGCCTCCGGCCCGCAGCCCATGCGGTCGAGCATCTCGGCCTGTGACGACAGGTCCCAGATGCTCTTGCGGGTAAGCTCGGGATTAGGGCTGTTCAGCAGCACATATTGGGACGGGTGGAAGGACAAGCGGATATCGAGCTCGCGCGCCTTCTTGCCGAACGCGGCGAGCTCGGCGTCGCTTTCCTCCACCATCTTGTGGAACTGCGGCATGTCGGGATGGGTCGCATAGGGCGCGATGTCCGAGGACAGCCGGTACATGTCGATCTCGACCTTCTTCAGATAGTCGAGGACCTTATCGAGATGCTCCAGGCTGCACTTGAGGTGCGGGTCCTTCTGCCAGCGGCGGGTGTCGCCGGACTTGAGGCCGGGCACGCCCATCACCTTGACCGGAAAGCCGAGGCGCAGGGGACGGGTGGGGTCGGTGCTCATGCAATCTGCTCCTCGGGGAAGCCCAGGTCCGCGACGAAGCGGTTCCAGTCGGGGATCTTCAGCGCGCCGCCGGATGCCGCCTTGTGGCCGCTGCCATATTCGGTGCCGACACCGTCCGGGCGGCGCTCGGCGAAGAATCGGATGAGGTCGTGGCCGGCGCCGGTGCGCGCGGCGAAGTGGACCCAACCGGGGCGATAAGCCTTGTTGGCGGCGATCACGACCTTGTTTTTGAGGCGGGTCCGCCATTGCTGGGCAATCAACGGGTGGACCTGGCAGGGCGAATCGAGCGGGATCAGCGCGACGTCGCCCCGCACCTTGGGCGCGACGCGGCGGGCGACTTCCATCGCGGCCTTCACCTCTTCCTTGGCGGCGAGCAGCACGGCGGTTTCGGGGTGGGTGCCGGACAGCAGTTCCTTGGGGCTGTCGCATCTCATCAACAGCGCGAGGGCGGGCGACGCGTCGGCCGCAGCAGTGCGGCGCGGCGCGTTGACCAGGCTGACGGCATTGCGCAGCGCCGTCTTTCCATAGCGTTTCTGCGCCGCTTCCATCTCGGCGAAGCCCTTGTCTTCGGCCATGTCGCCGATCAGCCCCATCGCGGCGAGCCAAAGCAGCTCGTCGGGGCTGCCGCAGGCCCAGAACGCGAGCAGGGCCGAGGTCGGCTCGGGATTGTCGCCGTTGCCGCTCAGCACCAGCGCCTCGCCCGGCGTGCCGGTCGGGACGTGGTGGTCGATCAGGCAGGCAGGGGTGCCGGGCAGGATGTCGCCTTTGCGAACACCAAGGTCGGTGGCGATGATCGCGGCCGGGCGGCGTTGTTCGAGTTCGGCGCGCACGGCGTCGGTCCACGGGGTTTCGCCCTTGCCGACCAGCCGCACCTGGGCGCCTGGAATGGAGCGAGCGAGGATCGCCACCGCCGCCAGTCCATCGGCATCGAAATGGCCGAGGATCAGCGGCGGGCCGGACACGCTCGCCAGCCATTGCTGAAAGCACTCACGGGTTGGCTGAGGGCCTTGCGTCATGCGAGGGGAACGAGCCGCACCGCTCTCGGCTCCCGCCGCTGGACCCTTGGCCGTATCCTTGCCGCGTCCGCTCGTCGAAGCGTTGCTTGACGCCGTTCAGCCGTCGCCGCACCGTTCAGGCAACTCAGATCCGGAGACCCGTCCTTGCGTAATCCCAGCCGCCTGCTTGCCGCCCTTCTGCTTGCCGGTACCGCCGTCCACGCTCTTCCCGCCGCAGCGCAGACCGCCACGTCCGTGCCGCAGCTCAACTACACCGAGCGCAAGCTCGCGAATGGCCTGCGGGTCTATGCCCTGCGCGACACGTCGAGCCCGAATGTCTCGGTGCAGGTCTGGTACGACGTCGGCTCCAAGGACGATCCGCGCGGCCGCTCGGGCTTCGCGCACCTGTTCGAGCATCTGATGTTCAAGGCCACCCGCAACATGGTGCCCGAACAGATGGACCGCATGACCGAGGACGTTGGCGGGTTCAACAATGCCAGCACGGCGGACGATTACACCAACTATTACGAGACGGTGCCGGCCAACCATCTCCAGCGCCTGCTGTGGGCGGAAGCCGACCGGATGGGCAGCCTCGTCGTCGACGATTTGAACTTCAAGCCCGAGCGCGATGTGGTGAAGGAAGAACTCCGCACCGGCCTCGCGCGCCCCTACGGGCGGCTGTTCTCGCATTATCTGCCGATGGTGAGCTATCAGCGTCACCCGTACGCGCGGCCGGGCATCGGCAGCATCGAGGAGCTGGACGCGGCGACCATCGACGACGTGCGCGCCTTCCACGCAACCTACTATCGCCCCGACAATGCGGTGCTGGTGGTCAGCGGCAACTTCGACCCCGCCGACCTCAACCGCTGGGTCGATCAATATTTCGCGCCGATCAAGCGCCCGGCCGGCGCAATCCCGCGGGTAACGATGGCCGAACCTGCCCGGACCGCCGCGCGCAGCTACACCGTGACCGAACCCAACACCCCGCTCCCCGCGCTGGTGATGAGCTTCCTCCTGCCGCCGGCCAAGTCGCCGGACATGCCCGCGCTGGAAATGTTGCAGGCGGTGATGGCGAGCGGCGACAGCAGCCGCTTCAACCAGGCGCTGATCCGCACCCGCCTCGCCAGCGACGCCTCGGTCTACATCGACGACAAGCAGGGCACCGGGCTGATGGCGCCTTACGCCATCCTCGCCGGTGGCAAGACCGTGCCCGAGGTCGAAGCGGTGCTCCGCCGTGAGCTGACCCGCCTCGCGACGGAGCCGGTGACGCAAGCCGAGCTGACCGAAGCGCGCAACGAACTGCTGACCAGCGCGCTCAAGGAACGCGAGACGGTCGAGGGCAAGGGCGACCTGCTGGCGACCGGAGTAATCATCGAAGGCGATCCGCGCGCCGCCGACAAGCGCCTTGCCGCACTGGCGCGGGTAACTCCGGCCGACGTGCAACGCGTGGCGAAGAAGTATCTCAACCTGAATAGTGCGGTCACCATCCGCTACCTGCCCGCGGCGAGCGGCGTCACGGCCAGCAGCGGCGACAAGATTGCGCTGGCGTCGAGCGTGGTCACCACCCCCCTCGCCGCGCCCGCCGGGATTACCGTGGTTCAGCCCGCCAGCGAGGCAGAGCGCGTGCGCCCGCCTGAGCCAGCGACTGCGGTCGCTGTGAACGTGCCGCAACCGGTCACGGCCAAGCTTGCCAATGGCCTCACCGTCATCACCGTGCCGCGCACCAACCTGCCGCTGGTCAGCGCAAGCCTGGTGTCGCTCGGCGGCAGCACTGCCGATCCGGAGGGCAAGGCCGGCCTCAATCGCCTGACCGCCAACCTCCTGACCAAGGGCACGGCGACCCGCAGTGCGGACCAGATTGCGGCCGCGGTGGAAGCGCTCGGCGGGCAGCTCGCCGCGGCTGCGGGGAACGAGGGGATGACTCTCGATCTTACCGTTCGCACCCCCAACTTGGCGCCGGCGCTCGGGATCATGGCCGATGTCGCGGCCAACGCCGCCTTTGCGCCCGACGAGGTCGAGCGGGCGAGGGGCCAGGCGGTCGACGACTCGACGCTGGCGCTGCAGAACCCCGGCGCCCTGTCGCGCATCGCCGCCGCGCGCGCCGTGTTCGGCAATGGTGCTTATGGCTCGCCCGCTGGCGGCACGCCGACCACGCTCGCGGCGATCGGCCGCCCTGATGTGGTCGCCGCTGCCGGCCGCTCGCTCCGCCCCGACACCAGCGTCCTGGTGCTGAGCGGCGACATCTCACCCGCGCAGGCCCAGAATCTCGCGGCGCAGGCGTTCGGGTCGTGGCGCGCGGCAACCCCGCTTGCAGCGACGGCCGACCGCCCCGCCGCGGGCGAAGCGCCGCTCAAGGGCAAGGTGATCGTGATCGACATGCCGGGCTCGAGCCAGGCCGCGGTCGCAGTCGCAAAGGAGACGCTGACCCGCGCCGACCCGCGCTATTATCAGGCGATGATCGCCAATGCGGTGCTCGGCGGCGGCTACAGCGCGCGGCTCAATCGCGAGATTCGGATCAAGCGCGGCCTGTCCTACGGTGCGAACAGCGGCCTCTCCGCCGGGCGCAAGGCGGGCGCAGTGGTCGCGGCGGTGCAGACCAAGAACGCTTCGGCGCCCGAGGTGCTTGGCCTGATCCTCGACGAAATGAAGCGGCTGGGCGCGGAGCCGATCCCGGCCGCCGAAATGGGCACCCGGCAGGCGTTCATCACCGGCGGGTTCGGCCGCCAGCTCGAAACGGTGGAAGGCCTCGGCGATATCGTCGCGGGCTATGTCCAGAGCGGCGTCGATCCGGCCGAGATCGGGCGGTACATGACCAGCGTCCGGGCGGTTACGCCGGCCCAGGCCGGAGAAGCGGCCCGCAGCCTGCTGGCACCGGCGGGCACCACCACGGTCATCGTCGGTGATGCCAAGCTGTTCGCGGACGCGCTTGCCAAGCGGTTCGGCGAGGTGACGGTGATTCCCTTGCCGCAGCTGTCGCTCGACAAGCCGGGGCTGCGCTAAGCGCCGGTGCAACCCGCGCGGCGGTGCGGGGTTGGTTAGGCGAGTTTCATCGAAGGACGGAAAAACGCATGATCACCCGCACCGCCACTGCGCGCTACGAAGGCATGGGCAAGACCGGCAAGGGGTGGATCTCCACCCAGTCAGGCGTGCTCCAGGACAGCCGCTACGGCTTCAACACTCGCTTCGAGGGTGAGCCCGGGACCAACCCCGAAGAGCTGATCGCCGCCGCCCACGCCAGCTGTTTCACCATGGCGCTGAGCTTCGCGTTGGCCGGTGCGGGGCACAACGAGGGCAATCTCGAGACCGAGGCCAAGGTGAAGCTCGATCAGGACGGCGCCGGGTTCAAAGTCAGCCGGTCGGATCTCCGCCTCACCGCCAGCGTGCCGGGCATTGAGGAAGCCGAGCTTCGCCGCCTGGCCGAAGAAGCCAAGCAGAATTGCCCCATCTCCAAGCTACTGAACGCCGAAATGACGCTCAACGTGACCGTCAGCTAACGCCACGTTGCGTGAGTTGAAGTAGCTGTGCATGGCTTCGCTTGATGGCGGGGCCTGCACATAATCACGAGCGAACGGCCGGCCTGCTGCTGATGGGCGCGGCGGCCTTGGCGCTGCTGATCGCCAACAGCCCGCTGGCGCATGACTATCATGCGCTGCTCGGCACCTACGTCGGCCCTCTCACGGTTCATTACTGGATCGCCGACGCGCTGATGGCGATCTTCTTCCTGCTCGTCGGGTTGGAAGTGAAGCGCGAATGGTATGACGGGCAGCTCGCGACCAGCGAGGCGCGGCGGTTGCCGATGATCGCCGCCGCGTTCGGGATGGCGGTGCCGGCGCTGGTTTACAAAGCGACCACCGGGTTCGATTCGGCGCTGTCGTCCGGCTGGGCGATCCCCGCCGCCACTGACATCGCCTTTGCGCTAGGCCTGCTGGCCCTGCTCGGGCCCCGCGTTCCGGCCAGCATCAAGGTGCTGCTGGTTGCCATCGCGATCATCGACGACATCGGCGCGGTCGCGATCATCGCGCTGTTCTACACCGCCGATCTCGATGTCACGGCACTGGGGATCAGCGCGCTGCTGGTCGGGGCCATGGCGGGGCTCAACCTGTTCGGGGTGCGGCGGCTGTGGCCATATTTGCTGCTGTTCCCCGCCCTGTGGCTGGCGGTGTTCCAGTCGGGCATCCACGCCACCATCGCCGGGGTGCTTGCCGCCCTCACGATCCCGCTCGGGCGCGGCGAAGCGGTGTCGCCATTGAAGAAGCTCGAACACAAGCTGCATCCGCTGGTGATGTTCGGGATCGTGCCGCTGTTCGGCCTTGCCAGCGCAGGCGTGACGATCGGCGGGCTCGACGAGCTTGCCCAGCCCGTCCCGCTGGCGGTGGCCGCCGGCCTGTTTATCGGCAAGCAGGTGGGCGTGTTCGGTGCGATCTGGGTCGCCGATTTCACGGGGCTTGCCCGCAAGCCCGATGTCTTGCGCTGGACGCACCTCTATGGCGCGGCGCTGCTGTGCGGGGTCGGCTTCACCATGAGCCTGTTCATCGGCGAACTCGCCTTTGCCGACCGCCTGCTGATCGACGAAGCCAAGATTGGCACCCTGCTCGGCTCGGTCCTGTCGGGCATCGCCGGAACGCTGCTGCTTGCGCTGGCCAGGCCGATCGGCTCATCTGAGCGCGATCGTGACGAAGCTGCCGAGATCTTCGGCGAAGATGCGGACGAGGATCCCACCGTATGCAACGACCCCTACGCGCCGCCGTCCCGCTAACCTTCGTAGGCGCCGCCGCGCTGAGCCTCGCCGCCTGCGCCACCGCCCCTGTCGCTCGCGACGGTCTGTCGGCCGCGGCGCGTGATTATGTCGTGCTGCAGCTGGCGATCGGCGACAAGGAAGAAGGTTATATCGATGCCTTCTACGGCGATCCCGCACTCAGGGCCGAGGGCAAGGCACTGGCCGCGAGAAGCGATCTCGCCGCGCTTGCCGCCCGCGTGGTCGCGCTGCAGGGGCGGGTCACCCGCGCCAGCGTCGAGGAGCCGCGCCGCGCCGCTTTCCTCTCCGCCCAACTGACCGCCGCCGCCACCCGCCTGCGGATGCTGCGGGGTGAGAAGCTGCCTTTCACCGAGGAAGCACAAGGCCTGTTCGGCGTCCGCCCGGAGCTGAAGCCGCTTGCCAGCTACGATCCCATCCTCGCCAGGATCGAAGCACTGGTGCCCGGTGACGGCGCGCTGGCCGACCGGGTGGAAGCCTATCAGAACCGCTTCACCATCCCGCGCGACAAGCTCGACACCGTCTTCCGCACCGCCATCGCCGCCTGCCGCGCCGCGTCCACCGAGCATATCGCGCTGCCGCCGAGCGAGCGGTTCGACCTCGCTTTCGTCACCGGCAAGAGCTGGTCGGGCTACAATTATTATCTCGGCGACTACAAAAGCCGGATCGAGGTCAACACCGACCTGCCGATCCGCCTCAGCCGCGCGATCGATCTCGGCTGCCACGAAGGCTATCCCGGTCACCATGTGCTGAACGCGCTGCTGGAGGAGCGGCTGGTCAAGGCCAAGGGCTGGACCGAGTTCAGCGTCTACCCGCTTTATTCGCCGCAGTCGCTCTTGGCGGAGGGCTCG
The DNA here is from genome assembly GCF_049896405.1 of Sphingomonas sp. LHG3443-2. Taxonomy (NCBI): domain Bacteria; kingdom Pseudomonadati; phylum Pseudomonadota; class Alphaproteobacteria; order Sphingomonadales; family Sphingomonadaceae; genus Sphingomonas; species Sphingomonas sp. LHG3443-2. The sequence continues at coordinate 580,376 of NZ_JAFCUG010000001.1, forward strand.
GCCAATTACGGCATCGACCTCGCTTTCCCGGGCGAGCGCAAGGCGCGCTACGAAGCGGCGGTGCTGGCGCCGCTGGCCGCGTTGCAGGCGGGGGAAGTCGGCCGCTACGAACAGCTCGGCAAGCTGATCCAGGACCTCGCGGGCTCCCGCAACACGATCAGCCAGCAACTGCTCGACGGCCAGATCGACGAAGCGCAGGCGGTTCGGCTAACCCAGCGCTACGGCCTCGTCAGCCAAGCGCGGGCAAAGCAGAGCGTCGCTTTCACCAGGCAATATCGCTCCTACGTCATCAACTACACCATCGGCCGCGACATGGTGGCGCGCGATATCGAGCGACTGCCCGACACCAAGGCGCGGTGGGCGCGGATGGAGCAGCTGTTGAGCGAGCCGACGCTGCCGAGCGACCTTCAGCGCTGATGCGTTGCTTTTGGGACGACGCGCAGCGGGCTCACGCGCCGGCCAGCGAATTCTTCAACGGCGCCCTGCACCCCGCGGCGGATGTGGTGGAGCGGGTGGATTCGGTGCTGGCCGCGATCGGGCCGGTCGAGGCACCGCCGCCAAGGAGCGAATCTGAGCTGCTGGCCGCCGCCGGGCGGGCGCACTCGGCCGACTATCTCGACCTCCTCGCCACCGCGCATGGCGAGTGGGTGGCAGCCGGGCGAAGCGGCGACGTCCTGCCTTACGCCTTCCCCGTGCACCGCCGCCCGCGCACGCTCAGCCGCATCGATGCCCGGCTTGGCGCCCATGCCTACGACACCTGCGCGCCGATCATGGGCGGCACCTGGAGCGCGCTTCTGGCGGGGACGGGCGTGCTCCTTGCCGCGCTGGACGTCGCGGTGGCGGGTAGCCATGCCTTTGCGCTGACCCGCCCGCCGGGCCATCATGCCGGGCCCGATTACATGGGCGGCTATTCGTATCTGAACTGGGCCGCCATCGCGGCGCTGGCGAGCGGCAAGCGCACCGCCATCCTCGACCTCGACTATCATCACGGCAACGGCACGCAGGATATTGTCACCGGGCGCGAGGGCATCCGTTTCGCCTCGCTGCACGCCGATCCGGCGACCGACTATCCCTTCTTCTGGGGCAGCGCGGAGGAGAGTGGCGGCAACGTGCTCAACCTGCCCCTGCCCCGCGGGACCGCCTTCGCGGCTTATGACGCGGCGCTTGCCCGCGCCGGCGAGTGGCTGGCGGAGGATGGACCCGAGCTGCTGGTGGTGAGCTTCGGCGCCGATACATACGAGGGTGATCCGATCAGCCACTTCGCCATCCAGACCGGCGATTATGCCCGGCTTGGGGCGCGGGCGGCGGCGCTCGGGGTGCCGACGCTGATCGTCCTCGAAGGTGGTTATGCGGTGGACGCGCTCGGCGACAATGTTGCCGCGTTCCTGTCCGGCTTCTAGGCGGCGAAGCATGGACCATTTCCACCTTCAGGACGGTGCGCTGCATTGCGAAGGCGTGCCGCTGGAAGCCATTGCGGCAGCCGTCGGCACCCCGACCTACGTTTATTCGGCCGCGACGATGGAACGCCACGCCGAAGTGATGCAGGCCGCGGTGGCAGGCGCTGGCGTTGGCGAGCCGCTGGTAGCTTATGCGGTCAAGGCCAACCCCAACGCGCATGTCCTCGCCCGGCTAGGCTGCGCTGGCCTCGGTGCCGACGTCGTCTCCATCGGCGAATATCGCCGCGCCCGCGCTGCCGGGATCGCGGCGGACAAGATCGTCTTCTCGGGCGTCGGCAAGACTGCCGAGGAGATGGCCGAGGCGCTGGCGGGCGGGCTGCTGCAATTCAATGTCGAGAGCATGGAGGAAGCGCGCACCCTGTCGGCGGTGGCCGACGCGCAGGGCCGCAAGGCGCCGATGGGCTTCCGCATCAACCCCGACGTCAGCGCGGGCACCCACGCCAAGATCACCACTGGCACCGCCGACAACAAGTTCGGGATCGCGGCGGCCGACGCGCTCGGCTTCACGCGGGAAGCGGCGGGTCTGCCCGGCCTCGCGGTTCACGGGGTCACGGTGCACATCGGCAGCCAGCTCACCAGCCTTGAGCCGCTGGAGCAGGCGTTCCGGCGCCTCGGCGAGCTGATCGCTGCCCTGCGCGAGGATGGCCGCGATATCCGCATTGCCGATCTTGGCGGCGGGCTTGGCGTGCCGCACGGACCCGGACAGCCCGAGCCGCCTTCTCCCGAAGCCTATGGGGCGATGGTCAAGCGCGTCACGGCCGACTGGAACACGCGCCTGCTGTTCGAGCCCGGGCGCCTCATCGTCGGCAACGCCGGCGTGCTGCTGACCCGCGTGGTACGGGTGAAGCCCGGCGTTCGCGCGCCGTGGCTGATCGTCGACGCGGGCATGAACGACCTCATGCGCCCCGCCCTCTATGACGCCTATCACCGGATCGAAGCGGTGCGGCCGTCAGGCGTGCAGCAGACGGTCAACGTGGTCGGACCGGTATGCGAGACTGGCGACACCTTCACTATGGGCCGCGAGATGGACCGCGTGGAAGCGGGCGACCTCATCGTCTTCCGCACCGCAGGTGCCTATGGCGCGACGCTCTCCAGCGGTTACAACAGCCGTCCGCTGGCAGCCGAGGTGCTGGTCGATGTCGACCGCTGGGCGCTGATCCGCCGCCGCATCGATCCGGATTCGCTAGCGGGGGTGGAAGAGGCGGAGTGGCGTTAGAGCAAGCTAGGGGATCCGGAAGTCGATCCGCGTGATCGTGAAGGTCGGCACCTTGGTCCCGTCGGCCAGTTCGGCAGGTTCGAACACCGCCTTTGACAGCCTCGCGCAAACCACTTCCTTGAACCCCTCTCCCGAAAACGGAGTGAGCGGCGTGCAGCGGGCGACCTTGCCGTCGGCTCCCACGATCAGGCGCGCCGCTACGACCGACATGTCGCCGCTTCTGATCGCTTCAGTGGGATAATCATTGTCACTGAACAGCGAGGCGAGATTGCGGGTGGCCTTGGCGCCGAGCACGATCTTGTCCTGTACCGCCGGATCGAGGCCCCAGCCCGCCATCTGCTCGCGATTGCACTGGCGCACCATCTCCATGACCTTGCCAAGCGACCCGGTCTGAAGCACCACCACCCGCTCGCGCGGTTCGGTCACCTGCACCGCCGTGACGCTTGCAGCCATGCGCTTCTCGACCTCGCGATCGGCAATTTGCCGCGCTCTCTGACGCGCGCGGTCGACGACCTCCTTCGGATCCTCTTCGCTCTCCGGAAGAAGGCTGACGCCGCTCCAGTAGATGGCGGTCTGCTTGCCCTTGGTCGTGGCGCTGATCTTGCCACCGTCGAAGCTTCGACCGGTACCGGGGAGGAAGCTCACCTTGCCGGTGCCCTGCGTCGACTTGGACGTCAGCGCCCCGCCGAACACCATCATGGTCATGCCGCTGTCGGGGCCGAGGCTTTCGAGCACCATGTTGGTCGGGTTGGCCGGGTCACCGAAGGAGCGGAACAGCTGGCAGCTATTCTCCGAATAGTGGAGGTTCCACGGCTTCACCGGGGCAAGCACCAGCGGTTCGCGGGCGCTGGCGGCGGACGCGAAGGCCAGGGCGGCGGCAGAGCACAGGGAGAGAAACAGACGCACAGGGCAGACACCTCGCCAATCCGAAGACGGGCGAGGCTATCGCAATGCCGGCGTCATGCAAGCGTCAGAGCTTCTCGGTCAGCTCCGGCACCAGCTTGAACAGATCGCCGACCAGGCCGACGTCCGCAATCTGGAAGATCGGGGCTTCCTCGTCCTTGTTGATGGCGACGATGACCTTGCTGTCCTTCATGCCGGCAAGGTGCTGGATCGCGCCCGAGATGCCGACCGCGACATAGAGTTCCGGCGCGACGATCTTGCCGGTTTGGCCGACCTGATAGTCGTTGGGTGCATAACCTGCGTCGACCGCCGCGCGGCTGGCGCCGACCGCCGCGCCGAGCTTGTCGGCGAGCGGGTCGATCAGGGCGTGGAACTGCTCGCTCGAACCCAGCGCACGGCCGCCCGAGACGATGATCTTGGCACTGGTCAGCTCCGGCCGCTCGGACTCGCTCGCTTCCATCGACACGAAGCTGGACACCGCGTTCGACACGCCGGCGTCGACCGTCTCGACCTCGGCATTGCCGCTGCCACGCTCGGCCTTGGTGAAGGCGGTGCCGCGCACGGTGATCACCTTCTTGGCGTCCTTGGACCGTACGGTGGCGATCGCGTTGCCGGCGTAGATCGGGCGCTGGAACGTGTCCGGACCCTCGACCGCGATGATGTCGCTGATCTGCATGACATCGAGCATCGCCGCGACCCGCGGCGCGATGTTGCGGCCGGTGGTGGTCGAGGAGGCGAGCAGCACGTCGTGGCTGTCCATCAGCTTCGCAACCAGCGGCGCGACGCTTTCGGCCAATTCATGATCGAGTGCAGCGTCGGCCGCGACATGAACCTTGCCGACGCCGGCGATGGTCTTGGCGTCTTCCGCCGCCGCTGCGGCGTCCGAGCCGATCAGCAGCAGATGCGCTTCGCCGCCGAGCTTGGCCGCGGCGCCGAGGGTGGCGAGGGTCGAGTCCTTGACCTTGCCGTTGGCGTGCTCGCCGAGAACGAGGATCTTCATGCGACAACTCCCAGGGACTTGAGCTTGGTGACCAGTTCATCGACGCTGCCGACCTTGGCGCCGCCCTGGCGCTTGGCAGGTTCCTCGACCTTCAGGGTTTCGAGACGCGGCGAGACATCCACGCCGAAGTCGGCCGGCGTCTTGGTCGCCATCGGCTTCGACTTTGCCTTCATGATATTGGGCAGAGAAGGATAGCGCGGATCGTTGAGGCGAAGGTCGGTGGTGACGATCGCCGGCAGCTTGATCGCCACCGTCTCGAGACCGCCGTCGACCTCGCGGGTGACGTTGGCGGTGTCGCCGCTGATCTCGACCTTCGAGGCGAACGTACCCTGGCCGTAGCCGGTCAGCGCGCCGAGCATCTGGCCGACCTGCGAGCTATCGTCGTCGATCGCCTGCTTGCCGACCAGGATCACCTGCGGCTGCTCTTCCTCGACGATCTTGGCGAGGATCTTGGCGACGCCGAGCGGTTCGACCTCGTCGTCGGTCTGGACCAGGATGCCGCGGTCAGCGCCCATCGCGAGCGCGGTGCGGATGGTTTCCTGCGCCTTTTGCGGGCCCACGGACACCACCACGATCTCGGTCGCGCCGGCCTTGTCCTTGAGGCGGATGGCCTCCTCGACGGCGATTTCGTCGAAGGGGTTCATGCTCATCTTGACGTTGGCAAGATCGACGCCGGTGCCGTCCATCTTCACCCGGGGCTTCACGTTATAATCGATCACGCGCTTGACCGCGACGAGTACCTTCATTCCGTTTCCTCCGTCATCCCGGCTGCGGCCGGGATCTCAGGTGAGATGAACCTTTCCAAGCTGGCCTGTGGTTCAGGCCGCCTTTCTCACTTCCGCGACGATCTTGGCCGCCGCATCGCCAAGATCGTTGGCGGCGACGATCGGCAGGCCCGAATTGGCGAGGATGTCCTTGCCCTGCTGGACGTTGGTGCCTTCGAGACGGACCACCAATGGCACCTTGAGGTCGACTTCGCGCGCGGCGGCGACGATGCCGTCGGCGATGATGTCGCACTTCATGATGCCGCCGAAGATGTTGACCAGGATGCCCTTCACCGCCGGGTCGGCGAGGATGATCTTGAACGCCGCGGTGACCTTTTCCTTGTTGGCGCCGCCGCCGACGTCGAGGAAGTTGGCCGGGAAGGCGCCGTTCAGCTTGATGATGTCCATCGTCGCCATGGCAAGGCCCGCGCCGTTCACCATGCAGCCGATGTCGCCGTCGAGCTTGATGTAGGCGAGGTCGTATTTGGACGCCTCGACTTCCATCGGGTCTTCTTCGGTGAGGTCACGCAGCTCGGCAATGTCCTTGTGGCGGAACATGGCATTGCCGTCGAAGCCGACCTTGGCGTCGAGCACCATCAGCTTGCCATCGTCGGTGATCGCGAGCGGATTGATCTCGATCTGCTCCGCATCGCTGCCGATGAAGGCGGCATAGAGGCCGGCGAGCACCTTGGTCGCCTGTTTGGCGAGATCGCCGGTGAGGCCGAGCGCCGCTGCGACCGCACGCCCGTGATGCGGCATCAGGCCGGTAGCGGGGTCGATGGTGATGGTGTGGATCTTCTCGGGGGAGTCGTGGGCGACGTCCTCGATGTTCATCCCGCCTTCGGTCGAGGCGACCACCGCGATCCGGCCGGTCTCACGGTCGACCAGCAGCGCGAGGTAGAATTCCTTGGCGATGTCGACGCCGTCGGTGATGTACAGGCGCTGCACTTCCTTGCCGGCGTCCCCGGTCTGGATCGTGACCAGCGTCTTGCCGAGCATTTCTTCGGCGTGGGCGCGGACTTCCTCGATGCTCTTGGCCAGGCGGACGCCGCCCTTGGCGTCGGGGCCGAGCTCGGTGAACTTGCCCTTGCCGCGGCCACCCGCGTGGATCTGCGCCTTGACCACCCACAACGGTCCGGGGAGCTTGCCGGCGGCTTCCACCGCTTCCTCGACGCTCATCGCGGCATGTCCGGCAGGCACCGGCACGCCGTACTTCGCGAGCAATTCCTTGGCCTGATATTCGTGGATGTTCATGGATCTTCCCGTGTGAAGCGGTTTGCGGGCCCTAAAGCATGACTCTGCCGCCAAGCCAAGGTAGGGAACGGGGCGTGAACGCGCCGCCAGCCCGGAAGATCATCCACATCGACATGGACGCCTTCTTCGCGAGCGTCGAGCAGCGCGACGATCCGAGCCTCAGGGGCAAGCCGGTGGCGGTCGGCGGCGGGCATCGCGGGGTGGTCGCGGCGGCAAGCTACGAAGCACGGGTGTTCGGGGTGCGGTCGGCCATGCCCAGCGTGACGGCCAAGCGGCGCTGTCCCGACCTCATGTTCGTGAAACCGCGATTCGAAGCGTATCGCGAGGTCAGCCACCAGATCCGTGCCATCTTCGCCGACTATACCGACGCCATCGAGCCCTTAAGCCTCGACGAAGCCTATCTCGACGTCAGCGAGGATCGCCACAATCTCGGCTCGGCAAAGGCCATCGCCGAAGCGATCCGCGCCCGGATCAAGGCCGAGACCAGGCTCACCGCGTCGGCTGGCGTCTCCTACTGCAAGTTCGTCGCCAAGCTCGCCAGCGACCAGAACAAGCCGGATGGCCTGTGTGTCATCCGCCCGGAACAGGCCCAGCGCTACATCGCGTCGCTGCCGGTCGGGCGCTTCCACGGCATCGGGCCCAAGACGGCGGAGCGGCTCGAAAAGCTCGGCATTCACACCGGCGCCGACCTCCAGTCGCTGACCCTGGAGGAATTGACCGGCCGCTTCGGAAGCTCTGGCGAATGGTATTGGCGGATCTGCCGCGGAATCGACGAGCGGCCGGTGCGGAGCAGCCGGATCGCCAAATCGGTCAGTGCCGAGCGGACCTTCAACGAGGATTACCGGACACCGGAAGACCTCCACCGCGAACTGGACCGGGTGGCGGGCCTCGCCTGGGAGCGGATCGCGCGCAGCCAGGCGGCAGGCCGAACCGTCACCCTGAAGGTAAAGTTCTCCGATTTCCGGCTGATCAGCCGCGCCCACTCCTTCGTCGATCCCGTCGGCGATCCGACGACCTTCACCGCTGCCGGCCACCACCTGCTTGACGCACTGCTTCCGGTGCCGCTTGGCGTGCGCCTGCTCGGCCTCGGCCTGTCCAACCTGGTCGAACGAAACGGTGCACAGCCCAAGCAACTGGGGCTGGCGATCTAGGCAACTTTGTGTTATATACTTGTGACACCGGGGCCGTACGCATGATCAATGCGCTGCGGCCTCGTTCGCAACCACCCTCTCGGCGGTCGCCGATCTGAAAGACCGTCATCAGAGATGCCAATGCTACGGGGCGACTTGGGGGCGCCATCACCGTTCGGCCGACGCATCTCGTATCTGGAAAGGTGAAGAATGGCAGCGAAGGCCCTTAGCTTCGACGTTGGCGATTATGTGGTTTACCCCAAGCACGGCGTTGGACGCGTCGTCGAACTGCAAAGCACCGAAATTGCCGGTACCAGCCTCCAGCTGTACGTGCTTCGTTTCGAAAAAGAGAAGATGACCCTCCGCGTGCCCGTCAACAAGGCGGACTCGGTCGGGATGCGCAAGCTGTCGAGCGACAAGACCATGGTCGCCGCGCTCGAAATCCTGAAGGGCAAGCCCAAGGTCAAACGCACCATGTGGTCGCGCCGTGCGCAGGAATATGAAGCCAAGATCAACTCGGGCGACCTGTCGTCGATCGCCGAGGTGACCCGCGACCTGTTCCGCCCGGACGATGCGCCCGAGCAGAGCTATTCGGAACGGCAGATCTTCGAAGCCGCCGCCTCGCGCCTGGCGCGCGAACTCGGCGCCATGGAGCAGACCGACGAAAAGGCGGCGCTCGCCAAGATCCACCAGATACTGAACGAAGCCGCCGTGATCCATCACAAGACCAAGGAAGACGCCGAATAAGCGGCTCCTTCCAAGGCAAAAACAAAGAGGCGCTGCCCCACCGGGCGGCGCCTTTTTTGTTGCTTGCGGAGCCCGACGTGCTGGTGTATTGCTTGCACAACACAGCAGGGGATTGTCACATGCGCCAGCAGCTTCTTCTCGCCACCGCCGCCCTTTCGGCCCTGGCCTTGCCCGCCTGCTCGGTCGGACGCGCCGAATCGGCCGGGCCGTCGGTCAGCCGCAACTACGACGTCGGCGCTTTCACCGGGCTTGAAGTCGCAGGCCCGTTCGACGTCAAGGTCGCGACCGGCAAGGCGGTGTCCGTCTCCGCCACCGGCCCGCAGAAGCTGCTCGACGAGACAGAAGTCGTGGTCAAGGACGGCAAGCTGACCATCGGCCCGAAGAAAAAGAACTGGTTCGGCGGCATGAGCTGGGGCTCGAGGGAGCCCTCCACCTTTACCATCACCGTGCCTTCGCTTGAGCAGGCCGCGGTCCGGGGTTCGGGCGACATCGATGTCGATCGGGTCACCGGGCACCAGTTCAAGGGCTCGATCGCGGGCTCGGGCAATCTCCGCCTGGCGGCCGTCGCGGTGCAGGAACTCGGTCTGTCGATTGCCGGATCGGGCGAAATCACGGCTGCCGGCCAGGCGCAGCGCGCCAGCTATACCATTGCTGGTTCGGGCGACCTCGACGCGTCGGGGGTCAGGACCGTCGACGCAGCGGCCTCGATCGCCGGCAGCGGCGACATCAAGGCGCAGGCGACGGGGACTGCCCAGGCCAAGATTTCCGGCTCGGGCGATATTGCCGTCACTGGCGGCGCGCGCTGCCAGACGTCCAAGAACGGCAGCGGCAACATTCGCTGTTCGTGAGCGGCGCCTTGAAGGTCCGTTAACCAAAAGCGGCGAGGATCGGATCATGACCCGTTTCCTCGCCCTTTTGCTGCTCGCCATTGCGGCGACCCCGTCGCATGCTGCGGAGCGCCGCTTCTCCATCCAGAGTTTCGACCGCATCCGGATGGAGGCGCCGTTCGACATCACGCTGTCGACCAACAAATCGCCCACCGCCAAGGCCGAAGGGGCGGTCGCATCGCTCGATACGGTAGATCTGAAGGTCGAGGGCCGCACCCTGATCGTACGTCAGCGGAGCGGCTGGAATGGGGAAGGCAAAGGCAGTCCCATTCGGCTCACCATCGGCACGCCGGAGCTGAACGCCGCCACCCTGATCGGCAGTGGGCGACTGCAAATCGATCGCATGCGGGGTCTTTCCGTCAGTCTTGCGCTGGCTGGGCCCGGACTGCTCAAGGTCGCCGACCTGCGCGCCGACCGCCTCAACCTCGTCGCTGGGGGAAGCGGCAGCGTCGTGCTGGCGGGTGCGGTCAAGGCCGGCAACGTCTCCAGCGAAGGCTCGGTCGTACTCGATGCCGCCGGGCTCGCAGCCGAGGAACTCGTGCTGGTCGCCACCGGCAGCAGCGAACTGCGCGCAACCGCCCGACGCAACGTCACCGTCACCGCCAGCGGCGCTTCCACCGTGACTCTTCAGGGGCCGGTCGCCTGCATCCAGAAGATCACCGGCGCGGCGACCGTCAGCGGCTGCCGCTAGAGCAACGCCAGCGCCGACAAGCGGCCGTAGAGCGAGGGCGGTAACAAGCTCATCCCGCTGTCGTCATTGTCGCCGGGTTTGGGCGCATCCTCGTGCGTGAGGTAGCGCCAGCCCTGGTGCGCGCGCTTGGGCATGGAGGGGATCGCCTGCAGCCGTTCGCTGCACACGAAATCGATTCGCCCGTCGGGCCGCTCGTCGACCCGCAAGATGCTTGAACAGGCGACCAGCCGGTGCTGAACGATCCAATAGAGCGCGCCGCCGTCGAGGATTTCGGCCAGCCGCTTGGGCCGCATCCGGGTCACCACCCGCACCTCGCCCTCGCTCGCGCGGGTGGCGAAACGCTTTTCCAGCGATTCCAGGGTGCGGCAGCCAACGGCCACCTTGGTCAGGTGTAACGGCACGAGCGATTATGTAGCAAATCGAATGGCTTGCGCCAAGGTCAACCGGTTAGGCCAACCGCCGTCGCCAGCCCTAGGAACAGCAGGAAACCCATCGAGTCGGTCACCATGGTGACAAAGATGGAGCTCGCCACCGCCGGATCAGCACCCCACCGCTCCAGCGTCAGCGGGACCAGGACGCCTGCGAAGCCCGCGATCAGCACGTTGAACAGCATCGCCGCCGCGATCACCGCGCCGAGCTGGCCCGAGCCGAGGATCAGCGTCACCGCGATCCCGACCAGGCTCGCCACAGTCAGGCCATTCATCAGGGCCACCCGCATCTCGCGCCCCACCGCCCGCCAGCGGTTGGAGCCGGTCAGCTGATTGGTGGCGAGCGCCCGAACCGTCACCGCCAGCGTCTGCGTCCCCGCATTGCCACCGACGCCGGCGACGATCGGCATCAGCGCGGCCAGGATCGCGAGCCGCTCGATCGAGCCTTCGAAGGCACGGATGATGGTGGAAGCGAGCAGCGCGGTCAGCAGGTTGGCGATCAGCCAGCGCACCCGCGCCTTGTAGCTGTCGAGCACGGGCTCGTTGATGTCGCCCTCGCCCGCGCCGGAGAGGAGCAGCACGTCCTCGCTCGCTTCGGCCTGGATAATGTGCACGATGTCGTCGACGGTGATCATGCCGACCAGTCGCCCGCTCGAATCGATCACCGCAGCGGACACCAGCGCATATTTCTGGAAGCGCAGCGCCACGTCTTCCTGGTCCATGTCGACCGGGATCAGCGTCTGCTCCAGCGCCATGATGTCGGCGACACTCGTCGCACGGGGCGAGCGGAGGATGACCGACAGCTTGCAGGTGCCGACCGGATGGTGACTGGGCGAGACGACGAACACTTCCCAGAAGTCGTTCGCCAGCTCCGCGTCCGAGCGAAGATAGTCGATCACCTGACCGACGTTCCAATGCTCCGGCACCGCGATCAGGTCCCGCTGCATCAGGCGCCCGGCGGTCTCCTCGCCGTAGGTGAGCGCTTCCTCGATCGCGGCGCGGTCATCGGGCTCCATCGCCCGGAGGACGGCGCGCTGGTCGTCTTCCTCGAGATCCTCGATAATCGCGACCGCATCGTCGGTGTCGAGCTCGCCGGCGAGCTCGGCCACCCGCTCCGGCGCCATCTCGCTGACCAGGATTTCGCGGACGTGCTCGTTCAGCTCGGCCAGCACCTCGGCATCGACCAGCTCGGCGAGCGCGGCGACCAGCCCTTCCCGCTCGTCGGCGCGGGCAAGTTCGATGAGATCGGCGACGTCGGCGGGGTGAAGCGGCTCGACCAGCGCACGGGCGGTCTCGGCATCGCCGTCGTGGACGGCGTCGAGCACCTTTTCGACGAAGTCGGGGCGGAGCCGGTCCTCGGCGTCCATCACCTCGCCATCGGGCTCGTCGGCAGCGACGGTCAGCAGATCGGCGTCAAGCGGTTCGCGCTCGCTCATGCTGTCCTCCCGCCCTGCCTGATGTTGCTTGGGCAAGGCTCCTGTCACGGCTGGCCCGACTTGTCACCCCTCGGGCTGGCGCTGACGGGCCCCACCCCCTAAATGCGCGCCAACCCTTTCAACCGGAGAGTATCCACATGGCCGACGCGCCCCAGACCCTTACCCTTACCCTTTCGAGCGGCGGCGATGTCGTGATCAAGCTCCGTCCCGACCTCGCGCCGGGCCATGTCGAACGGATCGCCAAGCTCGCCGGCGAAGGTTTCTATGACGGCGTCAAATTCCACCGCGTGATCCCCGGCTTCATGGCGCAGGGCGGCGACCCGACCGGCACCGGCATGGGCGGCAGCGAGCTTCCCGACCTCAAGGCCGAGTTCAACGCCGAGCCGCATGTTCGCGGCACCTGCTCGATGGCGCGCACCAACCAGCCCAACACCGCCAACAGCCAGTTCTTTATCTGCTTCGACGACGCGCGCTTCCTCGACAAGCAGTACACGGTGTGGGGCAATGTCGAGAGCGGCATGGAGCATGTCGATGCGCTCCCCGTCGGCGAGCCGCCGCGCACGCCCGGCACCATCGTCAAGGCGACCGTCGCCTAAGCGGCCGCCACTCCTCCGCGCCGGGCCAGCCGCATCGGTTGTGCCCGGCCATAGGTCGCGCTTCGCCACAGCCATTCGCACGGGCCGAAGCGGAAGCGGCAGAGCCACCAGGCACTGAACGCCACCTGCAAGGCGAAGATGGCGGCGGTGAACGGGAACACGAACACCAGCCCGAAGCGGCCGACCAGCCCCAAGCCCCAGCCGTAGAAGATCAGGCTCTGCAGCACTGTCTGAGCGAGATAATTAGTGAGCGCCATCCGCCCGGCCGGCGCCGACCAGCCTGCCCAGCGGCTTCGCCCGGCCCGCCACAAAAGTGCGAACGCCGCCGCATAGCCAAGCGCGAGGAGCGGGGTGCCAAGGCAATAGAGCGCTTCCTCAGCGAACGCCCACACCGGCCGGTCTTGGCCCAACATGCCGGCAAGCGCCTTTGCGAGGCTGAGCGGCAATCCAAGGCCGATGCCCCAGCGCGCAACCCGGCGTAGCAAGGGCCCGGCTGCATCCAGTCCTGCCGGAAGCAGGCGGCGACCGACCCACAGGCCGGTCAGGAACATGCCCAGCACCTTGGCCGGGCGAAGCTGATAGGTGAGATCGCCGAGCCGGAACCACACTTCGGACGGGTGCGTCGCAAGCCGCGCTACAAAGCCGGTCGTCCGATAGTAAGCATTGGGGCCGACATTGAGGTCGATTCCCGCCGCGACCAGTCCCTGCACGCCAAGGCCGTAGAGCGGCTGGGCAAGGTTGATGCCGCCGAAGTGGATCAGCGCGCTCCACCCAATCGGCAGGAGCCATAACGAAATGGCCCAGCGTAGCAGCGTCCGATCCGCAGCCCCGCGGAACAGCAGCAGCACCGCCCCCATCACGGCATAAAGCGCAAGGATGTCGCCGAGCCACATGAGGTAAAGGTGGGCCAGGCCGAACAGCAGCAACACGCCGAGCCGCCGAAGGTAGCGCCCCGCGCCCTCCCCGCGCTGCTGAAGCCGTTGGAGCTGCAGCGCGAAGCCAATTCCGAACAGGAGCGAGAAGAGCGAGTAGAACTTGCCCACCACCAGCCATTCGATCAGCAGCTCGGAGATATCGTCGAGCCCACTGCCAAGCGCCGCGCTGCGTTGCTCGGGCGTCGACAGGCCGAAGCCGATGAACATAACCATGTTGGCCATCAGCACACCGGCCAGCGCCCAGCCGCGCAAGGCATCGAGGATGTGGTGGCGCTCGGACGTTTCGGTCGGCGCCATCGGCTTCGCGTTCATCGACTTGGGCCCCCTTGTCGTTTAGCGAACGCCAATGTCTCACAGCCGACCGCCGAGCACCAGAGGAGCCGCCGCCTTGACGTCACCCATCGTTCTCATCACCGGCGCCTCGGCCGGGCTTGGCGTGCACTTCGCCCGCCAGCTTTCGGCCACCGGCGCCCGGCTGGTGCTGGTCGCTCGCCGCAAGGAGCGGATCGAGGCCCTCGCCGCCGAGCTCGGCCATGCGCGGGCGGTCGCGCTTGACCTGTCAGAAGCGGGCGCTGCGGACCGCCTGTTGAAGGACGTCGCGTCGCACGGGGAGCATGTCGATTGCCTGATCAACAATGCCGGCTTCGGCCTGCGCGGGCGGGTTGCAGGCCAGGAGGCGGCGCGCCTGCGGCAGATGATCGACCTCAATTGCGGGGTCCTGACTGAGCTTGCCCGCGGCGTGCTGCCCGCGATGATCGAGCGAGGCCGCGGCGGCATCCTCAACGTCGCCTCCACCGCCGCCTTTCAGCCTGGGCCCGGCATGGCGGTCTATTTCGCGACCAAGGCGTTTGTGCTGAGCTTCACCGAAGCACTGCACGAGGAAGTGCGTCACAGCGGCGTCCACGTGACGGCGCTTTGCCCGGGCCCCACCAACACCGAGTTCGCTGCCGTTGCGGGGTTCAAGCCCAGCCTGCAAGAGACGTTCAAGACGCTCAGCGAACAGCCCGGTCCGGTGGTGGCGGCGGGCCTTGAGGGTCTGGCCGCCAACAAGGCGATCGTCATTCCAGGCACGATGAACAAGCTCGGCGCGCAAGGATCGCGCTTCCTGCCGCGTGCGGTGATGCGGCGGATGGCGGGCGTGCTGAAATAAGTTCGGCTCTTTTCAACAGCGCCGCCAACGCCACATTGAACCGTGCATGCTCTTCGCCGTTGGGCGGAGCTGAGGAGTGCTGAATGGCCGACGTTGAAACCGATATCCGCCGCCTGCAGGTGGCCAACCTGCCACCCGCCGACAGCGGACGCGGGATCGCCCGTGTGCCCAAGACGATCATGGACCAGCTCGGGCTGACCGACGGAGACGTGATCGAGATCGTCGGCAAACGCGCCACGCCGGCGATTGCGGTTCGGCCTTACGGGGACGACGAGGGGCTCGACATCATCCGGCTCGATGGCCTGCAGCGCGCCAACGCGGGCGTCGGTTCGGGCGACTTCGTCGAGGTGCGCCGCGCCGCGGCAAAGGCGGCGACCCGCGTGGTCTTCGCACCCGCCCAGAACAACGTCCGCCTGCACGGCTCCTCCGAAGCGCTGAAGCGCAGCTTCGCCGGACGTCCGCTCACCGCCGGCGACACGGTTGCGACTGCCGGGCACCAGCGGGTCAATGCCGACATGCCCGATCATGTCCGCCAGCTGCTGAACGCGCCAGCGTTCGCGATGCAGGAGATCCGCCTCGCCGTCGTTTCGACCACCCCGCGAGGGATCGTCCACATCGACGGCAACACGGTGGTCGAGCTGCTGCCCGAATATACCGAGCAGCATGGCGAGCGCCGCGCCGACGTCACTTATGACGACCTTGGCGGCATGCGCGACACGATCGACGCGCTGCGCGAGATGGTGGAGCTGCCGCTGCGCCACCCAGAACTGTTCCAGCGCCTGGGCGTCGATCCGCCCAAGGGTGTTCTGCTGCACGGCCCTCCCGGCACCGGCAAGACCCGGCTGGCGCGTGCCGTCGCCAACGAAAGCGACGCGCAATTCTTCCATATCGCCGGCCCCGAGATCATGGGCTCGGCCTATGGTGAATCCGAAAAGAAGCTGCGCGAGCTGTTCGAGGAAGCGAGCCAGGCTGCCCCTTCCATCATCTTCATTGACGAGATCGATTCGATCGCACCCAAGCGCGACAAGGTATCCGGCGAAGCGGAGAAGCGCCTTGTCGCGCAGTTGCTGACCCTGATGGACGGCCTCGAACCGCGCCAGAACCTCGTCGTCATCGCCGCCACCAACCGACCCGAAGCGATCGACGAAGCGCTCCGTCGTCCAGGCCGCTTCGACCGCGAGATCGTGGTCGGTGTGCCCGACGAGGCCGGTCGGCGCGAGATCCTCGGCATCCACACCCGCGGCATGCCGCTGGAGGATGGCGTCGACCTCGATGGCCTCGCCCGCCGCACCTACGGGTTCGTCGGCGCCGACCTTGCCGCGCTGACCCGCGAGGCGGCGCTCGAAGCCGTGCGCCGGATCATGCCCGAACTGAACCTCGCCGACGACAGCATCCCGACCGAAGTGCTCGACAAGCTGAGTGTCCTCACCACCGATTTCGACAATGCCCTGAAGCGCGTCCAGCCCTCGGCCATGCGCGAAGTGATGGTGCAGGTGCCGAACGTCGGCTGGGACGATGTCGGCGGGCTCGACAAGGCGGCGGCCAAGCTCAAGGAAGGCGTGGAGCTGCCCTTGAAGCATGCCGAAGCCTTCAAACGGCTCGGCATCCGCCCGGCCAAAGGCTTCCTGCTTTATGGCCCTCCCGGCACTGGCAAGACCCTGCTGGCGAAAGCGGCGGCGCGTGAGAGCCAGGCCAATTTCATTGCCATCAAGTCGTCCGACCTCCTCAGCAAATGGTATGGCGAGAGCGAGCAGCAGATCGCCCGCCTGTTCCAGCGCGCCCGGCAGGTCGCCCCGACCGTCATCTTCATCGACGAACTGGACAGCCTGGTCCCCGCACGCGGCGGGGGCATGGGCGAGCCGCAGGTGACCGAGCGGGTGGTGAACACGATCCTCGCCGAGATGGACGGCCTCGAGGAGTTGCAAGGCGTCGTGCTGATCGGCGCCACCAACCGACCGAACCTGATCGACCCCGCCCTGCTGCGGCCGGGTCGGCTCGACGAGCTGGTCTATGTCGGTCCGCCCGACGTCGCCGGTCGCCGCCGGATCCTTGCGATCCATGCCAAGAACATGCCGCTGGCGGCCGACGTCGACCTCGAATCGCTGGCCCGCCGAACCGAGCGGTTCACCGGCGCCGATCTCGAGGATCTGACCCGCCGTGCCGGCCTCACGGCGCTCCGCCGCGACCTTGCCAATGCGGAGGTCAGCATGGCCGATTTCGAAGCCGCGCTGGCCGAAACCCGCGCGTCGGTAACGCCGGAGATGCTGGCCGAATATGAGCGCATCCAGGACACGCTGAAGAGCGATGCGGTGCGTCCGGATCGCGGCGGGATCGGCTTTATTTCGCCCGGCATGCTGACGCCGCGGCCGGGCGGCAAGGAGTTCTAGCGGAGCGAACGACCCCACCAGGCGAGGACCAGCACCACCCCGACGGACAGCCAGAAAGGCAGGTGCTGGTTCACCGCATATAGCAGCATGCCCGCCGCCGGCGCGGCGATATAGCTGATGCCGTTCGCGGAGGTGATCACGCCCGCCACTGCGCCTTGCTCCGACGTCGGAACCGCAAGGCTTGCTCCCGCGGTGAAGCCGGGCCGGGTGAATCCGAAGCCGATCGAGGTGAGGCCGAAGCCCAGGACCAGTCCGTAGAGATCACTCGCAACCGCCGTAACGCCGAGCCCCAGCGCGGCGATCACCGAGCCCCAGACGATCAGCGCGCGCGGGGACAGGCCAAGCTTGGGGATCAGCCCCCATTGCGCCGCCAGCGTGCCGCCGGCGCCCGCCATCATCACGATCGCGATCGGCTGCGCGGCGCTCGCCGCCGGTACTTCCAGCACGTCGATGATGAAGAAGCCGATGCAGGTCAGCGTTGCCGCCTGGGCGTGTCCGGCGATCACGCCGGCAAGGATCCATTGCTTGATTCGACCGTCGCGCCACGACAGCCGCTTCTGGCGATTGGGCGCGGTCGCCGCGCGCACGCTGGCGCCGGTGATCATGGAGGCAAGGCTCGGATAGCTCATCGCCGCGCCGCGACCCTCCAGGCGCTGGCCGCGATCGTCGGGAAGCCAGAGGTAGATGGCGACGGCCACCGCGATGGCAATCAGGGCAAAGGCAAACAGCGGCCCGGGCAGCCCGATGAAGGGCAGCACGAACAGCGGCGCCAACGCCGGGCCGACGATGGTACCAAGCCCGAACGACGAGGACAGCGCCGACAGCTGTGCCGTGCGCGCGGAGCGCCGTGTTCGTGCCGCGAGATAGGCCTGTGTCGCGCTCGGCGTCGCGCAGCCGAGCGCGCCGTAGATGGCCCGGAACAGCCCGAAGAGCAGGAAGGTGAAGGCCGCGCCAGTCCAGCCGTGCAATCCCGCGATCAGCACCAGCCCGCACAACGTCATCGACACGATGAACCCGCCGAGCCCCAGCAGCGTCAGCGCCTTGCGCCCGTGGGTGTCGCTCTTTTCCGCCCAGGTCGGGGCCAGCCACACCCACAGCACCGCGCTCCACGTATAGGCGATGGCGACCCAGAAGTCGGCGATGCCGATGGCGCGGCCGATTGCCGGCATGACCGATTGCAATGCCGTATTGCCCGCCGCCGCGACCAGCATCGCGGCATAGAGCAACAGGAAATGAAGGTTGGTCAGCGCCGATCCGCCGACCTTCTGTCGCTTGGGTGTCGCGCCTTGCATAAGAAGCGCTCCTAGCGGGCTTGCGGAACTTGCCAAGGCGGCAGGCATTTGCTTGTGGCCATTGCCAGCCGTCCGCGGACGCTTTAGCCGGAGCCCCCATGCAAGCCACGTCCGCCCGCGCGCTCAAGGAACGGCGCCGTCATGATCGCCGCCGCCGCGGTGGCTCCGAACGGCTCGCCTTCCTGCGCGGCTTCTTCAAGAATCCGGTGATGGTCGGCTCCGTCATTCCGTCGAGCCGCCGTCTGATCGACAAGATGCTTGGTCCGGTCGATTGGCAGAACACCAAGCTGTTCGTCGAATATGGCCCGGGCGTCGGCACCTTCACCCGCATCATCCTCGATCGCCTGCCGGAAGATGCGCGGCTGGTGACGATCGACACCAACCCCGAATTCACCGCTTTCCTCAAGGAGAGCATCGACGACCCGCGGCTGATCGCGGTGACCGCCAGTGCGGCCGACGTCGAAAAGGTGCTGGAAGAGCGCGGCCTCGGTCACGCCGATTACATTCTGTCGGGCCTCCCCTTCTCGACCCTGCCGCCAGGCGTCGGCGATGCGATCGGCGCCGCTACTGCGCGCGCGATCCGGCCTGGCGGCGCGTTTCTTGTGTATCAGTTCAGCCCCAAGGTGCGCGACTTCATCGCGCCGGTATTCGACCGCCTCGACCGCGGCTTCGAATGGGTGAACGTGCCCCCCGCAACCCTGTTCTGGGCTTGGCGCAACGAGGCCTGAGCCTCAGCCTTCGGGTCCGAAGTTCAATCGCCGCGTGACGGTGTAATCCACCGCGGTCACCAGGAAGTTCGATAGCGCCCACTTCAGCCGGCGCCACCAATGTGCCCGCTTGCGATGCAGCGCCGGGGTGATCTCCTGGCACTTCTCCAGTTCCTGCTCGAAATAGCCGCGCATCTGGGCGGCAAAGCCAGCATCCTCGATCCGCAGCATCATCTCGAGATTGAGATACAGGCTGCGGAAATCGAAATTGGCGGACCCAATGTGGACCACGCCGTCGAGTATCAGCAGCTTGGTGTGCAGCTTTTCGGGCTGATATTCGAACATCCGAACGCGGTGCCGGAGCAGGCTGTTGTAGGTATGCCGCGCCGCCGCGATGGTGGCATTGTTGTCCGAACGCGCGGCGGTGATGATCCGCACCTGCCCGCGAATTCCAAGCCGGCGCAGCCGCCTCAGCATCGCAAAGGGCGGCGAGAAATAGGCCGAGATCATGTCGAGCCGGCCCGCCGCATGCAGCTCGCGCGCGACCTCCACCGTCCACGGGTGGCCGCGGCGCACGGGGCCCGAATATTGCCACTGCAGCGCGCCCTTGCGCTGCGTGTGCCGGTGCAGCAGCCGGCGCAGCGCGCGCAGCTTGGGGCCCTTGCGGGTGGTCCAGTCATGAAGCGCATCATAATAACGCGCCGCCGGCCGCACGGCGGGGCCCTCGATGTGCAGCCACAGGTCGCGCCAGCGCTCCTCGCCGTGGTCGCTCATGTAATCGACGGTGATGTTCGCGCCGCCGGTGATCGCCTCCCTGTCGTCGATCACCACCAGCTTCTGGTGGTTGCGCAGCAGGTAGCGAACGCCAAGCCGCGGATTGAACAGGCAGCTCGATCCGCCGGCCTGCTTGAGCGGCGCAAAGAAGTCTGACGGGATATCCGAGCCGAACCCGTCAAGGATGACGCTGACCGCGCAGCCCCGCTCCGCCGCACGGACCAGTGCGTCGCGCACCGCTTCGCCCGCCGCATCTCCGTCCATCATGTAGAAGAGCATCCGGACCGAGACCCGCGCTTCGTCGATCATCCTGAGCAGCAGCTTCAGCCGTTCCGACCCGGCTTCGATCACGGTGAGGCGTGTTCCTGCCACCACCGCCTGGATGGGGGAGGCGGCAGTGGCGACCGGCGGCTCGGCGAGGTCGTGCATGCGCCCACCGGTAGAGAGCCACGCGCACAGCGCAAGCATGTCGTGCGGTCGCCGTCCGCAGCATGCAGCCGCAAGCCGCTTTCCTTGACTTTGCGGGGGTGAGGACCTAGGTGCGCACCCTTCTCTTTTCAGCTTTGCTCCTCATGGAAGGCCACGCCTGATGGCACGCGTCACCGTCGAAGATTGCATCGACAAGGTTTCGAACCGTTTCGATCTCGTCCTGCTTGCCGCCCAGCGCGCGCGGCAGATCTCGGGCGGCGCCGACCTCACTATCGATCGCGACCGCGACAAGAACCCGGTCGTCGCCCTACGTGAAATCGCCGAGGAAACCGTTCGTCCGAAGGATCTGAACGAGGCTTTGGTGTCGAGCCTGCAGCGGGTCCAGATCGATGAAGAGGATGCGACGGACGAGCTGGCCTCGCTCAGCGAATCGGCCGAGGCGCTGCGCCTCACCGCCGCCGCTCCGCCGCGTCCGACCCCGTCGGGCGGCGACTACGAGTAAGAGCTAGTGGCGCCGCGGTGATGAGCCGCGGCGCTTCGCTACCGGCAGCAGCTCCTTAGGCCGCGACCTGCCTCACGCGTGGCGGGGTCGGCATCTGTACTTCCATGCCGTCGGGGCCGAGCCAGACCAGATCCTCGATCTCGAGCTTGCGGCCATCGTGAGCATGCACCGACACCCGGGCCACGGGCTTCCGGTCGCGGCGGTCGGCGAGTTCCGGATGCCCTTCCTTGCCGAGCCCTGCATCGAGCGCCCACTGGCGTAGCGCCACCATGACCGGCACCAGCGCAGCACCTCGCTCAGTCAGGCCGTAGATCACCTTGCGGCCATCCTCTGGGTCAGGGGTGCGGGCGAGTATCCCGGCCGTTACCAGCCGCCCCAACCGATCGGACAGGATGTTGCGGGCGATGCCGAGGCAGGCCTGGAATTCCTCGAAATGACGAAGGCCGAGCATCGAGGCGCGGATGATCAGGCAGGTCCAGCGTTCGCCGATGATCGCCACCGCTTCGGGAATCGGGCAGGCATCCGAGGAGGCCTGAAACGCTTGCACCAAACCCACGTCACGCCCTGCCACTCGACTTCCCCTGCGGTTGAGCCGTCCGGAAAGAAGCATAGATTTTTGGCGCAAACCAGCTTGCTGCGACACAGCCGCATCCCTGTTGCTCCAAAGTCGCACCACTTCGCGCTTGCAACATGGCGGCCGCTGGTCCCATCTAGAGACGGTGCTGCGACAATATGAGCTGGTGGAGCGCGTGCGCTCCTATGATCCCGATGCCGACGAGGGGCTGATCAACCGCGCCTACGTCTTTTCGATGAAGGCGCACGGGTCGCAAACCCGTGCCTCGGGCGATCCTTATTTCAGCCATCCGATCGAGGTGGCCGGAATCCTGACCGACCTGAAGCTCGACGACGAGACCATCGTCACCGGCATCCTCCACGACACCATCGAGGATACGGTAGCGACGCCCGACGAGGTGGAGCGGTTGTTCGGCACCAACGTCGCGCGGCTGGTCGATGGGGTTACCAAGCTCAGCAAGATCGAGGCGCAGTCCGAGAACGAGCGGGCGGCGGAGAACCTTCGCAAGTTCCTGCTCGCTTTGTCCGACGACATTCGCGTGCTGCTGGTGAAGTTGGCCGACCGGCTGCACAACATGCGCACGCTTCATCACATCAAGAACGAGGACAAGCGTCGCCGCATCGCGCGGGAAACGATGGATATCTATGCCCCGCTCGCCGAGCGGATCGGCATGTACGAGATCATGAACGAGATGCAGACGCTGGCCTTCCGGCAATTGGAGCCGGACGCCTACGCCTCGATCACGCGGCGGCTGGCGCAACTCCACGCCGAAGGCGGCGATATCGTCAGCCGGATCGGGCTCGGGCTTCAGCTGCACCTCGCCGACAACGGCCTGGAAGCCGAGGTCACCGGGCGCGAGAAGCATCCTTATTCGATCTGGCGCAAGATGGCCGAGCGCCACATCAGCTTTGAGCAATTGTCGGACGTCATGGCTTTCCGCGTGATCGTCGACGACGTCGATCAATGTTACCGCGCGCTTGGCCTGATCCAGCGCCGTTGGCCGATGGTCCCGGGGCGGTTCAAGGACTTCATCTCGACGCCCAAGCGCAACGGCTATCGCAGCGTCCACACGTCGGTCATCCACGACAGCAAGATGCGGATCGAAGTGCAGATCCGCACTCGCGAGATGCATTTGCAGGCCGAAAAGGGCCTCGCTGCCCACTGGGCTTACAAGGAAGGCAAGCCCGCCGCCGACATCCATGTTCCCTGGATCGACGACCTCGTCGAGATCCTGGACCATGCCGACAGCCCCGAGGAGCTGCTCGAGCACACCCGGATGGCGATGTATCAGGACCGGATCTTCGCCTTCACCCCGAAGGGCGAACTGATCCAGCTGCCCAAGGGCGCAACGCCGGTCGACTTCGCCTACGCCGTCCACACCCGCCTTGGCGACAAGACGGTGGGGGCCAAGGTCAATGGCCGGGTGGTGCCGCTTCGTACCCTGCTCGACAATGGCGACCAGGTGTCGATCCTGACCAGCGACGCGCAAACGCCTCAGCCCTCGTGGCTGCGCTTCGTCGCGACCGGCAAGGCGCGTTCGGCCGTGCGGCGCTTCGTCCGCCACAAGGAGCGCGACGAGACGGTTGAACTGGGCGCCAAGATCTACGACGAGATCGTCGCCCGGTTACCCGTGCCGCTGCCCAAGGAAGCGCTGCCGCGGGCGCTGAAGAAGCTCAAGATCGAGGACGAGGACGCGCTGATGATCGCGATCGCGCGCAAGCGGGTCGGCGACGAGGCGCTGATGGAAGCGCTGATGCCCGGCTCGACCGGCGGCGACGTCGCGCCCCGCCCCTCGTCCCAGCGCCGCGCGATCTCGATCCGTGGGCTCACGCCCGGCGTCGCCTTCCACCTCGCCCCCTGCTGCCATCCGATTCCCGGCGATCGCATCGTCGGCCTTCGCCGCGAGGACGAGGAGATCGAGGTTCACGCCATCGGTTGCGATCTCCTTGCCAGCGGGATCGACGCGGACTGGCTCGACCTTAGCTGGAGCGACGATTCGGACGGGGCGACGGCGCGGCTGTGCATCATCCTGCGCGACGTGGCGGGCGCGCTCGGCACCATGGCGACGACGCTTGGGGCCAAGGGCGCGAACATCATCAACCTGGCGCAGGTTCACCGCGACGGGTCGTTCCACACGTTCCACGTCGACGTCGAAGTGCACGATCTGGCGCACCTGCACACGATCATGGCCGCGCTTCGGGCGGCCGATGCGGTCAGCAGCGTGGAGCGGGTCTAATCCCGCCCGCGCGCCCGCTCGACCGCACCGGCGGCGAGCACCGCCAGGGTCACGAGGTCGCTTGCTCCCGCCGTCATGGGCGCGATCTGCACCGGGAGCTTCATCCCGATCAGGAACGGCCCCAGCACATTCTCGCCGCCCAGCGCGCGCAGCAGCTTGGCCGACAGGCTGGCCGACTGGAGGCCCGGCATGATCAGGATATTGGCCGGCCCCGACAGGCGGCTGAACGGATAATATTTCCGCTGCATGTCATGATTGAGCGCGAGCTCCGGTGACATCTCGCCCTCATATTCGAAGTCGACCTTGCGCCCGTCGAGCAGCTGCACCGCTTCGCGCAGGTTGCCGACATAGGCGCCCGGCGGATTGCCGAAGGTCGTGTAGCTGGTGAAAGCAACGCGCGGCTCCTGACCCATCCGGCGCGCGAACTGGGCCGAGCGGACGGCGATGGAGGCGAGGTCCTCGGCACTCGGGCGCTCGGTCACGGCAGTATCGGCGATCAGCACCGTCTGGTTCTGTCCAACGACGATGTTGATCCCGAACGGCGGCGCGTCTTCCTCCTGGTCGATCACCATGCCGACCTGGCGCAGCGATTGGCTGAAGGGCCGGGTGACACCGGTGATCATCGCGTCCGCCTCGCCCAGCGAGAGCATGGCTGCGGCGAAGTAGTTGCGGTCCTGGTTGACCATCCGCTCGATCTCCCGGCGGAGGAAACCGCGGCGTTGCAAGCGGCTGTAGAGATGATCCACCGCACGGCCAACCAGCGGCGAGTTGCGGCTGTTCAGCACCTCGAAGCCCGACGGATCGTCGACGCCGAGTTCGCGCAGGCGGTCGTGGACGTCCTCGCGCCCGACCAGAACGGGCGTGCCATAGCCGGCATCCTTGAAGGCGATCGCCGCGCGCAGCACGACCTGTTCCTCGCCCTCCGCGAACAGCACGCGCTTGGGATTGGTCTTGGCTGCTTCGTACGCGAGGCTGAGCACGCTGACGGTCGGATTGAGCCGCGCGCGGAGTGACTGGCGGTAGGCCGCGAAGTTCTCGATCGGGCGCTGCGCCACGCCCGAGCGCATCGCCGCTTCAGCGACGGCTGCGGGCACGATTTCCATCAGCCGCGGGTCGAACGGCGCCGGGATAATGTAGTCGGCCCCGAACCGCTGGCTCTTGCCGCCATAGGCCGCCGCGACTTCCTCCGGCACCGCTTCGCGCGCCAGCTGCGCAAGCGCGTTGGCGGCGGCGATCTTCATCTCGTCATTGATCGCGGTGGCCCGCACGTCGAGTGCGCCGCGGAAGATGAAGGGGAAGCCAAGCACATTGTTGACCTGGTTGGGGTAATCCGACCGGCCGGTGGCGACGATCGCGTCGGGGCGCGCGGCCTTGGCTTCAGGCGGGGTGATCTCCGGATCGGGATTGGCCATCGCGAAGATGATCGGCTGCGGCGCCATCTCGGTCACCCACTCGGGCTTCAGTGCCTTGGCCGCCGACAGGCCGAGGAAGACGTCGGCACCGACCAGCGCGTCGGCGAGGCTGCGCTTTTCCGTCACCACCGCATGCGCGCTCTTCCACTGGTCGAGATCGCTTCGGCCCTTGTGGATGACCCCGGTGCGGTCGCACATGATGACGTTGTCGCCGCGCACCCCCATCGCCTTGATGAGCTCGGTGCAGGCGATAGCCGCAGCGCCGGCGCCATTCACCACCACCTTGACGTCCTTGAGCTCACGCCCGGTCAGCAGGCAGGCGTTGATCAGCCCGGCGGCGGTGATGATCGCGGTGCCGTGCTGGTCGTCGTGGAACACCGGAATGTTCATCCGCTCGCGCAGCGTCTGCTCGATCACGAAGCAGTCAGGCGCGGCAATATCCTCGAGGTTGATGCCGCCGAAGCTCGGCCCCATCAGCGCCACCGCGTTGATGAAGGCCTCGGGATCTTCGGTGTCGAGCTCGATGTCGATCGAATCGACGTCGGCGAACCGCTTGAACAGCACCGCCTTGCCTTCCATCACGGGCTTCGACGCCAGCGCGCCGAGATTGCCGAGGCCGAGGATGGCAGTGCCATTGGAGATCACCGCGACGAGGTTGCCCTTGGCGGTGTAATCGTAGGCGCAGGCCGGGTTCTCGGCGATGGCGCGCACCGGCACCGCGACGCCGGGCGAATAAGCCAGGCTAAGGTCGCGCTGGGTCGCCATCGGTTTCGAGGCGACGATCTCGATTTTTCCGGGCCGGCCGCGCGAGTGGAAATGCAGGGCTTCGGCTTCGGAGAACTTCACATTGCTTTCGGACATGGCCGAAGCCTTTAGACCCTCGCCTCCGTCTTTGCGAGCCGCTAACCCGGGTTCCATGGCCCGGGCCGACGCCGACACCCCGATGATGAAGCAATATCACCGCCTCAAGGACGAGGCGGGAGATGCCCTGCTGTTCTACCGCATGGGCGATTTTTTCGAGCTGTTCTTCGAGGACGCCAGGATCGCCGCCGCCTGCCTCGACATCGCGCTGACCAAGCGCGGCGATGGCGTGCCGATGTGCGGCGTTCCCTGCCATTCGGCTGAAAGCTACCTCGCGCGCCTGATCCGCGCCGGCCACCGAGTCGCCATCGCCGAGCAGACCGAGAGCCCGGCCGAAGCCCGCAAGGCGCGCGGGTCCAAGGCCTTGGTTGATCGGGCGATCGTCCGGTTGGTGACGCCGGGCACACTGACCGAGGACACGTTGCTCGACAGCGGCTCGGCCAACTGGCTGGCGACGGTCGGGCGTGTGGGCGACGACTGCGCAATTGCCGCCTGCGACATCTCGACGGGACGTTTTGAGCTGGTCGCCTGTGCCGGGCACGAGCTGGCGGCCGAACTGGCGCGGCTGGGACCTGCCGAAGTGATTGGGGCCGAGCCGCTCGCGGGCGTCGAGGCGCGCTGGGGCTATGAGGGGTTCGACGCAGGAGCCGGCGAACGTGCGCTGAAGCGACGGTTTGGGCTCGGCGACCTTGATGGGCTTGGCAGTCCGGGACGCGCCGAGCTGGCGGCGGCGGGCGGCCTCCTCGCTTACCTCGACGCGACTCAGCGCGAGGCGACGGCATTTCTCGGCTTGCCGCGCCGGGTCCAGCGCTCGGCGCACATGGCAATCGATGCCGCGACCCGCACCAGCCTCGAGATTTGCCGCACCGCCGAGGGCGCGATTGCCGGCTCGCTGCTTGGCGAAGTCGATCGCTGCGTTACCGCCGCAGGTCGCCGGCTGCTCGGCAGCGACCTCGCCGCGCCGCTGACCGACCGCGCGGCCATCGAGGACCGGCTCGACCTCGTCGCCTGGTTCTCCGAAGAGCCGATCCGCCGCGACCGCTTGCGGATGGCGCTGCGCAGCCTGCCCGATCTCGGCCGCGCCCTCGGAAGGCTAGTCGCAGGCCGGGGCGGGCCGCGCGACCTTGCGGCCTTGCGCGACGGGCTTGATGGTGCAGCGGAGCTTGCCGGCGGGCTGGGGGGGCAGGCGTTGCGTCCGCGGCTGCTGGACAGCTTGCTGCCGGAGCTCAGCGGTCACGAAGCACTGACCGCAGCGCTCGGCCGGGCGCTGGTCGCCAGCCCGCCGCTTGACCCTGCGAAGGGTGGCTTCATTGCCGAAGGCTTCGACCTCGAACTCGACGCGCTCCGCTCCGCCTCCAGCGATGGCCGCCGTGCGATCGCCGAACTCGAAGGCCGCTATCGCGAAGCGACCGGCGTCGCCGCGCTCAAGATCCGGCATAATGCCGTCCTCGGCTATCACGTCGAGGTGCCGGCCAAGCACGCCGACAAACTGCTCGCTCCCGACAGCGGCTTCACCCATCGCCAGACGATGGCGGGCGCGGTGCGCTTCAACAGCCCGGCGCTGCACGAGGAAGCCAGCCGCGTGCTCGAAGCAGGCGGCCACGCGCTGACGCTGGAGCAAGCGCATCTCGCGCGCCTCACCGCCGCTGCCGTAGCCGAAGCCGCGCCGATCAGCGCGACCGCCGACGCACTCGCCAGAATCGACGTCGCTGCGGCGTTGGCCGAGCGGGCGAGTGAGGGCGGCTGGGTTCGTCCCGCGCTCGACGACACGCCCTGTCTCGAGATCGAGGGCGGCCGACACCCGGTGGTGGAGCGTGCGCTGGCCCGGTCCGGTGATCGCTTCGTCGCCAATGATTGCTGCCTTGGGCCCTCCGACCGCCTGTGGCTCATCACCGGCCCGAACATGGGCGGTAAATCGACCTTCCTCCGCCAGGTCGCGCTGATCGCCTTGCTGGCGCAGGCCGGCAGCTTCGTCCCCGCATCTCGCGCCAAGGTCGGGCTGGTCGATCGCCTGTTCAGCCGGGTCGGCGCTTCCGACAATCTCGCGCGCGGCCGTTCAACCTTCATGGTCGAGATGGTCGAAACCGCCGCCATCCTCGCCCAAGCGACGGAGCGCAGCCTCGTCATCTTGGACGAGATCGGGCGCGGCACCTCGACCTACGACGGGCTCGCCATTGCCTGGGCAGTGGTCGAGGCGATGCACGACGAGGCGAAGTCTCGCACCCTGTTCGCGACCCATTATCACGAACTCACCCGCCTGGCCGGGCGGCTGCCCTGCCTCTCCCTGCACAACGTCCGCGCCCGTGAGTGGAAGGGCGATCTCGTCCTGCTGCACGAAGTCGCGGAAGGCGCGGCGGACCGCAGCTACGGCATCGCCGTGGCGCGGCTGGCGGGGCTGCCACCGACGGTCGTGGCGCGGGCGAAGTCGGTGCTGGCGAAGCTCGAGGCCGGCCGCGATGCCACCGGCGGGATCGCAGCGGGTCTCGACGACCTCCCCCTGTTCGCGGCGGCCGCGGCGAGCGAGCCGGCGGCCGATCCGCTGGCGGAGGCTCTGGATGCGATCGATCCCGATGCCCTGACTCCGCGCGAAGCGCTGGACGCGCTCTACCGGCTGAAGTCGCTCGCGCGGGATGAGTGAGGCGCTGACCCTCGGCGAACAGGTGGCAGCCTTTCGCGCCGACCTTGCCGAGCGCGTCGCCGCCGACCCGACCTGCGGACGCGAGCATGCGGCGTTCGTGAGCGGCTTCACCGACAGCCTTATTCGCCGCGCCTTTGCCGAGGCACGCGAGGCTTACCCCAACCCCAATCCGTCCGCCGCCGAGCGGGTCAGCCTGGTTGCACTCGGCGGCTACGGACGCGGCGAAATGGCGCCGTTCAGCGACGTGGACCTCATGTTCCTGACTCCGGCTCCGCGCGCGCCCTGGTGCGAGCAGGTGATCGAGGCGACGCTTTACGCCCTGTGGGACGCCAAGCTGAAGGTCGGGCAGGCGATCCGCACCATCCCCGAACTCCTCCACCTCGCGCGCGAGGACATGACGGTGCGCACCGCCATGCTCGAATCGCGCCTCGTCGACGGCGACGCCGCCCTGTTCGACGAAGCCCGCACGCGCTTTCGCGATGAGATCGTGGCTGGCACCGCGGCCGAATTCGTATCCGCCAAACTTGCCGAGCGCGATGCCCGGCACGAAAAATTCGGTGACAGCCGCTATCTGGTCGAGCCCAATGTCAAGAATGGCAAGGGCGCGCTGCGCGATCTTCAGACGCTAATGTGGGTGGGCCGCTATGTCCGCGATGTCCGAAGCCCCGCTGAACTGGTCGATGCGGGGCTGCTGACCCCCGCCGAATTCGCGCGCTTCGACCGCGCCGAGCGCTTCTACTGGTCGGTCCGCTTCCTACTTCACCTCGCCGCGGGGCGCGCCGAGGAACGGATGAGCTTTGCCCATCAGCGCGAGCTCGCCGCCGCGCTCAACTATGCCGACCGGCCGGGCAAGAGCTCGGTCGAGCGATTCATGCACATGTATTTCCTCCAGGCCCGGAGCGTCGGCGACCTGACGGGCCAGTTCCTCGCCCAGCTCGACGAGCAACTCGGTGACCAGGGCCGCCGCTTCGCGCTGCCGACGTTCCTCCGCCGCCCGCGCCGATTGGGCGGGTTCGTCATCAGCCGTGGCCGGCTGGCGCTGCCGCACGACTATTTCCTCCGCGAAGATCCGCGCCGTTTGCTTGCCCTGTTCGCGCTGGCCGCTCGGGAAAAGCTCGAAATCCACCCCAGCGCGATGCGCGCTGCGACCCGCGATGCGCGGCTGGTCGAGCAGGTCCGCGACGACCCGGAAGCCAACGCCCTATTCCTCGAGGTACTGACCACGCGCGAGCATCCCGAACTGGTGCTGCGGTGGATGAACGAGGCCAATGTGTTCGGCCGCTTCGTGCCGGACTTCCGCCGGGTCGTCGCGCAGATGCAATTCGACATGTATCATCACTACACGGTGGACGAGCACACGATCCGCGCCGTCGGCCTGCTCGCGTCGATCGAACGCGGCGAGCTTGGCGAGGACCACCCGCTCGCCACTGCGCTGTTCCGGCAGATCGGTTCGCGCCGCGTGCTCTATGTGGCGGTGCTGCTTCACGACATCGCCAAGGGCCGCAAGGGCGATCATTCGATTCTCGGCGAAGCGGTTGCGCGCGAGCTATGTCCGCGCTTCGGCCTCGATCCGGGTGAAACCGACACCGTGGCCTGGCTCGTCCGCCATCACCTGCTGCTCAGCCACACGGCGTTCAAGCGCGATCCGGCCGATCCCAAGACCATCGATGATTTCGTCGCGCAGGTGCAAAGCCCCGAGCGGCTGCGCCTGCTGTTGATCCTCACAGTTGTCGACATTCGCGCGGTCGGTCCCGGCGTCTGGACCGAATGGAAGCGCAAGCTCATCCGCACGCTCTATGATCTTGCCGAGGAGCGCCTGCGCCTTGGCCACAAGCAGCGCGGGCGGGCTGAGGAAATTGCGCTTCGCCAGGGGCAACTGACGCGCGCCCTGGGCTGGGCGGCAGGGCCGGCGCGGGCTCATGCGCGGCGTCTGCCGGATAGCTATTGGCTCGCCGAACCGCCCGACCTTGCGCTCGCCAATGCGCGGCAGATCGCCGAAGCGGAGGCCGCGCTCGGACCCTCGCGGCCTTCGGTCCGCGTCGAACCCGGCACCGAAGCCGCGACGCGGGTCAGCGTTTATACCGCCGACCGGCCCGGCCTCTTCTATCGCATCGCAGCCGCCCTTGCCGGCGCCGGCGCCGAGATCATCGACGCGCGCATCCACACGACCAAGGACGGCATGGCGCTCGACAATCTCCTCGTCCACGATCGCCAAGGCCGTCCTTATGGGGATCGCCGGCGCCGGCAGCGGCTGGCCCGAGCGGTAGAGCAAGCGCTTGGCGCGGGGCCGCCGCCCGAGCTGCCGCAAGCCAGTTCCTCCGCCTTCGAGATCGCGCCCTCGGTCACCACCGCAGATGGCGCGTCGCGCCGCTTTACCGTGGTCGAGGTGCAGGCCGCCGACCGGCCGGGGCTGCTGGCCGCCCTGGCCCGGGCGATCGTCGAGGCTGATGTCACCATCCATTCGGCGCATATCGCCACCTACGGCGAGCGGGCGGTGGACGTTTTCTATCTCGCCGGGTCAACGGGGCGAAAGCTCTCGAGCGACGAGATCGCCCGATTGCGTCCTGCTTTGCTCGCCGCTAGCGGCGAACCGTCCCGAGCATCCGCGGCCGAATGAGAAAAAAAAGGCCCCGCGGTAAACCGCGAGGCCCTTTTCTCCAGGCCGAAGCCTGCTTTTCCTACATCTTGGTGCGCAGCGTGATGCCGTAAGTGCGCGGCTCGCCAAGGAAGGCGCCGAACAGCTGGGTCGACCTCGGGGTGAAACCCGCATCGACGAAACGGCGGCTGAGGGTGCCCTGCAGGGTGGCGTCGAACGCGACCTGCAGGAAATCTTCGTTGAGCAGGTTCTGCGCCCACAGCTCGACACCCCACCGACCATTGGGTCCCTGCAGACCGATGCGGGCATTCACCACCGTGAACGCCTCCTGGACCTTTTCGATGTCGAGGTCGGAGCCGGAGTTGAATTCCGACGTGTGCCGCGCGTCGACGTAGAACAGGGCACGCAGGCCATTGTCAGCGATCTGGGGATTGAAGCCCAGTCCGGCGGTGACCGCCAGCGCCGAGCTGTTGGACATTCGCCGGCCGGGCAGCTGGAACAGCGCCGGGCTCAGCGGACGGCCTTCCGCACCCACCAGGTCGTTGCGATACTTGGTGCCCACCACCGTCGTTCCAAGGTTGACGGTGACGTCGCGAACGGGACGGGCGAACACCTCCACCTCGATGCCGCGGCTGCGCATGCCCGGACGCAGGTCGTCCTTGTCGCAGGCCCCGTTGGTGACGATGTTGTCGAGGTCGGCGCCCTGCAGGTCGTTCTTGCAGCTGTTGATGTTCTCGACGAAGAAGTTGAGGCCGTTGAAGGTGTTCAGCTGGAAGTCGCGGAACAGCTGGTTGAACGCCGCGAAATTGATGTCGATTCCGCGCCCGTTGTATTTGACGCCGAACTCAAAGGCATCGTTGATCTCGGGCCGGAACTCCAGCGGTGCCGAGGTGGCGCCGGGGAGAATGCCGCCTGCGGTACCGACACTGGTGGCGCTCGGCGCGAACAGCGAGCGGTTCAACACCGCCCGGTCGAGGTTGAAGCCCCCCGCCTTGTAGCCGCGCGAATAGCTCAGGTAGGTGAGGATGTTGTCCGTCGGCTTCCAGCTGAGAACGGCGGTGCCGGTGAGCTTGGATTCGGTCCGCTTGTTACCCGGCAGTGTCAGGCTTCCGCCTGGCACGCTTGGAATGACGCAGGGCAGCTGCTGAAGCTGCTGCAGCCCGGCAAGCGGACTGGCGGTCCCGCTCAGCGCCGTCAGCGCGCGGCAGAAGGTGTTGTTGTCCGTGAGGGTCGCGTCGAGGGTCTTCCGCTCCCTCGTGTAACGCGCGCCCAGGGTCAGCTTGAGCGAGTCGGTAAGGTCGAAGATGTTGTGCGTGAACAGCGCGAAATTGGTGCTCTTCTGATCGAATTCATCAAGCGTGCGCACATTGGCGAAGTTGAAGCCGGGAAGCCCGAGCACGGCGGCGACCGAGCCGAAGCCGGGCCGCGCCGGGTCTGCCACCAGCGGCGCGAGCGACTGGGCCTGGGTCTGCAGAGCCGCGAGTTGGGCCACCTGCGCCGGCGTCCGATTGGCGGCGGGGATCGCACTCAGCCCGGCAATGCCAGCCTGGATCTGGCCAAAGGCACCCGTCAGGGTGCCGGCATTGACGCAGGTCGGCGAGCTGGTCTGAAGAAAGGGTGCAAGCGCCGGCTGCGCACTGAACAGCAGGCAATTGGCATAACGGTTGAAGTCGGCGCCGTAAGCCAGGTTGTCGCTCACCCGCAGCTGTTCGCGCGCGAAGTAGCCGCCGACCAGCCAGTCCAGCCGATCCGAGAGCGCAGATCCCTGCAGCCGCAGTTCCTGGCTGAAGGTCTTGAAGCGGGTCCGCGAATTCCCGTCGGAAGCGCGATACAGCAGATCGAGGTTGTTGAAGTCCGAGTCCTGCCCGCGCACATAATCGTTGTAGCGATAGGCCGAGATGCTAGTCAGTTCGGCGCCGCCGAAGTCGTACACGGCCTCGCCCGAAACGCCATAATCCTTGACGTTGGCATTGTGGTCGCGGCCCGGAGTGATGGAGATCTTCCGGGCGAACGTGTCATCGTTGATGATCCCGCCGAGCGCGCGTTCGAGCGCAGCGATCGAGGAGGGCTGCTCCACCGTGGCGCCGCCAACGCGCGCGTAGTCGCGGGCGGGCAGGAAGGTCGCGCTGCAGCATTCCTCGTCGCGCTTGGTATAGTCGCCGATGAGCCGGAAGCTGAAATCGTCGTTGGGCTTGTAAAGGCCCTGCAAACGAATGAGGTAGCGATCGCGGTCGTTGACGCTGCGACCCGAGACGACGTCCGTGAGGAACCCGTCGCGCTTCAGGTAGATGGCATCGGCCCGAACTGCGAGGGTGCTGCTGAGCCCGCCCGTTGCACCTACCTCGACGCGGCGAAGGTCATAGTTGCCGATCGTCAGCTCGCCGTTGAAAGCCGTGTTGAAGCTTGGCCGCGCGGTGATGACGGAGATGAGACCCGCCGACGCGTTGCGGCCGAACAGCGTGCCCTGCGGACCGCGAAGAACCTCGATGCGGTCAATCTGGCCGAGCTCGGTCAGGCCGACGCTGGTGCGGCTGCGATAAACGCCGTCAATGAACAGGGCGACGGAGCTTTCCAGGCCCGGGTTGTCGCCAACCGTGCCGACGCCGCGGATACGGGCAACGCTGGCGCCCGCTTCGGACGAGGTCGAGGACACCAGCAGCGACGGGCTGACCTGATTCAGCTGGCGGATGTCGGCGATACCCGAATTTTCCAGCGTCTGGGCCGTGATGGCGCTGACCGCCAGCGGCACGTCCGACAAGGCTTCGTTGCGGCGGGTAGCGGTGACCACGATGTCGCCGACGTCGGCGGTATTGACCTGCTCGGCAGTCTGCGGCTGGACGTCGTTGTTGTCGACCGCCGCACCCTCTGTGGCGCCCTGGGTGGGCTGCGCACCGCCCTTGTCAGTGTCCGCCTGCTGGGCGAACGCCGGAGTGGAAATGGCGAACAGGCCAGCCGAAAGCAGCCAGATGGATTTGCGCATGAAGGAACCCCTCCCAAAGAAAACTTGCAGAGGAGCGGCGTAGAGCAGCCACGCCTCGCTTGGGAAGCGGGAGGGATGGGTCACCGAGCGTAAGAAATGGTGGTGTCACTCGACGGCAACATCATGCGGTGCAGCAAAATCTCTTGCTGCACCGCACACATTTCACGACGGATTGTTCTATGCTGAAACTATCCAGTGCAGAAGTCGCTGACTTCCGGAAGGAGTTTTACTTGGGCGACAGCACCATCAGCATCTGCCGGCCTTCCATGCGCGGATGCGCTTCGACCTTGGCGACTTCGGCGGTTTCGGAGGCAACCCGCTGGAGCACGGCCATGCCGAGCTGTCCATGCGCCATCTCGCGGCCGCGGAAGCGCATGGTGACCTTCACCTTGTCACCGTCGCCCAGGAACTCGACGACCTTCTTCATCTTGGTCTCATAGTCGTGATCGTCGATGTTGGGACGCATCTTGATCTCCTTGATCTCCTGCGTCTTCTGGCGCTTGCGCTGCTCGTTGGCCTTTTTCTGCGCTTCATACTTGAAGCGACCGATGTCGAGGAACTTGGCGACGGGCGGATCGGCATTGGGGCTGATCTCAACCAGATCAAGGCCGACTTCGGCAGCCTGCTCGATCGCTTCACGCGTATACATCACGCCGAGGTTCTCGCCGTTTTCGTCGATCACCCGCACCTTCTGGCTCTGGATGAATTCGTTGTAGCGAGGACCGGAAAGCTGGGGCGGCGCCAAAGGGCGCCTCATTGGCGGACGTATAACGCAATCTCCATTAGTAATTAGACGAGGGTGCCAGCTAGGCGCTTCGCCCTCACGTGAAAAGAGGGCGGGCGACAACCCGTGCATTTTGTGGCGCCCTGTGGCGGCGTGACGTCAGGCGAGCCACTCGTCGCCCGGGGCACGACTTCCTATGTAGGATGCGGGAGACGAGATTACGATGCTTGAGCTACTTGGCGGCGTGCTGCTGTTCTTTCTGGCCCTTACGCTGATGGTCGTCTGGCTTGGCGTGCGGCTGGTCCGCAAGGTCATGCGCGGGATGCGCGGGCTGATGGCGGGCTTCACACCGGGCACGTCAGGGTTCGCCGGTCTGCCCGATCCGCGTTGGGCCCGTTTGTCCTCGCATCTCGATCGCCGCCAGCGTGAGGCTGCCCGGCTGGCACGCGAACGGATCGCCGCCTTGCTTGCCGAGCGGCAGTCCGCGGCGCTGACCCCGGACGAGGCTCAGCTGATGATCAGCTGCGAGAAAAGGGTGCCGGAACTCATCGACACCTGTCTCGAGCGCTGTCGCACCGCGCGTCCGAACGAGCGCTGCGATTATGCAGCCCCGACGCTGGAGCGGCTGGTGCGGATCGGTGAAGAGGCCGAAGCGACGCGTCAGCGCATCCGCGCCCGCGACGACGGCCGCCTCACTACCATGCACCATTATTTCGACGCGGTGACCGCGAAGAACTAGGCCTGGCGAAGGTCGGGCGGGGTCGCTTCGGCCCGGAGCATCGCCATTGCCTCATCAAGGCTCATCACCTGCTGGCGCTCCTCAGAGCCGAGCCGGCGCACCGCCACCGTGCCCTCCTCCGCCTCGCGCTTGCCAACGACCAGCAGCAGCGGGACCTTGGCAAGGCTGTGTTCGCGCACCTTGTAGTTGATCTTCTCGTTGCGCGTGTCGGCCTCGACCCGGAAGCCCGCCGCCTGCAGCTTGGCCGCCACTTCGTTGGCATAGCCGTCGGCGTCCGACACGATGGTCGCGACCACCGCCTGCACCGGGGTCAGCCATAGCGGCAGGTTGCCCGCGAAATGCTCGATGAGGATGCCGATGAAGCGCTCGAAGGTGCCGAGGATCGCCCGGTGGAGCATGACCGGGCGATGCCGCTCACCATCCTCGCCGACATAGCTGGCGTCGAGCCGCTCGGGCAGCACGCGGTCGGACTGGATGGTGCCGACCTGCCAGGTCCGGCCGATCGCGTCGGTGAGATGGAATTCGAGCTTGGGCGCATAGAAGGCCCCCTCACCCGGAAGCTCTTCCCAGCCGAATTCCGGTGTCGCGCGGCCGCTGGAGACCACCGCTTCGCGCAGCTCGGCCTCGGCCTGGTCCCACATTTCCTCGCTGCCGAAGCGCTTGTCCGGGCGCAGCGCCAGCTTCACCGCGTATCTGTCGAACCCGAGGTCGCGGTAGATGCCGTCCAGCAGGTCGCAGAAGTCGCGCACCTCCTGCACCAGCTGATCCTCGCGGCAGAAGATGTGCGCATCGTCCTGCGTGAACTGGCGCACCCGCATAATGCCGTGCAGCGCGCCGTGCGGCTCGTTGCGATGGCAGCAGCCGAATTCTGCCATGCGTAAGGGGAGGTCGCGGTAGCTGGTGATGCCTTGCTTGAAGATCAGCACGTGGGCCGGGCAGTTCATCGGCTTCAGCGCCATCCACTCGGCATCGTCGCTGACCAGCGGGCCCTCGTCCTCGGTGTTGGGCACCTCGTCGGGGATGACGAACATGTTCTCGCGATACTTGCCCCAGTGGCCGGACTTCTCCCACTGGCGGGCGTCCATCACCTGCGGCGTCTTGACCTCGAGATAGCCGGCGGCGTCGAGCTTACGGCGCATATACGCCTCGAGTTGCCGCCAGATGAGGAAGCCCTTGGGGTGCCAGAAGACGCTGCCGTGCGCCTCGGCCTGAAGGTGGAACAGGTCCATCGCTGCCCCAAGCTTCCGGTGATCGCGCTTGGCGGCTTCCTCCAGCCGCGTCAGATGCTCGGCCAACTGCTTCTTGTTGAGCCAGGCCGTGCCGTAGATGCGGCTCAACATGGGGTTCTTGGGGTCGCCGCGCCAGTAGGCGCCCGACACGCGGGTCAGCTTGAACGCCTGCGGATCGAGCTTGCCCGTGGAGGCCAGGTGCGGCCCACGGCAGAGGTCCATCCACGCATCCTCGCCCTTGCCGGAGCGATACATGGTGATGGTCTGGTCGGCCGGAAGCTCCATCACCCACTCGGCCTTGAAGGTCTCTCCGGTGCGGGCGAAGAAGTCGCGCACGTCCTCGCGGCTCCACACTTCGCGGATCAGCGGCTCGTCGGCGGCGATGACACGGCGCATCGCTTCCTCGATCGCGGGAAGGTCCTCCTCAGTGAAGGGACCACGATCGGGCGCCGGGGCGAAGTCGTAATAGAAACCGTCGTCGGTCGCCGGACCGAAGGTTATCTGGGTGCCCGGATAAAGCTTCTGCACCGCTTCGGCGAGGACGTGGGCATAGTCGTGACGGACCAGCTCCAGCGCATCCTTCTCGTCACGCGCGGTGATCAGCGCGAGCTCGGCATCTTCTTCGAACGGGCGCATGATATCGCGCACTTCACCGTTCACGCGGGCGGCAAGCGCCGCCTTGGCGAGACCCGGCCCGATGGCCGCGGCGACGTCGGCCGGGGTCGAGCCTTCCGGCATCTCCCGCACGGTGCCGTCGGGAAGCGAGATTCGGAACATCTTGGACATGCCCGCCCCTTAGCGGGTGAGCCGCTCGATGTGCACCCCCCGCCTAGAGCGGCTTGCCGAAGACGATCAGCCGCTCGACTTCGGCAAAGCCGTTGGCCCCGTGCCAAGCGATGCTCGCGGCATTGTGGGGCCAGGTGTCGGAGCCGAGCCAGTCAAGGCTCTCGCCCCGGGCCCAGTTCTCGACGGCCCCGAGCAGCAAGCGCGCGACGCCCGCGCCGCGGTGATCGGGATCGACCCACAGATCCTCGACGTAAGCGGCGCGAAGCTGTGGCGCGCCTTCGGCATAGTTGCGGACGCGGGCGTCGATCAGGCCGACGGCGATGCCGGCTTGGTCCTCGGCGAGGAAGGCGACATAGGGCTCGGGCAGGCGCACCCACCGGGCAATCTCCGCCTCGAAATCGGCAGCGCTGGTATCGTCGTGGAGCTTGGCGAGCAGCGCCGCCCAGGCGGGATGATCGGCTTCCTCCGCCCGGCGGACCCGGATCATCGGGCGGAGCGGGCCTCGCTCATCAGCATGGGCGCTGCGCAACCGTCGACGCGGCGATCGACTGCCATAAAGGTCTGCGCGGGCGGCAGGTCGCCAAGCTTGCGCAGGCCCAGCCGCTCACCCTGCTTGCGGGCAAGGCTCATCGGCGTCTCGGGACAGCGGTCGTCGGCATAAGGGCTTTGCACCGGCATCGGAGCCGCGGGGCGGACCGGAGTGGCTGGCGCCGCGCCGAGCAGCGGCAGCGCGGCGAGGATAGCGAAAGCACGCATGGGGCAGTCCTCCAAGAGGCGCTTATACCATGATCGCCGTCAGACCGTGAAGCTTTCCCCGCAACCGCAGTTGCCCTTGGCGTTCGGGTTCTCGAACACGAAACCGGCGGTGAAATCGTCCTCGCGCCAGTCCATCACCGAGCCGATCAGATACAGGATCGAGCCCCCATCGACGTAGAAGGTCCCGCCTGGCGTTTCGATCTTCTCGTCGAAGCTGTTCTCGGCCGTCACATAGTCGACCGAGTAAGCAAGCCCCGAGCAGCCCCGGCGCGGGGTCGACAGCTTGACCCCGATCGCATCCGCAGGCGCCTGCGCCATCAGGTTGGCGACACGCTGCTCGGCAGCGGGCGTAAGCGTGATCGCGGCCGGGCGCGGGCGGCGGGTGGCAGTGGTGGTGGTCTCGGCCATTACAGCATTCCCAGTTCGAGGCGCGCCTCATCGCTCATCTTGGACGGGTCCCACGGCGGATCCCAGACGAGCTTCACCTCGGCATCGCGCACGCCCGGCACCGACAGCACGCGGATCTCGACCTCGCCCGGCATCGATTCGGCAACCGGGCAATGCGGCGTGGTGAGCGTCATCAGCACGGTCGCATCGCCATCATCGGTGACGCTGACATCGTAGATCAGGCCAAGCTCGTAGATGTCGACCGGGATTTCCGGATCGTAGATGGTCTTCAGCGTTTCGACGATCGCCGCCTGAAGGTCGCCGCCAGCGCCGCCTGCAGGCGCGGCCTCGGGCTCCTGGTTTAGGAAGCCGGCGAGGTAATCGCGCTTGCGTTCGAAGGTTTCGGCAGGCGTTTCCACCTCGACCCGCGCCTTGGGCGGCGGGGTGACCGCGTCGACTTCTTCGGTCTCGATCTTGCGTTGTTCGTTCATCCGAAGATCCGCTTCACTTTCTTCAGGCCTTCGACGAGCACGGCGATATCGCTGCTGTCGCTATGGGCCGCAAAACTCGCCCGGCAGGTCGCCGGCACGCCAAGCAACTGCATCAGCGGCTGGGTGCAATGATGCCCCGCCCGGATCGCCACGCCCTCGTCGTCCAAGATGGTGCCGACGTCGTGCGGATGCACCCCCTCGACCTCGAAACTGACGATGCCGGCGCTCTCCTCCGGTCCGAACAGCCGGACGAAACCAAGGTCGCGCAAAGCCGCGCGGCATTCGGCAACGAGGCCCTCTTCGTGCGCGTGGATCCGCTCGATGCCGATGCCCTCGACCCAGTCGATCGCGGCGGCCAGCCCGATCCCACCGACGATATGCGGCGTGCCCGCCTCGAACCGCTGCGGCGGCGGCATGAAGGTGGTGCGCTCGAAGGTGACCTGATCGATCATCGCCCCGCCGCCCTGCCACGGCGGCATCGCGTCCAGCAGCGCCTTGCGGCCCCACAGCACGCCGATCCCGGTCGGCCCGTACAGCTTGTGGCCGGAGTAAGTGTAGAAGTCGGCCCCACTCGCGGCCACGTCGATCGCGACCCGCGGCGCCGCCTGGCAGCCATCGAGCAGCAGCAGCGCGCCCGTGGAATGCGCAATCTCCGCCGCGCGGTCCACATCGAGGATCGAGCCGAGCACGTTCGAGACGTGCGCTAAGGCGACCACGCGATGCTCATCGCTGATCATCGTGGCCGCGGCGTCGAGATCGATCCGACCGTCGCCGGTCAGCGGCACGACGTCGATGGCGTAGCCGGCGAGCTGCCACGGCACGATGTTGCTGTGATGCTCGAGCGCCGACAGCAGCACGCGGCCGCGGCCTTCCTTGGGCAGCACCTGCGCCACGAGGTTGATCGCCTCGGTCGCGCCACGGGTGAAGACAACCTCTTCCGCTTCGCCGCCGATGAAGCTGGCCGCCCGCGCCCGCGCCGCCTCGTACGCCAGAGTCATGTCGGCGCTGCGCTGATAAACGCCGCGGTGTACCGACGCATACTCGCGCGCATAGGCGTTTGCGATGGCGTCGATCACCGCCTGTGGCTTCTGCGCGGACACGGCACTGTCGAGATAATGCCAGCCGGCAATCGCCGGGAAGTGGTCCCGGACGTCGAGCGGCGCGGCGATGGGCGCCTGGACGTTCACCGCGCCACCTCGCGGAGCAGGCCGCGCGTCTCGGCAATCAGCTCCTCACGGCGATCCTCGGGCGCGTCGTCCCACAATTGCAGCACGAATCCTTCAAGCAGCAGCGCCTTGGCGCTGGCCGGATCGAGCCCGCGCGACAGGGCGTAGAAGAGCTGGTCGGGATCCAGCTCGCCAACGCTCGCACCATGCGCGCACTTCACGTCGTCGGCATAGATCTCGAGCTCGGGCTTGCAGTTGGCGGTGGCGCCGCGGTCGAGCAGCATGGCTTTCACCGACTGCTCGCCATCGACCTTCTGCGCATGGCGCGCGACCGCGACCTTGCCGAGGTAGGAGCCAGTGGAGGTGCCGGCGAGCACGCTGCGAACGACCTGGTTCGAGGTGCCTTCGGGCTCGATGTGGCGGACGACCGTGACGATCTCCTGCGTCGCCTTTCCGCCGGCGATATTGGCGGCGTGAAGGGCGAAGTGTCCGCCCTGATGCACCGTCACGTCGACCTCGATCCGGCCGTAGTCGGTGCAGCCGTTCAAGGCGAACAGCGCCAGCGACGCGCCGGGTTCGATGATCACGGCGGCGCGGTGAATTTCGACCGGCTCGGCCCCGGCGACCAGCACGTGGCGGTGCTGTTCGCCCGCGGGAATCACGATCTCACGCGGCGCGGCGAGCTTGTGCCAGACTCGGTCGAGCGCGGCGAAGTCGGCGTACCGCCAGGCTTCGTCCTTGCGGGTGGGAAGAGTGGCGACGCTCATGCGACCTCGGCGTAGCCTCCGCGCTCCAGCTCATGCGCCAGTTCCGGACCGCCCGAGCGGGTGATCTGGCCGGCGGTCAGCACGTGGACGCGGTCGGGCTGCACGTAGTCGAGCAGGCGCTGATAGTGAGTGATCAGCAGCACGCCTTTGTCCGGAGCGCGCATGATCCGATTGATGCCGGCGCCAACGATACGCAGCGCGTCGATGTCGAGGCCGCTATCGGTCTCGTCGAGCACCGCGAACTTGGGCCGCATGATGCCCATCTGCACCATCTCGGCGCGCTTCTTCTCGCCGCCCGAGAAACCGACGTTGACCGGGCGCTTGAGCATGTCGACGTCCATGCCCAGGTCGCCCGCTTCGGCCTTGGCGAGGCGAATGAATTCGGCGGCCGACAGCTCGGCCTCGCCCCGCGCCCGGCGCTGCGCGTTCAGACTCTCGCGAATGAACTGCATCGAGGAAACGCCCGGTATCTCGACCGGATATTGGAAACCGAGGAACAGCCCCGCCGCCGCGCGCTCGTGCGGCTCCTGCGCCAGCAAATCCTGCCCATCGAGCGTGACCGAACCGCCGGTCACCTCATAGCCCGGCCGCCCGCCGAGCACGTAGGCGAGCGTCGACTTGCCGGCGCCGTTCGGCCCCATGATCGCATGCACCTCGCCGGCCGGAACGGAAAGGGTGAGGCCGTTCAGAATCGGCTTGTCGGCAACGGTCGCATGGAGGTCGGTAATTTGAAGCATCAACGATTGCCTTGTCGTTCTTGGTAGCGGCGCTCGGCCAGAGCGGCGGCCGCCGTATCTCGGTTGGTGGTGACGCATGTGAACAGGTCCCGGTCCGCCGCATCGCGGAGTGACTTGCGCTCCGCTGCCGCAAGCGTCCTATCGAGAGTAGCATTCAACCGCGGCTTGAATTGCGTCAGGCAAGTCGCCATCGCGTTGCAGCCTATGGCGTCGAGTTCTTGGTCTCCGGTCGACGATTTCGTCGTGCAGACCATCTTGCCTTTGCGCTCACGGACCGAGGCGCGCCATTTCTTGAGCTTCTCGCCCATCACCACGACCTCGCCCGCGGTTGCCAGGTTCGGTGCCGGCGCCGCAGCCTGAAGCGTTGTTGCAAGCAGTATCGCAACCAGGATCACCCCACGCTCCCCTCGAGGCTGATGCCGAGCAGCTTCTGCGCTTCGACCGCAAATTCCATCGGCAACTGCTTCAGCACCTCACGCGCGAAGCCGTTGACGATCAGCGCCACCGCCGCTTCCTGGTCGAGGCCGCGGGCCATGGCGTAGAACAGCTGGTCCTCGCTGATCTTGGACGTGGTCGCTTCATGCTCGATGGTCGCGGTCGGGTTCTTGACCTCGATGTAGGGCACGGTGTGCGCGCCGCACTGATCGCCCAGCAGCAGGCTGTCGCACTGGGTAAAGTTGCGGACGTTCTCGGCACCCGGCAGCACCCGCACCAGCCCGCGATAGGTATTGTCGCTGCGCCCTGCGCTGATGCCCTTGGACACGATGGTCGAGCGGGTGTTCTTGCCGATGTGCACCATCTTGGTGCCGGTGTCGGCCTGCTGGCGGTTGTTGGTCAGCGCGACCGAATAGAATTCACCGACGCTGCCGTCGCCCTTGAGGATGCAGCTCGGATACTTCCAGGTGATGGCGCTGCCGGTCTCGACCTGCGTCCACGACACCTTCGACCGCGCGCCCGAGCACATCGCCCGCTTGGTCACGAAATTGTAGATGCCGCCAACGCCCTCGGCATTGCCAGGGTACCAGTTCTGGACGGTGGAGTATTTCACCTCCGCATCCTCGTGCGCGAAGATCTCGACCACTGCCGCGTGAAGCTGGTTCTCGTCGCGCATCGGCGCGGTGCAGCCCTCCAGATAAGAAACGTACGACCCCTTGTCGGCGACGATCAGGGTGCGTTCGAACTGGCCGGTATTCTCGGCGTTGATGCGGAAATAGGTCGACAGCTCCATCGGACAGCGGACGCCCTCGGGGATGTAGACGAACGTCCCGTCGGAGAAGACCGCGCTGTTGAGGCAGGCGAAAAAGTTGTCGCGCTGCGGGACCACGCTGCCAAGATATTTGCGGACGAGGTTGGGGAATTCCTTCACCGCCTCGCTGATCGAGCGGAAGATGACGCCCGCGCGGTCCAGCTCCTCGCGGAAAGTGGTCGCCACCGAGACGCTGTCGAACACCGCGTCCACCGCGACCTTGCGCGCGCCCTCGACCCCGGCGAGCACCTTCTGCTCCTCGATCGGGATTCCGAGCTTCTCGTAGGTGCGGCGGATCTCCGGATCGAGCTCGTCCAGCGACGCGATCGTCGGCCGCTGCTTGGGCTCGGCATAATAATACGCGTCCTGGTAATCGATCGCGGGAATGTCGAGCTTGGCCCAGTCGACCTCCTCCATCTCCAGCCAGGCGCGATAGGCCTTGAGGCGCCATTCGAGCAGCCACTCGGGCTCGCCCTTCTTCGCGCTGATAAAGCGGACGGTGTCCTCGTTCAGCCCCTTGGGCGCGAAGTCGGACTCGATGTCGCTGACGAAGCCCCATTCGTAAGTGGCGAGCTTCTCCGCCGCCTCGTGGGCTTCCTGATTCTTGAAGGTGGTCGCTTCGTTCATGCGTCTTCCATGCGGCGCTCGGACGCCAAATGCTCAAGGGTCACGCCGGACAGCGCGTCGCGCACGGTCCGGCTGACGATATTCATGTGCGGCTTCAGCTTGCAGCGGCTGTCGAGGGCACAGTCGCTGACCTCGTCCGATCCGCTGCACTGGGTCATCGCGATCGGTCCTTCGACCGCTTCGATGATGTCGGCGAGCGTGATGGCGCCGGGCGCACGCGCGAAAGCGAACCCGCCGCCGATCCCGCGCGTCGCGCTCAGCAGCCCGGCGCTTCCAAGCTTGCCCAGCACCTTCTGCGTTGTCGGCAACGGCAGGCCAGTCTCGGCCGCCAGTTCGGACGCACTCAGCCGCTCGTCACCCGAGCGGGCGGCGGCAGCGGTCAGGATGACGACCGCATAGTCGGCAAGGTGAGTCAGTCGCATAGTGGAGTGTTCCGGTCCTATTTAGGCCGAAACACCCCATTCTACAACCGCGCTGCGGCTAGGCTTTGGTCCGGGCGATCCATTCGTCGACGCGGGTTTCCAGCATGCTGAGCGGC
Source organism: Sphingomonas sp. LHG3443-2 (assembly GCF_049896405.1). Classification (NCBI taxonomy): domain Bacteria; kingdom Pseudomonadati; phylum Pseudomonadota; class Alphaproteobacteria; order Sphingomonadales; family Sphingomonadaceae; genus Sphingomonas; species Sphingomonas sp. LHG3443-2. Next base: position 624,551 of record NZ_JAFCUG010000001.1, read on the forward strand.
ATCGATCCTGCGAGCAGGATGGTGTCGTGGAACTGGCGGTCATCGTAGCGGGCGCCAAGCTGAGTCTTCGCCTTGGCGCGCAGCTCCTCGATCTTGAGCTTGCCGATCATGTAGGCGGTCGCCTGGCCCGGATAGACGATGTAGCGCTCGATCGCCTTGACGATCCCGCCCTTGGCGTCGGCGCTATTGTCCTCGACGTACTTGATCGCCTGCGCGCGGGTCCAGCGCTTGTGGTGGATGCCGCTGTCGACCACCAGCCGGATTGCGCGGTGAAGCTCGAGCTGTAGGCGCCCGAAATCGCGATACGGGTCCTGGTAGAGGCCCATCTCCTTGCACAGCTTCTCGGCGTAGAGGCCCCAGCCTTCGTCGGTCGCGGTATAGCCGCTGAACTGGCGGAACGGCGGCACTTCGCCCTTGCCGAGCTCGCTCAGCAGCGCGCCCTGCAAATGGTGGCCGGGAATACCCTCGTGACAGAACAACGCCTCGACCTCGGTCGAAGGCATGTCGTTCATGTTGTAGAGATTGACGTAATAGGTGCCGGGACGCGAGCCATCGGGCGGCGGGTCCTGGTAGAAGGCCTTGCCCGCGCTCTTCTCGCGGAACGCCTCCACCGGTTTCACCAGCAGCGGCGCCTTGGGCAGCCGCCCGAAATAGCGCGGCAATGCAGCCTGTACCGCCGCCTGCGCCTTCAGGCTCTCGTCGAGGTACATCTGCTTACCCGCGGCAGTGTTCGGATAATAGAAGCGCTTGTCCTCGCGCATGAACTTGAAGAAGTCCTGCAACGAGCCATTGAACCCGGTCTGGTCCTTGAGCGCGGTCATCTCGGCATGGATGCGCGCAACCTGGGCAAGGCCGAGGTCGTGGATCTGGTCCGGGGTCAGGTCGGTCGTGGTGTAGAATTTGGTGCGGGCCTGATATTCCGCCGCGCCATTGGCGAAGCGCCAAATACCATCGTCGGACTTGGCCTTGGCTTGCTGCGCCTGCATCGCGGTGATCACGCGGCTGTAGGCAGGCTTCATGTCGCGGACCATGGCGGTGCGCCCGGCCTCTAGCAGGCGGGTCTTGGTGGCCTGGTCGGCCTGCAGCTTGCCGACCTTGGTCTTGAAATCGGCCCACAGGTCATTGTCCTTGCCGCTGTCGAACGGCGCACCGCGGATGAGGTTACGGCTGTCGGCGATGACGTAAGGGTAGACCCAGCGCGGCGCGAGCACGCCGTTCGCCTCGCGCGCTTTGGCCTCGGCCAGCGCCTGGTCGAGGAAGGTGGCGATGGCGGTGATGCGGCTGACATAGGCTTCGGCATCGCCGACGCTGTCGACCTTGTGGATGTTGATCAGGAACGCCGGCCCGTCGCTCTGCGCGCCGTTCATCTGGTCGAAGACTAGACCGTTCTTGCGATACGGCCGCACCGCTTCGCTGCGCGCGATGCGATATTCGAACAGGTCGAAGCTCAGTTGATCCTCGGGGCTGAGCGACGCACGCGGGAAGCGGGTCCGGAGGTCGGCGAGATAGCGCTGCTCGAGGGCACGATCGCGCTCGTCGGCTGCGTCGGTGAACTCGTCCCACTTGCCGTAATCGGCGTCCTTGATCCCGCGATAGGCCTTGGACAGCGGCGACAGCTCGAGGCTCGCCTTGTCATATTCCTCGAAGAAGGCGGCAAGCTGGGCGTTGCGCGCAGGGATCGGCGCCGGAGCGGCGGCCGCGGCTTCCGGCGGCGGGGCAGTGTCGGACGGCGGCGCGATCAGCGGGTCGGGGGTGGTGGTGGCGCAACCAGCCAGCAAGACGGAAACGAGCAAAAGCGAACGGCGCATGGAGGGTCCTCGATTGAGAGCCGTGAAAGGCAGGCGAGACGCTGGCGGCGTTCGGCGGTAGACGCAAGCCCATGAGCCTCTACCCCCTCGTGCGCCCGCTCTTCTTCAGCCTCGATGCCGAGCGCGCGCACGGCCTCAGCATCGCCGCGCTGAAGGTGCTGCCGACGCGCAAGGCCCCAGCGTTCGACCCGGCGCTGGCAAGCGAGGTCGCAGGTCTGCGCTTTCCCTCCCCGGTTGGGCTGGCGGCCGGCTACGACAAGAATGCCGAGGTGTTCGACGCCATGCTGGGGCAGGGCTTCGGCTTCGTCGAGGTCGGCACGCTGACCCCTTTGGCTCAGCCCGGCAATCCCAAGCCGCGCATGTTCCGGCTGGTCGAGGATGCCGCCGTCATCAACCGGCTGGGCTTCAACAATGGCGGGCAGGAAGCGGCGCTCGCGCGCCTAAAGGCACGTCGCGGCGGCGGGATCGTCGGAGTCAACATCGGCGCCAACAAGGACAGCCCCAACCGCATCCGCGACTATGCCGAGGGCGTGCGGCGGATGGCGCCGGTCGCCGATTATCTGACGATCAACATCTCCTCACCCAACACGCCGGGGCTGCGCAATCTTCAGGCTGGGGGGGAGCTTGGCGAGCTGCTGGCCGCAGTGCGGGAGGCGCGGCAGGTCGCCTTCAAAAATCCGCCCGTCTTCCTCAAGGTCGCGCCGGACCTCGAAGACGGCGACCCGATCCGCATCGTCCGGGCCGTCGCCGATCACGGCATCGACGGGATCATCGTGTCCAACACTACGGTCAGCCGTCCGCCCTTATCTTCGCGCCATCGTGACGAGACCGGCGGGCTTTCAGGCGCACCGCTTGCCAGTTTGGCGATGCATCAGCTCAAGGCGTTCTACGCGGTCACCGGCGGCCAGGTGCCGCTGATCTCGGCCGGCGGGATCAGCGATGGGCATGACGCATGGTGGCGAATTTGCGCCGGAGCCAATCTCGTGCAGCTCTATTCGGCAATGGTCTACAAGGGACCGGGCATTGCCCGCGAGATGGCATCGGTGCTGAAGAACAAGCTCGCCGCCACTCGCTTCTCCAGCATCGCCGAAGCGGTCGGCTCTAGCGCCTGACCGGAGTCCGGCGCTCGTCCACCAGCACCACGCCCTCCCGGCGCTTGTCGTAGCCGCCGTCAATGCTGCCGTCGGGCCGGATCATCACCGCATGAACGCCGCTGTCCTCGCCCTGGCCCGGCTTCAGCGCTACGCCTTTGGCGGCGAGGCCGGCGACCACGCCAGCGGGGAACTTGTCCACCTCACCGCCGAAGCTAGGCCCACGTGCGACGAGATTGGGCAGATCGATCGCCTCCTGCACCGGCAGCTTCCAATAAACGGCGCCGACCATGGTCTTGCCGACATAAGCGAGGATGGCGCTTCCGCCCGGGCTTCCGAACGCACCGGCAAAGCGGCCCTGACCATCGATCAGGATCAGCGGCGTCATCGAAGACCGCGGTCGCTTGCCTCCAGCCACGGCATTGGCGGCGGGACGGCCGTCCTCTTCCACTGGCGAGAAACTGAAATCGGTCATCTGGTTGTTGAGGAAAAAGCCGTCGACCATCCTGCCTGAGCCGAAGATGCTTTCGACCGTGGTGGTCATGCTCACGACATTGCCAGCGCTATCGCCGACAATGAAATGGCTGGTTCCGGCCGGCTCCAGCGTCCGGTCGGCACCCACCGGCGCCGCGCCCGGCGGCGTTCCGGCAACCGGCGGTGGACCCGCCGAGGGACCGATCAGCGCCGCCCGGCTCGCGACGTAGGCGGGGTCGAGCAGACCCTCGACCGGCACCTTCACGAACGCCGGATCGGCCACGTAGCGATCACGATCGGCGTACATCAGCCGCGACGCTTCGGCGAACAGGTACCAAGCCTGCGCATCGTTCGGCCCTCGCGACGCGATATCAGTGCGGCCGAGCATCTGGAGTAGTTGCAACGTCGATACCCCGCTCGACGGCGGTGGGGGGACGCAGGCGGTGTAGCTCTGCCATTCACGGCACAGCGCCTCCCGCTTCAACGGGCGATAGCGCGCGAAATCGGCCATCGTCATCGAGGATTCGAACGGGCCTTGCCGCACCCGCTCGACGATTCGGGCGGCAGTCTCGCCCTTGTAGAGGACATCCGCGCCGCCGCTCGCCAGCCGGCGCAGAAAGCGGGCGTAGACAGGGTTCTGCAGCGTGTCGCCGACCTTGAGACGGGTGCCGTCAGGCTTGCTGAAATATTTGACCACATCGGGCGCGGTCAGTTGCGGATACTTGCCACCGAGCATGCGGCCGAGCCGCGGGCTGATGGCGAAGCCCTGCTCCGCCAACACCGCCGTGCCTTCGAACAGCTCGGACCAGCGCAGGCGCCCATGCGCGCGCTGCGCCGTTTCGAGCATCCGCACAGCGCCGGGAATACCGGTCGCCCGTCCGCTCAGCACCGCGGTGGCGAAGGGCAGCGGTTTGCCGTCAGGGCCAATGAACATGGTCGGGGTGGCGCCGGCCGGTGCCGTCTCGCGGCCGTCATAGACCATGACCTTGCCGCTGCGCGCATCGTAATAGGTCATGAAAGCGCCCCCACCGATCCCGCTCGACTGCGGCTCGACGAGACTTAGCGCCGCCTGCACCGCCACCGCCGCATCGGCAGCGCTTCCACCGCGCTGGAGGACGTCCATCCCGGCTTTGGCGGCGAGCGGGTTGGCGGCGATCACGAAGCCGGGGCGGACGGGCGTTGTGGCAGGCCGCTCGGGAACGGTGGCGCAGCCGGCGGCGAGAAGGGCGGCAAGCGGCGCGAAGGCGATGCGAAGGCTCATGGGGCTCCGGGTAATGATCCGAGTGCTTAACGCCAAGAGCGCGCCAGTGGGCCCAGCAGCGCCTTTGCCTGCCCAGCCGCTTCGGCTATCGCTGCCCCCAGCGCTCATGGACATCTACCTTCCCATCGCCAACATGAGCGTCAACGCGCTGCTCATCGTGGCGCTTGGCGGGCTGGTGGGCGTGCTGTCCGGCCTGTTCGGGGTCGGCGGTGGGTTTCTGACAACCCCCTTGCTCATCTTCTACGGGATTCCGCCAAGCGTCGCGGTCGCATCCGCCACCACCCAGATCACCGGCGCTTCCGTTTCGGGCGTCTTCGCGCACATGAAGCGCGGCGGGGTCGACCTGCGCATGGGGCTGGTGATGATCGCCGGCGGCCTCGTCGGCAGCCTGGCGGGCGCCGGCCTGTTCCGCCTGGCGCAGGCGAGCGGCCAGATCGATGTGGTGATCGGACTTCTCTACGTCCTGCTGCTGGGCTCGATCGGCTCCCTGATGCTGAAGGACGCAATGACCGCGCTCGGTTGGTGGAAGAAGAGCGAAACGGAAGCGCCGCGCAAACGCCATCACCGGCTGGTCGCCTCCCTGCCCTTCCGCTGGCGCTTCTACGCAAGCGGGCTCTACCTCTCGCCGCTGGCGCCGCTGGCCCTGGGCTTTGTTGCCGGCATCCTCACCGTCCTGCTCGGCATCGGCGGCGGTTTCGTACTGGTCCCGGCGATGATCTACATCCTCGGCATGGCGCCGCGGGTGGTGGTGGGGACCAGCCTGGTCATGATCCTCGCGGTCAGCGCTGCGACCACCATGATCCATGCGCTGACCACCCAGTCGGTCGATATCGTGCTTGCCGCTCTGCTGCTGGTCGGCGGCGTGCTCGGCGCGCAATATGGCGCGCGGCTCACCACCCGATTGAAGCCCGACCTCCTCCGCTTCAGCCTGGCGGTCATCATCCTCCTCGTGGCGCTCCGCATGGGGCTCGGCCTGACCTATCGGCCCGAGGAAATCTTTTCGATCGAATATCTGTGAAGCTGCGACTGCTCCTTGCCCTGGTACTCGCGCCGCTGTTGATGGGGCAGGCCGGCCCGCGCCTGGTGCCGGACATCTCCGCCCGCTCGATCGAAATCCGCTACAGCTTCACCGGCGCCCAGCTGCTGCTGTTCGGCGCCATCCTCTATCCCGGAGGCCGCACGCCGACCCGCCCGCTCGACGTGGTGGTGGTGCTGAAAGGCCCGGTCCAACCCATGATCGTGCGCGAAAAACAGAAGATCGCCGGCATCTGGATGAATGCCGACAGCCACCGCTTCGTCTCGGCGCCAAGCTATTATGCCGTCGCCTCCAACCGCCCGCTGGCGCAGATTGTGGGCGAGCGCACCGCCGCGGTCTACGAGCTCGGCCTGGGCAACCTGCAGCTGTCGCCGGGCGGCGGCGCGCAGGTGGAGAAAGCGCAACGTTTTGAGAATGGCCTGCTCGACCTTCGCACCCGCCAGGGTCTCTATGCCGAGAACAGCAACGGCGTGGAGATCAGCGACGGCGTGCTCTACCGCGCCCGCATCGCCATTCCGAGCCAGGTTCCGATCGGCACCTATGAGACCGAGACCTTCCTGATCGATCGCGGCAAGGTGATCGCCGCCGCAACAAAGGAAGTGGAGGTGCGCAAGACGGGGTTCGAGCGCTTCATCGCCACCGCGGCCCGACGCCACGGTTTTCTTTACGGTCTTGCCGCAGTGATCCTCAGCCTCGGCCTAGGTTGGGGGGCCGCTGCCCTGTTCGGCCGCTCGTCCTAGAGGAAATCTTAACCGCGTTTTGGCTAACTGTCCCGCAACGAGAATGTGGGAGCCTCAGGCCAAATCATGGATGAAAACGTCAGTCTCAAGCAGCTGATCGACGAACTGACCAGCCATTCGGAAGAAGAGCAGGTTGGCAGCCGCGTGCCGCTCGTGCGCGAGAAGTTCGAGCCGATCGGTGCGGTGATGGATATCGCGGGTTCGGGTTCGCAGGCCCGGCTCGATCCCGGCCGGCTCCTCGTCCTGGCGGAGCATCGCGATCCCTCGGTCGCCATGTCCGGGCAGGTCGGCAGCCAGGTGAAGATGGTGGTCGGCAAGAACTGGCTGATCGCCAACGTGCGCACCATGAAGCAGGGCGACGACGGCTCGGTCATCGCAGCGATCGACTTCCTTGGCGAAGGCACGCGCGACGCGCATGGCGGGATGAGCAATTTCCGCCGCGGCGTCACGCGCTATCCGATTCCCGGCGCCGAGGTGCATCCAGTCACCACCGACGACCTTCGCCAGGTGTTCGCCGCCTCCGACAGCGCCCACGTCGAAATCGGCACCGTCTATCCGACCGACGACATCCGCGGAGCGCTGTACATCGATCCGATGCTGAGCAAGCACTTCGCGATCCTCGGCTCGACCGGTACCGGCAAGTCGACCTCGGTCGCCCTGATCCTGCACCGCATTTCCAACTATTCGCCGGAGGGTCACATCGTGATGATCGATCCGCACGGCGAATATTCGGCCGCGTTCAAGGGTTGCGGCGAGCTGTTCAACGTCGACAATCTCCAGCTCCCCTACTGGCTCCTCAACTTCGAGGAGCATTGCGAGGTGCTGCTCACCACCGACGGGGCCGAGCGTAACCGCGATGCCGACATCCTTGCCAAGTGCCTGCTCGCCGCGCGCACCAAGAACAAGTTCTCCGAACAGTTCGGCAAGGTGACGGTGGATTCCCCGATTCCGTACCTGCTGACCGATCTGAACTCGATCCTGGTCGCCGAAATGGGCAAGCTCGACCGCGCGGGCGACACCACGCCTTATCAGCGGCTCAAGACCAAGCTCGACGAGCTCAAGGCCGATCCCCGCTACACCTTCATGTTCTCGGGCATGAACATCACCGACAGCATGGGTAGCTTCATCAGCCGCCTGTTCCGCCTGCCTGCCAACGGCAAGCCGATCAGCATCGTCGACGTGTCGGGCGTGCCGTCCGACATCACCAGCGTCGTCGTGTCGGTGCTGGCCCGCATGGTGTTCGACTATGCCATCTGGTCACGCACCGAAGCGCAGCGGCCGATCCTCCTCGTCTGCGAGGAAGCGCACCGTTACGTGCCGAAGGACGAGAACAACGGCGTCCAGGCGGTCCGCAAGATCCTCGAGCGGATCGCCAAGGAAGGCCGTAAGTATGGCGTTTCGCTCGGCCTTATCACCCAGCGTCCGTCCGACTTGGCGGAAGGCGTGTTGTCGCAGTGCGGCACGATCATTTCCATGCGTCTCAACAACGACCGCGACCAGGCCTGCGTCCGCGCAGCCATGCCCGAGGGCGCGCGCGGCTTCCTCGATGCGATTCCCGCGCTTCGCAACCGTGAGTGCATCGTCTGCGGCGAAGGTGTCGCCATTCCCATCCGAGTCCGCTTTGACGACCTCGAACCCGAAAAGCGCCCGGCCTCCAGCGATCCGAGTTTCGCCTCGCTGTGGCGCGAAACCGGCGGTGAAGCCGAGATCATCAGCCGCACCGTAAAGCGCTGGCGCGGTCACGGGCGGTAAGCGTCAACAAAAAGGGGACGGCCGTGACCGTCCCCTTTTTCGTCCTTCGCCAAGCGGTCAACGGGCGCTGATCACCATGCTGATCGCCACCGCCGGCCCGACCGGAAGCCCGGCCATCTGACGCTTGGCGCGAGCAACCGCGGCCGCCACCTGCCCCTTGGTGCTGTCGATCGCGTCAACCGTGCACCGATTGTCGTTGAACGGCCCGTTGAGATCCCAGCAGAGGCCGTTGGCGGTGCTGCGGATCCGCGACGCAAGGATCTTCTGCCCCGGACGGAAGGCGAGGTTGAGATCGGCATAGGACACCCGGCGCTGAAGCTCCGGATCAATCCGCTCGCCCTTCACCACGACCACATCCTGCAGCGGGCGGGCGGCAGCGGCAGCGCCGGCAATGCCAACCAGGCTCAGCCCCATGGCAATGGCGGCGGACAGACATGCGAGTTTGCGGCGTTCCATTATTGCCTCCTGCTCGGGCGCTGCATTGCGCCGACAGGGGTGTGTCGCTCTTCAGCTTGTCAGCTTCATGATGTTTTCGTTTACCTTGGCCGCCTCTTCGGTGACGCGCGTAGGCGTCGGTGAATGGGCCTGATCCGTCGACGACTCACCCGCCATGATCCGAAGCACATCCTGGGTGTGACTTTTGGCGACGCTGACCTTGCTGCCGTCGTTCAGCCGGGCGGTCCAGCGCCGGCCGTCGTGAAGAAGTCGTTCGATAAAGGTAATCCGCACCAGCCAGCTGCGGTGGAGCTGCACAAAGCCCGCACCCGCAAGCTCGGCGGCGAGATGGGCGAGGGTGTCGTGGACGAGGCAACTCCAGTCGCCGACATGGACCCGCATGTAATCGCCCTCGGCGACGATCTTGTCGATCCGGTGATGCTCCACGCGGCGGCGCCCGTCCTTGCACGGCAGCCACATCGCGCCCGAACGAACGGTGCTCGCCGTAGGTCGGTTCATGGTTCGCGCGACAAAGCTCGTTTCGGCCCGAGTCGTGAAGCGCGCCAGCGGCTCGCGCAGCCGCTCCATACCCTCGGTATATTCCGCCACATCCGAACAGCTGCCCTGGATGATCAGGTCAAAGGTGCCGCAGACTTCCATCGCCTGCTCCACCTGCGGGCATTGGAGAAGGCATGCCTTGAACCTTTGCAATTCCTCGACCGGTGCCCGGTGGTCAAAAGCAAGGCATGCAATGACGACAAGCTGTGTCATTGGCACGGCTCCCCCTCGGAGCGGCTGCGATATTTACGCCTAAGTTAATGATCCAGCAATAGTGTGCGAGCGCTTTCAGAGGCCGCGAAGAGCCTTTGCACGAGCCCTGACCGCCGCCATCAGGCGGTTGTCGACGAGTGGGCGGCTGACCATCGTGACGCCTAGCGGATTGACCGGCACGCCGTCCTTCAACACTTCGTAATGAAGGTGCGGACCGGTCGACAGGCCGCTCGACCCGACATAGCCGATCAGTTCGCCGCGCCGCACGAAGCCGCCTTCGGCAACGATCCGGCTCATGTGGCTATAGCTCGTCACCAAACCGCCTTCATGCGCGATCCGGACCTGCCGGCCATAACCCCCCGTCCAGCCCGCGCGGATCACCTGACCGTCCGCCGCAGCGACGATCGGCGCGCCCCAGCCTGCGCCATAATCGACGCCCTTGTGCATGCGGATGAAGCGAAGGATCGGGTGCATCCGCCCGCCGAAGCCCGATGTGATCGGTCCCGCCACTGGGGTCAGCAGCCCGCTGCGCACCGGTTCGGGCGACGCGGTTTCGCTGATCCATTGCAGCTTGCCCCCGAGCGGCACCCGCACCAGGCTGAGGTCGCTGCCGCCCGACCGCTCGAGCCCGGCGTACAGCAGCCCGCCCGACAGGGTGCGGCCGTCGGCGGACTTGGCCTGCGCCACCACCAATTCGAAGCGATCGCCCGGCATCACCTCGCTCCCGACGTCGAGACTGCCGCCGATCGCCTGCAGATAATCGGCCGCCTGGGTTGGCGACGCACCGGCCGAACGCAGCGCCCAGTAAAGGCCGCCGCCGACACTGCCGCGGATACGCAAGGGCGTGCGGTCGAGGCCGAGTTGGCGCCGCTCGACGGTGAGGCCAGCGTCGCTCCCGCTGATCACCAGTTCAAGGTCGAGCCGGGCGCGATACTGGAGATGTTCGATCGGGCGCTGTCCTGCGCCATCGGGAGCGCCGAGCCGCAGTGACAGCGTGGTGCCGGGCGCCGGCAGGGCTTTCTCCGCTCGCACCAGCGCGGCCGCCTGCAGGGCGTCGGCGACGCGGACTCCGTTGCGCCCGAGCAATCGCGCAAGATCGTCCCCGGGCGAGACGATCAGGCTAAGCGAGCGCGATTGCCGCGCCGGGGCGCTGACGATCGGCCGGGCCAGCGGTCCTTCGCTCATGGTCAGGCCTGTTGCCGATCCCTGGCTCAGAGCGCCCACCGCCAGCGCGGCTTCCTGCCGCGCCTGGTCGGACCCTTCGGCCACCGGCGTTCCCGCCGGCAAGGCACCAAGCGGCGGAGCCAGCTGCGATACCCCGGCAACCAGCGCGGTCAGCGTCGCCAGCCCGCGCCACCAGCGCTTGCTGAACGGCTGTTGCGTCAGGTCCACCACCAGATTGAAGCGAGGTTGCGGACGACGCAGCACGCCGGCCCGGCCAAAGGCGATCGGCACGGCGGCAGCGGCGACCAATGGGCGGGGCGAGTGGAACATGACCGCCCTTGTCGCGCGGCAAGGTTAACGCGGTGCTAAGCCCTGCGCGCACGCATCCTCTTGCGCCCAGCACCGTTCCTGCCAACATGACCCACATGGCCGGGCGTTCCGACGGCATTGTCAGGGCTGTCCTTGGGCCCACCAACACCGGCAAGACCCACTTGGCGATCGAGCGGATGTGCGCCCATTCGTCGGGCGTCATCGGCTTCCCGCTGCGCCTGCTCGCCCGCGAAGTCTACGATCGCGTGGTCAAGCTCAAGGGCGAGAGCCAGGTCGCGCTGCTGACCGGGGAGGAGCGGATCGCCCCGCCAACCGCGCGCTACTGGCTATGCACGGCCGAAAGCATGCCGGTGCCCTCGCCGTCGCGGGTGCCCGGCGGGACCGACGACAAGAAGGATTTCGCTTTCTGCGCGATCGACGAAGCGCAGCTTGGCACCGATCCCGAGCGCGGGCACGTCTTCACCGACCGCATGCTGCGCGCCCGGGGCCGCGAGGAAACGCTGATCCTCGGCTCGGCCAGCCTCAAGCCCCTCGTTCGCCAGCTGATCCCTGAGGCCGAGATCGTCAGCCGCCCGCGCTTCTCGACCCTGCGCTATGGCGGTTCGGTCAAGCTGTCGCGGCTTCCCCCGCGCTCCGCCATCGTCGCCTTCTCGGCCGAGCAGGTCTACGCGCTCGCCGAAATGCTGCGCCGCTTCAAGGGCGGGGCGGCAGTGGTGATGGGCGCACTCAGCCCCGCGACCCGCAACGCACAGGTCGACATGTTCATGCGCGGCGAGGTCGATTATCTTGTCGCCACCGACGCGGTCGGCATGGGCCTCAACATGGACGTCGCCCACGTCGCCTTTGCCGGGCTCGACAAGTTCGACGGCCGCCGCGAACGCCGCCTGACCATCCCTGAGATGGCGCAGATCGCGGGGCGCGCCGGACGTCACCAGCGCGACGGCACCTTCGGCACGCTGGGCCTTGGCGGAGAGAATGGCCCCGCCTTCACCGACGAGGAGATCAACGCGATCGAGGAGCATCGCTTCCGCCCGCTCGACCATCTCTACTGGCGTTCAGCCGACCTCGACTTCACCGACGTCACCGCGCTTATCCACAGCCTTGAAGCCCGCAGCGACGATCCGCTGCTCCGCCCCGCCCCGCCGGGCATCGACTTGGCCGTCCTCAAGGCGCTCGCCGAAGATCCCGCCGTCGCTGACCGCCGCGGGGTCGTCGCGCGGCGGCTGTGGGCGGCGTGCGGTCTCCCAGACTTCCGCAAGGTCGGACCGATGCACCACGCGCGGATGGTGCGCCGCATCTTCAACTCGATTGCCGATGGCGGCCACGTCAGCCAGGACTGGTTCGCCGCCGAAGTCAGCCGCCTCGACAATGTGTCGGGCGATATCGAAGCGCTGGCCGACCGCCTCGCGGGCGTGCGCAGCTGGGCCTATATCGCCCACCGCGCCGACTGGCTGGCCGAGCCCGCCAAATGGGCCGAGCGCACCCGCTACGTCGAATCGCGCTTGTCCGACGCGCTCCACGCCGCGCTGACGCAGCGCTTCGTCGATCGCCGCACTGCCGTCCTGGTTCGCGACATCGGCGCGCGCGGGGCCGACGCTTTGCCCGTCACCGTCGCTGCCGATGGCGAAGTCAGCGTCGGGCCCGAGCCGATCGGCCATCTCACCGGCTTCGACTTCAAGGTCGATCCGACCGCCCGCCTTGCCGACAAACGCCTGCTGCTCGCCGCTGCCGAGCGCCGCCTGGGTGACGAGCTCGACCGCCGCGCGCGCGAACTGTGCGCCGGCGAGGATGGGCGCTTCACCCTCTTCGCGCCCGCCGGTGGCGACATCGGCATTGCGGCGGACGGCCATCTCCTCGCCCGCCTTGCCCCCGGCCGCAGCCTGACCGAACCGGCGCTGCGCACCGTGCGCGCACTCGACCGTCTCTCCGCCCCCGCCCGGACCGAGCTTCGCGCCCACATGGAAACGTGGTTGGAACGGCAAGTGAAGCGCCACGTCGGCGACCTTGCCCGGCTGACCGCCGCCTCCAGCGACCGCCACTACGGCCCGCCGGTTCGCGCGCTCACCGCCATGCTGGCAGATGCCGGCGGCCTGTTGCCCCGCAAGGCGCTTGCGGAGCCGATCGGACAGCTCGACCGCCCGATGCGCGCGGCGCTGCACAAGCTGAAGGTCCGCCTCGGCGCCCTCGACGTCTATGCGCCCAGCCTCATGAAGCCCGAAGCGCAGCGCTGGCGGGCGGCGCTGATCGCGGTGCGCTCGGGCCAACCGATGCCCGCGCTCCCGCGCCCAGGCGCTTCGGTCCTCACCGCCGACGCCGACCGCCTCGGCGCCAGCCTCGCCTACCGCCAGTTCGGAGACCTGTGGCTGCGGGTCGATCTTGCCGACCGTCTCGCCGCCTTCGCTCACCAGGCACGGGCGGGCTACCAGGCCGGCTCGGAGACGCCGTTCGATCCCATCGACCGCAGCCTTGCGACCTCGCTCGGCCTGACCGATCAGGCGCTGTCCCGGCTGATGGCCGAAGTCGGTTTCCGCGAGCAATCGGGCGCCTGGGCCTGGCGCGGCACCCACCAGCGCAGCCGTTCACGCCCGCAACCCACTCGGCCGGGCAATGCCTTTGCCGCCTTGGCAGGACTCAAGCGCTAGATGCGGCTCGACCGCTTCCTGTTCTTCATCCGCCTGCTCAAATCCCGCACCCAGGCGCAGGCGTTGCTGGAAGAAGGCCGCACCCGGATTGATGGCCGCCGGGTGGAGAAGACCTCCGAAACGGTGCGCGTCGGCGCCACTATCACCTTGCCCTTGCGCGGGGCCGTGCGGGTGATCCGCGTCCTCTCCCTCCCCGTTCGCCGCGGCCCCTCGCCCGAAGCACGGGCCTGCTACGAAGAGCTGGGCGTTGACGATCAGGACGGAGCGGCATAGCGCTCTACCCAACAAGGGAGCTCAAGACCGCCATGACCTACGTCGTCACCGACGCCTGCATCCGCTGCAAATACATGGACTGCGTCGAGGTGTGTCCGGTTGACTGCTTCTACGAGGGCGAGAACATGCTCGTCATCAACCCCAACGAATGCATCGACTGCGGCGTGTGCGAACCCGAATGCCCGGCCGAAGCGATCCTGCCCGACACCGAGAGCGGCAACGAGAAGTGGCTGGAATTGAACTCCACCTTCTCGAGCCAGTGGCCGAACATCACCCGCAAGAAGGACAGTCCGGCCGACGCCGACGACTTCAAGGGCAAGGACGGCAAGTATGACGAATACTTCTCGCCCGAACCCGGCGAAGGCGACTGACCGGCGTTAACGCCGGACGGTGAAGGCGTAGCTGATGCCCGCGCCAGCCGAGAACTGGTTGCGTGAGCCATAGGTGCGGACCAGCGGCGACTTGGCCGCATCGCCGACCAGCCGCTCAGCCCTGGCATAACCGAACAGGCCCCAGCGCGGACCGAACTGGGTCTGCACCCCGCTCGCCAGCGCGACGGCGTGGATACCGCCGCCAGGACGATAAACGGGCAAGCCCGTCGCCGCGGCAGCAGCCGGGCTGACGCCAAAATAGGCGCGCTGGTAGCGGGCATCGGAGAACAGCACGCGCGGCCCGAGCGTCACCGCATATTTGTCGCCATCGCGCCAGAAGTGATCCACGCCAGCCTGCCCGACGAGCCCCTTGTGGCCGTTGACGCCCTTCACCAGCTCGCCGCGAACGCGCAGGCTGTCGTTGATGAGATAGTCGGCATAACCGCCAAGCTCGATCGTTGCGTCGACTTTGCCGACCGGCGCGCCGACATCCTTGTCCTTGCGACTGCCCTGATAGGCGGCCGCCGCACCGGCGCTGAACCGCCCGGCCGAGATCAGGCGCACGCCAAAGCGGTCGTCAGGCGTCTCGATGCGGAATTCCTCGATCCCCTTGGCAAGATCGAAGTCGAACAAGGGCCGCAAGTCGGCATCCTTGGCACCGGGATAGGCGGGCTTTACCTGCGCACCCAGCCCGACGCGGACCCGCAGGTCCTTTTGCTCCTCCTGTGCCAGCGCAGGCGTTGCCGCAGCAGTAATGAGGATAAAAGCGGCGGCGGTGCGGAAGTTCTTCATGACACCGGCGCAACGACCCGTCTGCGAGATGGTTGCACGGCGCCGCTGCGGAGACCCGAAAAATGCGAAGAAGCGCCCGCTCTGGCACAGAGCGAGCGCTTCCCCGGAGTCAGGCAGCGCGAATGCGTAAGCGCCGCCTGAAAAGCCTGCGGCTTACATGCCGTTGGCGAGGTTCGTGTCAGGCGCGTTGGTGTTCATGTCCTGCGCCATCATGTTGAATTCGGTGGCACCGTTGGTGGCCATGTTGGCGTCCATGCTGCCCATGTTGCCGTCCATCATCATGTTGGCATCGGTGCCCATCATGTTGGCGTCCATGGTGGCCATGTTGTCGGCGACCATCAGGTTGGCGTCGGAGTTCATGGCTTCGTCGCTATTGCCGCCACAAGCCGAAAGAGTAAGGGCCGCACCAGCGACCAGGATCAGAGCACGCACGTTTTTTCTCCCTAGGTTATCGGGCGGGCAACGCGGCACGAGGCGCTTGGGTCCGTTTGAACCATCGACTCGCCGCATCTTGCCATCGTGTCAGGTGCGTAACAAGTCGGCGATTCTCTCTGCCGCTTGCTCCGCGCTGAGCGCCTGCGTGTCGATGCGAAGGTCGGGGGCAAGTGGCGGCTCGTAAGGGCTATCGATGCCGGTGAAGTTGCTGAGTTCGCCCGACCGCGCCTTGGCGTAAAGGCCCTTGGGATCACGGCGTTCGGCTTCTTCGAGCGTGGTGTCGACGAACACTTCGAGGAACTCGCCCGGCGGCAGCATGTCGCGGACCATCTCCCGCTCGGCCCTGAACGGGGAAATGAACGCGGTGATAACGATCAGGCCGGCGTCCGCCATCAGCCTCGCCACTTCGCCGACCCGACGGATATTTTCGACCCGGTCGGCGTCGGCAAAGCCGAGGTCGCGGTTGAGGCCGTGCCGGACGTTGTCGCCGTCGAGGAGGAAGCTGTGCCGCCCGGCTGCATGAAGCTTCTTTTCGAGAAGGTTGGCGATGGTCGATTTACCCGCGCCCGAAAGACCTGTCAGCCACACCACACGCGGCGTCTGCCCCTTGATTCGCGCCCGCGCCTCGCGATCGACCGACAGTTCTTGCCAATGGAGATTGGCCGTCCTGCGCAGCGCGAAACGGATCATGCCGCACGCGACCGTGGCGTTGGTCTCCTTGTCGACGAGGATGAACCCGCCGAGCGTCCGGCTGTCCTCGTACGGCTCGAACACCAGCGGACGATCGGTCGCAAGCTCGGCGACACCGATGGCGTTCGGCCCCAGCGTCTTGGCCGCAAGCCGCTCGCCCGTCTCGATCCCCAGCTCATATTTGGGCCGCTGGACAAAGGCGGTGACGCTCTGGGTGCCGAGCTGCAGCCAGTAACCGCGGCCGGCGAGCAGCGGCTCGTCGCCAAGCCAGACGAGATTGGCCTCGAAGCGGTCGGCACTGGCCGGCGCCGCGTCGGCGGCGGCGATCACCGCGCCGCGTCCGCAATCGACCTCATCGGCAAGGGAGAGCGAAAGGGCGCGGCCAGCCTCTGCCGAGGCGACCTCCTCCTCGCCGATCCACAAGCCTGCGACCTTGGTCTCGATGCCGCCGGGCAGCACCACCACCGGGTCACCGCGCGCAATCCGGCCGGCGGCAACGGTGCCAGCAACCAGCCGCTTGCCCTCACGATCGCGAAGCACCGTCTGCACCGGCAGCCGCAGCGGCCGATCGGCACCGAGGTCGTCCGCGGGTGGGATGGCCTCAAGCGCCTCGATCAGCGTGGGTCCACCATACCAGCTGGTGTCTCCGCTGCGATCGACCACGTTGGCGCCGCTAAGCGCCACCACGGGAATGGCGACCGGCTCCGGCAATCCCAGCCGCGTCGCCACGGCCGCGAAGTCGCCCGCAATCTCCTCGAACCGCTCGGCCGCGAAGCCGACGAGGTCCATCTTGTTCACCGCCAGCACCAGCGCGCGCACGCCCAGCAGCGCAAGGATCGCGGCGTGGCGCCGGGTCTGGGACAGCAGCCCCTTGCGCGCGTCGACCAGCAGCACCGCCGCATCAGCGACCGAGGCGCCGGTCACCATGTTGCGCGTATATTGCTCATGCCCCGGCGTATCGCCGATGATGAAGCGCCGCCGCGGCGTCCCGAAATAGCGCCAGGCGACGTCGATGGTGATGCCCTGCTCGCGCTCGTCGCTGAGGCCGTCGAGCAGCTCGGCGAAGTCGGGCTCGCTCCCAAGCGCCGCCTGCTGCTCGTCGGTCAGCGCCGCACAATCGTGCAGCAGCCGCCCGATCAGGGTGGACTTGCCGTCGTCGACGCTCCCGCAGGTGATGAAACAAAGCAGATCCACGAGGTTAGAAATAGCCTTCCTTCTTCTTGGCTTCCATCGACGCGCTTGCTTCGCCGTCAACCGCACGGCCCGCCCGCTCGCTGCTGCGTGAAGCGGCGACTTCGGCGATGACCTGTTCGATGCTTTCGGCATCGCTGGCGTGCGCGCCGGTCAGCGGCCAGCACCCCATGGTCCGGAACCGCACCCGCCGTTCCACGATCTTCTCGCCGGGGCGCAACGTGATCTCGGCGGGATCGTCGACCATCAGCAGCATGCCGCCCCGCTCGACGGTCGGTCGGACGTCCGCAAAATAGAGCGGTACCAGCGGCACCGCTTCGCGGGCGGCATAGTCCCACACATCGCGCTCGGTCCAATTGCTCAGCGGGAAGACCCGAAGCGACTCGCCTTCGTGGAGGTGCCCGTTCAGCATGCCCCACGGCTCGGGCCGTTGATAGCGCGGGTCCCAGCCGCCGCCGCGGGCGCGAAAGGAGAAGATGCGCTCCTTGGCGCGGGCCTTCTCCTCGTCGCGCCGCCCGCCGCCGAACGCCGCGTCATAGCCGCCTTCCACCAACGCCGCGCGCAGCGGATCGGTGAGCATCGCCCGGCTGTAGGTTGCCAGCGGCGTGGTGAAAGGGTTCAGCCGCTCCGCCCCGCCGCGGACGATCAGCTCGGCCCCGTGCTGCGCCACCATCGCATCGCGATGCGCGATCACGGCGCGGAAGTCCCAGCCGGTGGCGATGTGCAGCAGCGGAAAGGGCAGCGGTCCCGGCGCAAAGGCCTTTCGGGCGAGCGCCAGCATGACGCTGGAGTCCTTGCCGACCGAGTAGAGCATCACCGGGCGCCGGCACACCGCAACCGTTTCGCGCAGGATCGCGATGCTTTCCGCTTCCAGCCGGTCGAGGTGGGTCAGTGCCATCGGCCGTCCTCATGAACAGCGAAGCGTGCTGGCGCAATGGCGCGACCGCTTCTAAGACGGGGTGTCCCCGGGGAGCTCGCCTGAGCTGAGAGGAGCGGCTGGCCCCGCTCGACCCGAGAACCTGATCCGGCTGACCCCGGCGGAGGAAGAGGAACTTTAGACATGGCAGACATTCCCGCACGCACTGAGCTGAAGGTGACCACCGGTCCCATTCGCGGCTCCAAGAAAATCCACGTCGGCCCGCTCAAGGTGGCGATGCGGCAGATCCACCTCGAGCCCTCGGCGGGCGAGGCGCCGGTCACGGTCTATGACCCGTCCGGTCCTTACACCGACGACGCCGCCCGCATCGACATCATGGCCGGCCTGCCCGAGCTTCGCCGCGACTGGATCCGCGGCCGCGGCGACGTCGAGGAAGTCACCCAGCGCGAAGTCCGCCCTGAAGACAATGGCCAGCTCGGCCCCGACCGCTCGGGCGGCGTCGCGCCCTTCCCCAACGTCCGCAAGAAGGTGCTGCGCGCCTCGCCCGGCGCGAATGTCACCCAGATGCACTACGCCCGCCGCGGCATCATCACGCCCGAGATGGAATATGTCGCGATCCGCGAGAACCTCGGCCGCGAAGCCGCGCTGAACCAGGCCCGCGACGGCGAGAGCTTCGGCGCCGCCATTCCCGATTTCGTGACGCCCGAATTCGTCCGCGACGAGATCGCTCGCGGCCGCGCAATCATCCCCGCCAACATCAACCATCCCGAAGCCGAGCCAATGGCGATCGGCCGCAATTTCCTGGTGAAGATCAATGCCAACATCGGCAATTCGGCGGTCGCCTCCGACGTCGCGGCCGAGGTCGACAAGATGGTGTGGGCGATCCGCTGGGGCGCGGACACGGTGATGGACCTCTCCACCGGCCGCAACATCCACGACACCCGCGAATGGATCCTCCGCAACTCGCCCGTCCCGATCGGCACCGTGCCCATCTACCAGGCGCTGGAAAAAGTCGGCGGCATCGCCGAGGACCTGACCTGGGACATCTTCCGCGACACGCTGATCGAGCAGGCCGAGCAAGGCGTCGACTACTTCACCATCCATGCGGGCGTCCGCCTGCCCTACGTGCCGCTCACCGCCAAGCGCGTCACCGGCATCGTATCACGCGGTGGGTCGATCATGGCCAAATGGTGCCTCGCCCATCACCGCGAGAGCTTCCTCTACGAGCGGTTCGACGAGATCTGCGAGATCATGAAGGCCTATGACGTGTCCTTCAGCCTCGGCGACGGCCTGCGCCCCGGCTCGATCGCCGACGCCAACGACGAAGCGCAGTTCGCCGAGCTCTACACCCTTGGCGAACTGACCAAGAAGGCGTGGGAGCATGACTGCCAGGTCATGATCGAGGGCCCCGGCCACGTGCCGATGCACAAGATCAAGGAGAATATGGACAAGCAGCTCGCCGTCTGCGGCGAAGCGCCTTTCTATACGCTCGGGCCGCTCACCACCGACATCGCGCCCGGCTACGACCACATCACCAGCGGCATCGGCGCGGCGATGATCGGCTGGTTCGGCACCGCCATGCTCTGCTACGTCACGCCCAAGGAGCATCTCGGCCTCCCCGACCGCGACGACGTCAAGGTCGGCGTCGTCACCTACAAGCTCGCCGCCCACGCCGCCGACCTTGCCAAGGGCCACCCCGCCGCCAAGGTCCGCGACGACGCGCTCTCCCGCGCCCGCTTCGAATTCCGCTGGCGCGACCAGTTCAACCTCAGCCTCGACCCCGACACGGCCGAGGAATATCACGACCAGACGCTGCCCGCGGAAGGCGCCAAGACCGCGCATTTCTGCTCCATGTGCGGGCCGAAGTTCTGCTCGATGAAGATCACGCAAGAAGTCCGCGACTTCGCCGCCAAGCAGAACGCCCCGCTCGAAAACAGCATCGCCGTCGAGGAAGCGGAAAAGGGGATGGCCGAGATGAGCGAGCGATATCGTGCGGGCGGCAACGAGTTGTACATCGGCGCTGGTGGGCGCGAGCGGGATTAAGGTCAAGAAGATGAGGGCACATCGTAATGCCCTCTAGCCAGGGGCCGCATCGCATAGACGCAGCAGAATGAATTTCGACAACCTAGTCGTGCAACACTTGAAAGGCCTGCAACGTGCGATTCAATCCCTTTCAGCCCAATAAGATCGTGAATCCTGGGATGTTCGTTGGCCGCCTAGATGAAATTCTCAAAATCGAGCGATACCTATATCAGGCGAAGCTTGGTAATCCCCAGAATTTCTTTATCGAGGGCGAACGAGGTATTGGGAAGTCTTCACTTCTGCACTATGTCAGCCTCATTGCGAAAGGCCGCATAGCAATACCAGACGGTCATCGCTTCAACTTTCTCCTTATCGCGGCAGATGCTGGCGGAGTATCAAAGCAAACCGATCTAGTTCGTGCGATCGCTCGTGAGCTCAAGAGCGTTCTTGCCAAATCACAAGCCGTGAAAGAGTCTCTGAAGGGCGTCTTCAACTTTCTTACTGACTGGGAAATTCTAGGGGTAAGATATCACAAGGACAAAGAGGCTTTCGATCCCGATGAGGCGAAGGACTTACTTGTTGATCAACTTGTCGAGGTCGCCGACGATCAATCACTCGGTTATGATGGAGTCATCATCCTACTGGATGAGGCAGACGCCCCATCGTCTGACGCGGGCTTGGGAGAATTCCTGAAAACCGTTTCAGAGAGACTCGTTCGCCGCGGCTGTGACAAAGTCGCCTTCGGCTTAGCAGGATTACCAATCGCCATCCCGAAGATGCGTGAATCGCATGAGTCATCGCCACGCATGTTTACGATCCTTCATCTGGCTCCTCTTGAAGTTGAAGAGCGTAAGCAGGCAATCAGGATCGGCATCGAGGTCGCAAACGAGAAGAATGAGCAGAAGGTCACTATCACCGAAGGAGCTCTAGCGTCACTTGCCGAATTGTCTGAAGGCTATCCGCATTTCGTTCAGCAATTTTCATACTCAGCGTTCGAGGTAAGCACTGATGATGTGTTAGACGAGGACGACGTTAAAACTGGGGCTTACGAAGAGAACGGTGCGATTGAGCAATTAGGAAAAAAGTACTTTTCTGAGGCGTACTTTGGTAAGATTAACTCAGACGATTACCGGAAGGTCTTAAATTCAATGGCGAGATATAGCGACAGCTGGGTATCTCGTAAGCAGCTCATTCATGACACTCGTCTGAAGGAGTCGACTATTAACAATGCTCTGCAATCCTTAAAGCAAAAGAACATCATTCTGGTGGATGAGAGCCGCCAGGGATTTTATCGCTTGCCCACGAAATCGTTCGCAGCATGGATCAATGCTTTAAGATCGGTTGACCCTAATGAAGCGGTGAGTGCTGAGCCGCGCATTAGAGGCCTCTAGTGAAGTGAGTGGGCACTTGTGGGTGCTAGTGACTGCTAATGGGTGCCAGTGACCGTCAATGGGCGCTAATGGGTGCTAGTGACTGCTAATGGGCGCTAATGGGTGCTAGTGACTGCTAATGGGTGCTAGTGACTGCTAATGGGCGCTAGTGACCGCTAATTGACAGACGAGCTTGGCAGTTGCCACCTTCCGCTTCTCCGCTCCATGCACCTGGTGCAGCCGGTAGAGCACCGAATAGCGCTCGCTCGCCTTCAGCGCCTCGAACGCCGCCTTGGCCTCTGCACTCTCCTCCAGCGCCGCAGCTAGGTCCGCCGGCACCTCCATCCGGCTCGCCGGGGGGTAGGCCGCTTCCCACCGGCCGTCCGCCTTGGCCGCTTCGATCTGCCTGAGCCCGCCGGGCCGCACCTTGCCCGCCGCCAGCAGCGCCTCGGCGCGCTCGACGTTGATCTGGCTCCACTTCGATCGCGGCCGCCGCGGGGTGTAGCGGACGAGGTAGAAGTCCTCGTCGAGACGGTTGATCAGCCCATCGATCCAGCCGAAGCACAGGCCAACGTCGATCGCCTCCGACACGGAGACCGACGAAACCCCACGGTCCTTCTTGGCAATCTTGAGCCAGATGCCCTTTTGATCCGGCGCCTCGCCGGCCGCCTGCGCCTCCAGCCAGCGCTCCAGTGCGGCCGCATCGGCGAAGTGCAGGATCGGCAGCCCGCCGCGGATCGTCTCGTGGCCCATGCGGGCGATGGTGCGCCTGCCGCCCGGCTCCGGCAAGGGCGGCTTCCCTAATAGGATTTCGCCTGCTCTATCCTGTTCGATGCCCGAGTCGGCCCCTTCTCCCCGCCCCAGCTGGACGCCCGAGCGCCAGCGCATCTTCCTCCACTGGCTGGAACGCACCCGCTCGGCGAGCGAAGCGGCGGGCAAGGCCGGGCTCAGCCGGGAAAGCGCTTATCGCCTTCGCGCCCGCGATCCGCAGGGGCTGTTCGCGCTGATGTGGGACGACATCATGGCGCGCCCGTTCCGGATCGACTGGGGTCACCGCCGCGCGCTGGGTCACAGCGTGAGAACTTTGCTGTGACCTGCGGACAGGCGCTTTTCTTCTCCTGCGACGAGCTCGGCCAGGATCACGCGCCGACCCTGTCAGGCGGTGGCCTTCGTTGCCGCTTCCTAGCTCCGCAACCGCGCGCCCAGCGCCTGCCCGCGGCGGGCGAGGTCGGCGACATCGCGCGGGTCGAGTTCGGCCGCAAACGCGAGCCCGGCCAAACGCCCTTCGCGCCAGCGCACGCTCGCCTGCGCACCCGCGCCGCCCCAATTCAGGGTCACCACCGCGCCGGCCACTACCAGCGCCGTGCCGCAATCCACCTTGGCACCGCCGGCTGACAAGTCGACGATCTGCACCGGATAACGCCGCCCGCCCAAGATCAGGAACGCCGGCATGGCGACGCTGACGCGCGGATGCTGCCGTTGGTCGACGAACGGATCGGGTCCGGCGGGAGCTTTCAAGGCGGTCATCGGCGGTCCATGGCGAGGAACGCTGTAACGCTGCCCTTCCTTCCAACAGGTAAAGGCTCGCGCCGTCACCCGCTCCGCTTCGGAGCGATGTCGACGCCTAGAACAGGCCGGGATTGAAGCGCTGCGCGTCCGACGGCTTGTCCGGCCGCAGCGGCTGCGGCGCCTTGCCCTGGTCAGCGCAGGGCGGCTTGTCTGCTGGCGGCGGCGCCTTGGGCGGGACCGTCGGCCCCGCCATCATGGCCACCGAAGCGAGCAGCAGGCTCCGCATCAGAACAGGCCCGGAACCTCGCGCTGCGCCGACGACGGTTTCGGCGATTCAAGCAGGCCGCGGCTCGTGCCGAACGACAGCGCGCTGACCCCGCCGGTGATGGGGGTGCACGACCGTCCGGCGAGAAAGTCGAGCGCCGTCTTGATGCTCGCCTCGGTTGGGTCGCCAAGCTGCTTGGTCAGGTCGTCGGTGGCGCGGCAGGTGCGCTGGAAGCTGTTCGCAAGCCCGTTGAAGTAATCGCCATTGTTGTCGCGATTGACGGTCTGGAAGGCGATCACGCGCAGCCGGTCGTCGCACTCGGGTCGGTCACGCGCAATCTGGCCGACCGGCTTGCCGTAGGTGTTCGCGCCGATCAGCGCGACGTTGGCACCGTAATAAGGAATAAGCGCGTTCATCACGAGCTCGCTCGCGGACGCCGTCGCCGGGCCGCCGATGAAGGCGATCTTGCTCGGTGCGATCGACTGCGGCTGCGGCGCGAAGAAGGTGGTGCGGTTGTTTGACGACAACCGCGCGTTGAACACCGTCTTGCTCTGGACATCGCTGCTGGTGCGGTTGGCGCCCAGCAGGTTGGTCAGCGTTTCCGCCAGGCTGACGAGACCGCCGCCGTTGTAGCGCAGGTCGACGATCACCTCGGTGATGCCCTGCGCCTTGAAGTCGGCGAAGACGGTGCGGAGCTGCTGGTCGGCATCAGCAACGATAAAGGTGCGCAGATTGACGTAGCCGACCTTCTTGCCGCCGTCGTTCAGGATCTTGCTGCCATAGCGATCGGACACCGGGTCGAGCGCATAGTCGGTCTTGGTGGCGGTGATCACGCTTTCGACGCCCGCGACGCTGCGAATGCGGAAGGTGCGCGCGACGCCGGGCTCATTCGGACCCAGCGCGGCGCTGAGCCCGCCATTGGTGATGAGATCGGAGACGTTCTGGAGGTTGTTGGCGCTGGTACCGACAGCAAGGATCTCTACGCCGCGGTCTAGGCCGGCAGCCAGGCCGGGCGCGCCTTCAAAGGCTTCGCTGACGAACAGCCGCGTACTTTCGGTGTAGAGGCGGATGCCGAGACCGGCCGACGAGCCGCTGTTGGTAAGTGCATTCTCTTCCGCGATTGAGGTCACGTAAGAGAAGTTGAGCTTGTCCTTGCCTGCCGCGCGGGCCGGCGCGGTCAGCGCGTTGATATATTCCTGAATGTCGGTGTAGCCCGCCGGGTTCACCGTCGCGAGCAGGTCGGGGTTGAGGTAATCCTCACGCAAGCGCTGCGTTACCCAGTCGAGGCGAGCGCTGAGCGAACAGGCGCTCGAGACCGGCGGCGTGGTGACCGGCGGGGTCACCACCACAGGCGGCGGCGCAGTGCCCGAATCGCTTGACCCGCCACCGCCGCCACAGCTGCTCAGCAGGACGGAGATGCAGAGGAGGGAGGAGACCTGCCGCAAGCGGGAATTTTGTCGCATTTCAGTTACTTGCCTCAACAACGCGCGGTTGTCGATAGATTTTGCCAACCAAGCTTTCGTCAACCTTGCTGGCCCTATTTCCGCTTCAGCGCCTGCACCGCCGCAAGCGTCTTCGCCACATGCTCCTTCCAGCTCAGGTCGGAATGGACATACACCACCTGCCCGTCGCGGCCGATGACGTAGGACGTGCGATTGCTGATCGGCGCGACCGGCAGCTTCACGTCATAGGCCTTGATGAGAGCGGGACTGGCCGTGGCGACCGGGAACTGGCCGCGGCAGGCTTCGACACTGAACTTCTTCAGCGTGTCGAGCCCGTCGGCGCTGAGCCCAACCACGCGGGCACCGGCCTTTCGGAACGCCGGCACGGCATCGCTGAACGCCTTGGCCTCAAGCGTGCAGCCCTCGGTGAAGGCCTTGGGGTAGAAGTAAAGCACCACCGGCCCGTGCTTGAGCTGATCCTTGAGGTGCAGCGTGAATGGCTTGCCGTTGAGCGCACCTGTGGTGGTGAAGTCGGGCGCCTTGGCCCCCACCGGCAACGCGGCATGAAGCGGGGCGGCGGCGGTGGTGATCGCCAGCAGGGCAGCAAGGACAAAACGGCGCATCGGCAGGTTCCTTCAGGTCGCGGAAAAGCTTGGCACGGAGCCTAGGACCCTGTGCGCGGCCCGTCCATGCCGCTGCCATGCGGGAAAAGGACCTGGTCGGGAAAGCGTGGCACCAGCGTCCGGAAGAAGTCGAAGGCGGGCGCGAGATCGGCCTCCGGATCACCGGTCGGCATGATCGGCTGGGCGAAGATCGCGACCTTGCGGCCATAGTCGGGCCCGGCCGGCACGATGGGCACGCCGGTGGCGAGCGCGATTCGGTAAAAGCCGATGCGCCATTCGGTGGCCGGCTCGCGGGTGCCTTCGGGCGCGATGACCAGGAGCATGCGGTCGGCTTCGCGCAGCCGCTGCGAGACTTGCGACACGAGGTCGTTACGCGTTGTGCGCTCGACCGGGTGTCCGCCCAGCCCTTTCATGAAGCGGGCCATCGGTCCCCTGCGGAACAGGCTCGCCATGCCGATATAGCTCGCCGCGACGCCGAGCGTCTCCATCGCGCCGACGAACACCAGAAAGTCCCAGTTGCTGGTGTGCAGTCCGCCCATGACCACGGCCTTGGCCGGTAGTGGAAGCACGCCCTCGCAGGTCCAGCCGCCGCGCCGATACCCAGCGCACGAAGCGGCGCTTCACCCAGGCGGCAAGCGGCGAAAGGAGTGGCGGCTCGATCGGCACGGACCCGTATCAACCGCGATACGGGCTTCAAGGCAAGGGGAACCGGCCCCTCCTCGCCCGGTTGGTCGCAGGGATCAGCCAAGGAGAATGGACGTGGCCAAGCATGTCGAGATCGACGACACCAATCCTGATGCCGTGCACCAGCAGGTGGACGTCTCGCCTGAACTCGCGAAGATCACCGGCGAAGGGCCGATGGCGCGGGGCGAAGTCACCAGCAAGATCTGGGATCATATCAAGAAGGGCGACCTTCAGTCAGACGCCGACGGCCGTGACATCGAACCGGACGAGATGCTCGCCGCTGTGGTCGGCAAGGGCAAGCTGACGATGTTCGAAATGACCGCCAAGGTGAACGCGCATATTCGCGCGCCGGAACAAGCCGATCGTTAGAAGCCGCGCGTCAGCGCACCATTGCCAGGGTTCGCCGGTCCCGCTCGCCGCCATAAAAAGCGTCGAGCGCCCGGGCGAACAACGGACCGCCGCCCGCCGCTTCGAACAGGGTGAGCGAGCTATGAAGCTTGATCGCGTCCACCACCCCCATCACCTCCGCCGCACTTCGTGTGCCGGCGTGGGTGAGCAGGGTCGCCACGCATTCGCGCAGCCGCGTTCCTAGAACCGGATGGCCGAGATAGGCGCGCGCTTCGTCGAGTTCTTCGAGGCCATAGCGATCGGCCATCATGCTGTATCCGAGCCCGCGCAGCTGCGGCAGGACGAACCACATCCAGTGGGTCCGCTTGGCGCCGGCGCGAAGCTCGGCAAGGGCGAGGTCATAGACGCCGCTCTGGGCGGCGACGAAGCGGGCGAGGCTCAGCCGGTAAGGGCTGGCACGATCCACATCGCCGACATGGCCAGGATGATGAGCAGCAGCGAGATGATGAGTACCCAACGCACAACCCCTTCCTGTCGTGCCCCGGTCACCTGCTCTGCGCTGTAGTGACGCTCGTCCGCACTCATGTCGGCCTCCCTCCGTGGCAAAACGAAGAAGCTTCCTGTGTACCTTAAACTCGCGAACCGAGCCAGCGGGCCCCGCACGGCACAAAGGGCAGGAGCTTCGGCCGCCTTGTGCGTTGTCGCTGCCACAGCAGCAGCACAGATGAGAAAGCGATAACTCCCATGCCCACTCTCCTCGTCACCGGCGCCAACCGCGGGCTCGGCCTTGAATTCGTCCGCCAGTATCGCGAGGCCGGCTGGGACGTCATCGCGACCGTGCGTGAAAGCTCGCCCGAACTCGAGTCGCTGGGCGCGGAAGTGCGCACGCTCGACATGAGCGATGCGGCGGCGGTGAGCGCGGTCCGGGCGGGCCGACCGCTCGACCTGTTGATCGCCAACGCCGGCACCTACGGGCCCCGCGATGCCGAAGACGCGGAGAGCGCTGGGGAATGGCTCGACACCTTCGCGGTCAACACGATTGCGCCCTACCTCCTGGCCAAGGCCTTGCTTCCGGAGGTCAGGGCAGCGGGCGGCAAGCTGGTTGTCGTCAGCACCCGCATGGGCTCGCTCGAAGACAATAGCTCGGGCGGCTTTCTTGCGTATCGCTCCAGCAAGACCGCGCTCAACATGGCGTGGAAGACGCTGGCGCTGGCCAATCCCGATCTTGTCTGCGTCATGCTGCACCCCGGCTGGGTGCAGACGCGGATGGGCGGGCAGAGCGCGCCGGTAACGCCCGAGCAGAGCATCGCCGGCATGCGCAAGGTGATCGACGGCTTGGCACCGAAGGACTCGGGTGCCTTCCTCGATTACGAAGGCAACACCGTTCCCTGGTGAGCGCCGGACTTGCCAATCGCGCCCTTGCCGGCTAGGGGGCGCGCTTTCCAGATCGTTGGAAAAACCACCCGGCCGGCCAGTGAGGGCTGCCGTGTCAGGTGAGAAACGTCGCCCGCATGTCGGGCAGCACAGGAGACGAAATGCCCAAGCTCAAGACCAAGAGCGGCGTCAAGAAGCGCTTCAAGCTCACCGCCACCGGCAAGGTGAAGCACGGAGTCGCTGGCAAGCGCCACCGCCTGATCAGCCACAACGCCAAGTACATCCGCCAGAACCGCGGCACCGAAGTTCTCGCCGAGGCCGATACGGCCCGCGTGAAGCTCTGGGCCCCCTACGGTCTTCGCTAAGGAGTTCTGACAGATGGCACGCGTCAAAAGGGGTGTAACCACCCGCGCCAAGCACAAGCGGATCCTGGAACAAGCGAAGGGCTATTATGGCCGTCGCAAGAACACGATCCGAATCGCTCGTCAGGCGGTCGAAAAGGCCGGCCAGTACGCCTACCGCGACCGCAAGGTGAAGAAGCGGAGCTTCCGCGCCCTGTGGATCCAGCGCATCAACGCTGCGGTTCGCGCCGAGAACCTGACCTATGGTCAGTTCATGCACGCGCTGAAGCTTTCGGGCATCGACCTCGACCGCAAGGTCCTGGCCGACATGGCCATGCACGAAGGCGCCGCGTTCAGCGCGCTGATCGCGCAGGCCAAGAATGCGCTCCCGAACGGCGGCGATCGCTCGGCCCAGGCCGCGTAAGCGCTTCGCTTCGGTGATCAGACAAGGGCGCCTCGGGTAACCGGGGCGCCCTTTTCGTTTGGCTCAGGGCGCGACCGGCTCGCGCTCCAGCGCGGAGCGATCCCACTGCGCGAGATCGGCGGCAGCGGTGTAGGTTTCCTGGAGGAAGCCGAGCAGGGTGGCCGCAGGGTCGGCCGCCGAACGCACCTCGCTGTACGGAAGCACGAACTCGCCGAGCGTCGCGTCGAAGCGTCCGTGCGTGACGGCAGCCTCCGCGAAGCCGTCAGGCGAGGGATATGCGTAGCTGTAGAAGATCGGGTCGGCGCCGAACGCTCCGCCCGGCCAAAAGCCTGCGCTCGACACCTCGTGGCTGTAGGCTTCGCGGGTGATGCGATCGGGAAGGCCAGGCACGCCGCCCGGATGATCCGGCGCCGGGCGGCCGGAGAAGCGAGTCACCGCAAGATCGAAGCTGCCCCACCAGAAATGTACGGGGCTGACCTTGCCGGAGAAGCGCGCGAAAGGTCTCGAACACCGGCACGACGACCCGCAGCACCTCGCGCATGCGCACCGCGCTGTCCTCGCGATAGTCGGTCGGGCGCTCATCCTTGGCGAAGGGCACGGCATCCGGCAGCTCGTTGGGCATGCCGTTGAAGCGGCTGGGCAGGCCGTTGCGGTCGAGCATGGCGACCAGTTCGGCATGAAGCGCAGCGATGCTGGGTTGGGCGAGCGCGACACAGTCACTCCGTCCGTCGCTGACGAGGAGGTGGATGCGGTGGTCGCAGAGGTCGAGCGAGAGCGTGAAGCGCCCACCTTCCGCCGCGATCGGCAAGGTCGCGAGCCCGTTGGCGGCTGGCTGCAACGCTACATGCCAGCCATGATTGACCCAGTCGCTGTGCGCCACCCGCACTTTGCCGAGCATCTGGCTGGCGAGGTGCAGCACTGTCCACGTGCCCGCATCGCTGGCGGGATCGAGTTCAGGCCAGTTCACCCTCGTTCCTTCACCCGGCGACGATAAGCGTGAAGCAGCGGCTCTGTATAGCCGTTGGGCTGCTCCAGCCCCTCGAACACCAGCGCCCGCGCCGCCTGGAAGGCGAGGCTTGCCTCAGGATCAGGCGCCATCGGCCGGTAGAGCGGGTCGCCCGCATTCTGCGCATCGACCTTGGCCGCCATCCGCCGCAGCGATTGCTCGATCTGCTCGGCCGTACTGACGCCGTGCAGCAGCCAGTTGGCGAGGTGCTGCGAGCTGATCCGAAGCGTCGCGCGATCTTCCATCAGGCCGACGTCGTGAATGTCGGGGACCTTGGAACAGCCGACGCCCTGGTCGATCCACCGCACGACATAGCCGAGGATGCCCTGGCAATTGTTGTCGAGCTCTTCGGCGATTTCTTCCTCCGACCAGTTGGTCCCGGCAGCAAGCGGGATGGTGAGAAGGTCACGCAGCGGCGGCGTGGCCGAACCGGCGAGCTCCTCCTGCCGCTCGAACACATCAACTTGGTGATAGTGCATGGCGTGCAGCGTCGCCGCCGTCGGGCTCGGCACCCAGGCCGTATTGGCGCCGGTCTTCGGATGACCGATCTTCTGCTCCAGCATGTCGGCCATCCGGTCGGGCGCGGCCCACATGCCCTTGCCGATCTGCGCCTTGCCGCTGAAGCCGCACGCAAGCCCGATTGCGACGTTGCGCGCCTCGTACGCCTTGATCCAGGCGCTCTCCTTCATCGCCGCCTTGCGGACCATCGGCCCACCCTGCATCGACGTATGCATCTCGTCCCCGGTGCGATCGAGAAAGCCGGTGTTGATGAAGAAAATCCGATCACGCACGGCGTGGATCGTCGCGGCGAGGTTGGCCGACGTGCGCCGCTCCTCGTCCATCACCCCAACCTTGATCGTATTGCGCTCGAGTCCGAGCAGATCCTCCACCGTATCGAACAGGTCGTTGGTAAAGGCCGCTTCCTCCGGACCGTGCATCTTGGGTTTGACGATATAGATCGACCCAGCGCGGCTGTTGCGATGGCGCCCGAGCCCGCGCAGGTCGTAAAGCGCGATCAGGCTGGTGACGATCGCATCGAGAATGCCTTCGGGCGCCTCGCCGCCGTCCGCCAGCCGCACTGCGGGATTGGTCATCAGGTGGCCGACGTTGCGGACCAAGAGCAGGCTGCGCCCGGGAAGCGTTATCTCTCCGACCTGCCGATCAGGGTTCATGGTCCGCTCAAGCGTGCGGCCCCCCTTGTCGAAGCTCGCCGTCAAATCGCCCCGCATGAGCCCGAGCCAGTTGCGGTAAGCCGCCACCTTGTCCTCAGCATCGACCGCCGCGACGCTGTCTTCGAGATCGCAAATGGTGCTCAGCGCGCTTTCCAGCACGATGTCTGCGATGTGATCCGGATCGTCTTGTCCGATGAGGTGTGAGGCATCGATCAACACCTCGATGTGAAGTCCATTGTGCCTGAATAACACTGCGCTGTCAGAGCGTGCGACGATCGCAGGATGGTCGCCACCAACAAGCGCCTTCTGCCAGCCCGGAATTGCCCCGTCGAGGAAGCCACGAGCGGTCGCTACTACTTCGGCCCCGCGCGCCTTCTCGTAAGAGCCGGATGGCGGAGCGCTTCCCATCGCGTCAGTGCCATACAGTGCGTCATACAGGCTTCCCCACCGCGCATTGGCCGCATTGAGGAGGAAGCGCGCATTGAGGATCGGCACGACGAGCTGCGGCCCGGCCAACGTGGCGATCTCGGGGTCGAGATTGCCAGTGCCGATGGTGAACGGCGCCGGCTCGTCGACCAGATAGCCGATTTCGCGGAGAAAGTTTTCGTAGGCGGCGGGGTCGTGCGGCTTGCCGCGTTGGTCGCGGTGCCAGCCGTCGATCTGCGCCTGCAACTCGTCACGCTTTGCCAGCAGGGCCGCGTTGCGCGGTGCAAAGGCACTGAAGATCCTTTCCACACCGCTCCAGAACTCACCCGGTTCGATGCTTAGATCCGGCAGTACTTCCTCTTCGATGAAGCGGGAGAGGACCGGATCGACCGCGATGGTGGCGGCGGTGGCAGGAGCATTCATGAACACACGACTTTCTTTTGCGCGGACGCGTAAGGGCGGCCCGAGATCCTCGGACCGCCGCGCTGAGACTTCAGACCGGATCGCTCAAGCGGCGAACTGGTTCATCGTATTGTTGGCGCCGCCGGCCTTCAATGCAGCCTCACCGGCGAAATACTCCTTGTGGTCGTCGCCGATGTCGGAGCCCGACATGTTCTGGTGCTTCACGCAGGCGATGCCCTGGCGGATCTCCTCACGCTGCACGTTCTTGACGTAGCCGAGCATGCCGGCGTCGCCGAAGTACTCGCGCGCGAGGTTGTCGGTCGACAGGGCCGCCGTGTGATAGGTCGGCAGCGTGATGAGATGGTGGAAGATGCCCGCCCGCGCCGCCGCATCGCGCTGAAAGGTGCGAATACGCTCGTCCGCCTCGGCGCCAAGCTCCGTGCCGTCATACTCCGCGCTCATCAGCTTGGCGCGGTCGTAGCCGGAGACGTCGCGCCCTTCGGCAGCCCACGCGTCATACACCTGCTGGCGGAAGTTCAGCGTCCAATTGAACGAGGGCGAGTTGTTATAGGCGAGCTTGGCGTTCGGGACGACCTCGCGGATGCGATCCATCATGCCTGCGATCTGCTCGATGTGCGGCTTCTCCGTCTCGATCCAGATCAGGTCGGCGCCATTCTGCAGCGAGGTGATGCAGTCGAGGACGCAGCGATCCTCGCCGGTTCCCGACTTGAACTGGAACAGTCCCGATGCCAGCCGCCTGGGCCGCATCAGCTTGCCGCCGCGATTGATCAGAACGTCGCCATTCGCCTGCGCAACGTCGTCGATCTCCTCGCAATCGAGGAAGGAGTTGTACTGGTCACCGATGTCGCCCGGTTTCTTGCTGACGGCGAACTGCTTGGTGAGGCCAGCGCCCAGCGAATCGGTGCGGGCGACGATGATTCCATCGTCGACGCCGAGTTCGAGGAAGGCGTAGCGCACGGCGCGCAGCTTCGCGATGAAGTCCTCGTGCGGCACCGTGACCTTGCCGTCCTGGTGTCCGCACTGTTTTTCGTCCGAAACCTGGTTCTCGATCTGGATCGCGCACGCGCCCGCCTCGATCATCTTCTTGGCGAGGAGATAGGTCGCCTCGGCATTGCCGAAGCCAGCGTCGATGTCGGCGACGATCGGCACGACATGGGTCTCGTGCGCGTCGATGGCGTTAAGGAGGCGCTGCTCCTCGAGTTCGTTGCCCGCCTCGCGCGCCTTGTCGAGATCGCGGAACAGGAGGCTCAGCTCGCGTGAATCGGCCTGGCGGAGGAAGGTATAGATCTCCTCGATCAGCGCCGGGACCGAAGTCTTCTCATGCATCGACTGGTCGGGCAGCGGCCCGAATTCGGAGCGAAGGGCCGCGATCATCCAGCCGGAAAGATACAGGTACCGACCCTTGGTCGTGCCGAAATGCTTCTTCACCGCAATCATTTTCTGCTGTGCGATGAAGCCGTGCCAGCAGCCGAGGGACTGGGTGTAGGCGGCGGGGTCGGCATCATAGGCCGCCATGTCGCGCCGCATGATGCCGGCGGTGTAGCGAGCAATGTCCAATCCGCACGCAAAGCGGTTCTGCAGCCGCATCCGGGCTACCGCTTCGGCGTCGATCCCCTTCCAGGGATCGCCATTGCCGCCGATAAGCTGCGCGGCAGAAGTTATTTCGGACTGATAGGACAAGCACTTACCCCTTTGCATGGGCGCGACACACCATGCGGCGCCGGTGATCTGTCAAAGATTGTCAGGCGCGCGTGACGCCCGGTTCGGTGGCGATGACGTAGCGCTCGGTCGCGCCGCAATGATCGCGGAAGGTCAGGCGCTGCCATTCCATGCGGGCCTTGAGTTCGTCGCCGAACGGACCACTCACCCGCTCCGTACCGGGCTCGATTTCGCTGAAGGCGCAGTCACGATACTCGCCGCCGATGACCCAGAAACGCTGACCCATGTTGGCCTCCTGTTGGAATGTCTTGGAGGCATGAAACATTCGCCGGCCGAGTCGGGCGCGGCGAAAAGGGCACATGTGTCACGATGTGACTTGTAGCTTTGTGCGAGGTTCGACAATGTACAAGCATGGCGAAGAAGCTCTTCCTTGGCGCGCGGCTGAAGCGCCTCCGCCGCGATCGCGGTCTTCAGCAAACCGCCATGGCCGGGCAGCTTGGTATTTCCCCAAGCTATCTCAATCACCTGGAGCGTAATCAGCGGCCCGTCACTGCCGCCATCCTGCTCCGTCTCGCCCAGCATTTCGAAGTCGATATTCGCAGCTTCGCCAGCGATGGCGGAGAGCAGGGCTCGGCCGAACAATTGTCCGAAGTGTTCGCCGACCCGATGTTTTCCGACCTTCAGATCGGCCGGCAGGAGATCATCGAGCTGAGCGACAACAGCCCGGGGATCGCAGAAGGCGTCACCCGGCTCTACACCGCCTTGCGCGAACGCCGCCTCGCCCCCGCTGCGATCGGCACCGAAGCCGATGAACGATCCCTGTTCACGCCCGAGACGTGGGTCCGCGACTACATCCAGTCACGCGCCAACCACTTCCCCGAACTGGAGGAAGGCGCCGAAACGCTTGGCGGCGCTTTGGGCGATCCGCTGTCGGTCGCCGAACCGCTTCGCCGCCGCCTGAAGGAAGCATATGGCGTGTCGGTCACCGTCGTCGGACCCGAAGAATTGCAGGGCGCCAGCCAGGTTTATGATGCCGAACGCCGGCTGCTGATGCTGTCGTCGCTGCTGCGGCCCGAGAACAAGACGTTCGGGATCGCGTACCAGCTTTCGCTGCTCGAATTCCATCCGATCATTGCCAGGCTGCTCGACGTCGCCCGGCCGCCGGACGCGGGAACGCGTCACCTGCTGCACATGAGCTTCGCCAACTATGCCGCGGGCGCGATCATGATGCCCTACGGAACCTTTCTGGCGGCGGCCGAGCGCTACCGCTACTCGATCGACCGCCTGACCGCGGAATTCGGCGCCAATGTCGAACAAGTGTCGCACCGTTTCACCACGCTTGGCCGGCAGGGCGCGCGGGGCATCCCCTTCTTCATGCTTCGGATCGATCCCGCCGGGAACGTCTCCAAGCGCTATGCGGGCGAGCGCTTTCCTTTTTCCCGCTTCGGCGGCACCTGCCCGCGCTGGAACCTCCACGTCGCCTTCCAGTCGGCGGGCCAGGCGGTGACGCAGCTGATCGAGACGCCCGACGGACACCGCTATTTCACGGTCGCCCGCACCATCGAACGGCCGATCCGGAGCGAAGTATCCGGCGGCCTGCTCGCGATCGGCCTTGGCTGCAGCATCGAACATGCGCATCGGCTCCACTGCGCCGAGGGCATCGATCTCGAGCGCGCTCCCGTGACCCCGGTCGGTCCGGCCTGCTCGCTCTGCCCGCGCCTCGACTGCGCGTTCCGCGCCACCCCGCCGGCGGGCGCGCAGCTTGCTGTCCACGAACATCGCAAGACGATCTCGCCTTACCCCTTCGTCGGCTGAGCTTTGCGTCTCCGGCGGCAATCGCTAAACGCCGCCGCCATGTCGGATCTCGCTTCCACCCTCCAGCGCATCGCCGCCGCCACTGACCTCCCTTCGCTCGATGCCGAGCGGGTGGCGGCGCTGGGCAAAAGCGGCTGGGTCACGGCCCTCCTCAAGACCTTGGGGCAGATGAGCCCCGAGGAGCGCCAAACGCAGGGTCCCGCCATCCAGGGCCAGCGTGCGGAAATCGCCGCCGCGATCGAGGCGCGCAAGGCGGCGCTCGAAACCGCCGAGCTCGACCGCAAGCTCGCGACCGAACGGCTCGACCTCTCCCTCCCCGCCGCCGAGCAGCCGCAGGGCAGCGTTCACCCGGTCAGTCAGGTGATGGACGAGCTCGCGGAGATCTTCGCCGATCTCGGCTTTGCGGTGGCCGAAGGACCCGAGGTCGAGAGCGACTGGTATAACTTCACCGCGCTCAACATGCCCGAGACGCACCCGGCGCGGGCCATGCACGACACCTTCTATGTCGAGCCGCGCGAGGGCGCCGAAGGCACCTTTGTCCTGCGCACCCACACCTCGCCAGTGCAGATCCGCGCGATGCAGAAACACGGCGCGCCGCTTCGCGTGATTGCGCCGGGCCGGGTCTATCGTTCAGACAGCGATGCCACCCACACCCCGATGTTCCATCAGGTCGAAGGCCTCGTCATCGACCGCGACATCACCATGGGCCACCTCAAGTGGACGCTCGAGACCTTTCTCAAGGCGTTCTTCGAGCGTGACGACATCGCGATCCGCCTGCGTCCATCCTATTTCCCCTTCACCGAGCCATCGGCCGAGGTCGATGTCGGTTGGTCGATGGAGAACGGCCGCCGCGTGGTCGGCGGATCCGAAGGCTGGATGGAGGTGCTGGGCAGCGGCATGGTCCACCCACGTGTGATCGCCGCCGCCGGGCTCGACCCCGACGAATGGCAGGGCTTCGCGTTCGGCACCGGCATCGATCGCCTCGCCATGCTGAAGTATGGCATGAACGACCTCCGCCAGTTCTTCGACGGCGACCTGCGCTGGCTTAAGCACTATGGCTTTAGCGCGCTTGCCGTACCCACCCTCAGCGCGGGAGTGGGCGCATGAAGTTCACGCTGTCTTGGCTTCGCGATCACCTCGAAACCACCGCCTCGGTGGCCGAGATCGCCGACAAATTGACCGCCCTCGGCCTCGAGGTCGAAGGCATCGACAACCCGGCCGAGAAGCTTGCCCCCTTCGTGGTCGCCGAGGTGCTGAGCGCCGAGCGTCATCCCCAGGCCGACAAGTTGCAGGTGCTGCAGGTCGACGCCGGCAATGGCCCGATGCAGGTGGTGTGCGGCGCGCCCAACGCACGCGCCGGCATGAAAGGCGTGTTCGGTCCGCCGGGCGCTTATGTTCCGGGTAGTGACTTCACCCTCAAGGTCGCCGCCATCCGGGGCGTCGAAAGCAACGGCATGATGTGCTCCGAGCGTGAGCTGGAGCTCGGCACCGGGCATGACGGCATCATCGAGCTGCCGGGCGACGCCCCGGTCGGCCAGAGCTATGCGGCTTATGCCGGGCTTGAAGACCCGGTGTTCGACATTGCCGTGACGCCAAACCGCCCCGATTGCTTCGGCGTCCGCGGCATCGCCCGCGACCTGGCCGCTGCCGGTCTCGGCACCTTGCGCGCGCAGCCCGTTCGTCCGCTGGCAGAAGACGGCGCCAATCCGGTCTCGATCACCGTCGAGGAAGGCAGCGGCTGCGAAGCCTTTGCCGCGCGCCTGATCCGCGGCGTCACGAACGGCCCGTCGCCCGACTGGCTGCAAGCCCGGCTCCGCGCGGTCGGCCTGCGTCCGATCTCTGCGCTGGTCGACGTCACCAACTTCTTCTCGATCGACCAGGCCCGGCCGCTGCATGTCTATGACGCGGCGCTGCTCAACGGCGGAATTGCCGTTCGCCGCGGGAGGCAAGAGCGCTTCGATGCGCTGAACGACAAGGCTTACGAGGCGACGGCCGAAGATTGCGTCATCGCCGACGACAAGGGCGTGCTGGGTCTCGGCGGCGTGGTTGGCGGCGTGTCGACCGGAGTCACCGAAGGCACCTCCGACGTGCTGCTCGAATGCGCCTGGTTCGATCCCCTCGCCATCGCCCGCACCGGCCAGCGCCATCAGGTCCACACCGATGCCCGTGCCCGCTTCGAACGCGGGGTCGATCCGTTGACGCTGCAGGAGATGACCGACGCCGCGGCAGCGATGATCGTCGAACTGTGCGGCGGATCACCTACCGCGCGCAGCATGGCCACCACTGCCCGCTGGAGCGAAGTCACCGCGCCGCGCAGCGTTCCGCTGCGTCCCGAGAGGGTCGAAACCCTTGCCGGGCTCAGCCTGCCGCCCGAGGAGCAGAACCGCATCCTGACGGCGCTCGGCTTCGTGGCTGGAGCGAACGGCTGGACCGTCCCCGGCTGGCGGCCCGATATCGATGGCGAAGCCGACCTCGTCGAGGAAGTCGCCCGCGTCGCCGGGCTCGACCTTCTGCCCTCGACCCCGCTGCCGCGTGAGGCTGGTGTCGCCAAGGCGGTGGCCCTGCCCTCCCAGCGGCTCGAGCGCCGGGTCCGCCGCGCCGCCGCCGCGCGCGGTTTCAATGAGGCGATTACCTGGAGCTTCATCTCCGAAGCCGATTCGACGTTGTTCGGCGGGGGGGCGCACGTCCTCGCCAATCCGATCAGCGAGGAGATGAAGGTCATGCGGCCCTCGCTCCTTCCCGGTCTGGCCCGTGCCGCCGCCCGCAACCTGTCGCGCGGCGCCACCAGCGTCCGCTTGTTCGAGCTCGGCCGCCGCTACCTCGCCGATGCCGAACGCCCGACCCTGTCGCTTCTGATGGCCGGCGACGCGGACCCGCGCTCCTGGCAGTCGGGCAAGGCTCGTGGATTTGACGCTTATGACGTCAAGGCGGCAGCGCTTGCGCTGCTGGCTGAGGCAGGTGCGCCGGTCGCCAATCTCCAGCTCTCGCAAGGCGCAGGCGACGCCTTCCACCCTGGCCGCTCGGCAACGCTGCGGCTCGGCAAGGCGGAACTGGCGCGCTTCGGCGAGCTGCATCCGGCGCTCGCGAAAGCACTCGACCTGCCGCCGGGCACGCAAGCCGCCGACCTCTATCTCGATGCCCTACCCGCCGCTCGGGATAAGGGCCGTGCGCGTCCCGCCTTCACCCCGCCTGCCCTGCAGCCAGTGACCCGCGATTTCGCGTTCGTGGTTCCGGAAGGCCTGGCGGCTGGCGACCTGGTCCGCGCCGTTCGCGGTGCCGACAAGGCGCTGATCACCGATGTGCGGGTGTTCGACCGCTATCAGCCGGCAGAAGGCGATCTCAGCCTCGCGCTCGAAGTTGCGCTTCAGCCGACCGACAAAACGCTGACCGAAGCGGACCTGCTCGCGCTGTCGGAGAAGGTGGTGGCGGCAGCGGCAAAGGTCGGGGCGATCCTCCGGAGCTAGACTTCCAGCGCGTTGATCGCGCGGTGGACCCGCTCCTCGATCTCGCCGCGTTTCAGCCCGGCGGGAATGGTCTCTCCGACCTTGAGACGGATCACGCCCGGATATTTGACCAGCCCCTTGGGCCAGACCTTGCCGCTATCATGCGCCACCGGCACCACCGGTAAGCCGAGCGCGCGATAAAGCCCCGCAAAGCCCGGGCGAAGCGCGGGCTTCTGCCCGACCGGCACACGCGTGCCTTCGGGGAAGATCACCACCGGGCGTCCCTCGGCGATCGCCTGCTTGCCGCGCTGCATCATCTCCCGCAGCGCGCTTGCCCCTGCCTCTCGATCAACGCCGATCACGCCAAAG
Source organism: Sphingomonas sp. LHG3443-2 (assembly GCF_049896405.1). Lineage (NCBI taxonomy): Bacteria > Pseudomonadati > Pseudomonadota > Alphaproteobacteria > Sphingomonadales > Sphingomonadaceae > Sphingomonas > Sphingomonas sp. LHG3443-2. The sequence continues at coordinate 663,399 of NZ_JAFCUG010000001.1, forward strand.
CTCTTCATCGTCGGCCCGAGCAGCGGCGTATTCACATATTCCTGCTTCATCACCACCACCGGCGTCTTCACCCGCAGCAGCGTCTCGATCGTCTCCACCATCGCCTGATGCTTGAAGGCGACAAGATAGGGACCATCAGGAATCTCGCCTTCCATCTCGAACCGGATGCCGAGCAGGCGGGTGACCAGGAAATGGTGGAACGACGCCCAGCCGCGGATCACGCGGCGCACCGGCCCGCTGCCGAACCGTGCGGCGATCAGGGTCGCGACGCAGTATAGGATCGTACCCGGGTAGAAGATCAGGAAATAAAGGATCGAACGCAACGCAGCCATCAGGTCACCTACATGTCCAGCCAGAACGCCGCCCGGCGCAGCAGATAGAAGTTATATTCCTTGAACAGGAGAAGGAGGCTCGGCCGGGTCTGCACCGCGTCCTCGATGATCTTGGTGTCCGGCAGATCGTTCGCGAACTCGTAAGCGGCGCGGCGCATGTGATAGTCACTGGTGACCAGCCGCAGCGATGTATAGCCGCGCTTGATCATCCACCGCCGCGCTTCTTCCGCGTTGCTGCGGGTATCGACCGCTTCCGAGCCGAGATCGACACAGCAGCGCAGGGTTTTCAGCGTTCCCGGTCCCAACCGCCGCGCAAGGTCGGCGCGGGTGACGCTGGGATCCGCGCCGGAGATCAGCATCCGGGTCGCCTCTCCGCGCTTCATGACCGCCATGCCGCGCTCGATCCGGCCCTTGCCGCCGGTCAGCACGACCACCGCTTCGGTGCGCGCACCCTCCGCTGGCTGGGCCAGCGACACGCTGAACAGTGCGAAGCCGAGCGCGTAGAGGAGACCAACAAGGGCGGTCAGGCGAAGGGTCATAAGCCCTGCGCCAATGCCTGTTGAAGCGCTCGCCTGGCAACCACGGTCGCAAGCACAGCTTGCACCAGCGGCAGGAGGGCAAGCAAGGCGAGCCCGCCAGCGGCCAGTGCGGGCGCGCCCGCCGCTCCGCCGAGCAAGCCACGCGCGGGGATCAGCGCCGCCACCAGCACCGCGACCGCCGCCAAGGCGCCGGCCGCGCTTCCGGCGAGCACGTCGAACGCGATCCGCCGCTGCACTAGCGACAGGAGCTGTGCGTCGGTGGCGCCAATGCCGTGGAGCACATCGAGGGTGCTGCGATTGGTGTCGAGCATCGCCCGCGCCGCCAGTGTCACCGCCCCTGCCAGGGCCGCGGCAAGCACCACCAGCAAACCCGCCACCAGCACCGCCAGCCCGCGCAAGGTCTGCAGCAGCGGTGCAAGCTCAGCCGAATAGGGCGTCAGTCGTGCAGTCGGCACCCGCCGCGCAAGCTCAGTCGCAAGCGCATCACCACCACCCACCACGCTGACTTCGGCCAGTACCGGCAAGGGCAGATCGAGTTGCTGCGCGGCGGGTCCGAGCCACGCCTGGAGCGTACGGCGGAGCTCCGCGTCGGGCACGCGGTTGACCTCCGTCACGCCCGGCGTGCTGCGCAGCATCGCTTCGGCCCGGGCGGCGTCGGCCGGCGTGCCCGTGACCTGCAGCGACCAGCGTCCCGCCGCGGAGGACGATAAGTCCGACACCGCGCCGAGTACGGCAAGGCCAGCCACCCCCACCACCAGGCTGACAAAGGTCATCAGCCCGACGATCCATGGCGCCGCACGGCGCTTTTGCTCGGGCAACAGCCGGCGCATCGACGCCGGCGGGAACAGCGTGGCCTTCATAGCTGGCCACCCTCGGGCGGGCGGGTCGGCGGATTGCGCAGTTCGCCGGTGGGATCGGACAATTGCCCATTCTCCAGCCGCATCATCCGTGCGCCTTTTACCGCTCCGATCAGCGACAGGTCGTGGGTTGCAACCACCACGGTGGTGCCGAGCCGGTTCAGCGCTTCGAACAGGTGGATCAGGCGGTCGGCCATCGCAGCGTCGACGTTGCCGGTCGGCTCGTCCGCGACCAGCAATTCAGGCCGGGCGATGACGGCCCGGGCGATGGCGACGCGCTGCTGCTCCCCACCGGACAGCGTCGGCGGCCGCGCGCTCGCCCGGTCGGCAAGCCCGACCCAGGCCAGCATCTCGCGCACCGGGCCTTCGATCTCGCGGTCGTCGTGGCCGGCGATCCGCAATGGCAAGGCGACATTGTCGAAGGCCGAAAGGTGCCGCACCAGCCGGAAGTCCTGGAACACCACGCCGATCCGCCGGCGAAAGGCGGGCAGCGCCTCACGCGGGGCTTCGCCGACATCCTCGCCAAACAGCCGCAGGCGGCCGCGGGTCGGGCGCTGAGCGAGATAAAGGAGCTTCAATAATGACGTCTTGCCGGCGCCGGATGGGCCGGTCAGGAAGTAGAAGCCGCCGGGCGCCAGGCGCAGGTCGAGGCCGGCCAGCACCTCTGCGCCGGTCCCATATCGCAAGCCCACGCCGTCGAACTCGACCAGTGCGGCCAGGACCGCCCCCTCCTTCTTCTTATGCCCAAGAACCGCGTCTAGCTTGCCAATGGATTCACGAAAAGGTTACGCATCGTTTCAATACCTGGTTTCACGAGAGAAAGCGCCCGGCCCATGATCCTGACCTGCCCCTCGTGCGGGACGCGCTACGTGGTGAAAGACGGTGCGATCCCCCCCGCTGGCCGCACCGTGCGCTGCGCCCAGTGCAAGCATAGCTGGCATCAGGAGCCGGACTCCTTGGCGGAAGGCGAGCTCGAGCAGCAGCTCGAAGCGGGCGACAGCGCCAGCCCGGAGGACACGCGGCACGCGCTCGGTGAAGAGAGTGGCACGCAGCGCGAAAACGCCCTTGGCGACGCAGCGCATCCGGCCGTCGGCGTCCCTGCCGACGAAGCCGTCGACGATCCGCTGCCTAGTGCCTCAGTGACCCCGCCGGCCAGCCTCCTCGCCGAGCAGGAAACGGCCGCCTCCATGCCCGCCGAAGCTGCAACAGCTCCCGAGCCCTATCCGGAAGCCGCAGTGCCGGTCGACACCGAGGTGCCGCAGGCTCCGGAGCACGAACAAACGGTCGAAGATGCTAGCAGCTCACACCCGATGCGGGCCGCGCGAATGGAGACGGAGGATCTCTACAGCCCGTTCGCTCACGGCGACGACGACATCGACGAGCCCAAGCGCAAGTGGCCGATGGTGGTCGGCATCCTGATGATCGTCATCGCGGCGCTGGCCGCCGGTATTTACTTCCTGGCGCCTGCCGAGCTGAAAGGCCGCCTTGGCCTGGCGCAGAGCAGCTCGGAGGAATTGCTGGTCCAGATCCAGCAGAATGGCCGCACGCAGCTCGCCAGCGGCAACCAGTTGTTCGAAGTCAGCGGGTTCGTCCGGAATGAGACCGATCGCACCGTACCGGTGCCGCCGCTCAACGCCCGGCTGCGCAGCCTCGAACAAAAGGTGGTCTACACCTGGACCATCGCCATTTCGCCCCAGCAACTGGCGCCGGGCGCCACGGCCAGCTTCAACAGCGCCAACCTCGACGTGCCGGCCGAAGCGGCCTGCCTCGAGCTGTATTTTGACAAGGACAAGAAGTTCGATCGCTGCCGGCCAATCTCCTCCGCCGGCGCCTAACCTACTCGAACTGAAGCAAAATCTGCGTCTGCCCGGCTTCGTCGGTGCGGACCGTTCGCTGATGGGGCGAGCTGGTCTGCCCGTCGCGGACTTCGGCCGCCTGGATGATCTGCACCAACACCTGCGTCTGCGCGCGCACGGTTACCGACGGCTGCGGATCGACCGTCTGGGCGGTGGCCGCGAGGGCCAGCAGCGGGGCGGAAAGCAGCATCATGGGTGATGCTACGAATGGAGCGCCGAAAGGTAAACGGCCTCTTTACCTTTGCACCGAAATGGAACGGTTCACGGCGGTTGCGCTGCGCAAAGGCCGCTGCTAGAGGCACGCGCCTTGCCACCGGCACTCTCGTCCGAGCAGTGCCGACAAACATGCGGTCGTGGCGGAATTGGTAGACGCGCAGCGTTGAGGTCGCTGTGGCCGAAAGGCCGTGGAAGTTCGAGTCTTCTCGACCGCACCACCCCCTCCCTGGCCGGGAGGGGGCACCTCCCCCAAATCAGCTCAGCTAACGCCGCAAGGCAGCGAAGTCGCCTGAGACGACTTCTTGGTTAACGGCCGCGATCTCCGGTGCCGTGGCCTTGACGACCAGCGCACCGAGACGAACCACGGCCTGTTCGGGCTGCAGTTCCACCGATGAGCGCAGCGCGGCGCTGTCGGCCTTGGCCGCAGCCCTGCTCGCCTCCGTCAGGCGCAGCAGGTAGCGACCCGGCGGCACACGCTCGAACAGGAAGAAGCCGTCGTAATCGCTACGCACAGTGCTGACGACATTGCCCTTGGCATCCACCAACTCCAGGTCGAGCCCTTCAAAGGCACTGCCGCCGTCCTTGAGTAAGCTGCCCTCGATGGCGCCGCCGCCCGTCAGCGGGATCATCAGTTCGGCGGAGACGCCTGGACGGGGCACGATGACCTGGGCGGCAATCGTGGGAACAAGATTGGGATCACTCAGCGAGCTCGTATCGACCCCAATGGCCACCGGGCGGAAGTTGTCGAGACCCGCAACCGACGCCCAGCCGTCCTTGCCGCTCGGGCGATCGGCGGGGCGGCTTCCGGCGGTCAGAACCGCGCCTTGCTCCACTTTCTCGCCCGCGTCGCGTCGGCCATTCCCATTGTCGTCGCGAAACAGCTGGGCACGAACGCTGCCCGTAGCGGCGAGCGGCTGGCGGCTGGCGCGCCAGCCGTTGCTGCCGCGGTCGAGCGAGAAGCTGAGATTGAGCCCGGCCGCGACCGAGCCGTTGCTGGCCGCCTCGAGCGTCCCGGCCACTGCCAACGCGTCGAACCGCCGCACATGAGTGACGCGCCCGCGCAGCTTGCCATCCTGTTCGTACGCGACAGCGCCTTCCCAGTCGGCCGAGCCGCTGCCGCGCCAATAGCCTGACAGCTCGGCCCGCCGAAGCTTGGTGCCGGGCGCGATCTCGAACTCGGTAGTACCGCGTACGCGGACCGGACCGATGCGACCGCTGCCGATCAGTCCTGCTTCCACTTGGCTTCGGGAGCCAAGACCGTCGGGCAGCCGCTCGTCGCGATATCGGAGCAGCGTCGCAAGATTGAAGCGGCTGAGCATGATGCTGGTGCGGGCATTGGCTTCCAGCGTGCGTCCGCCATCCTTGCGGGAGGAGAGACGCAGGTCGCCGTGCAGCGGCATGACCGTGTGGCCCCCGAGCTTCAGCGGCGCATCCACGCTGAAGCGATGCTCGCTGACCGCGCTCAGGCCTTGCGGACGGGCCGCAAAGTCGCGGCTCCAGAAGCTGCTCCAGGAGAGATTGGTGGCGCCGATCTTGGCCAGGGCCTGGGCACGCAGGGCCATGCCACCACTGCTGTCGCGCGCGGCGCCGAACTCGGTCACCGCAGGGCCGATGGAGCGACGAACGGTGCCTTCGACATAGGTGACACGTCGGTCGTCAACGGCAAGGGTCTGGACCAGCGCCGCCACCGAAGTGCGCTGGTCCAGACCATGTTCGACGCTTGCCGCGGCTCGCCAGCCCGCGTCGCGGTTCGGCGGGGCTCCGCCGCGGTGACGCTCGATGAGGTCGCGCCCGGGGTCCACGACACCGGCCCAATAGTGCGTCTCGCCGGGCGGCACGGCGCCTTGTCCGACGTTGACCGTCTCGATCCGCCGCTTGACCTGCCCCTGTGGGCCATAAGTGACGATTTCGAAACGATTGTCTCCAAAGCCAAGCGCCACGTCGTCGAACCGGTATTGGCCATTCGGCGCTTCGCCCGCGAAGGCGATCAACTCGCCGTTGCGGTACAGTTCGGCGTCCCAGCCCGGCGGAAGCTCACCGCTGAACTGGGTCCGGTCGAACGCGACCGATTGGAACAGCGGGCGATTGGTGATCATGGCGCCGCGGCCGGTGGCGGTTCCCCCGGCAAGGGGGCTGCCGACGCCTTCGACATCGCCGAGGGCAGCATGGGTGGCTCTGAGCGGGCCGAGCAGCTCGCCATCGGGATCCGACCGGTAGGCGCGGAAGCGGAGGCCGGTCGGCATGCCGAACTTGCTCACCGAGACCCGCGCGTCGTAGCTCATCTGCAGCGCTTCGCCGGCGGCGAGAATGCTGGCGCGATGATCGATTCTGGCGCCGCTTCGGGCTTCATAGGTGACGCCAGCGTCCATCATGACGTCAACGCTGGGCGTCCGCCACATGCGGTAAGGCAGGCTCACCCGCGGCAAGGCGGCAAGCGGCAGGCTGGCCTTGGTCAGGCGGGCTGCGCGCTCGCGGCGCTCGGCGGCAAGCTCAACCGGAAGCTTGTCCTTGCTGTCGAGCAGCAGCAGCGCGGCATCGGTGCGCGGCTCGACGGTGAGGCCAAGCCAGCGCGACAGGGTGGCGGTTTCCACGCACCAGCCATCAGGGGCATCGCGAATGGCGGTCGGCGCGATCGCTTCATTATTGGCAGCTCCGAACGCTACCTTGCCGGCGACCCGGTCGATGACGAGGCGATTGGCCTCCTTGAAGGCCCAGCCTTCGGCCCGTTTCGCGGCCAGGTCGATCTTGATCGGGAGATCGAGCGCGGTGACGAGGTCACCGAGGATGACGCAGGTGCCCTCGGGCACGGGGTAGGCACGCACGCCGTCGCCCAGCCCGCGCTGGCGGATCTGAAGGTCGAGAAGATACTGGCTTTCGGGATCAGCGCTCCAGGCCGGTCCCGATGGCGGCGCCGAGGCAGGCGCGGCCATGCCGAGACCCGCGGCCGACAACAAGGTCAGCGGCAGCCGAAGCCAGCCTCGCAACATGGGAGCGCCCGGCCGTCCTGTTTCGGCTTAGCGGAGAACCGCGGTGGTTTCGGCAAGGACGCTCGGCGGAGCGCCATCGATCGATTCGATATATTGCACCGTAATCGGGCCGCTCGCCTGCGCGGCAAGCTCGGCGCTGATCGGCACGGTGACGGTGCGGTTGGCAACTTCGGTGTAAACAGCCACCCCGCGCTGCACCGCCAGCGGCTCCTTGAGGCCGGCTTTCAGGACCCGCACCTCGCCATAGGTCGAGCGCGAGCCGGAGCGGGTCAGCTCCATCGCAATGGCGGGGCGGCCTTCGAGCATGACCTTGCCGACGTTGGCGATGCCGGCCTTCGCCGACAGGTTGCCCATGCGGACGATGACCGGAATGGTCACGCCGTAGATCGGTGTCAGCGCGAAGCCGATGCCCTTGAAGTCAGCCGGGGTGGCGACCGGTGGCTGGGCAGCCGGGACGGCGCGGAACAGCAGGTGGACGCGATATTCGCCATCGGCGAGGCCGGCAGGCGCGCGGGCTGCAATGCGGATGGTCTGCGGCTGGCGCGGCGGCAGGACGACGCGGCGCGGCGCATAGACGATCATGTCGCGCGCGGTGACTTCGCGTTCGTTGGGAGCGCTGACGTCCTCGAACGAGCCGTCGGCACGCATCCGCTTCACCTCGACGCTGATGCGGTAGGTGGCGGTCTCGTCGCCAATGTTGTTGAGGATGATCTCGGTACCGCGGCCGCCGTTGAGGATGATCCGGGTCGGCGCGACCAGCAGGTCGCCGACGCCTGCCGCAGCAGGCGAGGCCAGCGCCACCAGCGGCGCTACCAGGGCGGTGCGGAAGGCGAGACGAGTGATCAGTGGCATGGCGCGGTGCGAGCTCCCCCACGGCGGCGCAATTGCCACCATTTCGGAGTGTTCTCGCAGCCAATGGTTGATGAAGCGCTAACCATGCGCCGCTAACCGGCGCAGGCCTCGCATGCAAAAAGGGCGGCTCCATCGCGGAGCCGCCCTTCTTGAACCCGAAACGGCTCGTTAAAGCTTATTGATAGGCGACCTGGACGTCGACTTCGCCAGCGTAGACGCCGTCGATCGTGCTGCTGTTGATGGTGATCGACCCGCCAACGGTGAAGCTGTTGCCAGCCGCGCCCGAGTTGCCGAGCGTCAGCTTGTCCGGCGCCTTGGGCGTCAGCGTCAGGGTGCCGCCGGCGCCGTTGGTGGTGGTCAGCGATGTCGGCGCAGCGGTGATGAGGACCACCTGGCCCTGCGTGCCGGTCACGCTGTAGGAGGCCGACGCTGCGGTTGCCGCCGCCGTGTTGGTGCAGGTCAGGCCACCGCCCGACGCGCCGCACGTCACCACGCCGGCGCCGTCGATGCTGACGACCTGGTCGCCGCTGATGGTGCCCATGACGATGGTGCCGAAATTGAGGCCGCGGTTGGCGGTCAGCGTCAGCGGCTTGATCAGGCGGGCGCCGGCGGTCGCACGCGGATCGGCTGCAACAGCCTTCGTGGCGGCGTTCTGGGCAGCGGCCGGAGTGGCAGCGGCAACGGCGACCAGCGCGGTCGCGGCAAGGATCATCTTCTTCATATGTCGTCGTTCCCCACATTGGCGTGCCGGCACCAAGGCCGGGCAACGCGGTAAGTTGGCTGTTAACCCTCATCCCTTTCCGCTTCGCTGGTGAGCTTGGTTAACGCGCCGTTGGGGAAATGTGCGGATCGGACCCACGGATTGGCGAAACTTCCCAACTTGGTGGCGGCATTGTCCTTACGCAAAGACGCGAGTTCGCGCCAAGTCCTTGCGAATAATGATGAAATGCAAACTGGCATGGCTCCTGCATTGTCCTTGGTGTGACCGGCACTTCCGCCGCCACAGACAAGGGAACCACTTCAATGATCGCTCTCAACTTTCGCCAGGTCGCCGTCTCGATGTCGGGTGCCTTCATCGCCGCCATGCTGTTCGTCAGCGCCGCCGTTGGCCCGCTTCCGATCGCCTGAACCGCTCACCACCTCAATCGAAAGACCAAGATCATGAACCGCCGCTTCGTTCTCAATCGCACCGACGCCAAGCTGATGGGCGTCGGCGCCGGGCTTGCCGACATGACCGGCACCGACCCGCTGGTGATCAGGCTGGCCATCGTTCTTGCGGTGCTCGTCACCGGCCCGGTCGCAGCCATCCTCTACGTCGCAGCGGGCATTCTCGCGCCGAACGGCTGACCAACCGGACTCTCCGCAGGCGGGCCGAACTGCAGCGGCCCGCTTCCCACTCAATCGAACAAGCTGGAAACGCTCGATTCGTCGGCAATCCGGCGCACTGCCTCGGCCAGTAGCGGGGCAATCGTCAGACGGCGGATCTTGGTGCCGGGCATATCCACTTCGCCGGCATAGATGCTGTCGGTGACCACCAGCTCGGTCAGCTCGCTCGCCGCCACCCGCGCCGCCGCACCCCCCGACAGCACGCCGTGGGTGACATAAGCGACCACACCCTTCGCCCCTTGCGCCTTCAGCGCCGCGGCCGCGTTGCACAGGGTGCCGGCCGAATCGACGATATCGTCGATCAGGATGCAGAAGCGCCCTTCGACATCGCCAATGATGTTCATCACTTCCGATTCGCCGGCCTTTTCACGGCGCTTGTCGACGATCGCCAGCGGTGCGTTCTCAAGCCGCTTGGCGAGGCTGCGCGCGCGCACCACGCCGCCGACGTCGGGGGAGACGACGGTGATCGGCTGATCGCCGAAGCGCGCCTGAATGTCGGCGCTCATCACCGGGGCACCGAATAGGTTGTCAGTCGGAATGTCGAAGAAGCCCTGGATCTGACCGGCGTGAAGATCGACCGACAGGACGCGATTGGCACCCGCGGTAGTGATGAGGTTCGCAACCAGCTTGGCCGAAATCGGGGTGCGCGGCCCGGGCTTCCGGTCCTGGCGCGCGTAGCCGAAGTAAGGCACGACGGCCGTGATCCGCTTGGCCGACGCGCGGCGCAGCGCATCGATGCAGATCAGCAATTCCATCAGATTGTCGTTGGCGGGATAGCTGGTCGACTGGATCAGGAACACGTCCTCACCGCGGACATTCTCGAGAATCTCGACGAAAATCTCTTCGTCGGCAAAGCGGCGGACACTGGCCTTGGTCAGCGGAATCTCGAGATAATCGCTGATCGCGCGGGCGAGCGGCGCGTTGGAATTGCCGGCCAGCAGTTTCATGAAAAAGCCTCCCCGATGGTCCGAGCACCACTAACCACGTCCGGCGTTGGACGAAAGCCCGCCATCGCCTAGGGACTGCTCCCATGACCGACCGCCTGACGATTGCGCTCGCCCAGATGAACCAGAAGGTCGGCGACTTGGCCGCCAATGCCGCGGCGATCCTGGCCATGCGGGAAAGAGCGCGGGGCGCGGACCTGCTGCTGGTGCCCGAGCTTCAGCTGGTCGGCTATCCGCCCGAGGACCTGGTGCTGAAGCCCGCCTTTCTACGCGAAACGGAAGCCGCCGCCGCCCGGCTCGTCGCCGCCACCGCTACGCCCGGCCCGGCGATTGCCTTTGGCTCGATCGTGCCGCGTGAAGGCAAGGCCTACAACGCCGTGATCGTCGCTGACCAAGGGCGCGAGCTGTTCGTTACCTTGAAGCGCGAGCTCCCCAACTACGGCACATTCGACGAAAAGCGCGTCTTCACGGCCGGACCGCTGCCCGAGCCGTTCACCTTCAAGGGCGTTCGCATCGGTATTCCGATCTGCGAGGACCTGTGGCTGGAAGACGTGCCGCGCCACCTTGCCGAACGCGGCGCCGAAATCCTGCTCAGCCCCAACGGCAGCCCTTACGAGATCGACAAGGACGATCTGCGTCAGCGCCTGTTCGGCGGCCGGGCAAAGCAAGTGGGCGTGCCGCTGGTCTATCTGAACCGCGTCGGCGGGCAGGACGAGCTGGCGTTCGACGGCAGCTCGATGGTGTTCAACGCCGACGGCACCCGCATCATCCAGATGCGCGACTGGGAGGAGCAGTTGCTGCTCACCGAATGGCGCAGGGGGGCGGACGGACGCTGGACCTGCGCAACCGAGGACGTCCACACGCTCTCGCCCTATCCCGAAGACGTCTATCTCGCGATGGTGGTGTCCCTGCGCGATTACGTCACCCGCAACGGCTTCCCCGGCGTGATCCTCGGTCTGTCGGGCGGGATCGATTCGGCGCTTTCCGCAGCGGTAGCGGTGGATGCGCTAGGGCCTGACAAGGTGTGGGGCGTGATGATGCCGTCGGCCTTCACCAGCCGCGAAAGCCTGGAGGATGCGGAAGGATCCGCCCGCCTCCTCGGCCTGCGTCATGACGTCATCCCCATCGCGCCCGCCGTAGAGACGATGGACGGCATGCTGGGTGAAGCGTTCACCGGCCGTGCCCGTGATCTTGCCGAAGAGAACATCCAGGCCAGGCTGCGGATGGTCACGCTGATGGCGCTCAGCAACAAGTTCGGCCACATGCTGCTGACCACCGGCAACAAGAGTGAAATGAGCGTCGGCTATGCCACGCTCTACGGCGACATGGCGGGCGGCTATTCGGTGCTGAAGGACGCCTACAAGACCACCGTCTTCAAGCTGTCGCGCTGGCGCAACGCCAACCGGCCCGACGTTCTGCTCGGTCCGGCCGGCGCGGTGATGCCCGAACGCGTCATCACCAAGCCGCCCTCGGCCGAGCTGCGCCCCGACCAGAAGGACGAGGACAGCCTGCCGCCCTATGACAAGCTCGACCCCATCCTCCACGGCCTGATTGATCGCGAGCTGAGCGTTCACGAGGTCGCGGCGGAGACCGGCAGCGAGGTGGCGCTGGTCGCCAGCCTCGAGAAGATGGTGCTGCGCGCCGAATACAAGCGCCGCCAGGCACCTCCCGGCGTCAAGCTTGGCGGCCGCAACTTCGGGCGTGATCGCCGCTACCCCATCACCAATGCATTTCGGACTGGCGAATGACTGTTGTAACCCGCTTTGCCCCGTCGCCGACCGGTCGCCTCCACGTCGGCAACATCCGCACGGCCCTGCACAATTTCCTGTTTGCCGCGCGGCACGGGGGCAAGTTCCTGCTCCGGATCGACGACACCGACCGCGAACGCTCGACTGCAGAGGCCGAAGCCGCGATACACGCTGATCTCGCCTGGCTTGGGCTGGAGCCGAGTGCCTTCGTGCGCCAGTCGGAGCGCTTCGCCCTTTACGAGCGCGAATTTGAACGGCTGCGCGCCGCCGGGCGGATCTACGCCTGTTACGAGACGCCGGAAGAGCTCGACCTCCGCCGCAAGGTCCTACTCGGCCGGGGGCTGCCGCCGATCTACGAGCGGCCGCCAGGTGAGAACGCGCCGGTAGAAGGCCGCAGCCCGCATTGGCGCTTTCGCCTCGACCACGATCACCCGATCGGCTGGACCGATCTCGTGCGCGGCGAACAGAAGTTTGACCCCCGGCTCTTGTCCGACCCCGTCATCCGCCGCGCCGACGGCAGCTGGCTGTATCTCCTGCCGAGCGTAATCGACGACATCGACCTTGGCATCACCCACATCGTCCGCGGCGAGGACCATGTTTCCAACAGCGCGGTGCAATTGCAGATGTTCGCCGCGCTCGGCGCCGAGCCGCCGCTGCTCGCCCACGAAGCCTTGCTGGTCGCGGCCGAGGGCAAGCTCTCCAAGCGTCTGGGCGCGGTCGGGGTGGGCGAGATGCAGGAACGCGGGCTCGAGCCGATGGCGCTGCTCAGCCTGCTCGCTCGTCTCGGCACCAGCCAACCCGTCGAGGCGGTGGCCAACCTCGCCCCGCTCGCCGCCAGCTTCGACTTCGCCCAATTCGGCCGCGCTCCCGCGCACTTCGACATGGCCGAGGTCGAGCAGCTCAATGCCCGCCTGCTCCACGCCATGCCGTTCGAGTCTGCTGCAGGGCGCCTGCCCGACTGGGTGGATGCGCAGGCCTGGTCCGTCCTCCGCACCGCCCTCAATCATGTGAGCGAGATCGATGGCTGGAAGGAAGTCGTCCAAGGCGACATTGCCGCACCGGATCTTCCCGGAGAGGACCGCGCCTTCCTGGCTGAGGCGGCAAGCGTTGCGTCGGGCCTCGACTGGTCGGAAGACCCCTGGCACGCCCTCACCACCGCGCTGAAAGGCAGGACCGGCCGCAAGGGCAAGACCCTGTTCCGCCCGCTCCGCCTTGCGCTGACCGGCCGCGAGAGCGGACCCGAGATGGCGCCGCTGGTGCGGGCGATCGGCAAGGAGCGGTGCCTTGCACGACTAAAGGCTGCAGCGGCAACTAGCTAAAGCAGCCACTTACCACCTACCATCATCATGCTTGCAGCCGATATGTAATGATGTAACATCCTCTACATCGACTCGTGATGAAGAGGAGGTTGCCATGCTCGCCTATGCCGCCAACCAGAGGAGCCGGCGCCGGCTCAGCCCTTCCGCCCTGCTTCTCATCGGAGCCGGTCATGCGATCGCAATCGGCCTGCTGATCACCGCCAAGATGACCGTCGATACCTTTGCCCCGCCAGTGAAGACGCAGGTCTATAACGTGCCCTTGCCGCCGCCGCCGGAGCAGCCCAAGCCCAAGCCCCAGCCAAAGGTTGAGCAGGACACCCTGCTGCCGCCGCCCGACAGCCACATCGATCGCATCCCCCCAGTCATCCAGAACCCGCTGCCCACCGACAATTTCGACGTCGGTCCGGCGATTAACAGCCAAGTGCCGGATATCGGCCCAGCGCTCGAAGCCAAGTTGCCGCCGATCCTTCCGCCGATTCCGACGCCGGCCGTGGTGAAGGTCGGTCCCCGCGCCTCCACACCAGCCGATCTCCTCCGCCCACCCTATCCCGAATCCAAACGCCGGACCGAGGAAGAGGCCGTTCTCCGTCTCCGCCTGTCGATCGACGAGCGCGGACGCGTGACGGCGGTGGAGCCAGTCGGAAACGTCGACGCGGCCTTCCTCTCCTCCGCCCGCAGCCACCTCATCCGCTACTGGCGTTACCGTCCCGCTACCGAAGATGGCCGCGCGGTCGCATCCTCGCTCACCATCACCCTGCGCTTCGAGCTGGAGGAGTAAGGGCTAGGGGCCGCGCCGCCATTTGCCGCGCGGCCCCTGACCACCTACATCGCCGCCCATGGGCTTCTTTCCACCGATGCACAGTCCCCGGGCCGCGTTGCGCGACCTTGGCAGCGTCATGCGCCGCCGCAGCCGCGAAAGCCTCATTGCCGCCGGGCTCAGCATCCTGTTCACCGTCGTGATCATCGTGGTCTTCTTCCTCGACGCCAAGGTGAACACCGCGCCGCCGGTTACCGTCACCTATGTCGACAGCTGGTCGGAGAACCGGACCGACGCCGAGATCAAGGCCGATCAGGCCAAGGATCAGGCCGCGCGCGAAGAGCGGGCTGCGAAGCGGCAGGAGCAGTTCAAGGAGATCGCCAATAGCTTCGGCATCGAATGACGCCGAGTGGATGGCGGAAGCCGCACGGCTTGGCGCCGCCGCGCGCGGCACCACCGCGCCCAATCCCAACGTCGGCTGCCTGATCGTTCGAGCCGACGGCGAAATCGTCGGGCAGGGCGCCACCGCGCCTGGCGGCCGGCCCCATGCCGAAGCGGTCGCGCTGGCGCAGGCAGGCGAGCAGGCCGCAGGCGCCACGCTGTTCACCACGCTGGAGCCCTGCAATCACCGCAGCACGCGCGGGCCGACCTGCACCGGCCTTATTCTCGAGAGCGGCATCACGGCGGTCGTTGCCGCGATCGAAGACCCTGACGAGCGTACGGCCGGCCAAGGCCTCGCCCGCCTTCGTGCTGCCGGTCTGGAGGTGCGGGTTGGCGCCGTCGAGGGGCTCGCGCGGGACAGCATGGCCGGCTGGCTGACGCGCCAGGCACTTGGCCGCCCCCGGGTCACCCTCAAGCTTGCGCTGTCGATCGACGGCAAGATCGCGCTGCCGTCGGGCGAATCCAAATGGATCACCGGCGAAGACGCCCGCGCCCATGTCCATCTCGAACGCGCGCACTGCGACATGATCCTGGTCGGCCGCGGCACGCTCGCGGCCGATCGCCCGCGTTTGGATGTCCGCCTCCCCGGGCTCGAGGAGCGCTCGCCGCGCCGGGCCCTGCTCAGCCGCGGCGAGCCTGTCGAGAATTGGGAGATGCTCTCCTCGCCGCAGGACGTGTTCCGCCTTCATGACGTCAACGACCTCCTGGTCGAGGGCGGCTCCTCCACGGCCACCGCCTTCCTCGCGGAGGATCTGGTCGACCGCATCCTCCTTTACCGTGCGCCGATCATCATCGGCGAAGGCCGGCAGAGTGTCGGCTATATCGGTCTCGACGCGATCGGCGACGCTCACGGGCGATGGGAGCCGCGCGACGGGCGTCAGCTTGGCATCGACCGGCTCGAAGTCTACGAGCGCGTCCGCTCTCCGAAAGGGTAAGGCATGTTCACCGGGATCATCACCGACATCGGCACCGTCCGCACGGCCGACCGGCGCGGCGACCTGAGGATCGTCGTAGACTGCGGCTATGACATGGCCGGTGTCGATCTCGGCGCCTCGATTGCCTGCTCGGGCGCGTGCCTGACGGTCGTCGACAAGGGCGAGGGCTGGTTCGCTGCCGACCTTAGCGCCGAGACCGTGTCCAAGACCGCGCCTGGCTTGTGGCAGGAGGGCGCGCGCCTTAATCTCGAACGCGCGCTGCGCCTTGGCGACGAGCTCGGCGGTCACCTCGTCACCGGCCATGTCGACGGCCTCGCCGAGGTGATCGGCCTTTGCCCCGAAGGCGACAGCACCCGCGTCGGCCTTGCGGTTCCCGCGGCGCTCGGGCCGATGCTGGCGCCCAAGGGCTCCGTCACCCTCGACGGCGTCTCGCTAACCGTGAACGACGTCCGTGACGAGGGCGACAGTACTCACTTCAGCGTCAACATCATCCCCCACACCGCCGAGCACACCACCTTCGCCAACCTGACAGTAGGTCGGATGCTCAACGTCGAAGTTGACGTGCTCGCCCGCTATTTGCAGCGGATGGTCGCAGCCCGCCAGTCACATTAAGATGGTATCATGCAGGCTCGCTAATCACATCGCCGTGTGATACGGCCTGCTTATGGCTAACCAACTCATCGAACGCCTGACGGCGATCATCAGCACGGGCGAGATCAGTCGCTCCGGTCTTGCCCGCGCCGCCGGGCTGCACCCCAATTCGCTTCGCAAGCTTGGCGCACCCGACTGGAATCCGACTGCGGACACCCTCGGCCGGCTGGAGAAGCTGATCGAGCGCGGCACCACGGAAGTGCTGGTCGGGCCTGAGGCGATCATCGATGAAGCCCGCAATGGCCGGATGTTCATCCTAGTCGACGACGATGATCGGGAAAACGAGGGCGATCTCGTCATTCCGGCGCAGATGGCGACGCCTGACTCGATCAACTTCATGGCGCGGCACGGCCGAGGCCTCATTTGTCTTGCGCTGACCAAGGACCGCGTGGACACGCTCGGCCTTCCGCTGATGGCGCGCAACAATGGCACTCGGCATGAGACCGCCTTCACCGTCTCGATCGAAGCCAAGTCCGGCGTTTCGACGGGCATTAGTGCAGCCGACCGCGCCCGTACCATCGCCGTGGCGATCGATGCCAGCAACAGCTCGGAAGACCTCGTCTCGCCCGGCCACGTCTTCCCGCTGGTGGCGCGCCCGGGGGGCGTACTGGTCCGCGCCGGCCACACCGAAGCCGCGGTCGATGTCAGCCGCCTTGCCGGCCTCAACCCGTCGGGCGTCATCTGCGAGATCATGCGCGAGGACGGGACCATGGCCCGTCTCGATGACCTGATCGAGTTCGCCCGCACCCACGGCCTCAAGATCGGCACCATTCGCGACCTCATCGCCTATCGCCTCCGCCGCGACCATCTGGTCGAGCGGGTCGCCGCCACCCCCTTCAACAGCCCCTCGGGCCGCGAATGGCAGGCGCAGGTGTTCCGCGACAAGGCGACTGGCGCCGAGCAGCTCGCGCTCATCCTTGGGCCGCTCAATCCCGAAGAGCCAGTAATGGTCCGGATGCACAGCCTCGACCTCTTCGCCGATGTTCTCGGAGAGCCATCGGAACGCGGCGGCCTGCTCCCCGGCGCGCTGCGAATGATCGAGGAACAAGGTTCGGGCGTGGTTGTCGCCCTTCACGCGGCGAGCCCCGGCTCCCTGTCCCGCGCCGCCGACCGCCGCGTCGGCAAGGAGGTCGAGGAAGGCGAGGCGCTCCGCAGCTACGGTATCGGCGCGCAAATCCTGGCCGCGCTCGGCATCCACGACATGATCCTGCTCACCAACACGCGCCACACGCCCGTCGGCCTCAGTGGCTACGGCCTCGCCATCGTCGAGGAACGCTGCATCGGACGAGATTGCTGACATGGCCCACGTCCTGATCGTCGAAGCTCGCTTCTACGAGCATCTGAACGACCTCCTCCTCGCCGGCGCGCGCGCCGCAATCGAGGCGGCTGGACACAGCCACGAGACGCTCACCGTCCCAGGCGCGCTCGAGGTACCGGGCGCCATCGCGCTGGCTGACGAGAGCGGCGACTATGACGCCTTTGTCGCGCTCGGCGTCGTGATCCGCGGCCAGACCTATCATTTCGAGATCGTCTGCAACGAAAGCGCGCGCGGGATCATGGACCTGACCCTGTCCGGCCTCGCGATCGGCAATGGCATCCTGACCGTCGAGAATGAGGCGCAGGCGCTGGCCCGCGCCGACAAGGATCAGCTCGACAAGGGCGGCGGCGCGGCCGCGGCGGCACTCGCCATGATGGACCTTCGCGCCCGCTTCGTCAGCTGAACAAGGGGGAACTGGGCAATTCAGAGGGCATTCAAGCCCTTCTGCCTAGTGCGGTCCTCAAATGACTTCAGGAGTTCCAATGTCCCAGACCCGTTTCGCACGCCTGCTCGGTGCCGCTGCTGCCCTGACGCTGGCCGCGCCTGCGGCCGTCGCGCAGCAGGCAACCCCGCTGAAGGCGGTCGAGCAGAGCCTTGCCGCCACCAACTCGATGACGGCTCGCTTCACCCAATCGGACGGCCGCGGCCGCACGCAGTCGGGCACGCTTAGCCTCAAGCGGCCGGGCAAGATCCGCTTCGAATATGGCGCGGGCGCCAACATGCTGATGGTCGGCGACGGCAAGAACCTCACCTTCATCGACTATGAAGTGGGCCAGAAGTCCGCCTGGCCGATTGCCCGCTCGCCGCTCGCCGTGCTCCTCTCGCCGCAACCCAACCTGGCGCGGATCGCCCGGATCGAGCCGCAGACGAACCCCGGCGTGGTGATCGTCCGCGCCCGCGATGCGCGCCGGCCGGAGTTCGGAACCCTGCTGCTCGCCTTCTCCAAGAACGGCTCGGCGCCGGGTGGGCTGATGCTCGAAGGCTGGACCGCGATCGACGCGCAGAACAAGCGCACCACCGTGAAGCTCGACGGCCAGCGCTACAATGTGGCGGTGCCCGACAGCGCCTTCACCTTCCGCGAGCCGCAGGGCCGCAAGCGCTAAGTCCCGGTGATCCGTATCGAAAAAGCTACTGTTCATGCGGGCTTCATGCGCGAAGCGCTAGGCGGAGATCTGACCGCGGAGCGAGCTTGGGTTTCCCCCTGTTACCGGGCTCACCGCTGGTCCCTCGCGTGACGAACGCTTGGTCGGCCCTCGCTCCATGCCCCCGGAGCGGGGGCCTTTGCGTTTCCGGGCTCCGGCTTGCTAGGGGCGACCGGTGAGCAAACTCAAGATCGCCAGCTGGAACATCAACTCCGTCCGCGCCCGCGTGCCCATCGTCGGCCGCTTCCTCGACGAAGAACAGCCCGACATCCTGTGCCTTCAGGAAACCAAGGCCGAAGACAAGGTTTTCCCCGCCGACCTTTTCACCTCGCGCGGCTACGTCCACCATGCGCTGAACGGGCAGCGGATGCATCACGGCGTCGCGATCCTCAGCCGCATCCCGCTGGAAGAGCCCGGCCGCCATGACTGGCAGGACAATGGCGAAGCGCGGCATGTCGGCGCGCGGCTGCCGAATGGCCTCCGGCTCGAGAACGTCTACGTGCCCGCCGGCGGTGACATTCCCGACCGCACGCTCAACCCCAAGTTCGGGCAGAAGCTCGACTTCATCGAGCGGATGACGCGCTGGTCGGAAGGGCTGAACGAGCCGACCCTGATCGTCGGCGACTTCAACGTCGCACCGCTCGACTGCGACGTGTGGAGCCACAAGGCGCTGGTCGACGTCGTCAGTCACACCCCGATCGAGATCGAGGCGTTGAGCCGGCTGCAAGCCGCGCACGAGTGGGTCGATCTCGGCCGCAAGTTCATCCCGGCGCCCGAACGTTGCTTCACCTGGTGGAGCTATCGCTCGCCCGATTTCACCAAGAACGACCGCGGCCGCCGCCTCGATCACATGTGGGCGTCCCCCAGCGTCGCCCCGCAGGCAACCATGCACAAGGTGCACGAGCCGTGCCGCGCCTGGGAGCGGCCCTCCGACCACGTGCCGCTGGTGGTCGAGCTCAGCCTTTGAACAAGGGCGCCGAGGCCATCGCCGCGCTGCGTGCCGGCCGGGCGATCGGCGTCGGCTTGCTAACGGTCGCGGCGGTGGAGACCGCCACTAATGACTTTCTCCGGCTTGCCGATGCGGAGCAATCCTCGCCCCTGCTGTTGAGCGGAGCACGCGCGGCCGCCCTCGGCCTCGGCAACCAGCGTGATTCCGCTTCCGTCCAGGCGCCAGTGCTGATCGAGCGCGCGCCTTGGCTCGACCCTGCCACAGCGCAGGACCTTGTCGATGCCGGGCGCGACTTCGCCCGCTTCGGGCCGGGACCACTGCAGGCTGGCACCGTGCCCGATTCCTACGCCGCTCAAGCCGCCCTCGCGCTTGCCCGTCGTGCCGGGCTGATGCCGGCGCTGTGGCTGCTCGGCAGCGAAGCGACGCTCCACCTCTCGCCGGAAGAAGCGCTTGCCGCCACCAGGCCCGCGAGCGTTGCCATCGCTGCGCGCGCCCTGTTGCCGGTCGAGGGGCTCGGACCACCCACCCAGATCGTCGCCATGCGCTCCGACGAGGATGGCAGCGAGCATGTCGCGCTGCTGGTCGGTGCACCGGGCGGCCATGCACCGCTCGTTCGTCTTCACAGCGAATGCCTGACCGGCGATGTATTCGGCAGCCTCAAATGCGATTGCGGCCCTCAGCTCAGCGCCGCGCTGCAGTTGATGGAAGCAGAAGGCGGCGGGATCCTGCTCTACCTGCGGCAGGAAGGACGGGGGATCGGGCTCGCCAACAAGATTCGGGCCTATGCGCTACAGGATCGCGGGCTGGACACGGTAGAGGCCAACCACCGCCTCGGCTTCGCTGACGACGAGCGCGACTATGCCCTCGCTGCGGCCATGCTGCGCGCCCTGGGCGTCAGCGAGGTGCGGCTGCTGACCAATAATCCGGCCAAGCTCGAGGGGCTTCAGGCGCAAGGCATCGCCGCCACCCGAGTTGCGCACCGGCTTCCGGCCAACCCGCACAACGCCCATTATCTCGACGTGAAAAAGGCGAAGAGCGGCCACCTCGACTGAGCGGCGCGTCTAGTCCTCGAAGAAGGCGGTGCCGATCCGCACCAAGGTCGCACTCAGCATCACCGCGCTACGGAAGTCGCCGCTCATGCCCATCGACAAGCCGCTGACGTCATGCCGCCGCGCGAGCTTCGCCAGCAGCGCGAAGTAGGGGGAAGGCTCGACCTCGCTCGGCGGGATGGCCATCAGCCCGGCGACGTGCAGCCCGGTCGCGCGCACGTCCGAGAGGAAGGTCGGCAGCTCGGCAATGGCAACGCCGCCCTTCTGCTCCTCTTCACCGATGTTGACCTGCAGATAGGTCGGCCCCGTCCACCCCGCCTTGACCAGTGCCGCGCCGAGGCTCGGCCGGTCCAGCGAGTGGATCACGTCGAACAGCGCCGCCGCTTCTTCCGCCTTGTTCGACTGCAACTGCCCGACCATGTGCAGCACGACATCGGGATAGCGTGCCTTGAGCGCAGGCCACTTGGCCTGCGCCTCCTGTACGCGATTCTCGCCGAAGTGGCGTTGCCCGGCCTCGATCAGCTCCTCGATCTGCTCGACCGAACGATTCTTGCTGACCGCGACGATCGTGACCTCCGACGCCTCGCGCCGGCCCGCCTTGGCAGCGTCGGCAACGGCGGAGCGGATGGCGTGGAGGCGGGTGGCTGCATCGGACATGAGGGGCTGCTAGAAGCAAAGCCGATGCAAAGGCAATCGTGGCCCCGGGCCTGGCTGATGACCGACGAGCGGATGGGCGACACGCTGGGCGCGGCCATCGCGCGTGCAGCAGAGGCCGGGGCAGGGGTCATCGTCCGCCATCATCATTCGTCCGCTGCCATTCGCCGCGCCTTGGCAAGCGAAGTGCTGGCAAGCGGCGCGGTGCTCGGCTTGTCGCGCGATTCCTTGCTGGCCGCCGACCTCGGCGCCGACTTCGTCCACAATCCGGTGGGAGAAAGCGGCGCCCTGCCGTTCAGCTTGTCGGTACACGACGACGCTCAGGCTCGTGAGGCGGCACGGCGCAGTCCGGCCTTCGTGTTCGTCTCGCCGCTCTACGCTACCCGCAGCCACCCTGATGCGGAGCCCTTGGGAGAGGCAAAGGCAGCACAACTTGCCGCTCTGGCCGGCTGTCCGGCCTATGCGCTTGGCGGCGTCACCCAGTCACGTGGCAAGAAACTGATCGCCCGCGGCTGGGCGGGATGGGCGGCAATCGACGCCTGGGCTTAGAACTTGACGGCGGTGCCGACGTAGACCGCCTGGCTGTCGCGGCGCTGGTCGCGCACGGTGGCGAGCTGCTCGCGCTCGATCTTGTACTTGACGCCGCCGGTCACCGCGATGTTGCGGCTGATGTTGTAGGCACCGCCGACATCGAGCGCGTAGGTCGTCGGATCGACGATCGGCGCCTTGCGCTCCGCCGACGCGCGATCGGCGCTGGCGGCGACGCGGCCGGTGAACTTCTTGATGCTGTAGCTGACGCCGACCGTGGCGCCTTCGCGCGGAGCGAGCGCCGGGGTGGCGCCCTCGGCCTTGCTGACGTCGGCGGAAACAGCGAACCGCTTCCAGCCAACCGCCGCGCCGAGGTTATACGATGCCGGGGTGAGCGGCAGGCCCGCGGC
Source organism: Sphingomonas sp. LHG3443-2 (assembly GCF_049896405.1). Classification (NCBI taxonomy): domain Bacteria; kingdom Pseudomonadati; phylum Pseudomonadota; class Alphaproteobacteria; order Sphingomonadales; family Sphingomonadaceae; genus Sphingomonas; species Sphingomonas sp. LHG3443-2. The sequence continues at coordinate 685,269 of NZ_JAFCUG010000001.1, forward strand.
CATCGGGGCTGCCGCCGCCGCCCGCTCCCGCAGGGCGACCTGCGTCGGCGAGGTGGCACGCGCGCGCACCGCAATGCGGATCTGCGAAGGACGCTGCTTCGCCGCCGAGGGCGTGAAGCGGAAGTCTGAGGCAAGTGCCGGGCGGCTGGCCAGCGCCGCCGCGAGCCGCGGATCGGCCTGAGCCGGGGTGAACCCGCCATCGAAGCTCAGCGACACCGCCGCCGGACGCTTCTTCTGCGGAGCCGCGATGACCACGGACGCAGGCAGCAGCAGGCTCACCGCGGCAACTGCCACGGCCCACTTGCTCTTTTCCTGACCCCAGCGACTCATAGCTTCCCCGTTCCTTCACCCGGTACATAGGCTGGCTGAGCTGAATGTTCCACGACCGGCCCGGTTTAACCCGGCGCTGTGGCAGGGAATCCACAAGCCGGACCATTTGCTTACGGGTTGCGGGGGTGGGCGCAGCTTCTATAGAGCAGAGACAACGACCTATTCACCGTTTGCACCCGGGAAGCTCTCTATGCGCCGTTCGCTCGCCGTTCTCCTCCTGTCGACCACGCTGGTGGCGACTGCCGGCTGCAGCCGAAACCGTGACATCCCGGTCGAGCTCGCCCCGTCGCGGACCACCGCTATCGGCGTGAACAGCTATCTGTGGCGCGCTGCCATCGACACGCTGAGCTTCGCGCCGCTGGTCACCGCCGACAGCAACGGCGGCGTAATCGTCACCGACTGGTACGCCAATCCCAATTCCCCGGGTGAGCGGGTCAAGCTGACCGTCTCGATCCTCGACCAGGACCTCCGCGCCGATGCCCTCCGCGTCGCCGCCAGCCGCCAGGTTAACCAGAACGGCCAGTGGGTCGACGCGCCGGTCACCGCCGCCACGGTCCAGAAGCTCGAGGACATCATCCTTACCCGCGCCCGCGACATCCGCCGCGCCGCCGTCGGCGGCTAAGGACGCCACCCCAACCTGAAGGAAGCCGCATGACCACCGACCGTTTCGATCCGGCGGCGAGCGAAGCCCGCTGGCAGGAGCGGTGGGAAGCAGACGGCTGCTTCCGCGCCGACAGCACCAGCCCCAAGCCCAAGTCCTATGTCCTTGAGATGTTTCCGTATCCCAGCGGACGCATCCACATGGGCCACGTCCGCAACTACACCATGGGCGACGTCCTCGCCCGCTACCGCCGCGCGCAGGGGCATGAAGTGCTCCACCCGATGGGTTGGGATGCGTTCGGCATGCCGGCCGAGAATGCGGCGATGGAAAAAGGCGTTCATCCAGGCGCCTGGACCCTCCAGAACATCGAACAGATGAAGGCGCAGCTGAAGCGCCTCGGCTTCGCGCTCGACTGGAGCCGCGAACTCGCCACCTGCAAGCCCGATTATTACGGCCACGAACAGGCGCTGTTCCTCGACCTGTTCGAAGCCGGCCTCGTCTTTCGCCGCGAATCCGAGGTGAACTGGGATCCGGTCGACATGACCGTGCTCGCCAACGAGCAGGTGATCGACGGTCGCGGCTGGCGCTCCGGCGCGCTGGTCGAACGGCGCAAGCTCAACCAGTGGTTCCTCCGCATCACCGACTTCGCCGAAGAGCTGCTCGAGGGTCTCGGAAGCCTCGACCAATGGCCCGACAAGGTCCGGCTGATGCAGGAGAACTGGATCGGCAAGAGCCGCGGCCTGCAATTTCGCTTCGATAGGCCCGAGGGCGGCAACATCGAGGTGTTCACCACCCGTCCGGACACCATCTTCGGCGCCAGCTTCCTTGCCATCTCGCCGGGCCACCCGATCGCCGAAGCACTGGCGGGCGAGCGGCAGGACGTCGCCGACTTCATCGCGCTGGCGAAGCAGGGCGGCACCACCGCGGCCGAGATCGAGACCGCAGAGAAGCTCGGCTTTGACACCGGGCTGACCGTCACGCATCCGTTCGACCCCGACTGGCGCCTGCCGGTGTGGATCGCCAACTTCGTGCTGATGGATTACGGCACCGGCGCGCTCTACGGCGTGCCCGGCCACGACGCGCGCGATTTCGAATTCGCCACCAAATACGGCCTGCCGATCAAGCGCGTGGTTGCGCCGTCCGCCGACCAGGCCGACGCGCCGCTGAGTGAAGCCGAGAACGCGCCCGGCGTCGCGGTCAACAGCCGCTTTCTCGATGGCATGACGACCGACGAAGCCAAGGCCGAGATCATCCGCCGCGCCGAGGCCGACGGCTGGGGCGAGGGCAAGACGCAGTATCGCCTGCGCGACTGGGGCGTCAGCCGCCAGCGCTATTGGGGCACGCCGATCCCCATCATCCATTGCGATGCGTGCGGCGCGGTGCCGGTGCCCAAGGCGCAACTGCCGGTGGTCCTGCCCGAAGACGTCACCTTCGACGTCCCCGGCAATCCGCTCGACCGCCACCCGACCTGGAACAAGGCCGACTGCCCCAAGTGCGGCAAGCCCGCCCGGCGCGAGACCGACACGCTCGACACCTTCGTTGACAGCAGCTGGTACTTCATTCGCTTCGCCTCGCAGCCCGACGACAAGCCGTTCGACCGCGCCGAAGCGGAAGCCTGGCTGCCGGTCGGCCAGTATATCGGCGGCGTCGAGCATGCGATCCTGCACCTGCTCTACGCCCGCTTCTGGACCCGCGCGCTGGAGCGCATCGGCAAGCTGTCGGTGAAGGAGCCCTTCAAAGGCCTCTTCACGCAAGGCATGGTCACGCACGAGACCTACAAGTCGGCGGACGGCAAGTGGCTGTCGCCGGAGGAAGCCGCTGAAGCTCGCGCATCCGGTCAGACGGTCGAACCCGGCCGGGTCGAGAAGATGTCCAAGTCGAAGAAGAACGTGGTCGACCCGGACGCCATCATCGACCGCTACGGCGCCGACGCCGTGCGCTGGTTCATGCTGTCGGATTCGCCGCCCGAACGCGATCTCGAATGGTCGATCGGCGGCATCGAAGGTGCCTCGCGCTTCGTTCAGCGCGTGTGGCGCCTAGCGACGAGTCCGGCGGTTGCCGAAGGCAACGACACGGCCCTCGTCCGCAAGCTCCACCGCGCCATTGCCGCGGTCGGCGGGGCGATCGACGGCCTGCAATTCAACAAGGCCGTTGCCGCCTTGTACGAGTTGGTCAGCGCCATCGAGAAAGCCAACCCCTCGGCAGACCGCAGCGCTGCTGTCCGCGCCCTCATCGTCCTCATCGCTCCGATGGCTCCGCACCTTGCGGAAGAAGCCTGGTCAGCACTCTGCGGCGAGGGCCTGATCGTCGACCAGCCCTGGCCGGCCTTCGATCCTGCCCTGCTGGTCGACGAGGAAGTGACCATCGCGGTGCAGGTCAACGGCAAGCTGCGCCACACGCTCAATGCGCCGCGCGGAATGGCGCGCGAGGATTTGCAGGCAATGGCGCTCGGCGCCGACAAGATCGCTGCGCTGCTCGGCGACGCGGCGCCCAAGAAGGTGATCGTGGTGCCGGACCGCCTCGTGAACATCGTGTTGTGAAGCGGCTCGCCCTCATCCTCGCGGCAGCGACCCTGACCGCCGGTTGCGGCCTCAGGCCCGTCTACGGCGGCGGGGCGAGCGGGCCGACTGCCACCTTCCTGTCGTCGGTCGCAGTGCAGCCGATCCACGGGGGGAGAACCGGCTGGCTGCTCCGCGCTGCGCTTGCCGACCGCCTGGGTGAACCAACGCAAGGCGACCGCCGCTACCGGCTCGAGGTCGAGGTCGACGACGACCTCACCAGCTTCGGCATCCGCGGCGACACCGCGGTCACGCGTGAGCGCCGCACGGTTCGCGCGCGCTACCGCCTCGTCGACAACGCTACCGGCCAGGTCGTGCTCGACGCCACCGCAGGCTCGGACGCCGGCATCGACGTCGTCAGCTCCGACGTCGCGACCCTGGCGGCCGAGCAGACCGCTGCCGAGCGGCTGGCGCAGGTCGTCGCTGACCAGATCGTCGCCCGCCTGGGTCTTTACGCCGGACGAAGGGTGCGTCGGTGAAGCTCCACCGGGACAAGGCCGCAGCTGCGCTCGATCGCCCGGACCCCTCCTGCCGCTTCTACCTCTTCAGCGGCGCCGACAATGCCTCCAGCCGCCTGTTTGCACAGCGGCTGCTGACGGCGCTCACGGCCGAAAAGATCAGCGTCTCGGCTCCGCAGGTCAAGTCCGATCCCGCCTGGCTGGCCGACGAAGCCGCCAGCTTGCCGATGTTCGGTGGCGCACGCCTGTTGTGGATCGAGCCCGCGGGCGAGGAGATCGTGCCGGCGATCGAAGCGCTGTTGGCACTGGAACGCATCGAAGCACCGGCTGTGGCGATCACGAACGGCTCGCTCAAGAAGACCAGCACCCTGCTCAAGCTTGCCGAAAGCAGCAAGGTCGCGCTTCACGTCGCCAGCGAACAGCAAACCCCGCGCGAGCAGATGACCGCCGTGACGGAACTCGCCCGCAACGAAGGCTTGCGGGTCACCCCGGCCTTGGCCGAGCGGATTGCGGAGGAAGCCGGCGGCGACCTCATCCTTGCTCAGCTCGAACTGCAGAAGTTCGCGCTTTATGCGGGTGCCTCGCCTGACCAGCCGACGGAGCTCGACGAGACGGTCGTCGATGCCTTGGGAATCGACCAGGCCGAGGCGGAATATGGCCGCGCTGGCGACCTTGCGCTGGCCGGCGATGTCGCGGCGCTGGCGACCGAACTGGCGCTGATGGACGCAGCGGCGATGGACGCCATTCCGGTCGTCCGCGCACTGCAACGTCGCTTGCTGATGCTGGCTCCGCTCAGGGCAAGGGTGGAGCAGGGGCAACCGGTAGGCTCCGTCACGCAATCCGTGTGGCAGCGCGACAAGCCCATCGTCAGCCGGATTCTCCCGCGGTGGACGGGTCCACGCTTGTCGGAAGCCTTTCAGCGCGTGCAGAAGCTGGAGCGCGAGATCCTTCTCCGCCCCGTGCCGCCGGGTGCGGCACTCGGCGAGACCTTGATGCAACTGGCGCGCGTCGCGGCTGCAAACGGCCGCTGACCGGCTCGCTTAAATCGGTTCGCCGCTCAGCCGCTGACAGATGAGATCGAGCTGGTCGAGGCTCGAGAAAGCCACACTGACCTGCCCCGCGCCACCCTTGTGCTGGATCGTCACCTTGAGCCCGAGAAGATCGCCAAGCTGGCGTTCGAGCGCGAGCAGATCGGCATCGCGCGCCGCCGAGGACAGGCGATTGCTGCCCCGAGAGGGCTCGCCATCACCGCCCGGCCGACGCTTGCGCGCAAGCGCTTCGGCCTGGCGCACGGATAGCCCGCGGCTGACGATCTGCTCGGCAAGCTGCTCGGCATCGGCGGAGGAGGCGATGGCGCGAGCATGGCCCATGGTCAGCGTGCCGGCTTCCAGGTGCCCTCGGACGCTTTCAGGAAGATCACGCAATCTCAACAAGTTGGAGACGTGACTGCGGCTCTTGCCGACGAGCTTTCCGACTTCTTCCGGCTTATGGCCGAAGCGCTCCACCAGCGCGGCATAGGCGTCGGCTTCCTCAAGCGGCCCAAGATCGGCACGCTGCACATTCTCGATCAGCGCGACCTCGGCCGTGCCCGCCTCGTCGAAGTTACGGACGATGGCCGGGATCCGATGCACCTGCGCCCGCTGCGCCGCGCGCCAGCGGCGTTCGCCCGCGACGATCTCGAACCGGCCAGGCTCCGCGGCGGGGCGGACCAGGATCGGCTGCAGCACGCCCCGTGCGGCAATCGACTCGGCTAGTTCAGCAAGAGGACCTTCGGCAAAGGTCCGGCGTGGCTGCCGCGGGTTGGGCTGGATGGAGCCGATCTCGATCTCGCGCACGCCCTCGGCGCTCCCCGCAGGAGCGGCAACGGGCACGTCACCCAGCAGCGCGGAAAGACCGCGGCCAAGCCCGCGTGCCTGCTGGTTCATGCGGCCTCCTTCAATGCCGGCAGTCGCGCCATCAGCTCGCGGGCGAGGCCAACATAGGCTGCCGAGCCCGAACAGCGCAGGTCATAGATCAGCGCCGGAAGACCATGACTCGGAGCTTCGGACAGTCGCACGTTGCGCGGCACCACGGTGTCGAACACCGCCGAGCCAAGGCACGCGCGGACGTCCTCCGCCACCTGCGCAGACAAACGATTGCGGCGATCGAACATCGTCAGAGCGACGCCCAGAATGGAGAGCTCAGGATTGAACCGGGTGCGGATGCGTTCCACCGTCTGAAGGAGCTGGCTGAGCCCTTCGAGTGCAAAGAATTCGCACTGCAACGGCACGAGCAGATGGCGAGCGGCGATGAGTGCGTTGACGGTGAGCAGCCCGAGCGACGGCGGGCTGTCGATCAGGCAGATATCCCATCGCTGCGGCGCGGCATCAAGCGCATCGGCCAGGCGATGCGTGCGCCGCTCAAGTTCCACCAGCTCCACCTCGGCGCCCGAAAGATCCTGCGTCGCCGGCATAAGATCGAGACGCGGGACACGGGTCGGCTGTACGGCCGCCGCGACGCTCTCCGATCCAATCAGCACCTCATAGGAAGAACGCTCGCGTGCTTGCGGTCCGACACCGAGACCAGTTGAGGCGTTACCCTGCGGATCGAGATCGATGAGCAGCACCTTCCAGCCCATCGCGGCCAGCCCGGTGGCGAGGTTGATGGCGGTGGTGGTCTTGCCGACCCCGCCTTTTTGATTGGCAATCGCGACCTTGATCATTCCCGCCCCATCCTGCGCCGGACCCGCTCGGCAACCAGGATCCGTGCGTCCGGGTCGGTTCGGCTGGTCTTTAGCTGAAAGTCACCTTGCCACGTGGCACTTGCTTCTACCAGTTCCTTCTCAGCGCTTCGGCCCTTCGGAAGCACCCATCGGCCCTCTGATGCGATCAGTGGAGTCCCGATTGCGAACAATTTGTCGAGAGTCGCCACAGCACGAGCGGTGATGACGTCGAATTGTCCTTTGAGCTGCTCGGCCTTGCCGGTGACGATTGTCAGGTTGGCTAGGCCAAGCTCATCACGGCAACGCTCAAGAAATTCAGTGCGCAGGCGGCGCGGCTCAACCAGCGTGATGTGCCGAACGCCCGCGATCGCCAGCACGATTCCGGGAAGTCCCGGACCGCTGCCGATATCGAGCCACCGACCGTCCAACGGCGCGTGGTCCAGTAGTTGAAGACAGTCGTCGATATGCCGCGTCCACAATTCGTCTGCACTGCGGCGGCTGATAAGGTTTTGTCTTTCGTTCTCAGCGAGGAGTAGACTCGAGAAATTCCTCAGGGCCGTGTCTGTTTCACGTGAAACACTCATGCCGCAGCCCGTGCAAACCCCACGTGCAACGCCGTTAGTGCCGCCGGCGTGACGCCGGGGACACGCGACGCTTGATCGAGCGTCTCGGGCCGCGCTGCTTCCAAGCGCTCCGCCATTTCAGCCGAAAGCCCAGGCAGCGCTCGGAAATCGAGATCATTGGGAAGGCGCGCTGAACGAGCCCGGTCTACTGCGTCCCATTCGCGCCTTTGCCGCTCCACATAGGGAGCATAGAGCGCGTCCGCCTGACCTTCTTCGGTGTCGGCAAACGCGGGGTTCTCTCTGCGCTCAAGATGATCCTGGATTGCCTTCCTCCGGCGCGAGGATACTGCGTCAGAAGCTAGTGCCGCCGCTCCAAGCCGGCTGACCGCATTATCTGCTCGCAGCAGGAGCCGATACTCGGCCCGCGCGGTCATCATCCGGTAAGGCTCGCTGACGCCCTGCAATGTGAGGTCGTCGACCATTACCCCGATGTAGCTGCTGCGCCGGTCAAAGGTTTGAGGCTCCTTCCCTTGCACGTAGCGCGCGGCGTTGAGCCCAGCCACAAGCCCCTGCGCCGCCGCCTCTTCATAGCCCGTAGTCCCATTGATCTGCCCCGCCAGGAACAACCCCGGCAACTCACGGTGCTGGAGGTCGGTGCCGAGGCGGCGGGGGTCAAGGAACTCGTATTCGACCGCGTAGCCGGGGCGGGCGATCTCCGCGCGGTGAAGGCCGGGAATGCTGCGGACAAACGCCTGCTGGACATCGACCGGCATTGAGGTCGAGATTCCATTTGGATAAACGAGGTGATCAGCAAGCCCTTCCGGCTCCAGGAAGATCTGGTGGCCATCACGATCACCGAAGCGACGAACCTTGTCTTCGATGGAGGGGCAATAACGCGGGCCTCGCCCTGCGATCGCGCCGGAGTACAGCGGCGACATCGCTTCGGCGTCGCGGATGATGTCGTGGGTTTCAGTGCTCGTTCGGGTGATTGCACAGCGGAGCTGGGGCAAGCGGAGCACAGAGTCCGGATGCGCGGAGAACGTCCACGGCTCCACGTCGCTCGGCTGCTCCTGAAGCGTCGCCCAATCGATCGTGCGCCCATCCAACCGCGGCGGCGTTCCGGTCTTTAAGCGCGTCGGCGCCAATCCGAGTTCGCGAATTTGCGCGGCCAGCTTGATGCTTGCCTGCTCACCGGAGCGGCCAGCCGGCTTGCTTTCCAACCCGATATGGATGCGCGCACCGAGGAAGGTGCCGGTCGCAAGGACAATCGATCGCGACGGCAGGAGCGACCCGTCTGCAAGTTCGACGCCAAAAACCTGACCACCGCGTAGCCGGAGGGCAAAAGCCTCCGCATAGAGGCGCTCAATGGGAAGCTCCGCCAGAAGCGCCTCGATCGCCGCGCGGTAGTGGAAGCGATCCGCTTGGACGCGCGGCCCCCAAACTGCGGGTCCCTTGCTCCGATTGAGGATGCGACGATGGAGGGCGGCGGCATCTGCAGCACGTGCCATGAGACCGTCGAACACGTCGACTTCGCGAACCAGATGTCCTTTGCCGACACCGCCAATGGATGGATTGCAGCTCATCTGCCCGGCATCGGTAGGGCGGAAGGAGAGCAAAGCGACTTTCGCGCTTGCTCGAGCTGCAGCGGCAGCAGCCTCGCACCCGGCATGACCCGCACCAATGACCACAACGTCGTACATACGGGCGCCATAACGATGGGGGCCAGCGTTCGCGACCTGTTTCACGTGAAACAAGCTATTTCCCGAGGCAGAAGCGTCCGAATAGCGCATCCAGCACATCATCGGTGCTCTGCCGCCCACTTATCTGATCCAAGGCGTGTAGTGCCTGGCGGAGCATTTCCGCCGAGACAAGCAGGTCAGCCTGACTTACATTCACCAAACTGGAGAGGGCTTGGTTCAAGAGCCGATTTTGTCGGCGATTGAGCGTCGCATGATCTGGGGGAGGCAGGAGAGACTTCGCCATCATCATCAGCTCTTCCTGCAGCAAGTCGATTCCGCCCGCCTGACGAACAGAAGCCGGCACGCTTCCCGGCGGAGCGGGGTCGCGCTCATCAGCGCGGGAGTGGACCTTGATGACGGCTTGGGCAGTCGGCGCTTCGGTGGGTTCCCCTAGCCAGAGCAGAAGATCCGCGGCTGCCGAGGCACGCTGCGCCCGTTCGACGCCAATCTGCTCGACTTGGTCCTCGCTATGGTGAAGTCCAGCCGTATCGTGGAGGATGAGCAGGATGCCATCAAGATCGAGCCGCGCTTCCAGCACGTCGCGGGTAGTGCCTGCGATCGGCGTGACAATTGCCTTGTCGCTACCGAGCAAGGCATTGAACAGGCTTGATTTCCCGCTGTTCGGCGGACCTGCGAGAACAACCTTGACGCCTTGCTGCAGCATCTCGGCTGGCGGGCGAGCAAGCCAGGCGCGCCACTCTGTAACCAGCGATTCCACGTCGGCGACCAGCACCGCGAGATCAAGCCCGGTCTCATCTTCGTCGCCGACATAATCGATCGCCGCTTCCGCCTGCGCGGACAGCATGACGACCCGCTCGCGCCATTTCTCGATCTGCTGCCGCAAGCGGCCGCCGGCGCTCTCCATGGCAGCACGGCGTTGCCACTCAGTTTCGGCGGAGAGAAGGTCGGCAAGACCCTCCGCCTGGGTGAGGTCTAGGCGACCGTTGAGCATGGCCCGGCGGGTGAATTCGCCAGGCTCGGCTTCGCGCAAGCCGGGGAGCGTGGCAAGTTCGGCCAGGCAACGCGCGACCACGGCGCGGCCGCCGTGAAGGTGTATCTCGACCAACGATTCGCCGGTTGCGGTATGCGGCGCCGGAAAACGAAGGATCAGCGCTTCATCGATCAGGTCGCCATTGGCGGCAACGAGGCGTCGCACGGCCGCTCGTCGTGGCTCGGGGAGGGTGCCTGCCAGACGCTCTACGCCGCTTTCCGCCAGCGGCCCGCTGACCCGGACAATGGCGATCGCAGCCGGTAAGGCCCCGCTCGAAAGCGCGAAGATGGTGTCGGTGGTCACCTCGCCAGCGATGCCCTTAGCACGGGCGTCGTGGCAAGATCAGCTTAGCCGAAGAGGCGACCGAGCCCGACTTGCGGATCGACCCAGCCATCGTAGATCATCTTGACCGCGACATAGAGGATCACCGCCAGGCCGACGTAGGCGATCCAGCGATAACGCTCGATGTAACGGGCAATGACGTTGGCTGCGAGACCCATCAGAGCCACCGCAAAGATCAGGCCGACGATAAGGATTCCGGGGTGCTCACGCGCCGCCCCGGCGACCGCCAGCACATTGTCGAGGCTCATCGACACGTCGGCCACCGCAACGGCCCAGGCAGCGCCGGCGAAGCTCTTGGCGGGGCGCAGACCGCTATGCTCGTCGCCAGCCACTTCCGGGCTGCCGCCGCTTTCACCGTGGTGGCGAAGCTCGCGCCACATTTTCCAGGCCACCCACAACAGGAGCAGCCCGCCAACCAGGATCAGGCCGACGATCTGCAGCAACTGGGTGACGATCAGCGCGAAGAGAATGCGCAGCACCAGCGCCGCGGCAACGCCGATCAGGATGACCTTCTTGCGCTGCTCGGGCGGAAGGCCCGCGGCGAGCGCGCCGACCACGATCGCGTTGTCGCCCGCCAGGACGAGGTCGATCATCAGCACCTGGAGAAAGGCCGAGAAGGCGGCCGGCTCGGTGATATTGCTGAAATCCTTGACGATCGACGCCCAGATGTCGGCGGGGCCACCAAGAGCAGGAGCCGCATGGGTCGCAGCGGCAAGGATAAGATCGAACAAGGCTGGCTCCGCAATCAATCAGGTCGCACCGGTTGTGACCGGCAAAACAGAACGAGGCAATCCGCCGCGCGGACTGCCTCGTCAAGGTTGGTCAGGCTGCTTCGCGCGAGAATGCGCGAGCGGCTTACTGGTTCATCGAAGCGAAGAAGTCTTCGTTGGACTTAGCATCGCGCATCTTGTCGAGCAGGAACTGCATCGCGTCGACGGTGCCCATCTGCATGAGGATTCGGCGCAGCACCCACATCTTGGTAAGCGTGTTCTGCGGCACCAGCAGCTCTTCCTTGCGGGTGCCGGACTTTCCAACGTCGAGCGCCGGGAAGATGCGCTTGTCGGCGACCTTGCGGTCAAGCACGATTTCGCTGTTACCGGTGCCCTTGAACTCTTCGAAGATGACCTCGTCCATCTTGGACCCGGTATCGATCAGCGCGGTGGCGATGATCGACAGCGAACCGCCTTCCTCGATGTTGCGGGCGGCACCAAAGAAGCGTTTCGGCCGCTGCAGGGCGTTGGCGTCGACACCGCCGGTCAGCACCTTGCCCGAGCTCGGCACCACGGTGTTGTAGGCGCGACCGAGGCGGGTGATCGAGTCGAGCAGGATGACGACATCCTTCTTGTGCTCGACCAGGCGCTTGGCCTTTTCGATCACCATTTCGGCGACCTGGACGTGGCGCTGCGCGGGCTCGTCGAAGGTTGAGGAGACCACCTCGCCCTTCACGCTGCGCTGCATGTCGGTGACTTCCTCCGGCCGCTCGTCGATCAGCAGGACGATCAGGAACACTTCGGGATTGTTGTCGGTGATCGCCCGCGCGATGTTCTGCAGCAGCACGGTCTTGCCGGTGCGCGGCGGCGCGACGATCAGCGCGCGCTGGCCCTTGCCGAGCGGCGAGACGATGTCGATCACCCGCGCCGACTTGTCCTTGATGGTCGGGTCAAGCGTGTCGAGCTTGAGCTTCGCGTCCGGGTAGAGCGGCGTCAGATTGTCGAAATTGACGCGGTGGCGGACGGCGTCGGGCTCGTCGAAGTTGATCGAGGTGATGCGGCTGAGCGCGAAATAACGCTCGCCGTCCTTGGGCGCGCGGATCTCGCCTTCCACCGTGTCACCGGTGCGCAGGCCGAAGCGGCGGACGAGCTGCGGCGTGACGTAGATGTCGTCGGGGCCGGCGAGATAGTTCGCCTCGGCGCTGCGGAGGAAGCCGAAGCCGTCGTTCAGCACCTCGATGGTGCCGCTCCCCATGATCTCGGCGCCGGTTTCGGCGCGGACCTTGAGGATGGAGAAAAGGAGGTCCTGTTTGCGCAGCGTCGACGCGCCCTCGATCCCCATCTCTTCGGCTTGCGCGACGAGTTGGGCGGGGGTCTTCTGCTTGAGGTCCTTGAGATGCATGTAGTGTGTTCTTTTGCTGGAGATTTTACGCAGTCGGTAGACTGAAGGCCGCGTCGAAGGAACGAGCGGTCACACCGGCGAAGGTGGACAATACGGGCCGGTGCGGCCGTATTGATAGCGGCCTATGGCGGCTCGCCTGCCAAGTCAACATGGGGAGGCGCGCTCCCCACGGCAAGATCAGAAGGGTTTAACGATCACCAGTACCACGATGATCGCGGTCATAATGCCAGGAATTTCGTTCATGATGCGCAGCGTCTTGTTCTCGAGCGGGCGGTCGCCGCGGGCGAGCTTGCGGCCATAAGCGCCGAGCCAGCCCTGGAAGCCGGACAGCAGGATTACGAACAACAGCTTGGCGTGGAACCAGCCTTCGTTCCAAGCGCCGAGATGGGTCGCAAGGGCCAGCCCGAGGAGCCACACGATCGCCATTGCGGGCCCAAGGATGATCGAGCGGGTGCGGCGCTCGCGCTCGACCCACGCGCGATCCTCGGCCGAGCCGGGGGCTGTCGCATGGTGATAGACGTAGAAGCGCGGCAGCAGGAACAGGCCGGCTATCCAGAAGATCACGAAGGTGATGTGCGCGGCCTTGACCCAGAGATAGGCGTTGCCGAGGAAACCGATGGCGTTGTCGAGCATCACGCAGCCTTTCCGAGCAGCCGGAACATCTGTTCGACATGCTCGATGGGGGTGAACTGGCCGATACCGTGACCAAGGTTGAAGACGTGCGGGCGTTCCTCGAGCGCAGAGAGCACGCGGCGGACTGCCTGTTCCAGCGCTTCGCCGCCCGCCATCAGGGCGAGGGGGTCGAGATTGCCTTGTACCGGCATGTTCGCGGGCAGGTTGGCGTGGGCCCACACCGGGTCAACCGTCTCGTCGAGGCCGAGCGCATGGACCCCGGTCTCGCGGGCATAAGCCGGTAGCTTGCCGCCGGCGCCCTTGGGAAAGCCGATGATCGTGAGCTCGGGACGCAGCGCGCGAAGCTTGGCGACGATCCGAGCGGTCGGCGCAATCACCCATCGTTCGAACTCGGACGGGGCGAGGCTGCCCGACCAACTGTCGAACAACTGCACAGCATCCACGCCAGCATCGGCCTGACCGACCAGGTAGGTGACGGTCGCGTCCTCGATCGCCGTGATGATCGCGGCGAACTTCCCCGGGTCCATGTAGGCAAGCGTGCGGGCCTCGGCCTGCTCGCGGCTCCCTTCGCCGGCGACCATGTAGGTGGCGACCGTCCAGGGCGAGCCTGCAAAGCCCAGGAACGTCGTTTGCGGGGCGAGCTGGGCCTTCACCTGCCGGACCGTCTCGTAGATGCTCTCGAGGCGCTCAGGGGCCGCCTGGAAGGCCGTCATCTCGGCGCCAGACAGGGGCGGCTTCAATCGCGGGCCTTCGCCGGCGACGAAGCTCAGCTCCTGGCCGAGCGCGTGGGGCACGATCAGGATGTCGGAAAAGAGAATGGCGGCATCGAGCGGAAAGCGGCGCAGCGGCTGCAGCGTGATCTCGGCCGCAGCGGCAGGGTCATAGACCATGTCGAGAAAGCCGCCCTTCTCGGCACGCAGCGCGCGATACTCGGGCAGGTAGCGTCCCGCCTGGCGCATCATCCAGACCGGCGGCGGATCGCGGCGCTCACCCCGGAGCACGGCCAGAAGAGGCTTGTCGGTCGTCTGTCCGCTCGGCTGGTCGGCCACCCTTATCTCTTTCTCTTTTAGATTCTTAAATAGGTAGATGGAGTCAGTTGGGCCGTCGAAGCTGGGGAATAAGCGGCCCTCCCGCGGTTGCCAACAGGTGGCCGCAAACCGCGCCTCTCGCAAGACCGGCGAGTCGCGGCCGTTGATTCCCGCAATCCACAGGTCTGTGGAGCACTTCATCCACCGTGGATAAGCGCCTTGGCGAACTTTGGCTGGGGGGCGCAACCAGGTCCGGTTGAGCTTGTCCCCGTCACCGCGCTAGGGGTTGAGGGCGATTTCTCCACAGGAACGAACATGGAACTGATGCCGTGGACCTGATCTTGGCCTCGACCTCGCCCATCCGCGGCACATTGCTGGCGAACGCGGGAGTCGCCTATGCGGCCGAGGCGCCGGGCGTCGACGAGGCGGCGATCAAGGCCGGGTTTGCAGGCGACGATGCGGCGCTGACGTTGGCGCTTGGCGAAGCAAAAGCGCGGGCGATTGCGGAGCGCCACCCAAGAGGGCTGGTCATCGGCAGCGACAGCTTGATCAGTGTCGACGGCCGCCGCTTCGACAAGCCCGCAGGTCGCGAAACCGCGGCCGAGCATCTGCGCTTCTTTTCGGGCAAGGTGATGGAGCTGACCAGCAGCGCAGCCTTGGTCGAAGGCGGCCGCACAGTGTGGAGCCACGCGGCTTGCGCACGGCTTGCCGTCCGCCCGCTTAGTGAAGCCTTCATCCAGAAGTATCTCGACGCCGACTGGCCGGAGGTCAGCTATTGTGTCGGGGTATTCCGGCTCGAGGGGCTTGGCGTGCAGTTGTTCGAGAGCATCGAAGGCGATCACTTCACCATTCTCGGCCTCCCGCTGCTACCGTTGCTCGGCGCCTTGCGGGAAAGAGGCGTGCTGACGTCGTGACGTCACGCACTCCTTATGCGGAAGTGATTGGGGACCCGATCGGCCACAGCAAGTCGCCGCTGATCCACCGCTTCTGGCTACAGAAGCTGGGGATCAAGGGCGATTACCGGGCAACCAGGGTCAGCGCGGATGAGCTCGCACCTTATTTCGACTCGCGATGCAAGGATCCGCTTTGGCGGGGCTGCAATCTTACCATGCCGCTCAAAGAAGCAGCGGTGCCCTTTGCGGCTCAACGAAGCGCAGACGTGGACAAGATCGCCGCGAGCAATTGCCTGACCCGCGGCGAAGGAAACTTGCTCCACGCCTGGAACTTCGACGTCCAAGGCGTCGCCGTTCCCTTGGCTCGCGAGACCAAAGCCACCTATTCAAACCACGTTGCGACCTACGTCCAGATCATCGGGGCTGGAGGAGCTGCCTCCGCAGCGGCATTGGGCGCCGTTCGAGCTGGCTTCAGCGACATCGATGTGTTCGCGCGCGATCCCGTCAAGGCACGCGCCTTCGCGGAGCTGCTCGGAACGCCGCATGGCCAAGCCCAGCCGCTCGAGGCACTCGGGCCCATTCGCAACCCCACCGACGGGGCGGACGAGCAGCGTTACTCGCAAGTCATCATCAACGCGACGCCGCTCGGTATGCGTGGTCGACCAGAGGTGCCGGTCGATCTCAGCGCCTATTATCCGGACACCATCGTATTCGACATGGTCTATGATCCACTCGAAACCGGCCTGCTTCGGCAGGCGCGCCACTTGGGCATGCGGACAATCGACGGGCTTGAGATGCTGATCGAGCAGGCGAGTCATGGGTTTCGGCGCTTCTTCGGGGCCGATGCCCCGCGGCAGCATGATGCGGAACTACGGAGACTCCTCTCCGCATGAAGACCCTCGCGCTCACCGGCTCCATCGGAATGGGCAAGTCGACGGTCGCGGCGATGTTCGCGGCGCGCGGTATTCCAGTCTTCGATGCGGACGCGACCGTGCGGCGGCTGCAGGGCCAAGGGGGTAAGCTGGTCCCGATCATCGAGCAGCGCTTCCCCGGCTCCACGCGCGAGGGCGCCGTTGAGCGTGAGGCGCTCTCGGCCGCCGTGTTCGGGCGCCCGGAGGAGCTCGCCGCTCTGGAAGCGATCGTCCACCCAGCGGTGCATCACGAGCGCACGCGCTTTATCGTCGAGCATGGCGATGCGCCGGCCTTGCTGTTCGACATTCCCCTGCTGTTCGAAACCGGCGGCGACCGGGTGTTCGACGAGGTCATCGTCGTTTCCGCCCCCGCTGATGTGCAGCGACAGCGGGTGCTCGCCCGACCTGGCATGACCGCCGAGAAGCTCGATCATATCCTCGCCCGCCAGCTTCCCGACGGCGAAAAGCGCGCGCGAGCGGATCATGTGATCGACACTTCGCTCAGCCTCACCGAGACCGCTGCTCAAGTCGACGAAATCCTTGCTGGACTGGGCCTGGGCCGCAGCGCATAGATTCACGCATGCGTGAAATCGTGTTCGATACCGAGACCACCGGCGTCAATCCGGCCAGCGGCGACCGCATGGTCGAGATCGGCTGTGTGGAGCTCATCAACCGCTGCCCGACCGGCCGCGAATATCACGCTTATTTCAATCCCGAACGCGCGATGCCGAGCGAGGCGGAAGCCGTGCACGGCCTCAGCAGCATCTTCCTGTCGGACAAGCCGCTGTTCGGCGCCGCGTGCGAAGAACTGCTCGACTTCATCGGCGACGCGCCGCTGATCGCGCACAACGCGGGGTTCGACTTCGGCTTCCTCAACAACGAACTGGCGCTGTGCGGGCGCGATCCCGTTTGCCTCAGCCGGATGATCTGCACCCTGGTCCTCGCCCGGTCCAAGCATCCCGGCGCCAAGCACAGCCTTGACGCGCTCTGCACCCGCTTCGGTGTCGACCGCACCGCCCGCGTCAAGCATGGCGCGCTGCTCGACGCCCAGCTTCTGGCGCAGGTCTACGTCGAACTCACCGGCGGCCGCCAGATCGGCTTGTCGCTGGTGGCCGAATTGAGCGATGGCGGACATCAGGCGGGGGATAGGACGGCAAGCATCGCATCGCCGTTGCGTGCCGTCCGCCCGGCGCGCCCCCACGCTCCTTCGCTTGACGAGTTGGCTGCCCATACCCAGTTCATTGCCAAGATGAAGGAGCCGCTCTGGGCCGCAATCGGCTCAGCTTGAGGGCTCCCCTGCACGGGAGAAGAAGGACATGGACATCAGGGTCTCAGGGCATCAGGTCGAGACCGGAGCGGCGCTCCAGAACCATGTCACCGATCGCCTCGAGGCGCTGACCGAACGTTATTTCTCCCGCGCGACCGCCGCCAACGTCACTTTCGGCAAAGGCCCGCACGATCACGGATTCACCTGCGACATCGTCGCGCCGGTGGTGAACGGGGTGGTGCTGAAGGCAAACGGCCGGGCGCAAAGCGCGCAGCAGGCGTTTGAAGGCGCTGCTGACAAGATCGAGCGGCAGCTGAAGCGCTACAAATCGCGGCTGCGTGACCGCAAGGGCGCCGACGCGACCGGCGGTCCGGGCTATGACGCAAGCGCTTCCTATACTGTCTTCGCCGCCCCGCAGGCCGAGGAGGAGGAAGCCCCCGAGCATCCGCCGGTGATCGCCGAGGCCCGTGTCGACATTCCGGAAAGCAGCGTGTCCGACGCGGTGATGATGCTCGACCTGCGCAACACCAACGCGCTGATGTTCCGCAACAGCAAGACCGGCGCTTTCAACATGGTCTATCGTCGCGACGATGGCAGCATCGGCTGGGTAGAGCCCAAGGACCGCTAGACCGAGCAAAGGCGTTGAGGCATTGGCCCGCGAGATTTCACGCCGGGGCATCAGAGTAGTTCCGTGACCATGCAGCTTGCGACCTTTCTCGATTTCGATGCGAGCCGCCCGGCGTTGGTGGCGCCGAACAAGCGTGGCCTGTTTCACGCGATCGGCCAGATCGCCGCGCAACGGCTCCAGCTCGACGTCACGGAACTGGTCGGCGCGCTGCTGGACCGCGAGCGGCTGGGCACCACCGGCTTCGGCAACGGGGTCGCCATTCCCCATGGCAAGATCGAGGGCCTGCGCCGGATCTACGGACTGGTCGCGCATCTGGCCGAGCCGATGGACTATAAGGCGATCGACGGAACGCCGGTCGACCTTGTGTTCCTGCTGCTTTCCCCGCCCGATGCGGGTGCCGATCACCTCAAGGCCTTGGCCGCGATCAGCCGTGTCGTGCGCCATGCACCGACGCTGGAGAAACTACGCGGTGCGCACACGCGCGATGCCCTTACCGCGGTGCTGATGGGGGTCGATGAGCCGCACGCTGCCTGACGCCGGCCCTCCAACGCCGAGCGGCGCAGAAGCCCATTATCGCGCGCTCGAGCAGCTGTATGCCTCGGCGCCGATCAACCTTCTGTTTCGCTCGACCTTGAGCCTGGACGAAGCGGGCCGCTCGCGGATCGACTTCACGGTGGAGCCGGCGAGCTTCCATGCTGCGGGCGCCGCGCACGGGACGCTCTATTTCAAGATGCTGGACGATGCCGCCTTTTACGCCGCGAACAGCCTCGTCAGTGATCGCTTCCTGCTCACCACCGCCTTCAACCTGCACTTCACCAAGCCGATGCACGAAGGCCCAGCCTTCGCCGAAGGGCGCTGGATCTCGGGCAAGCGGCGGGTGTTCGTTGCCGAAGCGCGGATCGTCGATTCGAGCGGCGAGGAATGCGCGCGCGGAACCGGCACCTTTCTCCGCTCGCACATCGCGCTGGCCGGGCTCGACGGCTACGCCCCGGCATGAGCGAGCCGCGACTGGCGGCGGGAGTGGAGGCCTCAACCCTGCTGGCAAGGGCACGTGATCTCGGCGGTTTCGGCACCATTCTGCGGCGCGGCGATGCCGAGCGAGGAAGCCTGATGCTGGTCCTTGCCGAGCGTGGAGAAGCACGTTTCCTGGTGCAACGGTTGCTTCAGGGCAGCGGTACCTACGAGTGGGAATCGCGCGAATTGGCCGATTCGGACTCGCTTGAGCGACAGCTTGCCAAAGCACGCGATCGTGACCCCGATCTTTGGCTGATCGAACTGGACATCCCGTCGGCGGAACAATTCATCGCTGAAATGACCTGAGTGACTTGCGCGTCGTCAAAAATGCGACGAACCGAGGAACAGCTTCTAGCGGGGTGCTCGTGCGGGTTGGTCAAACCAGCCGGCGGGCCGCGCGAGACGGGGGATCAGCCCAGGCGATGTGACGCGGCCTTTCAGGCCTGACCGAACGCGCGGACGGCTATCCACCGCACAAAGACAGGTTGTCAGTGGTTCGTCGTTTCGTCCTTATGCTTGCCGCCGCCGCGATGGGCGCCTCTTCCGTTGCTCCCGCCCAGGTCCTTCCTGCGGATGCCACGAACCAGGTTGTTGCCGCGGTTGCCAAGACGCTGAACGAACCGCTTGTCACGACTCCCCTTTCCAACGATCCCCTCGCTCCCGCCCAGGTTGCCGGCAGCGAGGAGCCCGCTCTTCCCGTCCCCGCCGATGAAGAAGAGCCGGTCGCTATTACGCGCGGCGCCAGCCTCGGTGACACCGTCGCCAAGCTGCGCCGCAGCGAGGCTGGCAGCCGCGAGCTCGAGTGCCTCGCCGCCGGCGTCTACTTCGAAAGCAAGAGCGAGCCGCTCGCCGGGCAGCTGGCGGTTGGTCAGGTGATTGCCAACCGCGCCGATAGCCGCGGTCGTTTTCCGTCCAGCTATTGCGGCGTTCTGACCCAGCGTGGTCAGTTCAGCTTCGTCCGTGGCGGCCGCTGGCCGGCGGTGAACAAGAACAGCCTGCAGTGGAAGAATGCCGTTGCGGTCGCTCGCATCGTCGATGCCGACCTGCATGACAGCAGCGTTGGCAAGGCGATGTTCTTCCACGCCCGCCGGGTCAGCCCGGGCTGGCGCCTGACCCGCGTTGCAGCGGTCGGCAACCACGTCTTCTACCGCTAAGTCCTTGCTCTGCGGCGACTTGCCGCAAGAGCCCTAGCGTCCGTTCCCGTCCTGTTCTAAGGCTCCGGTGTGTCCACCGCGCCTGAAACCTTGGTTCCCGCGTCCTGTTTCCAGGACCTTGCTCCAGTCGCGATCGAGGTGGCGCGGGGCGTCACCCGCCTGTTCTGCCGCCGCGACCTGTTCGCCATCTGCGAAGTGCCGCTGCCGAATGGACGGCGCGCGGACCTGATGGGGATCGATCCCAAGGGCAAGCTCACCATCGTCGAGATCAAGGTCAGCAAAGCTGACCTCACCGGCGATGCCAAGTGGACCGACTATCTCGACTATTGCGACCAGTTCTTCTGGGCGGTGCCGCCGACCCTCGCCGGCCTGCTCGACGAAGAACGCTTCCTGCCCGGCACTGCGGGCGTGATCGTTGCCGATCGCTACGATGCCGCAGTGGTGCGCGATGCGCCGGAGCGGCCGTTGGCACCCGCCCGGCGAAAGGCCGAAATCCTGCGCTTCGCCCGCCGCGCCGCCCGTCGGCTCAGTGCGCAGATCGACCCGACGCTCGGCTGGGGAAACTAGAGCTTCGGCCCGGCGATCTCGAACGTCTTCTTCGCCGCCTTGGCCGCGTCCATGACCCGGAGCATCTCCGGCCCGCGGCTATCCAGCTTGGCGTAATCCCGCGCGCTGCGGCCGGTGGCGTTATCGGTCTTGTCCGGATTGGCACCGCGTTCGGCCAGCAAGCGGACCAACGGCACGTTACGCTGCTGGACGGCGATGATCAGCGCCGTCTCGCCGCGGCGATTGGCACGATCGACCTGCGCGCCACGGCTGAGCAGAATGTCGGCGCCCTCGGCAAAGCCGATCCGCGCAGCCATGATCAGCGGTGTGTCGCCATCGCGATTGGCGATGTTGGCATCCGCTCCCTTGCCGAGAAGGAAACGCAGCCAGATGAGATCGCGCTGGGCGACGACGAGGTGAAGGCCAGCATCGCCCTTCTCGTCACGGTAATTGACGACGTTGGAGCCCGGCTGGGCGATCAGGTCCGATGCCTTGCCCCCGTCACGCTCGCGCACGGCCTGCAGAAAGGAGTAGCCGGGGCTGGTCGACACCTGCGCCGCGACCGGCGCGGCAAGGCTCATCAACAGCAAGGCCCCAAAGCCCAGACGCCGCTTGCTCATCGAATGTCCCACCCGTCGCTTGAAGGTAAACTCTTGATTGCGGGCGCTTAGCAGACCAAGTCTGGGCCGCCAATGAACAAGCCGACGCCTGACACGTCCCGTTGGTGGGACCAGCCCCTTGTCGCGCTCGACGCCGCGCAGTGGGAAGCGCTGTGTGATGGCTGCGGCCGCTGCTGCCTGCACAAGCTGGAAGATGCCGACACCGGCGAGCTGTTTCCGACCAACGTCGCCTGCAAGCTGCTCGACCGGAAGAACGGCCGCTGCACCGATTATGCCAGCCGCAAGAAGTGGGTGACGGATTGCGTCCAGCTGTCGAAGAACAAGCTGGAAGAGCTCGAATGGCTGCCCGGCACCTGCGCCTACAAGCTGCGCGCGTTCGGCGAGCCGCTTCCCGCCTGGCATTATCTCGAAACCGGCAGCCGCGAGAGCGTGCACGAAGCGGGCATGTCGACCCGCGGCTGGACCGTCAGTGAAGTCGATGCGGGCGAGCTCGAGTTCCATCTTACCGACCGTGATCTCTGAAGACCCCCGCCTGCCGCTGCCGGTGCGGATCAGCCGTCTGAAGCGCTCGCGGCGGCTGCGGCTCAGGGTCGATCACAACGCAAGACTGCTGAAGCTGACCATGCCGTGGCGCCATTCGGCCCGTGCGGCGCTCGACTGGGTGGCGGGCCAGCGGCCGTGGATCGACCGCCAATTGGCCGCAGCGCCCGCCGGTGCGCCGTTGCAGGACGGCGCCGTGGTGCCGGTCGAGGGAAACCTTCTCAGGATCGTGCATCAGCCCGCCGCCAGACGCGGCGTGAAGTTCGTGAAGGGCGAATTGCTGGTTGGCGGCCCTGCCGACAGCGTGCCGGCGGCGGTCGAGCGCTGGCTGCGCGCTCTCGCGCGGGAGCGGCTGAGTGCGGAAACGGCGCGGATTGCGGCTGCGGCCGGCGTGACGGTCCGCTCGGTCAGCGTGGGCGATGCGGTCAGCCGGTGGGGCAGCTGCTCCTCGTCAGGCGCGATCCGATTTAGCTGGCGGCTGATCCTCGCGCCGCCCGAGGTGTTGAGGTTTGTCGTCGCGCATGAAGTCGCGCACCGCCTGCACATGGATCATTCGCCGGCCTTCAAGGCAGCGGAGGAGCGATTGTTCGGCGGCCCCGTCGCCGCCGCGCGCTCAGAATTGCGTCGGCTCAGTCCGTCGCTGCGTGCTGTCGGCCGGAGCTAGCGGCGGCCGCTCGCGTGGTGCTGGCGGAGGAGTTGGCGCGGGAGCCGGGGTAGGAGCGCGGCGGTCGACGGGCGGCTGGCCGAAGATGCGGTCCACCTCGGTCGGCTCGGGCGGCTGACCCGGCTGCATGGTCGGCTGTACGGTGATCGGCTCGGGCGCGAGCGGATCTTCGGCCGGCGCGAAGATCGGATTGCCATTCTCGTCCACGAGGGGTTCGAGCGGAAGCTCGTTGTTCCCGATGTAGCTTTCCTCGCCCGGCTCCAGCTGCCAGTCGGGCATCGGCACGTCGGTCTGGAACTGCTCCACCGGCCGCTTGGCAACCGCGCGAACCATGAAGTCGCGGAAGGCGCGGGCCGGGGCGGTGCCGCCCTGAAGCCCGGAAATGGCCTTGGCATCGTCGCGGCCCATCCACACGCCGGTGGTGAGCCCGCTCGAAAAGCCGATGAACCAGCCGTCGCGGTTGGACTGGGTGGTGCCGGTCTTGCCCGCGACCGGGCGACCGATCTGCGCCGCGCGGCCGGTGCCGCTCATCACCGCGGTCTGGAGGAGGTCGGTCATGCCGGCCGCAACCCATGGCGCGACCAGGGTGCGATCTTCGGACGAGCTGTGGCGGTACAGCAGCCGCCCGTCGGCGCTGGTCACCCGGGTGATGGCATAAGGGCTGACCGAAATGCCGCGGTTCGCGACCGCTGCATAGGCGCGGGTCATGTCGATCAACCGCACATCGGCGGTGCCCAGCACCATCGAGGGATAGGTCGAGATGGGCGAGGTGATCCCGAACCGGCGGGCCATGTCGGCGATGGTGCCGAAGCCTAGCTCCGCGCCGATCTTGGCGCTGATCGTGTTGATCGAGCGGGCAAAGGCCTCGCGCAGGGACACCGGGCCAAGGAAGCTGCGGGTTGAGTTCCGCGGCCGCCAGCCTTCGACATCCACCGGCTCGTCGATCAGGGTGGTGGTCGGCTTCATGCCGCTCTCGAGCGCGGCTAGATAGACGAACAGCTTGAACGCCGAGCCCGGTTGCCGCTGCGCCTGGGTCGCGCGGTTGTAGATGCTCGACACGTAATCGCGCCCGCCGATCATCGCCCGCACCGCCCCGTCGCGGTCCAGCGCGACCAGCGCACCCTGGGCACCGCCGGGCGTATTGGCATTGATCGCGCGGTCGCCGGCGGTCTGCATGGTGGTGTCGAGCGTGGTCCAGACTTCGATCGGCTCGCTGGTTTCGTCGATCAGGGTATCGAGCTGCGGCAGCGCCCAATCGGTGAAATAGCGGACGCTATTCTGCTTGGTGCTCGGCTGCACCACGATCTCGGCGGGATCGACCATGGCCGCCGCGTCGGCGGTGACGAAGCCGTTATCGACCATCGACTTCAGCACCACGTCGGCGCGGCCGCGCGCAGCTTCGACGTCGGCGGTCGGCGAATAGTTGCTGGGCGCCTTGACCAGCCCGGCGATGATGGTCGCTTCGCCAAGGCTGAGGCGGGTCGCGCTATGGCCGAAGAAGGTCCGGCTGGCGGCATCGATGCCGTAGGCCCCGCCGCCGAAATACACCCGGTTGAGATAGAGTTCGAGGATCTGGTTCTTGCTGAACTTGGCCTCGATCGCCAGCGCCAGCACCGCTTCACGAAGCTTGCGGCCAAAGGTGCGGGTATTGGACAGGAAGATATTGCGGGCGAGCTGCTGAGTGATGGTCGACCCGCCCTGGCTCCAACGCCCCGTCTCGGCCCGAACCTTGATCGAGCGGGCCATGCCGATCGGGTCCACGCCCGGGTGATTGCGGAAGCGCTTGTCTTCCACCGCGATCATCGCCGCGCGCATGGTGCCCGGGATGTCGTCGTAGGGGATCCACTGGCCAAGGTTGGGGCCGAGCTGGACCAGCAGGCGGCCATCTGCCGAGCGGACGCGGATATTCTGACCAAGGTCACCGCGGTTCGACAGGCTCTGGTATGAGGGCAGCTGGGTGTAAGCGACGGCCACCGCGACGCCGACCGCAATCAGGCCGAGCAGCGCTGCAACCATGCCCCATTTGACCAGGCGCATGATCCAACCACCAACACCCAGGCGGGGCTGGGCGGCAGCCGGTGCGGAACGAGGACGGACGGGCTGCCTGGCCATGAGGGGAGAGGGTTAGGGTCTAAGTCGTTGGGCGGCAAGAGTTGCCGTGCAGGAACCCTCACCGCCCCCCGTGCTCATTCCTCCGGCTTGAAGTCGAGGCTGGCCGAGTTGATGCAATAGCGCAGGCCGTCCGGCCCAGGACCATCAGGGAAGACGTGGCCGAGGTGACCGGCGCACTTGGCGCAGCGCACTTCGATGCGGCGCATGCCGTAGCTGTTGTCCTCGACATTGGTGACGGCGGTGTCGTCGACCGGCGCGGTGAAGCTCGGCCAGCCGCTGCCGCTGTCATATTTGGTATCGCTCTCGAACAATGGCGCGCCGCAGCCACCGCAGACATATTCCCCTTCGGCCTTGTTGCCGAGCAGTTCGCCGGTCCAGGCCGGCTCGGTGCCATGGCGGCGAAGGATCTGGAAGCGCTCGGGACCAAGCTTGTCGAGCCATTCCTGATCGTTGTGCGGCATGTCCGTCGCAGGGGTGGGGGTGTCGCTCATCCGGTTACTCCTTTTCCTCGGAATGTGGGCATTCGGAGAGCGGCAGCAATGGTTAGCGGTGCTTTTACCAAGCTTACACCATTTCGGATGTATCCCGGCACCATGCGCTGGACCCCGGCCATTCTCGTATGTTGCCTTCTCGCTTCGGCTTCGGCTGCGGCGGGCGCATCACCATGCCGCCTGTGCGACACCGGCGAGGGAGCACTGACAACCTCCACCAGCACCGACGCCAAGCCGATGGCGCTGGAAGTCAAGACCAGCCTCGACTTCGACCGGGTGATCCTGACCGGGCCGGCGGGCGGTACTGCGACCCTGGCGCCCGATGGAGGACGACACATCAGCGGTGCCCTTGCGGCGCTGACCGGCCGCGCGATGACCGGCGAAGTGGTGATCCGGGGTGAACCCGGGCGCCAGGTCCGGGTCGAGCTTCCGCAGCGGATCGATCTCTACGGCTTCGCCGGCGGCACGCTGGCACTCACGCGGATCAGCAGCGACCTTCCTCTCATACCCCGGCTCGACACCGACGGACGTCTCCGCGTCCGCTTCGGGGGCGAGCTGTTCGTCGGCGGCGATGCCGAAGGCGAATATCGCGGCGACGTTCCCATCACGGTGGATTATCTATGAAACAGATTGCTTTCGCTTTCGGCGCCGCCCTCATGGCGTTCGCTTCCTCGCCTGTCGCCGCGCAGACCACCACGACCGGCCCCAAGGCAACGGCGACCGTCAAGGTCCAGAAGCCGCTTCAGCTCACCGCGCTGCGCGATCTCGAGTTTGGCACGGTGCTTGTCGGGGCCTTCACCGGCACTCAGAACGTGACCATTGCCACCTCGGGCCGGACCTGCGGCACGGGCTCGGGGCTGACGTGCTCGGGCACCTTCGCCACCGCACAGTTCCGCCTAGTCGGTTCCAACAACAATGTCGCGCTGATCAGCTCGCCGACCCCGACCGTCAGCCTCAGCAATGGTGCCGGCGCAACGCTGGCGCTGACGCTGAGCTTCCCCTCGAGCGTTACCATCGACAACAGCGGCAACCCGGGCCGCATCTTCGAGGTGGGCGGAAGCCTGCCCTTCACCTCCAACATGCCGGACGGGATCTACACCGGCACAATCGATATCCAGGTCGCCTACCAGTAAGCCTCAGCTCTGGGTGGTGTTGCCGCCATCCGGATGGAGCACTTGGCCCGTCATATAGCTTGCGTCGTCGCAGGCGAGGAACAGGAAGCTCGGCGCAACCTCGTTGGGCTGGCCGGGCCGGCCCATCGGGGTATCCTTGCCGAACTCGGGCATCTTCTCGGGCGGCTGGCCACCGAAGGGATTGAGCGGAGTCCAGATCGGACCTGGCGCCACGCCGTTCACGCGAATGCCCTGCTCGACGAGGTTCTTGGCGAGGCTGCGGGTGAAAGCGGTGATCGCGCCCTTGGTTGCCGAATAATCGAGCAGGATCGGAGCGCCCTTGTACATCGTCTCCGACGTGCAATTCACGATCGCGGCACCCTTCTTCAGATGCGGCATCGAGGCCTGCACCATGAAGAACATCGAGAAGATGTTGCTTTGGAAGGTGCGGCGAAGCTGCTCTTCGGTGATGTTTTCGATCTTCTCGTCGGGATGCTGTTCGCCCGCATTGTTGATCAGGATGTCGAGCTTGCCGAAGGTGTCGACGACCTGTTGCACCGCCTTGAAGCAGAAGTCCCGGTCGCCAAGGTCGCCAGGGATGCAGATCGCACGGCGGCCCTCTGCCTCGACGAACTTCTTGGTGTCGGCCGCATCTTCATGCTCGTTGAGGTAAAGGATCGCGACATCGGCACCTTCGCGCGCGAACAGCACGGCAACGGCACGGCCGATGCCGCTGTCCCCGCCAGTGACGATGGCGACCTTGTCCTTCAGACGCCCTGAACCGGCGTAGCGTGGCTGCCACTCCGGCTTGGGGTCGAGCTCATGCTCGTTGCCGGGCAGCTTCGGTTCTTCGTGGGTAGGGGGATCAAGGACGTCGGCCATGAAAGCTTACTCCTTGGCCGCGAGGCCCGCGCCTTCTTCCTCGAAGGCATCAGTCTGAGAGAGATCATCCTGCTGCCAGTCTGCAGCTGGGATGGGCGCCGTGGACGCATCACTGTGACTCGGAGTGTCGCAGTGCGGCTGCTCATGCCGCTCCCCGATTGCCATTGCGGTCAGCCCTGTTTGACGGCCAGACCACGCGGCGCCGGCTTGCGCTCTACCGCAGCCGGGCTTTTGGCCGTGCGGCAGCGCGCAACGATGGTCGGGAAGTCGAAGTCGGTGCTTCCGGCAAGCACGCCGCCGGTCGCGGCTTCGCAGGCGGCAGCGCTTTCGTATCGGGACGGCGCAATCGCGACCTGCTGGCAGGCCGCGCCGCCGTCGGCGCAACCCAGAATGGCAATGACGTAAGAAACCGGACCCATGTGCTTAACCCCGCAAGGTGACTTGGCCTGAGAACGGCGAAATAAATGCGTTGTTCCAATCGTTTCGCCGCAGGGTTTGCGCCGCCGGGGGTGCACACCTACCTTGGCTGCCGATGCCTCCCGCTCATCCTGTTTCCCCGGGCCGCGAACGAAGCGGCCTGAAAGTGCTGCTGCGCTTCCTGCCGTTTCTGTGGCCGGAAGGGCGCCGGGCGCTGAAGCTGCGCGTGGTTGTCGCGTTCCTGATGGTGGTCGCGTCGATCACGCTCACCACCATCGTGTTGCCCAAGGCATTCGGCGGTGCGGTGGACCGCATGACGGCGGGCGCGCCCGATGCCGCGTCTGTCGCGCTGGCACTGGTCGCCGCCTTTGCACTCGCCCGCTTCGGCGGCGTGCTGCTCGACAACCTGCGCAACGGCATCTTCGAGACCGTCGGTCAGGAAGCGACCCGGCAGCTGTCCGAGCAGACTTTCTCGCATCTTCACGGGCTGAGCCTGCGCTTCCACCTTGAGCGGCGGACCGGCGCGGTGACCAAGATCATCGAGCGCGGATCGAAGAGCATCGACATGATGCTCTATTTCCTGCTGTTCAACCTGGCGCCCACCATCCTTCAGCTGGCCATTGTCGCGGTGCTGTTCTGGACCGAGTTCGGGCCGGGCCTCGTCGGCGCAACAGCGGTGGCGGTGGTCGCCTATATCTGGTTCACCAAAGCGGTTACCGACTGGCGCGTGCGGCTGCGCGAGGAATGGACCAGCCACGATACCGCGACCACGGCGCGGGCGGTCGACAGCCTGCTCAACTTCGAAACCGTCAAATATTTCAACGCCGAAGCGCGAGAGCGGCGGCTGTACGGGCAGGCGGTGGAGAATCTCGCCCGCTCGACCGTCAAGATCGAGACCAGCCTTGCGGCGATGAACATCGGGCAAAGCCTGATCACCAACCTGCTGATGGGTGGGGCAATGGCCTACACCGTCTGGGGCTGGAGCCGCGGCCAGTTCACGACCGGCGACCTGGTGGTGGTGAACGCGCTGCTAACCCAGCTTTTCCGTCCGCTCGACATGCTCGGCACCGTTTATCGGACCATCCGCCAGGGCCTCACCGACATGGACGAAATGTTCCGGCTCCTCGACACGCCGGAGGAGGTGTCGGACGTTCCCGGCGCTCTGCCGCTCCACGTGGAACGTGGTCACGTCCGGTTCGAGAACGTCCGCTTCGGCTATGAGGACGGGCGTGAGATCTTGAAGGGCCTGACGCTCGACGTGCCCGCTGGGCAAACGGTCGCGGTGGTCGGGCCGAGCGGGGCGGGCAAGTCGACCCTCGCTCGCCTGCTGTTCCGATTCTACGACCCGCAGGCCGGCCGGATCACCATCGATGGGCAGGACATTGCCCGGGTCAAGCAATCCTCGCTGCGTGCGGCGATCGGGATCGTGCCGCAGGACACCGTGCTGTTCAACGACACGCTCGGCTACAACATCGCCTACGGCCGCGACGATGCGAGTGCCGAAGACGTGGCGGCGGCGGCTAGCGGGGCGGCGCTCGACGGCTTCGTCCGCGCGCTTCCGGACGGGTTCGAGAGCCGCGTCGGTGAGCGCGGCCTAAAGCTGTCGGGCGGAGAGAAGCAACGCGTCGCCATCGCCCGGACCTTGGTCAAGAACCCGCCGATCCTGATCCTCGACGAGGCGACCAGCGCCCTCGACAGCCGGACCGAGGAAGCAATCCTCGACACGCTCAGCGCCGTCTCGACCGGCCGCACCACCATCACCATTGCCCATCGGCTTTCCACCGTGGTCGACGCCGACCGCATCGTGGTGCTCGACGGCGGCCAGGTGGCGGAGGAAGGCACCCACGCCGAGTTGCTGCGCCGCGGCGGCCTCTACGCCGACATGTGGGCGCGCCAGCAAGCCGAGCAGGAGCAGGCCGAAGCCGCGGAATAGGTCAGATGAGCGGCAGCAGCTGCTCGACCAGCGCGGTCAGCGCATCTTGGCTGAGGTCGCCATTGTTCAGCACCAGCACGGTGCGTCCTTCTCCCACGACATGCGCGAGGTGCGTTCGATACGCCTGGACCTTGCCGGTCTCCCACGCGACTCGCTTGCCGCCGATGGTGCGCACCCGCCCGCCGAGCGCGTAATTCTCCTGTGGCACGCAGACGCGAAGGAGCTCGGCGCGAAGGGCTGGGCCAAGCAGGCGGCCGGTGTCGAGCGTGAGGTACGCGGCCCGCACGAGGTCGGCGGCGCTGCTGTGGATGTTTCCGCTCGCTCCGCCGAACGGCGGCACCCGCGCTTCCTTGCGCTTGCCATCGGGGCCGTAGCCTGAAGCCAAGCCCGGCACCTCGCCGCTGCGTGTATCGACAAAGCCCGTTCGACCAAGACCGAGCGGCCGGAACACTTCTTGCCCAAGAACCTGCTCGAACGAGCGGCCGGTTACCCGCTCCAAAGCGGCGTGCAGCAGCACCCAGTTGAAGAAGCTGTAGTCGAACCGCTCGCCCGGGCGGAACGCCAGCGGCCCGTCGCCAAAGCGGCTCACCATCGCGGCCGACCCCTCGACCGAGTTCCTCAGCTCGGGGTCCGACCCGATCGCCTGGGTGACCCGGTCAGGGATTCCGCTGTCGTTGGCAAGAAGATGCTCGAGCGAGACATCGCCATAGGGCCCTGTCAGGCTCGGTAGGTAGGTGCGCAGCGGCGCTTCAAGCCGCATCCGCCCGCGCCCGACGAGGCGCAGAACGGCAAGCGCAGTGAACCACTTGGAGACCGATCCGATGCCGAAGGTCGTGACGGCGCTCACCGGCACGCCGCGCTCGCGGTCGGCAAGGCCAAACAGCCGCTGGTGCGTGATGCGTCCGCGCCGCGCGAGCGTCACCGCACCGCTAAACGCGTGGGCGCCAACGAAGCGGTCGATGATGTCGTCGGCGGCAACGGCAGGTGCCGCAGCGGCTCGACCAGCGAGCAGGGTCGCGGAGGCGACACCGCCAAGAAAGAGGCGGCGATCGATGATCATGAGGAATGAAGCCTTCGTGACGCTGGACAGGCCCACCCTTTAGCCGGGCCGGCCAGCGTCACGCGAGGGGTAAAGTGGCCTCAGCCCTGCCGGTTGGCCTGAGCCAAAAAGTGCCCGAGCACCTCCGAGGCACGGTCGAGCTGCGCGCTATCTTCGCAGCTGGCGGCGCAGCGGGTGCGGCGGGTTTCGATCTGGCGCAGCGCCCTCTCGGCCCGCTCACGTTTTCCGGCGCGCAGGTCGAGCAATGCCACGCCAAGTGTCGATCCGACATGGTGAGGATTAAGGTCAAGGCTGGCCTGGAACGAGCGCGAGGCGTCGGCGTAATCGCCAAGGTTCGCTGCCGCGATGCCGATCAGGTAACGGCCTTCCGATGTGGTGCGTGCCTGGCGGTTCGTTTCGACCTCTTTGCGAGCGGCGCGATATTCGCCCTTGGCGAGTTGCGCTCGGGCGACGGCGAGGCTGTCGGACTTGCCGGGCGGAAGGATCGGCACCGCTTGGTGATAGCGATAATACTCCGACGGCGGCGGGGTCACCTCGATCCCCGAGGTCTGGGCCGCAGCTGGGGTGACGGACGCCAACAGGCCGGCGGCGGAGAGGGCGAACAGGCGAAGGTACAGTCGAGTCATGGGATCGCTCCTTCATTCGGCGGTAACACCGTAACATGAAAGCGCGCGGAGTCTAATTTGGTGCCGCCGGTTCGGCGCGATCAGGCCGCCGCAGTGCTCCAGCCGAGGCGGGGAATGGCAATGCTGCGCTTGCCGCTGAGATCGGTGCGGATGACGATGAGGTCGCGGCTTTCGATGTAGCTCAAGAGCCGACGGGCGCGGCCGAGGCTGGCGGTGCCGTAGCTTTGCGCGATCGCTTCGTCGGACGGGGTCGGCTGGCGATCGCGGGCGGCGCGGGCCAGCAAAAGGAACGGGCCGAGCATGTCTTCGGGAAGGCCCTGCGCTGCGTCGAGCGCGGGCTGCCAGTCCGGGTCTTCGGTGAAGATGCCGGCACGGGCCATCGCCAGGCGGCGGGAGAATGCGGGGAGATCGAGTGGGGAAGGCGCGACGCCCGCCATCCGCAGCCGGACGGTAAAATCCTGGAACAGCACCGCGGCCGAGCGGCAGCTGCTATCGCTGTCGGCAACCATCGCTTCGAGCACGGTGGCAATAGCAAAAGCCTGTTCCTCGTCCGTTTTCTCTAGAAGCGACGGCGCAGGCGCGGCCGTTTTCGCCGCGAGTTGCTCGAGCAGGGTTTCGGAGGGCGGCGCGGCTGGCGCCTTCTTTGGCGGCGGCGCGGGTTCGAAGTCGAAGCCGGGCTGAAAGAGCAGCTCCTGCAAATCGGCGCTCGGGGTCGCGGTCGGCAGGGGGACGAGCTTGGGGCTCATCGAGCGGGCGCGGGTCTCGACCTCGCCGATCGCCACCGACAGCGGGCGACGGCTGATGGCGGGACCGAGTGCGAGAAAGGTGCCGCGCGGCAGGTCGCGGATGGCTTCGGCCTGGCGCCGTTCCATGCCGAGGAGATCGGCGGCGCGGGCCATGTCGATGTCGAGAAAGGTGCGGCCCATCAGGAAGTTGGACGCTTCGGCGGCGACATTCTTGGCGAGCTTGGCCAAGCGCTGGGTGGCGATGATCCCGGCGAGGCCACGCTTGCGGCCGCGGCACATGAGGTTGGTCATCGCGCTGAGCGAGGCGCGGCGGACGTCCTCGGCTACCTCGCCCCCGCCGGCGGGCGCGAACAGCTGGGCTTCGTCAACCACCACCAGCGCCGGGTACCAATGGTCGCGTGGCGCATCGAACAGTGCGGACAGGAAGGAGGCGGCGCAACGCATCTGGCCTTCGGCTTCGAGGCCCTCGAGGCTGAGCACGACCGACACGCGATGCTCGCGGATGCGGGCGGCGGCGCGGGCGATTTCTTTTTCGTCATGCTCGGACGCTTCGATCGCGAGATGACCGTAGGGACCGGCGAGGGTGACGAAATCGCCTTCGGGATCGATGATGATCTGCTGCACCTGCCCCGCGCTTTTTTCGAGCAGGCGGCGCAGCAGGTGCGACTTGCCGCTGCCCGAATTGCCTTGGACGAGCAGCCGGGTGGCGAGCAGTTCTTCGAGATCGATGGTGATGGGCTGGCCTTGCGGCGACAGGCCCATGTTGACGGCGACGGTCATGCGGTGGCGGCGCGACCCTCCGCGGCGGAGCCGACCGGGCGCATGACGGCAAGCGAGTAAAGATAGGCGGCGACAACGACGGCGCAGATCGCGCTCGCGGTCCATGGCGCCGGGCACAGGCCATAGGCAAGATAGCAGCCGATGCCGCGGCCCACGGCATGGACGATGCCGCTCTTGTCGTCGGCGGCCCAGCCGTAGGGAATCCACACCACGCCCGCCAGGATCGCCATGCCCAGCAGGACCAAGAGCGGCTGGCCACCGGCCGAGCCGATCACCGCGAGCGGAATGGTGAGCGCGACCATGACGATGCCGAGCAGGAACAGGGTAGTCAGCGGATTGCCGTCGTTACTGAAGAGGTTGCGGCCGCGAGCACGCTCGATGAGAAAGGCCAGCGGCAGGATCACGGCCATGATGTAAAGCGAGGCATTCGCGATCGTGCGCTCGGGCAGCATCGCGCCGGCCACGCCAAGCGCTGCCCAGGCCGCCAAACCGGCAATCGGCATGGCGTTGGTGCTGGTGGCGCGGAAGTCTGCCTGGAGCTCGGCCAGGCTGCGGTCGGTCATGGTCATCACTTGCTCCCCTTGCCTGTCGTTTGACGATGCCCACTGCGCAATACAAGGTTGCCTTGCCCGGCTGCTTGCCGCCAAGGCCCTTTTCTGTGACCGACCCGCATCAGCTTTTGAAACAAGTCTTTGGATTCGACCACTTCCGCGGGGTGCAGGAAGAGGTGGTCGGACGCGTGCTGAGCGGGCGACACACGCTGGCGATCATGCCGACCGGGGCCGGCAAGTCGCTCTGCTACCAGCTGCCGGCTCTGGCGCTCGACGGCACGGCGCTGGTCATCTCGCCGCTGATTGCGCTGATGCACGATCAGATCCGTTCGGCCGAGGCACTCGGGATTAGGGCCGCGGCGCTAACCAGCGCCGACGATCGCGAAGCGGTGGTGCGGCGGCTTTGCGACGGTGAGCTCGACCTGCTTTACGTGGCGCCGGAGCGGGCGACGGGTGAGGGATTTCGGCGGCTGGTCGACCGGGTGCCGCTGTCGCTGATCGCGATCGACGAAGCGCATTGCGTCAGCGAATGGGGGCATGATTTCCGACCGGACTACCGGCTGCTCAAGGGGCTGCTCGACGATCATCCCGAGCTGCCACGCCTCGCGCTGACCGCCACCGCCGACCCGCGCACCCGGGCCGACGTGCTGGTGCAGCTCGGCATTCCCGAGGACGGGCTGATCGTGTCGGGCTTCGACCGGCCCAATATCCGTTATCATATCCGCAATCGCGACAGCGGCGGGCGGCAGATCGTCGCATTGCTAGCCGAGCGGCCGGGCCCGGCCATCGTGTACGCGACCAGCCGGCGCGAGACCGAGAGCCTGGCCGCGCAGATCGCGGCGAGTGGGCGGCCGGCACTGCCCTATCACGCCGGGCTCGACCCCGCGGTGCGCGCGGCCAACCAGGCGGCATTCGTGGCCTCCGAAGAGATGGTGATGGCGGCGACCATCGCGTTCGGGATGGGGATCGACAAGCCCGACGTGCGCACCGTCATCCACTCCGGCAGCCCGAAGTCGATCGAGGCTTATTATCAGGAGACCGGCCGCGCCGGGCGTGACGGCGAACCGGCCGAAGCGCATTTGCTATGGGCGGCCAAGGATTTCGCGCTCGCCCGCCAGCGGATCGAGGAAGTGCCGGCCGAGCGGCAGGCGGAAGAACGCAACCGTCTCGCCAGCCTTGCCGCCTTCGTGGAATCGACCTCCTGCCGCCGCGCGATCCTGCTGCGCCATTTCGGCGAGGACCCGCCTTCCGAGTGCGGCAATTGCGACAATTGCCTCAATCCGCCGCAGACCGTCGAGGTGACCGAGGTCGCGCGCAAATTGCTGTCCGCCGCGTTCCGCACCGAGATGCGCTTCGGGGTCGGGCATCTGGCCGACGTGTTGGCGGGCAAGGAGACCGACAAGGTCTTTTCCAACAATCACCACCGATTGAGCGTGTTCGGAATCTGTAGCGCCGACGAACTGGCGCTGGTGCAGCCGGTCGCCCGCGCGCTGATCGCCCGCGATGCGCTGCGGGCCGACGCTTATGGCGGCCTCAGCTTCGGTCCGGGTGCACGCGGTATCCTCAAGGGCGGAGAAGAAGTGCGGATCGCGCTTCCGCCGCCCAGGAAATCGCGCCGCCGCCGAGGCGAGGTTGTGGACGGCCCGGCCGACCCCTTGTTCGACGCGCTGCGCGAGGAGCGGCGGCGGCTGGCTAAGGAAAGCGCGGTGCCGCCTTATGTCGTCTTCCACGATTCGACCCTGCGCGAGATTGCGGCGGCGCGGCCGGGCACGCTTGCCGAGCTTGGCCGGGTGCAGGGGGTCGGCGTGGCGAAGCTCGAGCGTTATGGCGAGGCAATGCTGGGCGTGGTGCGCAGTCACGGCTAACGTCGTGACCATCGCGCCGCAACCGAGAGGGACCAAGGGATGACCGAGTTCAAGGCACTGGACGAGCACACCCTGGTTTCCGGCCAGATCAGCATCGACGATCTTGCGGAAGCGCGGCGTCATGGCGTCACCATGGTGATCAACAACCGCCCCGATGGCGAGGACCCGGGCCAGCCGACCAGCGCCGAGATCGAGGCGGCGGCGGAAGTGGCGGGGATCGACTATCGCCACATCCCGATCGCCCGCGGCATGGGCCCGGCGCAGATCGAGGAAATGGTCTCGGCCCGAAGCGAGCTGGGCGACGGCAAAATGCTTGCCTTCTGCCGCTCGGGGATGCGCTCGACGCTGGCATGGGCGGTCGCCTGCCGCGAGCAGGGCGTCCCGCGCGAGGAGCTGGAGGAAAAGGCGCACGGCGCCGGCTTCAGCCTGGCGGCAGTAGATCACCTTCTGTGAGAATGGCGCGGGCGTCCGCGCTGTCCTCGTCGAGCGCCATCAGCCGGACCGGCATCACGGCGCCCACGCCGAGGTAACTGTGGACCTCGGCATCGAACAGGATGCTGTCGATCCCGTGGCTTTCGAGCAGCATCCGCGCCAGGTCTGCCTCGACCCGGGTGGCGAACCGCGCGAGCTCGACCAGGCTCAGGCGGTGCCGCCCACGGTCAGTCCCTCGATCAGCAGGGTCGGCTGACCGACGCCGGCCGGCACGCTCTGGCCGCCCTTGCCGCAGATGCCGACACCCTCGTCGAGTTCGAGGTCGTTGCCGATGCCTTTGACCCGGGTCAGCACGGTCGGCCCGTCGCCGATCAGCGTCGCGCCCTTCAAGGGCTCGGCCAGCTTGCCGCCGCGGATCCGGTAGGCCTCGGTGCAGCTGAAGACGAACTTGCCGCTGGTGATATCGACCTGCCCGCCGCCAAAGCTCTTGGCGTAGATGCCGTCCTTGACCCGGCCGAGCAGTTCGCCCGGATCGTCCTGCCCGCCGAGCATGAAGGTGTTGGTCATCCGCGGCATGGGCGCATGGGCGAAGCTTTCGCGGCGGCCGTTGCCGGTCGGCTCGACCCCCATCAGCCGGGCGTTCAAGCGATCCTGCAGATAGCCGACCAGGATGCCATCCTCGATCAGGGTGGTGCGACCGGTCGGCGTGCCTTCGTCGTCGATCGACAGGCTGCCGCGTCGCTCGTGCATCGCGCCGTCGTCGACCACCGTCACGCCCGGCGCCGCGACCCGCGTGCCGAGGCGACCGGAAAAGGCGCTCTGGCCCTTGCGGTTGAAATCGCCCTCTAGCGTATGGCCGACCGCTTCGTGCAGCAGCACGCCGGGCCAGCCGGGACCGCACACCACCGTCATCTCGCCGGCCGGCGCATCGACCGAATCGAGGTTCACCAGCGCCTGGTCGAGGGCGATGTCGATTGCACGGTTCCAGGTCGCTTCGTCGAACAGGCGGTGCATGTCGTAGCGGCCGCCGAGGCCGTGGAAGCCCATTTCGCGGCGACCGTTCTGTTCAACCACCAGCTGGACATTCAAGCGAACCAGCGGGCGCACATCGGTCGCAACGAACCCGTCGGCACGGACGATCTCGACCACCGACCAGCTCGCCTGCACCCCGACGCTGACTTGGCAAACGCGCGGGTCGCGGGCGCGGGCGGCGGCGTCGATCATCTGGCAGAGCGCGACCTTGTCCGAGAAAGGCAGGGCGCCGAGTGGATCCTCCGTGCCATATTGCGCGCGGTTGGTGCGCGGCGGCGCGGCGGTCGGCTTGCCGCCGGCGGTCAGCAGGCGCAGCGTCTCGGCCGCGCGCTCGATGGCGGCGGCGCTGAGCTCATTGGCATGGGCAAAGGCGGTCGCCTCCCCGCTGACACCGCGCAGGCCGAAGCCCTGCCCGACATGGTAGTCGGCAGTCTTGAGCCGTCCGTCGTCGAAGCCAAACGCCTCGCTGCGGCGATACTGAAGGTAGAGCTCACCATCGTCATGCGCCGACAGGTGGCGCGCGGCGAGCCGGCGGGCGTCGTCGGGGTCGAGCCCGGCGTTATACAGGAAGCGGCGCGGATCGGAGAGCTCGGTCATGCCCCATCATATAAGCGGGTCTGAAGCAGGGACCAGTGGCTTGCCGCGGGCGTGTGGCCTTCTACCTTGGGGGCAAATGAACCGCCTTCTTCAGCTCGGCTGGGCGCTGCGGCGGCGCGTGATTGGCGCGCTTCGGCTGCGCACGCGCGGGGTCAAAGTGATGCTGTTCAACGGCCAGGGCGAGTTGCTGCTGATCCGCAACGGTTATGGCGATACGCGCTCGTTCGTGCTGCCCGGCGGCGGGGTCGGCCGGCGCGAAGACCCGCTTGCCGCCGCGTCGCGAGAGCTGATGGAGGAAGTCGGGATCGCCGCTGCCGACCTTCGGCTGCTCGGAGACTATCAGGCGAGCAGCGAAGGCAAGCGCGACAGCATCAGCCTGTTCGAGGGCAGTTCCGATCAGCCGATCAGGATCGACGGCCGGGAAGTCAGCGGAGCGGGGTTCTTCCCGCTTGAGGCGCTGCCCGTGACAACCTCACCCGCCACCCGGCGCCGCGTGCGGCAATGGCAGAACGGCGGTCCATTCGGCGGCGCCTGGTAGGATCAGGCGGCGTCGCCGTTGTCGGCGGGACCGCCCTTCAGCACGAAGCGGCGATCGCAATAGCCACATTCCACCCAGCCCTTCTCATCGATGCGCAAGAACACGCGCGGGTGGCCAAGCGCGGGGCTGATGTCGCCGCTGCCGTCGCAATGAACGGCGTTGGTGGTGACAGAAATGACTTCGGGAGGCGGCTGCATAACCCTTGCGGGTTAGCAACCACCTCCCGTCGCTTCAATAAGCTGTGGGGTACTTATTGAAAGTCGGCGTTGACGAGAACCGTGCCGCTGTACAGGCCCGGCATCTGCTGCGGAGCAACGGTGAGGGTTCCGCCAACATAGATGTAGAAGACGCCCGTCGAGCCGATGGTCACCGAACCGTCTTCGGCATCGGCGTTGAGCGCGCCCGAGAACGGCATGGTGGCCGTCGGATCGTCCTGGTTGACCAGGGTCGCCGGGAAGGTGCGGGTGATGTTGACGATCTGGGTCGGAAGGCCGTTGCCGACCAGGCGGCCGCGCTTGGCGCTGCCCGCACCGGCGGTGAGGGTGCCGGCATTCACCGTGATGGTGCGCAGGCTGCTCGGATCATTGGCGCTGACGGCGACCGAACCCGACGCCGCCGGCGACGCGATCAGGGTGCCGAAGTCGAGGTTGTCGAGACCTTCGATGGTCGCCGGCTGGATCAGCAGGGCGGTGGCATCGATGGAGCCCGAATCCTGCGACGGAAGCGAGGCCGGCGGCGGCGGCGTTACCGTCTGAGCGGCGGCCGGAACGGCGAAAGCGGTAGTGGCGGCGAGCGCCGCGAAGGTCAGAAAAGTGCGCATGTCCTTGAGTTCCCCACATTTGTTGAACTCATCCAAAATGGACGGACTGTTTCAACGACGCTTGAAGGTATTTGCCCAAGCGCGCGTTAAGGCTGAATGTTGAGGGTTGGCGCTGCCTTAAGGGTATTGAATCGTGACGTCGAACTCGCCGGAGTAAACACCTTCAGCTTGACCCGCAGCGACGACCAGCGTGGCGCCGACATTGAAGGCGAAGGCTTCTGACCGCGCCAGCGTGCGCTTGTCCTGGCCTTGCAAGGTGAAGTCGCGCACCACCATGGTCTCCGTACCGCCGATACGGCGAATGGTGATCGGTTGCTTGGGAATGCGGATGATCACCACCGACGCGCTTCGCGACGCGCCGATAAAAGCCGCGGGCCGCGGATTTCCGCCAAGCGAGGTGACGAGACCGGTGGTCGACAGCTTGCTCGACACGGGATCAATGACGACGGTGCCCGCTCCGTTGGACGCAAGCAGGCCGAAGTCGAGATTGGCCTGGGTGGTCAGCGTCAAGGGGTAGATCAGCACGCTGCTGGCCCCGGCCCGCGGTGTCGCCGACTTCGGCGGCATCTGCTGCGCGCTTACGCCGGCCGGCAACAAGGCCAGCCCGGCGAAGGTAAACAGGAAGCGCAACGGCAACATGCCCGCTTGCCTAGGCTGGTTAACACCAAATCCACCCTACGAAGTAAGGTAAATTCCTCATTCACCAGTTTGGCTTCCTTGGTCGAAGCCGCGTCGCTAAGCGTCCAGTCCCATGAGCAGCCCCGTTCCAGCGATCCGAATCACCGACCTTGGCAAGACCTATGCCGGCGGCAAACGCGCTTTGGACGGAGTCTCGCTGGAAGTGCGCCAGGGAGAATTCTTCGGACTGCTCGGCCCCAATGGCGCGGGCAAGTCGACGCTGATCAACATTCTCGCTGGCCTCGTCGGCAAGAGCGAGGGCAAGGTCGAGATCTGGGGTTTCGACATCGACCAGCATCCGCGCAACGCCAAGCTGTCGATCGGCATCGTGCCGCAGGAGATATTGTTCGACCCCTTTTTCACCCCGCGCGAGGCGCTGGAGATCCAGGCCGGTCTCTATGGCGTGCCGCCGGGAAAGCGCCGAAGCGACGAACTGCTCGCGGCCATGGGGCTCACCGACAAGGCGCATGCCTATAGCCGCACCCTGTCAGGCGGGATGAAGCGGCGGCTGCTGGTCGCGAAGGCGATGGTTCATTCGCCGCCTATCCTGGTTCTCGACGAGCCGACCGCCGGCGTGGACATCGAGCTTCGCCAGCAGCTCTGGGCCTATGTGAAGGAGCTGCACGCGTCCGGCGCGACGGTGATCCTCACCACCCACTATCTCGAAGAAGCCGAGCAATTGTGCGAGCGAATCGCCATCATCAATCACGGCAAGGTGGTCGCCAATGAGTCGACCCGCACCCTCCTCTCCCGCGCGCAGGAGAAGAATGTGGTGGTGACGGTCGACCGCGATCTCGAGGATGTCCCGGCGAATATCTGCTTCGACAGGGTGACGCTCGAAGGCAGCCGAAGCCTCGCCATCACCTATCAGAAGGACAAGGTGAACGCGGGCGAGGTGCTGGCTGCCTTGCAGCGTGACGGGCTGGGAATCGTCGATGTGGTGACCCGCGAACCCGATCTCGAGGACGTGTTCCTGAGCCTGGTGCGCCGCTAGTGGTGCAATCGTTCGACGTGCTGATCATCGGCTCGGGCGCGGCCGGGCTGACCGCGGCGCTCAACCTTGCCGAGCATCGCCGGGTTGCGGTCATCGCCAAAGGCGCGCTCGGCGAAGGGGCGACCGGCTGGGCGCAAGGCGGGATCGCCGCGGTGCTGGAGGAAGGCGACAGCTTCGAAGCGCATGTCGAGGATACGATGGTGGCCGGGGCCGGGCTCAACGACCGCGACGTAGTCGAGCATGTCGTCGGCGCCGCCCCCGCCGCCATCCAGCGGCTGCGCGAGCTTGGCGTGCCGTTCGCGGAAGAAGGCGGCGCGTTGCACCTGACCCGCGAGGGCGGGCACAGCCACCGGCGGATCGTCCATGTTGCCGACGCCACCGGCTGGGCGGTGCAGCAGGCGCTGGAGCGGGCGGCCGCGGCCAATCCCAACATCGTGCTGCTACCCGACATGGTCGCGGTGGATCTCATCACCGGCCGCAACGAGGAACGGTTTTCGACCAGCGGGGCGGTCCACGGCCTTTACGCCTTCAACCGCAAGACCCGGAAGGTCGAGACGCTGACCGCGCGGGCGACGATCCTGGCGACGGGCGGAGCGGGCCGGGTTTACCTTTATTCCACCGCGCCGCGCGGCGCGACGGGCGACGGCATTGCCATGGCGTGGCGCGCGGGCTGCCGCGTGTCGAACATGGAGATGATGCAGTTCCACCCGACCTGTCTTTACCATCTCGAAACCAAGAACTTCCTGATCACCGAGGCGGTGCGCGGCGAAGGCGGGATCCTCAAGCATCCGCTGACCGGACACCGTTTCATGCTCGACTATGACGAGCGGGCCGAGCTCGCGCCCCGCGACGTGGTCGCCCGTGCCATCGACAATGAGATCAAGCGCGACGGGCTCGACTTCGTCCACCTCGACATCTCGCACCGCGACCCCGCGTTCGTGCGCGAGCATTTCCCGAACATCTATGAAAAGCTGATCGGCCTCGGCATCGACATGACGAAGGAGCCGATCCCCGTCGTGCCGGCGCAGCATTACACCTGCGGCGGGGTGGTGGTGGACCTTGCCGGCCGGACCGATGCGGCGGGGCTCTATGCGGCGGGTGAGGTGACCGAGAGCGGGCTTCATGGCGCCAACCGGCTGGCCTCCAACTCGCTGCTGGAATGCCTTGTGTTCGGCGAAGCGGCGGCGCGCGACATTCTGGCGCGGTGGGACGAACTGCCGCCTGTCGCCAAGGTTCGCGAATGGGACGAAAGCCGCGTGACCAACAGCGACGAGGAAGTGGTGATCGCCCAGACGTGGGGCGAGATCCGCCGGTTCATGTGGAATTATGTCGGCATCGTCCGCACCACCAAGCGGATGGAGCGAGCCAAGCGCCGGATCGACATGCTGCGCGGCGAGATCACCGACTATTATGCCAACTTCCGCGTCACGCCCGACCTTATCGAGCTGCGCAACCTGGTCGAAGTGGCCGACCTCATCGTCCGCTCCGCCCTTCGCCGCCGCGAAAGCCGCGGGCTGCACTTCACCCGCGATTATCCGAAAACGCTGACGCAGCCCCGCGACACGGTGCTGACGCCCTGAGCTAGAAAGTTCCGCGCGCCGAGAGGCGGAAGATCGGGCCGATCAGGCGATTGCGATCTTCGACGAAGTCGACCGGCGCGACGTTGCGGCGGCCGGTATAGACGATCCGGTCCCAGCGACTGCGAGCGTTGGTGATGTTGCTGACCTCGCCGCGCACGGTCAGGCCGAACACGTCCTTGTTCTCGACGAACAGGCTGGCGAACACCGGGCCTTCGAACTGCCGGCCGACCTCGGTCAGGCGATAGCTCAGCGCGTTGTGGCTGTAGCTGGCGTTGGTGCCATAAGCCCAGTCGCTCTTCGGAATGTCGTGCCGAAAGCCGAATTCGAGGATCCGCGTGGTGAAGCCTGAATAGTTGCGCTTGATCCCCGTCAGGGGATCGCGGACCCGGCTGGTCTGCGCCAGCGCGCGCAGATTGATCTTGGCACCTTTAAGACCCATCGGGTCGAGCTGGAACGTGCTGTTCCAGTCGATCGCATAGGCCTGGCCCTTGTCGATGTTGCCCGGTGTCTCCCCATTGAGGCCGACCGGGATGATATCGATCAGGTCCTCGGAGAACGCCGCGACGAGGTTGACGCGGGTCTTGCCCCACGCCGCCAGATCGCGCGCGAGTTCGAGCTCGAAGCGCCACTGCTGAGTAGGCACGAGGTCCGGATTGCCGGCATTCTCATTCTCGTTGTCGAGAAACACGCGGGCCAGGAACTGACCGAAGTCGAGCTGCCCGACGCGGCGGATGATCTTGAAGTTGGCGTTGAACCTCGGGCTGAACTGCGCCGCGATGTTGAGCGAGCCCTTGGGGCGAAGGAAGGTGCGTTCCTTGCCGCCCGGACCTTCCTGCACGATGGTCGAGCGTTCGGCGCCGATCACCAGCTGTGCAGTGATCGCCGACGAGAGCGGCCGCCCGATGGTCAGCAGGCCTTCGTAGCGGTCTTCGCTGACCTTGCCGGTGCCGCCCGGAAACGGGATCTCGGTGAAGTCGCCCAGCGGATCGAGCGAGAACAGCCGGCTGACGTTGTCGAGGCTGTTGAACGCCGCTTCGCCCGATAGCTGAAGGTCGGTGCGGCCGATCTTCCAGCGGTATTCGGCGCGGCCGATCTTCTCGCTCGACTTGCCGTCCTGAACATAGCGGCTGCCGGTGTCGACGCTGCCATCGGCAAAGCTGGTCCGCGCCTGCTGCAGGAAGGGCTCATCCGACGAGCGGAACAGGCCGATCAGCTTCAGCCGGCCGCCGCCAAGCGCGACTTCGCCGTCGCCGCCAAGCTCGTAATTCCAGCCTTTCTCTTCCTGGATCAGGCGGCGGACCTGATCGGACCCGGTGACGCGATCGCGGCGGCTGGTCTCGTCGAACACATAGTCAAAGCGGCGCAGCAGGAGATTGAGGTTGCCGAGCGAGGAGCCCGGCCCGTCGATCTTGAACTGACCGGTCAGCTGCGGCTGGTCGAAATTACCGTTCCAACGGTCGTCGCGAGTCTCGAACAGCGTTCCGTCACCCCGCGTGATGGTGGTCGGACCGCCGGCACCGCTCCGGCTGGCGTCGTTGCGCAGGCCGATCGTATATTCGACCGGGCCGCTGGTGCCGCTGACCGACACGTCGCCGCGGGTGTAGAGCGGATCGGCATAATGGGCGCGAAATTCGGGTCGGTAGCTCCACTGGCCCGACAGCTTGGCCTTGGCTTGATAGATGACGTTGGCGACCTGGCCCGTCAGTCCCGGCACATCGAGTTCGGCCGCATCGACGATCTCGATG
The DNA here is from genome assembly GCF_049896405.1 of Sphingomonas sp. LHG3443-2. Lineage (NCBI taxonomy): Bacteria > Pseudomonadati > Pseudomonadota > Alphaproteobacteria > Sphingomonadales > Sphingomonadaceae > Sphingomonas > Sphingomonas sp. LHG3443-2. Next base: position 728,553 of record NZ_JAFCUG010000001.1, read on the forward strand.
CGCTCGACGTTGCCGGCGGGAATGGCCTGCAGCGCGGTGACCGGGTCGGTCGACTTGCCCGACAAGCGCTCGCCGTTCAGCAGCACGTTGCCCGACGCCTGGCCGAGCCCGCGCGAACTGGTGTCCTCGCCGCGGATGCTGAAACCCGGCACCTGGGCCAGCATGTCGAACGCCGTGCGCGGCGCGAAGCGGACGAAGTCGGCGGGGGTGAACACCTTCTTGCCGGACGCTGTCGGGGTCGAGACCGGAGCCGGCGCGTCGCCCGTGGTTGGTGCGTCCTGCGCAAGCGCAGGGTTGGCAGCAACAAGCGCCGCGACGCAGCAGGACAGCAGGCAGCAGCGGCGCAGCGCCGCGTGCCCAGTGGCAAAAACCATGGTGACGATTCCCCTTTGCCGGTCCGAACGGACCTGCCTTACTGGGCTAAGACGGTCATCTTCGGGAATCGAAGCAGGTTTAGGCGAGAGGACGCCCGGCTTCGACAGACTGCCGGAACCAGGAAGCGCGCGACGATCAGCGCAGCTTGGCGATCTTGAGCTTCAGCACCTTGGCCTGCGCCTGCGTGCTTTCCTCGCTTCGGGTCAGCGCCTTGGCGATGGCTTTCAGGCCCATCCCCTTGGCGGCGAGCGTGTGGAGCTTGGCGTTCTCTTCGAGAGTCCACGGCTGCTTATGACGAGCGAACTTTTCGGCCATGCGTCGTCATCGGCTTCGCAAGCGGCGCTGGCAAGTGCGTGAACGCGGGCGTTCCTTGGGCGGACGAACCTGCTAAAGCCCTGCGTTCATGCCTGACGTCCAGCCCCACCTCTATCTCGTCGACGGATCGAGCTACATCTTCCGCGCTTATCACCGGCTCCCGCCGCTGACCAACCGGCACGGGATGAACGTGGGCGCCGTCTATGGCTATACCGCCATGTTGTGGAAGCTCGCCGAGAGCCTGAGCAAGGCCGACGGGCCAACCCACATGGCGGTGATCCTCGACAAGGGGTCGTCCTCGTTCCGCAACGAGATGTACGACCAGTACAAGGCCCACCGCCCGCCGGCGCCCGAGGATCTGGTGCCCCAGATGCCGCTGATCCGCGTCGCGACCCGGGCCTTTTCGATCCCCTGCATCGAGCAAGCTGGGCTGGAAGCGGACGACATCATCGCCTGCTACGTCACCGAAGCGAAGAAGCAGGGCTGGAAGGTGACGGTGGTCAGTTCCGACAAGGACCTGATGCAGCTGATCGAGGACGGCTCGGTCGACATGCTCGACACCATGAACGACCGCCGCATCGACCGCGCCTACGTGGTCGACAAGTTCGGCGTGCCGCCGGAGCTGCTGGGCGACGTGCTGGCGCTGATGGGGGACAGCGTCGACAACGTGCCGGGCGTGCCGGGCATCGGTCCCAAGACCGCGAGCCAGTTGATCCAGGAGCATGGCAGCCTCGAAGCGGTGCTGGCCGCCGCTGACGGGATCAAGAAGCCCAAGCTTCGCCAGAACCTCCTCGAACATGCCGACAATGCGCGCCTCAGCCGCGAGCTGGTGCGGCTGGTGTGCGAGATGAACCTGCCCGAGCCGCTGGACGCGCTCGAGCTCAAGAACATTCCCGAAGAACCGCTGCGCGAGTTCCTGGTCGATCAGGGCTTCAAGACGCTGCTCAACCGCATGGTCGGGCAAGGCGCACGACCATCGAACGGCGAGCGGCCGGCGCCGGCCGCGCCGCTGCCGATGGGTCCGGGTGAGCCCGAGACCATCAGCGTCGATCGAACGGCCTATCTCACCATCTCCGATGCCGGCACGCTGGAAAGCTGGATTGGCGACGCGCAGAAGCAAGGACGAGTAGCGATCGACCTGCAGGGCGATGGCGGGCACGGCCTTGCCGAGGGTCTCGCCGGCGTCAGCTTGGCCCTGGCGCCGGGCCGAGCGGCATACATCCCGCTTGGGCATGGCGGCGGCGACCTCCTCAGCGAAGGGCCCGCGCAGCTCAAGCTGGGCGACGGCCTCGCGCTCCTGAAGCCGCTGCTCGAAGACGACGCGGTCCTCAAGGTCGGCCACAATCTCAAGGACCAGCAGCGCCTGCTCGCCGATCAAGGCATCACCGTTGCGGCCGGCGAAGACGTCATGCTCGCCAGCTTCGCGCTCGACAGCGGCCGCTACGGGCACGGTCTCGAGGAGCTGGTGAAGCGGCACTTCGAACACGAATGCCTGCCGCTGAAGGCGGTGTGCGGGACCGGGCAGAAGACGATCCGCTTTGGTGACGCGCCGATTGCCGCAGCGACCGAATATGCGGCCGAGAATGCCGATATGGTGTGGCGGCTGTGGCAGCGGATCGAGCATCGTCTGGCGTCGGAAAAGGCAACCCGCGTCTATCGCCTGGTCGATCTCCCGCTGGTGCCGGTGGTGGGGCAGATGGAGCGGGAAGGAATCAAGGTCGACCGCGCCTATCTGGCCGAACTGTCGGAGACCTTCGCGACCGAGACGGCGCGGCTGGAAGAGATCATCTACGAGGCGGCCGGCGGGCCCTTCACCATCGGCTCGCCGCAGCAGCTGGGTCAGGTTCTCTACGACCGGCTTGGTCTCAAGGGCGGGCGCAAGGGCAAGTCGGGCGCTTACTCCACCGACCAGGCGGAGCTGGAGCGGCTGGAAGCCGAGGGTGTAGAGGTCGCGCGCCGGGTGCTCGAATGGCGCCAGCTCACCAAGCTCAGGGTCACCTATACCGACGCGCTGCAGGCGCAGATCGATCCCCGCACCGGGCGTGTCCACACCCGCTATGCACTGGCCGCAGCGCAGACCGGGCGCTTGTCGTCGAACGACCCCAACCTGCAGAACATTCCGATCCGGACCGAGATCGGCGCGCGTATCCGCAACGCCTTCATCGCCGAGGAAGACCATAGCCTGCTCAGCGCCGATTACGGCCAGATCGAGCTTCGCCTCGCCGCGCACTTCGCCGATGTGCCGCAGCTCAAGGAAGCGTTCGCGCGCGGCGACGACATCCACACCATCACCGCCGAACAGGTCTTCGGCGACGCCTCCAAGGACAGCCGCAACAAGGCCAAGACGATCAACTTCGCCATCCTCTACGGCATCTCCGCCTTCGGCCTCGCCGGCCGGATGGGGATCGGCCGGGACGAGGCCAAGGACATGATCGACCGCTATTTCGAGCGCTTCCCGGGCATCAAGAACTACATCTCGACGACGCTCCAGCAGGTCCGCGAATGCGGGTTCAGCACCACCCTGTTCGGCCGCAAGACGCATTTCCCGAATATTCGGTCGGGCGTGATGAACCTCCGTCAGGGCGCCGAACGCGCGGCGATCAATGCGCCGATCCAGGGCACCAGCGCCGACATCATCAAGCGCGCGATGGTGAAGATGCCTGCCGCGCTTCAGGCCGCCGGCCTGAATGGCACGCGGATGCTGCTGTCCGTGCATGACGAACTGGTGTTCGAGGTGCCTCACGGCGACGAAGAGCATGCGGCGCAGGTGATCCGTGACGTCATGGCGTCAGCTGCCGAGCCGGTGGTGACCCTCGACGTGCCGCTCAGCGTGGAAGTGGGCTGGGGCGCCAATTGGGGCGTCGCGCATTGAGCGAGGCACCCGCGGCCGCAGCCCCCGACAATGATCTCGCGGCCCTCGCAAGGGGCGGCCGGATCAACTTCATGGGCTTCCTGCTGCGCCTCGCCGCGCGGCTGCCGTTCCTGTTCATTGCCGGCCGAATGTACGGCGCCGAAGCGCTTGGCCGCTTTGCCTATGCCGTGCTGATCGTCGAATTCGTCGCGCAGCTCGCCACCCTGGGCCTGAAGCGGGGCTTGGCCCAGCAGCTCAGCAAGACCGACAAGCCCCACGTCTGCGTGACCTATGACGCACTGCTGGTTGCCCTGATGGCCAGCGTTCTCGGCATGGCGATCCTGTTCCTGTTTCCCCGCATCATGTTTCCCAATTCGGAAATCTACGGGATGGAATGGCTGTTGCCCGTGGCCGTGCTGGCGCTGGCGTGGAGCGACGTCATGCTGGCGGCGCTCGCTTATCGCCACGATGTCGGCGCCACCGTGCGCGCCCGCGCCATTGTTGAACCGTGGACCATCAGCATCGCCGCGCTGGCGTTTGCCTTCATCTCCAAACGCGACGGCCTGATCTTCGCTTACGCCCTGTCGATGATCGGTGCGCTGGTCGCTTCGGCGATTCCGTTCTTCCGTACCTACGGCCGCGCTGCCGGGTGGCGCCCCAACCCGGCGGAAAGCTGGGGCCTTGCACGACGCTACATGCCCGTTGCCGCCGCCGACACGGTGGAATGGGCGAGCCGCCGGATCGACCTTGCTATCCTCGGCCTGTTCGCAACCCCGGCACTGGTCGGCATCTATTATGTCGCGCAGAACGTCGCCTCGTTGCCCAGCAAACTCAAGACTAGCTTCGATCCGATCCTCGGGCCGGTGATCAGCCGCAGCCTTGAGGAGGGCGACCGGGTCGGCGTTGCCAAGCAGATCCGCCAGGTCGGCTTCTGGGTCATCGCCGCGCAAGCCGCGGTGGCGCTGGCGCTCGGCATTCCCGGCGAAGGCGTAATGGGCCTCGTCGGGCCAGTGTTCGTCGCCGGCACCGCGGCGCTGATCTTCCTGCTGGGCGCAGAGGTGATCGCGGCCACCGCCACCACCAGCGAGGCGGCGCTGATCTACATCGCGCGGCACCGCAACATGATGCTGAGCCTCGCCATGCTCGCCTTGCAGGCGGTGCTGACGGTGGCGCTGATCCTGCTGTTCCGCCGCCTCGGCTGGCCGCCCGCCTGGCAGGCCACCGCCCCCGCCGTCGCTCTTTGTCTTGCCCTCGTGTTCGCGGCGGTGACCAAGTCGCGGCTCGCGGGCAAGCTCCTCGGCGCCCCGGTCAGCGGCTGGCGCTGGCCACTGATCTGGGCCGCCGCCGCGGCGATCATTGTTGGGCAGCTCACCCATTTTGTGCCCGAATGGCTTCAGCTCAGCCTTGGCGTGCCGCTGATCCTGGCCTCGTTCGGCCTGGTGATCTGGCTCAAGGGCTTCGGGCCCGAAGACCGGCTGCTGTTCAAGATGAAGAAAAAGGACATCGCCGTCGATCTGCCCGCGCCGAGCACAGGGGAGGCGCGGCGCGCTAGGCCTAATGCCGGAAGTGGCGCATGCCGGTGAACAGCATCGCCAGGCCCGCTTCGTCCGCCGCTGCGATGACCTCATCGTCGCGGATAGAGCCGCCGGGCTGGATCACCGCGGTGGCACCCGCTTCGACCGCCGCCAGCAAGCCGTCGGCGAACGGGAAGAAGGCGTCGCTGGCCACGGCAGAGCCGACGGTGCGCGGCTGATCCCAACCGAAGGTCTCCGCCGCCTCGCGTGCCTTGGCGGCGGCGATCCGCGCGGAATCGCGGCGGTTCATCTGCCCTGCACCGATACCGGCGGTGACGCCGTCCTTCGCATAGACAATGGCGTTCGATTTGACGTGCTTGGCGACGGTCCAGGCAAAGCGGCAGTCGGACACCTCGCGCGCCGTCGGCTGGCGCTTGGTGACGACCTTGAGCTCGGCCGGCAGGATCACGCCATTGTCACGCGACTGGACCAGCAGGCCGCCGGTGATGCTCTTGAGGGTGAGGCCGGGGCGGCGGGGATCGGGAAGGGTGCCGGTCAGCAGCAGCCGCAAATTCTTCTTGCCCGCGAACACCGCCAGCGCGTCCTCGTCTGCGTCGGGGGCGATCACCACCTCGGTGAAGATGCCGGTGATCGCCCGCGCGGTTTCCCCGTCGAGCGGCCGGTTCACCGCAACGATGCCGCCGAAGGCCGACACGCTGTCGCAGCGAAACGCCGCTTCATAGGCTTCAGCGACCGTCGATCCTTCTGCGACACCGCACGGATTGGCATGCTTGACGATGACGCAGGCCGGCTCGCCGTCGCGGAATTCGGACAAGAGTTCGAGCGCGGCGTCAGCGTCGTTGAGGTTGTTGTAGCTGAGCTCCTTGCCCTGCACTTGCCGGGCGCCGGCAACACCCCCCGTGCCACCCGTCTGCGGCACGTAGAGCGCCGCAGATTGATGCGGATTCTCACCGTAGCGGAGCGTCGTAGCGCGAGTCATCGCCAGCGGCAGGGTGGCGGGGAGCTGCTCGCCCTGGTCGGCGAAGGCGAACCAGCTGGAAATCGCGCTGTCGTAGGCGGCGGTGCGCGCAAAGGCGGCAGCGGCGAGGCGCTTGCGCAATTCCCATGACGTCGCGCCGCCATTGGCTTCGAGATTGGCCAGCAGCGCCGGATAATCGGCAGCGTCGGTCAGGCAGGCGACATAACGATGATTCTTTGCTGCCGAGCGGACCATTGACGGGCCACCGATGTCGATATTCTCGATGATCGTGTCGCGGTCCGCGCCGCCGGCGACCGTCCTCTCGAACGGGTAGAGGTTGATGACTACGAGGTCGATGTAACCGATGCTGTGCTCGGTCGCGGCGGCGGCATGGGCGGCATCGTCGCGTACCGCCAGCAAGCCGCCGTGGACGTTGGGGTGCAGCGTCTTGACCCTTCCGTCCATCATCTCGGGAAAGCCGGTCAGCTCGCTGACGTCGCGCACCGTGTGTCCAAGCTCGCGCAGCTTCGCGGCGGTGCCGCCGGTCGAGACCAGTTCGACCCCGTGGGCGGCCAGCGCCGCGGCAAGGGTGGCGAGCCCGCTCTTGTCGGACAAGGACAGGAGCGCGCGGCGAACGGGAACGAAATCGGTCATGAAGGCCTCAACTGGAGCGGCGGAATTGCCAGCCGATCTCGGCGCCGAGGTGCGAAACCTCGCCGACCAGAACCAGCTGGAGGGCGGAGCGGAGCGTGCCCGCTCCATCGACGATAACGCTTTCTTCGAGCCCGAGCTGCGCCCCGCGGCAACGGAAGTTCCACGGCGGAGCACCGGGCGAGCGGATCAGCGCGCCGAGCCCGTCGGCGGTCGGCACGGCTTCAACGCCGGGCGCGAGGTGGAAGCGGATCGCGAAGGGCACGTCTTCGCGGATCTTCTTGCGGCCGCGCGGGGTCAGCCGGTCGAGCCCGCGGATCTCCTTGCCGTCGTTGCCGAGGCTGAGCGCGCGGTCGTGAACCAGGCCGAAGCCGCGGATGTAGCCGTCGTGGCTGGCTTCGATCCGACTGGCGTCATTGTCTTCGGAGCGGGTGACCGGCACTTCCTCGACCCCGCGGCCGAGCGTGCCGTCGGGCTGGATTGCGGTGCTGTTGGTGTCGGCCAGCGTCAGGGTGGAATGAGCGGCGGTGGTGCGCAGCGCGGCGGCGAGGCCTTCGGGCAGGCTGCTGGCGTGGGGGCCGGGCCCGCCGCAATTGACCACCAGCTTCTGCTGACCGTCGCTCAGTTCCAGCGCCAGGGTCGAGGCCGAACCACTCCGCGTGAGCTTGCGGGCCGGCGGCGGCGCGGCATCGATGACGAGGATGGTACCGAGCGCGCTGAGGCGATGATAGCCCCAGCCGCGCGGGTTTCGCAGCGGGCGGGCGCGGAAGCCGCAGCCTTCGATCAGGGCGGCGATGGCGGCGCGGCTGCCTTCGTTGCCGCCCTGCCAGGCGCCAAGCGACCCGTCGCCCATGATGACGCCATGAAGCGCCGCCAGGGCCGCCGCGCCGGCATCCTCGAACCCTTGCGGGAAGTCGTGGCGGGCGGCGGCATAGGCGGCGCGGAGCACTCCGAGGCGGTCGACCAAAGCGGCCTGTTCGGCAGGCGAGCGGCTCATCAGCCCGCCATCGTCATATTGCGCGCTGGCGAGTGCTCGCGACAGGCCGGTCTCGGCCTTGGCCAGCCGCGCGGTGCCGGAGGAGAGCAAAAGGCAGGCGGCGGTCAGGCCAGCCCAGGCGGTGATACGCGGTAGGCCGGGCGCCGCTTCGTCGGCGGTGCCGGCGAGGTGCCGGGCGGCGCGGGCGGCAGTGTTGAGCAGGGCCGAGCGATAGTCCGCATCGCGCCGCGACAGGAGGTAGGGCGCGTAAGCGAGCCAGAACAGCAGCCGCTCGCCCCACAGCGCCGGCGCCCAGGCCGCATCGACCTTGGCGCCGTGGGCGAGCAGCCAGCGTCCGGCGAGGTCCTCAGCCAGCGGCGCGCCCTTTTCGCGCGTGGCGGCAGCCGCGAGATCGCGCAGCCAGGCGAAGCCGTGCAGCTCAGCTCCGGCCGGGGTGGCCGGATCGATGCTTCCCCAATTCAGGCCGGCGAGCTCGACCACTTCGCCGCCGCTGACGAAGCGACCGGCCAGCAGTTGCTCGCCGCGGGTCTTGGACCCGGTGACGTGATCGCGGGCGACGCCGATCAGGCGCAGAGGGGGCTTTCCGCGCTCGACCAGCCGCTGCAGCAGCGGCAGGGTCGCGAGCCGGGAAAGACCGCCCCCGCTTTGGCTCACGGCTCGGCTTTCAGCGCGGCAATGTTGGCGGCGTACTGATCCGGCCCGCCGCGGAAGGCCGCCGTTCCGGCGACCAGCGCGGTGGCGCCGGCATCGACGCATTGGCGGGCGATGGTCGCATCGACCCCGCCGTCGACCTCAAGCGTGACATCGAGCCCTTCCTTGACGATGCGCTTGGCCAGCGCCTCGATCTTGCGGAGCTGCGAGGCGATGAACTTCTGCCCGCCGAACCCGGGATTGACGCTCATCACCAGGACGAGGTCGATCTCGTCCAGCACGTAGTCGAGCATCTTGGCCGGGGTCGCGGGATTGAGCGACACGCCGGTCTTCTTGCCCAGCGAGCGGATGCGCTGCAGCGTGCGATGAAGGTGCGGGCCGGCTTCGGGGTGGACGGTGATGATGTCGGCCCCGGCCTCGGCGAAGGCGTCGAGCAGCGGGTCGACCGGCGAGATCATCAGGTGGACATCGAACGGCTTGGCGCTGTGCGGGCGAAGCGCTTTCACCACCATCGGGCCGATGGTGAGGTTGGGCACGAAATGCCCGTCCATGACGTCGATATGGATCCAGTCGGCGCCGGCCGCGTCGATCGCCCGCACCTCTTCGCCAAGCCGTGCGAAGTCGGCGGACAGGATCGAGGGCGCGATGATCGGCTGGGCCATGGGACCGATTAGACGGGACTAGGCCCCGCGCACAAGGCGAGCGGTGAAGAAGCCGTCCATTCCGCCTTGCTCCTCGAGCTCGCCGGGCAGCACGCGGCGCTGTTCGGCCAAGGTGTAGTCGGCTCTGCTGGCAAGGAAGGCAGCGATGATGTCTTCGCCCTCCTGCGGCTCGAGGCTGCACACCGCATAGACGAGCGTTCCGCCCGGGCGCACCCACCCAGCCGCGGCGATGAGCAAACGGCCCTGAAGCTCCGCGCTTTCACGGATGATCCGTTCGGACGCGCGAAGCAGCACTTCGGGGTGGCGACGGAAGGTGCCGGTGGCCGAGCATGGCGCGTCGAGGAGGACGGCGTCGAAGGGCTCGCCGGGCGTGTAGCCGAGCACGTCGGCGACGGCGATCTCGGCGTCGAGTCCGGTTCGGGCGAGGTTCTGGCGAAGTCGCGCCAGACGACTTTCCGAGCGGTCGAGCGCGGTGGTGGCGTGACCGGCGGCGGCGATCTGCAGGGTCTTGCCGCCGGGCGCCGCGCAGGCGTCGAGCACGCGGGCGGCGTCGGTCGGGATCATCCGCGCGGGCAGGGTGGAGGACAGGTCCTGCACCCACCAGCGTCCTTCGGCGAAACCGGGCAAGGCAGTGACGGACCGGGCGTCAGCGAGGCGCACATGGCGCTCGGCCAGGCTGATGCCGCCTTCAGCCTCGGCAAAGGCAGTGGCTTCCTCATGGCTGCGGAAGCTAAGGTCGAGCGGCGGGCGGCGGACGATGGCACGGCGCGCGGCGTCAACGGCCTCGTCCCCCCAGGCGGCGGTCCAGCGCTCCTCGACCGCGGCGGGCAAGGCGCCTTCGTCAGCGTCTGGCAGTGTGCCGCGCAGCAGGGTGCCGAGCACGCCGTGCACCAGGCGCCGCGGACCGCCCTCGACCAAAGGCAGAGCGGTCGCGACCAGGGCGTGATCGGGCACGTTGAGCGCGATCCGCTGGGCGAGCGCAAGGCGCAGCACCATCCGCGCCTTGGCGTCGTCGGGCAGCACCTGCCGCGTCGCGCCGTCGATCAGCCGGTCGAGCAGGGGCAGGCGGCGCAGCGTCTCACCGGCGATGGCGAGCGCGAGACCCTGGTCGGACGGTTCGAGCTTCAACCCCTGCACCGCCGAATCCATCGTCTGCCCGCTGCGCACCACCCGGTCGAGGATGCGCAGCGCCGCTCGGCGGGCATCGACCCCGGCTTCGGGCCCTCTTGGCTGCGGCCGTTTCAACGCCCATCTCCCTGTCCATGCCGCGCCCCGACCATCTCAAGCCGCCCACCTATCTCAGCAAGTCGCCGCCGGTGCCCGAGCCGGAACCCGCCGAGCCCGCGCCGCCGCCCGCCGGCGACAAGCCGCGGCTCGATCCCACGCGCTACGGCGACTGGGAAAAGAAGGGGATTGCCTGGGATTTCTAATGCCTTTCGAGGCGGAGGGGACGAGCGAGCAGCCGCTCGAGCACCGCATCGACGCTGGCCCGGCCGGCGAGCAGGTCGTCCACCGCCGCCACGATCGGCATGTCGACGCCTTCGTTGTCGGCAAGGCGGCGCAGCACTGGCGCGGTAAACGCGCCTTCGGCCACCGTGCGGCGGTCGGCCATTAGCTCGGTGGCCGGGCGACCTTGGCCGAGACCCTTGCCGAGTGAGAAATTGCGGCTGCTGGTGGACGAGCAGGTCAGCACCAGATCGCCGAGCCCCGACAGCCCCGCCAGCGTCTCCGCCCGTGCCCCGCGCGCGAGGCCGAAGCGGGTCATCTCGGCAAACCCGCGGGCGATCAGCGCGGCACGGGCATTCTGGCCGAGGCCGCGGCCCTCGACCACGCCGCAAGCGATCGCCAGCACGTTCTTGACCGCCCCGCCGACTTCCGCCCCGGCAACGTCGTCGCTGAGGTAGATACGGAATGCCGGCCGGGCAAGGCGGGCGCGGACGGCTTCGGCTTCCGCCTCGACCTCGGCTGCAAGGGTGAGCGCAGTCGGAAGGCCGGCGGCGACCTCGTGCGCGAAGGTCGGGCCCGACAGCACCATCACCGCCGCGCCAGGGCAGGCTTCGCGCGCGACCTGATGGAGGAGTTGGCCGCTTTCCTCCTCGATCCCCTTTGAGCAGAGCAGCAGCGCGACGGGGCAGGTCGGCGCGGCTTCGAGCACGCGGCGCATGTGCTGCGCCGGGGTGACGACCAGCCAGACAGGGCAATCGGCGAGGTCCGACACGTCGCCGGTCGGCTGGATTGCCTCGGACAGCGGCACGCCCGGGAGGAACAGGTCGTTGATCCGCCGCTTGGCGATGCTGCCGACCACTTCGGATTCGCGCGCCCACAGCCGGGTCTCGCCGCCCAGCGCCGCCACCTGCGCGAGCGCGGTGCCCCACGCGCCGCCGCCGATCACGCCTACTTTCATGCCTTCACTCCTGCCCCGCGCACCGCGTCGGCGCTTTCATCGAGCGGCCAGCGCGCCCGGGCCGGAGCGTCAAGCCCGTCGACCAAGCCAGCGGCAAACCGCTCGGCCCCAGCCCAGGCGATCATGGCGGCATTGTCGGTGCACAGCCAGCCCGGCGGCACCGAGAAGGCGCGGCCCTGCTCGGCGGCAAGATTTTCGAGCGCGGCGCGAACCGCCGAATTGGCCGCGACGCCGCCTGCCACCACCAGCGCCGGAGCATCGCTCACCGCCAACGCTCGGCGGGTACGGTCGAGGAAGCAATCGACCACCGCCTGCTGGAAACTGGCGGCGATGTCGGCAGGTTTGTGCGTGCCGGCTGCCACCGCGCGCTGCACCGCGCTTTTGAGCCCCGCGAAGGAGAAATGCGGTTCCGGGCTGCCGACCAGCGGCCGGGGCAACGGCACCGCCCTGGCGTCACCGTCGCGTGCCAGCGCCTCGATCGCCGGACCGCCGGGATAGGGCAGGCCGAGCAGTTTCGCCGCCTTGTCGAACGCTTCGCCCGCGGCATCGTCGATGGTGGTGGCGAGACGGCGATAATCGCCGACGCCGTTCACTTCGAGCAGCTGGCAATGCCCACCGCTGGCGAGCAGCAGGAGGTAGGGAAAGCCGAGACCCGCATCGACCAGCCGCGGCGACAGCGCATGGCCCTCGAGATGATTGACTGCGACCAGCGGCTTGCCGCAGGCCAACGCCAGCCCCTTGGCGGTGAGCAGCCCCACCATGACGCCACCGATCAGGCCAGGTCCGGCCGTCGCAGCAATGGCATCGACCTCAGCCAGTGAAACGTCCGCTTCGTCCAGCACCTCGCGGACGAGGCCTGGCAGCACCTCGACATGCGCCCGCGCGGCGATCTCGGGCACCACGCCGCCGAACGGAGCGTGCGCCTGGTTCTGCCCCACGACGCGCTGCGCCACGATCTGCCGGTCGCTGGTGACCAGCGCCACGGCACTATCGTCGCACGAGGATTCAAGGCCGAGGATCAGCGCCATTCGGAGCAGGCCTTTGCGGTTCGCCTGGGCGTCTGGCAAGAGGCAGCCCATGACACCGCGCCTGCTTGCCGGAACCCGTTCGTCCCCGCTGGCGCTCGCCCAGGCCCGCGCGACCGCTGCCGCGTTGGAGGCGGCGCATGGCTGGGCGCCGGGCTCGGTCCAGCTGCACGAGGTCCGGACCACGGGCGACAAGGTGCAGGATCGCGCGCTCGCCGAAATCGGCGGCAAGGCGCTGTGGACCAAGGAGCTCGACCAATTCCTGCTCGGCGGCACCACGCAACTGTCGGTGCACAGCTGCAAGGATGTCGAAAGCGAGCGGCCCGACAACCTCTGCATCGCCGCCTTCCTGCCCCGCGCCGACGTGCGTGATCGCCTGATCGGCGCTCCGTCGATCGACGCGCTTTCTCAGGGTGCCAGGGTCGGCACTTCTTCGCCGCGGCGAACGGCGCAGCTGCTGCGGCGGCGGCCCGACCTGCAGGTCTCGATCATGCGCGGCAATGTCGCGACCCGCCTCAACCATATCGCCAGCGGCAATTACGAGGCGACCTTTCTCGCCGCCGCCGGACTCGACCGGCTGGGGATCGAGGAAGGAAATGCGATAGAGATCGACACCTTCCTGCCCGCACCGGGCCAGGCCGCCATTGCGATCGAGTGCCGCACCGACGATGCCGAAACTCGCGCGCTGCTCAAGGCGATCGACGACGAGCCGACCCGCCGTGCGGTGACGGCCGAGCGCGCCTTCTGCCGCGGGGTCGGCGGCTCCTGCCACTCGCCCGTCGCAGCGCTGGGGCTGGTCGAAGGTGACGGCAGCCTGTGGCTTCGCGCCGAATTGCTCAGCACCGACGGCGCCGCCCATGTCTCGGGGGAAGTGCGGGCGGCACAGGGCGAGGAAGAAGCGGCCGGGCTGGCGCTCGCCGCCGACCTCATCGGCCGCGCACCGCCCGAGGTCCGACTGCTCTTCAATCCGGCGTGAGACCGCTCCTCATCCTCCGTCCTGAGCCTGGCGCCTCCGCAACGGCCATGCGGGCTGAGGCGATGGGACTGGAGGTTCGCCGTCACCCTCTATTTGCCGCTGAGGCCGTGGGCTGGACGCTGCCGGAAGGCGCGTTCGATGCCCTGCTGGTGACCAGCGCCAACGCCGTGCGTCTCGCCGGCACGTGGCCCAAACTTCCAGTGCATGCGGTCGGCGAGGCTTCGGCAGCGGCCGCAAGGGAGGCAGGTCTTGAGGTCAGCACCGTCGGCGAGGGGGGCGTCGATGACCTGCTCGACCGCCTGCCATCTGACCTGCGCTTGCTGCATCTTGCCGGCGAGGAGCGGACCCTGCCGGCGACCTCCCGGCAGCACATCACTTCCGTCACGGTCTATCGAATAGTCGCGCTCCCGCTTCCGGACGCGTCACTGCTCCAAGGAGCGGTCGTGCTGATCCATTCGCCGGCAGCAGGGCGGCGTCTTGCCGATGTCGCGGTCGCGCGGGAGCGGGTGCGGGTGGCGGCGATCAGTCCGGCGGCGGCGGCGGCCTGCGGCCCCGGCTGGGAGCGCTGCGAAGCGGCGGCGGCACCGAGCGATGCGGCCTTGCTTTTCCTTGCCGCCAAGCTGTGCGAGGAATAGCCGCGATGACGACCAGTTCGGCATACCGGCGGACAAGCCTCAGTGCGATCTTGCTTGGCACCCTGCTTCTCCTCCTGCTCGGCGGTGCGGTGGCGGTGTGGGCGCTGAACCGCTTTCCGGAAGCCGCACGGCTTGCCGGGCTGCAGCCGCCGGCCGACGCCGTCGCGCAAGCGCAGCCGCAGCAGGTAGCGACGATGCCGGTCGGAGCGCCCGCGGTGCCGGGTGCCGTTGACCCTCTTCCCGCAACCGAAGCGCGTGTCGCCACCCTTGAAGCACGCCTGGCACGGGTTGAAAGCGCCACCACAAGGGCGGAAAGTTCGGCCGGACGCGCCGACGCGCTGCTGGTCGCGTTCGCTGCACGCCGCGCCATCGATCGAGGGGTGGCCCTCGGCTATCTCGAGCCGTTGCTGACCGAGCGCTTCGGTCCGACCCATCCGCAGGCGGTGGCCACCATCATCACCGCCTCGCGGCGCCCGGTGCGGCTTGACCAGCTGGCCACCGATTTCTCCGCGCTTGCTCCACGCCTCAAGGCCGCGCCCGAGAACGCCAGCCTGTGGCAGACGGTGCGGCAGGAGATGGCCGGCCTCGTTACCATCCGCCGCGCCGACCAGCCGAGCCAGCGCCCGGTACCCACCTATGATCGCGCGGTGGCCCGCCTCGGCACCGGTCAGGTCGACCAGGCGCTAGCCGAAGCAATGCGGCTGCCGGGCATCTCGGCGGCGCCCAAATGGGTCGCCGACGCGCGCACCTATATCGCCGCGCACCGTGCGCTCGACCAAATCGAAGGCGCAGCGCTACTCGCTCGCTGAGTCATTGTTCGTTGGGAAAGGGCGATCCGAAAGGACCGCTGGAGCGGGCGAAGGGATTCGAACCCTCGACCCCAACCTTGGCAAGGTTGTGCTCTACCCCTGAGCTACGCCCGCTCTGGCGCCATGCGACGGCGGCTCGCGCCGTCTGGGTGGGGGCCCGTTAGCAACGGCTTTCAGGGCTGGCAACCCCTTCATAGCCTTTAGGTTGTGAGACTTGGCGGAAGGGGGCGGCTGGCCCATATGCCTGCCAGTACGAACGGAAGGACGAAGCAGCGACGTGGCCACTCTCGGAATGAGCACGGAAGAACGCGAAGCGATTCGCAGCTTCCAGGAGCGGGTGCTTCAGCCCTCCCTAGACAAATTGGTCATTCTCGACTTCTGGGCGGAGTGGTGCGGCCCCTGCAAGCAGCTCGGCCCGGTGCTCGAAAAGGTCGCCGCCGATTACGCCGACAAGGGCGTCGTCCTGGTCAAGGTCGACGTCGACGAGGAAAAGGTCGTCGCCGCGCAGTTCCAGATCCGCTCGATCCCAACCGTCTACGCCATCTTCGGCGGCCAGCCGGTCGCCGACCTCACGCAATATCGCAGCGAAGGGCAGATCAAGCGTGTGCTCGACCAGCTGCTCGGCCAGCTTCCGGTCAAGGGCGAAGCGCAGGCTCTGGAAGCCGAGATCGAGCCGCTGATCGCCATGGGCGAAGAAGTGCTTGCCGGCGGCGATGCGGAGCGGGCCGAGAACATCTTCCGCCAGATCGCGGAGATGGACCCCGATCATCCCGAGGTCGCCGGCGGCCTCGCTCGTGCACTGATCGCGCTTGGCCGCGCCGATGACGCCAAGGCGGTGCTCGATGGCCTGCCCGAGACCGCACAGAGCGATGCCGCCGTCGCCCGCGCTCGTGCGGCGCTCGACATTGCGGCGGCGCCGGCGGTGGACACGGCTGGCCTCGAGCAGCGGCTTGCTTCCAACCCCAACGACCACGAAGCGCGGATGGAGCTGGCCAACGCATTGATGGCGGGCGGCCGCCGCGACGATGCGGCTGATGCTCTGCTCGAGGTGATCCAGCGCGATCGCAACTGGAACGAGGGCGCGGCGCGGACCCGCTTCCTGCAGTTGCTCGAAGCGCAGGGGCTGGAAGATCCGTGGGCGCGTTCCCAGCGCCGCCGCCTCTCGGCCCTGCTGTTCACGTGAGCGCCTCGCCTATCCGCTTACCCTTGTTTCCGCTCGGGGGGGCGATCCTGTTCCCGCGCAGCCATTTGCCGCTGCACATCTTCGAACCTCGCTACCGCCAGATGGTCGAGGATGCGGTGGCGGGCGGGGGGCTGATCGGGATGATCCAGCCCAAAGCGCTGCCTGACGACGGGCTCGGCAACCCCGAGCTCTACCGGGTCGGCTGCATCGGCGAGATCGTCGGCATGGAGGAACTCAGCGACGGGCGCTTCAACATCGTGCTTCAGGGCACCACCCGCTTCCGCCTGATCGCCGAAGCCGATGTCGGCACGCCCTATCGCCAGGCCGACGTGGTGCCAGGCGAGGATGCCGAGAACGAGCCCGATGCGCTGCCGTCCGTGCTACGCGCCGCGGTGGAACAGGAGGCGCGCCTCCTGGGTGACGCCATGGGGCTGACCGTCGATTGGAACGCGGTGGAGCGCCTCGACGACGAGATGCTCGTCAACGCCATCGCCCAGGTCGCGCCATTCGATGGCGGGGCCAAGCAGGCGCTGCTCGAGGAAGAAGAACTGCCGACCCGCGCGGAGCTACTGATCCAGCTGATGCAGTTCCTGCGCATGGCGCAGGGCGGCGGGGACGTCAGCCCGCGGATGCAGTAACTAGAGCGCTTCGCCCAGCAGCAGCTTGGGCAGATCGCCGCTGTTGCCCCGCGCCGCCGCGTTGAGCTTGTTCTTGAGCGGTCCCAGGCGGTCGACCACTCCCATGCCAAGCCGCCGCACCACCGACGCCGCCTTGCCGGGCACACCGTAAAGTCGGGTCAGCCCGTCTGTCGCCAGCGCCACGCTGAACGCATCGAGTGCCCGCCAGCGTTGGTAGCGGGCAAGCAGCTGCGCATCGCCGAGGTCGAGCCCCAGCCGCGCCCCATCGACCAGCACTTCGGCCAGCGCGGCGGCATCGCGGAAGCCGAGGTTCACGCCCTGTCCCGCGATCGGGTGGATCGCATGCGCCGCATCTCCGACCAGCGCCAGCCGCCGGTCGGTGATCCGGGCCGCATGGTGAAAGCCGAGGGGATAGGAGGAGCGCGGCGTCAGCAACCGTATGTTGCCCAGGAACCCGCCCATCGCCGCCTGCGCCTCGGCCGCAAATGCTGTTTCGTCGAGGGCCAGCAGCCCGGCCGCCTTGTCGTTGGCAACGGACCACACCAGCGCGGAGCGATACGTCCCGTCGGCAAGGTCGTTCATCGGCAGCAGCGCAAACGGGCCGGCCGGATAGAAGATCTCATAAGCGATATGCTCGTGCGGGCGTTCGTGCGCGAGCGTCGAAACGATCGCGGTGTGACGATACGACCAGCGCGCCATGCGGATGCCCGCAGCCTCCCGGCTCGGCGATTGGCGTCCTTCGGCACCGACGATCAGCGGCGCGCTGGACGTGCGCCCGTCCTCGAGCCGCACGGTGCCAGAGAAATCGCCTCGCACGACTTTTGCGGTCCGCGCCTTCCAGCAGAGCGTGATGTTCGGCCCCGCTTCCGCCCGCGCCAGCAGCGCGGCACGAAGGTGCCGGTTCTCATGCATCACGCCCAGCGGTTCGCCATCTTCCCCCGGCTCAAACGTCAGCGCGCCGGGCGCGAGGCCATCGGCGACCCGGATCGCGCCGATCGGGCAGCCTGGCTCCGCCAGATGATCGAGAACGCCGATCTGGCGAAACATCCGCATGCTCGACGAGGAAACAGCGGTGGTGCGGCCGTCGAAGGCGACGCCATTGCGGGTGTCGGGATCGGCGGGGTCGACGACCGTCGAACGCAGGCCCGCGCTGTCAAGCGCCGCGGCGAGCGCCAGCCCGACCAGCCCTCCGCCGAGGATGATGACGTCCGAATGCAACTGCCGATCCTGTGTCATGGAAGCCGCATGTAGGCGCTCTGCTTCACCTCGTCATCCTTGACCATGGACTCGGGTGAGAGGCACAAGGGGGGAACAAGCGAACACCGGGTGGGACGGGCACAGAAGGTCATGGCAACAGCAGCAGTACGCACGCGCGCGGACCGGCGCGAGCTGGAGCCCGACTGGCGCGACCGTCTGGGGGGCGCCGTCCGCACGCTGATGGTGAAGCTGGCGGGCGTGTTCGCCATTGCGGTTGCCGCCGCGCTCGCCGTTGCGCTCCTCACCCACGAGCCGACCGACCCGAGCTGGAGCACGGCGGCGGGCGGTCCGGCGCAGAACTGGCTAGGCCTGCCGGGCGCTTATGGCAGCGACCTGCTGCTGCTGCTGCTCGGCCCGGGCGGCATCACCCTGCTGCCGGTGCTGGTGCTGGCCGGGACGCGCCTGCTCGGCGGGCGGCCGACCGGACGCATCGGCCGTGCCTTGCTGGTGGCGACCGCGGGCGCGGTGCTGATCGGCATGGCGCTCGGCCTCACGACCAAGTCGGTCGCCTCGGGCCTTCCCGCAGGCCTTGCCGGTGTGCTCGGACTAGCCGGCGCGAGCGGCTGGGAAGCTTTGCTCGGCCTGATCTCCGAGCCTGCCATCGCCGGACCGAGCCGGATTGCGCTGATCCTGTTGCTGGGTCTCGGCGGGCTGATCCTCGCCTTTCTCGCGCTCAATCTTGACGAGGAGGAGCGGGCGTTCGTCACCACGCGCCTCCGCCGCGATCGTGACCAGGCCCCGGCCCCGCGCCGCACCGCAGTGGAGCGCGAGGAGCGCGGCGAGGCCAAGCCACCGCGTTCTCGGCCCGAGGTCAACGTCAAGGAACCGAGCACGACCATCGTCCCGGCGTCCAACGTCGTCGACAAGCCGCCGCGCGGCAAGAAAGGCGCTCCTGCGCAGCAGCAAAGCCTCGCGCTGGGCGACAGTTATGCCTTGCCGCCGATCGACCTGCTTGCCGCGCCGACCGACGCCGGCCGCAACCCGGTCGACCGCGCCGGGCTCGAGCGCAATGCCCGCCTGCTCGAAAGCGTGCTGGAGGATTTCCACGTCCGCGGCGACATCGTCGAGGTGCGCCCCGGCCCGGTCGTCACCATGTACGAACTGGAGCCCGCATCCGGCATCAAGGCCAGCCGCGTGATCCAGCTCGCCGACGATATCGCGCGCAACATGAGTGCGCTCTCGGCCCGCGTCGCCACCATTCCCGGTCGCAGCGTGATCGGCATCGAGCTTCCTAACCCGAAGCGCGAAAGCGTCGCGCTGCGCGAACTGATCGGCAGTCAGGCCTTTGCCGACCAGGCGATGAGCCTGCCCTTGGTGCTCGGCAAGAACATCGCAGGCGATCCGGTCATCGCCGACCTCGCCCCCATGCCGCACCTGCTGGTCGCGGGCACCACCGGCTCGGGCAAGTCGGTCGGCCTCAACTGCATGATCCTGTCGCTGCTGTACCGGATGGGCCCGGACCAGTGCCGGATGATCATGATCGACCCCAAGATGCTCGAACTCAGCATCTACGACGGCATCCCGCATCTGCTCGCCCCGGTGGTAACCGAACCGCCCAAGGCGATCCGCGCGCTGAAATGGGCGGTCGAGCAGATGGAGGAACGCTATCGCATGATGGCGAGCCTTGGCGTGCGCGCGCTCAAGAGCTTCAACGACAAGGTGCTGGAAGCCAAGGCGCGCGGCACCAAGCTCGGGCGCAAGGTCCAGACCGGCTACGACGCCGACTCTGGCCAACCGGTCTACGAGACCGAGGAGCTGGACTACGAGGTCCTTCCGCAGATCGTGGTGGTGGTCGACGAACTTGCCGACCTGATGATGACCGCCGGCAAGGAAGTCGAATTCCTGATCCAGCGGTTGGCGCAGAAGGCGCGTGCGGCCGGCATCCACCTCATCATGGCGACCCAGCGGCCGAGCGTTGACGTCATCACTGGCGTCATCAAGGCCAACCTTCCGACCCGCATCAGCTTCCAGGTCACCAGCAAGATCGACAGCCGCACCATCCTTGGCGAGCAGGGGGCGGAGCAGCTGCTGGGCAAGGGCGACATGCTCTACATGCCGGGCGGCAAGCAGATCCTGCGCGTGCACGGACCGTTCGTCAGCGACGACGAAGTGCGCCTGATCGCCGATCATTGGCGCAAGCAAGGCACGCCCGATTACATCAGCGCGGTGACCGAGGAACCCGAAGACGGCGGCTTCGCGCTCGATGGTGCGCCGGATGGCGACGACGATCCCGAGAGCCAGCTCTACCGCAAGGCGATCCAGGTAGTGGCCGAAAGCCAGAAGGCCTCGACCTCCTATATCCAGCGCCAGCTCCGGATCGGCTACAACAGCGCGGCGCGGCTGATCGAGCGAATGGAAAAGGACGGCAAGGTCGGCCAGCCCGACCACGTCGGTCGCCGCGAAGTGCTGATGGACACCGACGGCCACCCGATCTGAGCCGTGCAGCCGCGGCGGCGCCTCAGGTCAGCGCCAGCAGCACCTCATTGCGGCGCAGCGGCGGCGGGATCATCGGCGAGTTGTAAAAGGCATATTCGGGCTCGCACTTGACGGTTTCCTCGCCATGGCGGGCGAGCCAGCCGCGTAGCCGGTCTTCGGCCGCCTGTAGGCGGTCGTCATGCGCGGTGCCGTGGAAGGTCGCCGCACCGACCCGCCGCGCGGGCACGTCGATAATCGTCACGCCCGCCGGCGGCTCGGGAATGTCATGGCCCTCGGGCAACACGAAGCGGACCCGCCAGCCGCCTTCGACCTCGTCGTCGAAGCGCGGCGGATCGCTGGCCATCGGATTGCCCGCGTCCTGCATCACCGGCGCGGTCATCGGCAGCTTTTCGCCAGGCCGCGACTTGGCGAAGATATAGTCGGCAAGGATCCGGAACCCTTCGCTCAGCGCTTCCTTGCGCGGCCCCGCGACCACCGTTTCGGCGACCTTGATCGCGGGATAGCTGCGGATCTGGAGGTCGCCGTCGCTCACCAGTGTCCGGTAGCCGGGCCCCGCCGTTGCTTTCTCCTGAAGGACATAAGCAACGCCGAGCCCGACCAGGGTCGCAGCCGCGACCGCGCCAGCGGCCTTCCAGTTCACGAGGTTGTTTGTCGATGCTTTTGCCATGGCATCGACAAAGGTTCAGGCGGCTTCCTGTTCCTCATACTCGGGATAATCGATGTAGCCCTCCGCCCCTGCGGTGTAGAACGTGCTGGGATCCGGCGCCGTCAGCGGAAGGTCGCCGCGCAGGCGATGCACAAGGTCGGGATTGGCTATGAACGGCCGTCCAAATGCAATCGCGTCGGCGACTCCTTCGCTCAGACGCGCGCGCGCCGAGGGCCCGTCGTAATCGCTGTTGAGGATGATCCCGCCGTTGAAGTGCGGGCGGATGTGCGGGCTGACCGGCGGAATGTCGGTGGCGGCAAAGGTCGAATGCGCGCCCGGCTCGCGAAGCTCGATCGCGGCAATACCGAGCTCTCCAAGCGCCTTACCAGCCGCGATGAACAATCCGTGCGGATCGCTGTCGTCGCAGCCCTGGACGAGGCCAAGCGGGCTCAGCCGGACCAGGGTGCGGCCGGCACCGGCTTCGGAGATCAGCGCTTCGGTCGCTTCGCGCAGCAGGCGGATGCGGTTGTCGACTGAGCCGCCATAGTCGTCCGTCCTGAGGTTGGTGCCGTCGCGCAAAAATTGGTCGATCAAATAGCCGTTGGCGCCATGCAGCTGTACGCCGTCGAACCCGGCCCGCAGCGCATTGCGGGTCGCCGTCGCATAGTCGCCGAGAATGCGCTGGATGTCGTCGTGAGTGATCGCCCGCGCTTCCTCGTAGGCCTTCTTGCCCTCGTAGGTATGCGCCTTGTTGGGCGCGGTGGTGGCGCTGGCCGAGACGGGCTGGGTGCCGGTCACGCTGGAATGAACGAGCCGTCCCATGTGCCACAACTGCGCGACGATTTTACCGCCGGCCTGATGCACCGCCTCGGTCACCGGCTTCCAGCCTTCGACCTGCTCTTCGGTCCACAGACCCGGCGCGTTGGGCCAGCCGAGGCCCTCGCGGCTGATGCCGGTGCCTTCGGAAATGATCAGCCCGGCGCCCGCACGCTGGCGGTAATATTCGACGCCCAGTTCGGTCGGCACCCCGGTCGGGCCGGAGCGGCCGCGGGTAAGCGGAGCCATGACGATGCGGTTGGCAAGCTGGATGTCGCCGAAGACGACCGGGTCAAACAGATCGGGCATGAAAAGGTCCTGCGTGGGAAACGAGCACGGCTCGTCAGATAGGGCGGCGTGGGCGCATGACAATTGCCCGAGGGCTGGACCCGACGTCCGTGGCGACTAAGGGGCGGTGGTGACCCAGCGCGTTTCCCCACGGGCGTTTGCCATTCTGATGCTCGGCAACCTCGCGCTGGCGTTCGGGCCGTGGATGGTGCGGCTGAGCGATGTGGGGCCAAGCGCCGCTGGGTTCTGGCGGCTGGCGCTGGCGCTGCCGTTCTTGGCTGTGCTGGCGAAGGCTATGGGGCAGCCCGCGCATTGGCCGGGCCGCGCCTCCGCACTGATTATCGCGGTCGCCGCCTTCTTCTTCGCCGCCGATCTCGCCGCGTGGCACGCTGGCATTCACCTCACCAAGCTCGGCAATGCGACGCTGTTCGGCAATGTCGCGAGCTTCGCCTTTGCCGCCTGGGGCCTGTGGCTGGCTCGGCGCTGGCCGACCTGGTTGCAGGCCGCGGCGCTGCTTCTGGCGCTTGCCGGCTCGGGATTGCTGATGGCGGGCAGCGCCGAACTCAGCGCGCGCTACCTCCACGGTGATCTCCTGACCCTGCTCGCCGGCCTGCTCTACGCCGGCTATCTCATCGCGGTGGAACGGGTGCGCGGCTCGATGCAGCCCTTGCCGGTGCTGATCCTCGCCAGCGCATTCGGCGCCGCCATGCTGCTGCCGTTCGCCGCCGCGATGGGAGAGACGATCTGGCCGACCGACTGGGCCGCGCTCCTGCTGCTCGCGCTTGGCAGCCAGGTCGTCGGGCAAGGCTGCCTCGTCTATGCGCTGGGCCAGGTACCGCCGCTGGTCGTCGGTCTCGCGCTGCTGACCCAACCGGCCGTATCGGCAATCATCGGGTGGCTGTTCTATAACGAGGTCATGACGTCACTCGATTTCCTCGGCGCCTTCGCGATCGGCGCGGCGCTGGTGCTGGTCCGCTTGCAAGGCGGCGGCTCCGGCCCCAAGTCGGAACCGGCATGAGCGTCGACACCCTTTCCCCCGCGCAAGCGACCGCGCTCGATCTCGCGCTCGCCATTGGCGAGAATGCGGCGTTCGACGGCTGGACCCCGGCTGCGGTCGAAGCCGCGGCGCTGAGCGAAGGCGTCGATCCCGCGCTCGCCGCGATGGCAATCCCCGAGGGCGCGGTCGGCCTGATCGACCTCTACGGGCAGGGCGTCGACAAGGCGCTGGCCGAAGCTCTCCCGGCTGAAACCCTCGCCGCCATGAAGATCCGAGAGCGCATCCGCAGCCTCGTCTGGACCCGCCTTCAGATCCAGGAACCGGCCAAGGAAGCGATTCGCCGGGCGCTCGCCATCCTCGCCATGCCCCAGAACGCCGCGGCCGCGGCGCGCCTGTCGTGGCGCAGCGCCGACGTCATGTGGCGCATGGCCGGCGACACCGCGACCGATTACAATCACTACACCAAGCGCGCGATCCTCTCGGCGGTCTACGGATCGACCCTGCTGGCCTGGCTGCAGGACGAGAGCGACGGCAATACCGACACCGCCGCCTTTCTCGACCGCCGAATCGACAACGTCATGCAGTTCGAGAAGTGGAAGGCCGGCCTCGGTAAGTCCGAGCGGCCAAGCCTGACTCGCTTCCTCGGCCGCCTGCGCTACCCGCCGCGCTAAGCCAAACAACGGGCTGGACCCGGGCTGCTGTTATTGATAATCAGTTGCAGCAATGACCGTGCAGCCCTCGCCATCGGATTTCGCGCTCGCTCTCGACCAGCTTCAGCTCGGCCGCCGCGGCCGAGTCTCGGCGATCGACTGGGCGCTGCTCGGCACGCACGAAGCCGCGCGTCTCCGTCATTTCGGCTTTGATCCCGACGTGATGGTCGAGCCGCTCCACGCCGGGCCGTTCGGCCGCGACCCCCTGGCGGTCAAGGTCGGACGCATGACCGTCGCCATCCGCCGCGTCCACGCCCGCGCGATCCGGGTCGTTCCGGCGGACTGAACCTGGCCCCAGGCCACCAGTGACCCTTCCTGCCCCTCTCATCGCCGTCGTCGGCAATCCGAATGCCGGCAAGAGCGCGCTCTTCAACGCCCTGACCGGCGCACGGCAGAAGGTCGGCAATTATCCCGGCGTCACGGTGGAGCGCAAAAGCGGCCGTGCCGTGCTTCCCGACGGGCGCCCCGTCGAACTGGTCGATCTTCCCGGCACCTACGCGCTCGAGCCTTCCAGCCCCGACGAAGCGGTCACCCGCAACGTGCTGGGCGGAAGCCAGGCGGGTGAGCGCAAGCCCGACGCCCTGCTGGTGGTGGTCGATGCCTCCAACCTCGACAATCACCTCCGCTTTGCGCTCGAATTGCGCAGCCTCGGGCTGCCAATGGTGGTCGCGCTCAACATGGTCGACATGGCCGCACGCGATGGGCTGACGCTGTCGGCCGAGAAGCTGGCGGAGGCATTGGGTTTGCCGGTGGTCGAAACCGTCGCCGTCCGCCGCCGCGGTCTCGAAGCGGTGCGCGAAGCGTTAGAAGGCGCGATCGGACGCTCCACCGCGCCCGTCCCGGTCCCGGCCGACCTCGCCCGCGAAGCGCGCCGGATCGCCGCCACCGCCATCGTCGACGAAACGCCGGTGCGCCGCTGGACCCACCGCCTCGACCGCGTCCTGCTCCACCCGGTCGCCGGCGTCGCGATCCTCGCGCTTGTCATGTTCGCCATGTTCCAGGCGGTGTTCGCCTGGTCCGAGACGCCGATCGGCTGGATCGAGAGCGGCGTGTCGGCAGTCGGTAATCTGGTCACCGATTCGCTCCCCGAGGGCGCGCTGCGCTCCTTGCTGGTGGATGGCGTGATCGGCGGGGTCGGAGCGGTGATCGTGTTCCTGCCGCAGATCCTGATCCTGTTCCTCTTCATCCTGCTCCTGGAAGGCACCGGCTACATGGTCCGCGCCGCCTTCCTGATGGACCGGCTGATGGGCACCGCCGGCCTGTCGGGCCGTGCCTTCATCCCCCTGCTGTCGAGCTTCGCCTGCGCCGTCCCCGGCATCATGGCGACCCGCACCATCGACAATGAAAAGGACCGGCTGACCACCATCCTCGTCGCGCCCTTGATGACCTGTTCGGCGCGGCTGCCGGTCTACACCCTAATCATCGCCGCCTTCATCCCGCACCGCGAGATCGCGCCCTTCGTCAATCTGCAGGGCGTGGTGATGTTCGGCCTTTACCTCGCCGGGATCGTCGGCGCGCTGCTCGCCGCGCTGGCGCTGCGCAAGACGGTCGCGCGCGGTGCTGCCTCATCGTTCATGATGGAGCTGCCCAAGTATCAGATGCCCGCGCTCAAGGATGTCGCGCTGGGCCTCTGGCAGCGCAC
Source organism: Sphingomonas sp. LHG3443-2 (assembly GCF_049896405.1). Lineage (NCBI taxonomy): Bacteria > Pseudomonadati > Pseudomonadota > Alphaproteobacteria > Sphingomonadales > Sphingomonadaceae > Sphingomonas > Sphingomonas sp. LHG3443-2. The sequence continues at coordinate 754,010 of NZ_JAFCUG010000001.1, forward strand.
CGTCATCTTCCTCAAGCGCGCCGGCGGCATCATCCTCATCACCACCGTGCTCCTCTGGGCGCTGGCGAGCTTCCCCAAGGCAGGCCCGGGCGAAAACCAGAGCGAAGTGTCCATCGCCGGCAAGATCGCGAGCGGGATCGAAGTCGTGGTCAAGCCGATCGGCTTTAATCACGACATCGCGCTGGCGCTGCTCCCCGCCATGGCCGCCCGCGAAGTAGCGGTGTCGGCGATCGCCACCGTCTACGCCCTCGACCAAGCGGACGAATCGCAGCTCGAGCAAAGCCTTGCCGAGCGGCTGTCCGGTGCCTGGCCGCTGCCGACCGCGCTCGCCTTCCTCGCCTGGTTCGTGTTTGCGCCGCAATGCGTGTCCACCATTGCGGTGACGAGGCGGGAAACCAACAGCTGGCGATGGCCGCTGTTCATGGTCACCTATCTGTTCGCCCTGGCCTATATTGCGGCAGGCGCGACCTACTGGACGGCGGTGGCGCTCGGCCTATAGCTGCTCCTCAAGACAAGAGGAGTTCGATTCATGGCGGGAAGCGTCAACAAGGTCATTCTGGTCGGCAACCTGGGCCAGGACCCGGAAAGCCGCTCGTTCCAGAACGGGGGCGAGGTCGTGAACCTGCGCATCGCCACGTCGGAAAACTGGAAGGACCGCGAGGGCAACCGCCAGGAGCGCACCCAGTGGCATTCGGTCGCGATCTTCGCCGAAGGCCTCGCCAAGGTCGCCAAGAGCTACCTCAAGAAGGGCAGCAAGGTGTATCTCGAGGGCCAGCTCGAGACCCGCAAGTGGCAGGACCAGAACGGCCAGGACCGCTATTCGACCGAAGTCGTGCTGCGTAACTTCAACAGCTCGATGGTGCTGCTCGACGGCCGCGGTGAAGGCGGCGGCGGTGGCGGCGGCTTCGGCGGCGGTCGCAGCAGTGGCGGCGGCGGTGGTGGCTATGACGATGGCGGCTTCGGCGGTGGAAGCAGCGGCGGCGGCTATGGCGGCGGCCGGTCGAGCAGCGCCAGCCAGGCCAACCGCCCGGCCCCGGCGGCCTTTGACGACCTCGACGACGACGTTCCGTTCTAAGCGGCGGGGGGCTTACTTGCCCTTTAGCGCCGCCAGCGCCGCGAACGGCCCAGCCTGCTCTTCGCTCAGCACGCCCGCTTCCTTGAGCGCATCCTCCGCTCCCGCGCTGCGCGGATAAGGATCGAGCGCAAGGCTGAGCTCGTCGGCGACCGCCGTCCCGAGGTCGATCTCGCGCCCGTCGTGAAAGATGACGTCGAGGTCTTCGGCGCTGAGCTCCAGCTCCTCGTCCGGAGTTCCGGCCGGCTCGGGCATGAACAACAGCGCGATCTTTTCGTCCACGATCGCCGACACCGGCTCGCCGCTGGCGACACACGCCTGGGTAACGCTAGCCCGCAACCGCCCTTCGGCCCGCACCTTTTCGCCCTCGCAGCGAAGGGTCAGCGCCGCTTCCAGCCGTTCGAGACCGAGCAGATTGAGCCGCTCGGCCACCGCCGCCCGCTCCGCCTCATCGGCGGCATAATCGATTCGCTGCCCGTCGCGCAGCTTGGCCAGCGCCAGCTTCAGCCCGCTCACGGCAGCACCCCGCCGATCAGCGCTTCGTCGCCGCGGCCCTGCAGCGCCTGCCAATAGCGTTTCAGCTCCTCCAGCGAATGCGCCAACGCGGCGTCCGACGGCACCTGCTCGCGATATAGCGAACGGCTCGCCACCGCGTCCCAGCTTTCCTCGCCGCCGATCGCGCGGCGCCATGCGCCGACCCGTCCGCCAAGCGCGCCGACCAGGCTGCCGACCCGCTTGCCCATCACCGGATCGCCGACTCCGTCCTGGCGAAGCTGCGAATCCATGTCGTGGACGAAGCATTCGGCCAAGGCCACGCTGGCCCGAGTCGCTTCCTCGCCGCCTTGTTCCAGCCGGATGTCGGTCAGCGCAAGGAGGGTCGCCAGCACCGAGAAGCGGCCCTCCATCGTGTCGGGCACACGGCCGTCGACATACCAATGAGGCGCACGCGCCTTGGCGACGACTCGGCGGTAGAGCGGCTCGGCAATATTCGGCTCGCTCCGGAACAGCCGCATCAGCGACTTCATGATCATCCTCCGTTCAGGAGAGCCGCTGCACTTGGCGGAGCGGCCCCCAGCCGATATTGAGCGGGCCAACCGCCGACGCAAGGGTGTCGGCATCCGGAGCATCCTATCTCGTGACCAGCAATCGTCTTGTCTTTCTCGCCACCCTCGTCGCGGGCCTCGGCCTCAGCGGCTGCGCCGGTTACCGCGAGAGCCGCGGCTTCATCCTGGACGAGCAGCTCGCATCGGCGGTGCAGGTCGGCACCGACAACAAGACCAGCGTGGAACGCACGCTCGGCCGGCCGACCTTCACCGGCCAGTTCAACGACAACGAATGGTATTATGTCAGCCGCAGGACGTCGACCCTTGCGTTCCGCGCGCCCAAGGTGACCGACCAGACGGTGCTGCGCATCCGCTTCGATGCCGCTGGCAACGTCGCTGCGGTGGAGCGCACCGGCAAGGACAAGATCGCCTCGATCGACCCTTATGGCCGCACCACCCCGACGCTTGGCCGCAAGAAGAGCTTTTTCGAGGAATTCTTCGGCAACATCGGCACGGTCGGCGGTGCGGGCGTTCCGGGCGCGGGAACCACTCCGCGCTGAGTTCCGGGTTCGGACGGGGTGACGCGGGGTTGCTAAGGGCCTAGACCCGCTTCATGACCGCGCACCCGGCCGGCATGACCTATGCCGAATATCTTCAGCTGCCGACTTTGCTGTCGGCGCAGCAGCCCAAGTCTGACCTGCATGACGAGATGCTGTTCATCGTCATTCACCAGACCAAGGAATTGTGGCTGAAGCAGATGCTGCACGAGGTGGACCTTGCGATCCATCTTGTCGCCTCAGACGACTTTGCCGGGGCCTACAAGGCGCTGGCCCGGGTCAGCCGGATCCAGTCGGTGATGACCCTGTCGTGGGACGTGCTCGCGACCATGACCCCGGTCGATTATTCCGCCTTCCGCCACGTCCTCGGCACCTCGTCGGGGTTCCAGTCGGCCCAGTTCCGCGAGCTGGAATACAAGTTCGGGATCAAGGACCCGAAATTCCTCGACTATCAGGAAGGCGGCACCGAAGGCCGCGCCCGCTTGCAAGCCGCGCTCGACGCGCCAAGCCTGTGGGAAACCGCCGACGCCGCCCGCGTCCGCCAAGGTGCGGCAAGCTGGCTCGACGTGTATTGTCATTCCGACCGATGGTTCGCGCTCTACCAGCTCGCCGAGAAGATGGTCGACATCGACGATGCCCTGTCCGGGTGGCGGCACAAGCACCTGCTGACGGTGGAGCGGATCATCGGCATGAAGCCAGGCACCGGCGGCTCGAGCGGCGCGCGCTATCTCGCCTCGACGCTGGAGAAGCGGGCCTTCCCCGAGCTGTGGGCGATCCGCACCCAATTATGAGCTTCAAGCATCTTTTCACCCGCAGCCTGTCGGCCGCGCCCGGCCGCCTGCACATGGCGGCGCACAGCCATCACCTGTGGCCGGACGCCAGCTTCGCCGGCCAGGTCGAATGCTGGGAAGACGCCGCCCGCCTTGCCGACCGCAAGTGGGACCGGGTGATGGGCGAGCTGTGGCCCCAAGCGCAGGCCGAAGTCGCGGCCGAGCTTGGCACCGGTCAGCCTGACGCGATCGTCTTTGCCGGCAACACCCACGACTTCATTGTTCGCTTGTGGGCCGCCGCCCCGCGTCGCACGCCCGGCCCCTTGCGCGTGCTGACCACAAGCGGCGAATTCCACAGCGCCCGCCGCCAGTTCGCCCGCTGGGCCGAAGGCGGCGACATCCGGCTCGAGGTGCTGCCGCCGGAACCCCACGATACGCTGGCCCAGCGTCTCGCCGAGCGGGCAGGCGAGGCTGATCTCATCATGGTCAGCCAGCTGATGTTCGGGACCGGCCGGCTGGTCCCCAACCTCGACGCGCTCGCCGCAGTAGCCTTGCCGAACGGACCATGGGTCGTCATCGACGGCTATCACAGCTTTATGGCCGTGCCCGAACCGCTTGGCGCCTTGGGGAAGCGCTGCTTCTTCCTCGCCGGCGGCTACAAATATGCGATGTCGGGCGAAGGAATCGGGCTGATGCACTGTCCGCCGGGGTTCGGACCGCGCCCGCCGATCACCGGCTGGTATGCCGAATTCGAGGATCTGACCCTGCCGCCCGGCCAGGTCGGCTATGCCCCCGACGCGATGCGCTTCATGGGCGCGACCTTTGACCCCTCGGCGCTCTACCGCTTCCTCCACATCCGCCGCATGCTGGCGGGCGAAGGACTGACCACCGCGCGAATCAGCGAGCGGGTGAGGGGGCTGAAACAGCGCCTTGCCGACAGTCTCGCGAGCACCCCGCTCGCCGCAGCCGAACTGCTCGACCCGCCTACCGGCCCGGCGCGCTTTCTGGCGTTACGCCATCCCAAGGCGGCCGAATGGCAGCAAGCGCTTCTGGCGCAGGATTGCGTCACCGACGTCCGCGGCGACGTGCTGCGGATCGGGCTTGGGCTATATCACGATGACGAGGATCTGGAACGCTTCGTCGGGTGCGTCCGAACGCTGCCCTAGGCGCCGGCAAGCCGCGCCGTCTCAATAATCGAATTGCATCCCACGGCAGGGGGCCGGGCGAAGCCGATAGTCTGCGAAGACTGACGAAGGTTTGTCGTCGGCCTGCTCGGTGATCGTCCAGCGCCACCCGTCACCGGTCCTGCTGAACCGATTGAGGTACGTCGCGCCGGTGAAGCGATAGCGTTGCACGAAACCGCCTTCTGCGAGCTCACCGAGACCCAAGGACGGCTCGTACAGGCCGCCTGTCGTATCGAGGAACACAGAGCCGATGGCTCGGGGCTCCTTGCCGGCACCGTAGGTGATCGATGCTTCATACGGGTCGGACCCGATCGTCCGCAGTTGCAGGTTGAAATAGCGTTTGCCCAGATGCCACTGACCCCGTGCGATCGCGGGTGTGTCTTCGCCAAGCGTTCTTCCGGTGACGCGCCAGCAGCCTTGCAATCCGGCCACCCCGGCCAATCCGGGAGGCACGGCATAAACTGGCGTGGCCAACATCATCAGCACCGAGATCAAGCTGCCCGCTCCTGTGGTGAATGCAGCGGTAAGCTGGCAGGGTCATTCGACATCGGCAATGGGCCAAAGGCAGATGCCCTCGACATGCGTCGGCTTGCTTTTCCGACCACTCAGCCGTTGGCCAGCCCCTCGCGGATCAGGCGGTTGCCCGCAGCCGCCACCTTGGTCGGATCCTCTTCACCCCACACCCCGAAGCGCAGGCCGAGGAACACGTTCATGCCCATGATCGCCCACGCCCGCACTTCGGCGTCGAGGGGATCGCGGGGTGACTGCATGACGCCAGCTGCAGCGCCTTCGGCAAGACGCTCCGCGATGCGGGCGGCCGTGTTCTCGTAGTGGGCGCGAAAGCCGGCGGGATCGACGAATTCGGCTTCGTCGATGATCCGGTAGACCTGCTGGTGGGTGCCGACGAAAGCGAGAAAGGCGGCCAGCGCGCGTTCCTCCGCTTCCAGCGTGCCGCGACCTTCCGCCAGAACTGGCGCAACTGCCAGTCGGACCTGCTCGCTCATGTCCTGCACCAGCGCCCGGAACACTTCCTCCTTGCTGTCGAAGTAGGTGTAGAAGGTCCCCAGTGCGACCCTGGCGGTGCGGGTGATCTCGGTGATCCCGGTCTCGGCAAAGCCGCGGGTGCCGAATTCGGCGCGGGCGGCGTCGAGGATCTTGCGCCGGGTCCGCTCGCCCCGCGCCGTGCGCGGGGCCTTGGCCGAATTGGTCAGCGGAACCGCCTCGTCAGGCCGGTCGACCATGAGCTGCGCTGCGGCCGGTGCTGCCCGCGTCCTGCCGGTTCCTGCCTCGCTGCGTTCAGCCATTCACCGGTTCCCCCAGGCGAACCGAAGCCCGCCGTCAGCGCCGGGCAATCCCCGCCCGGCGTTCAATCGAAGGAAGCAAGATGCACGCACGCACAAGCTCGATCAAGACTTGAAAGGTGATTCAAGTTTCAGTACTCTATTCGCCTCAGATTTGCGGTCGGCGAGAGAGGACTTGCCGGCGGCCTGTCAGATCGAGGGGGAGAAATCATCGTCATGAGCGCCACCACCGTTCGTTCGGCCCTGTTCGCTTCAGCCGCCACTCTGCTTGCCGCTACGCCGGCCTTTGCACAGGAGGCGCCGCCCACGACCGATACGGCGACCACTGCCGCCGTGAATGATGCCCAGACCCGTGGCGAAGCGGCGACCGCGCCCGACGGCGACATCGTGGTCACCGCCCGCCGCCGCACCGAAACCCTGATCGACGTGCCGATCGCGGTTACCGCTTATTCGGGCGAGCAGCTCGACCGTCAGGGTGCGATCGACATCACCGACATTGGCGACACCACGCCCAACGTCACGCTGGAAACCTCGCGCGGGACCAACAGCACGCTGACCGCCTTTATCCGCGGCGTCGGCCAGCAGGACCCGGTCGCCGGCTACGAAGGCGGCGTCGGCATCTATCTCGACGACGTCTACCTCAACCGCCCGCAAGGTGCGCTGCTCGACGTCTATGACGTGGAGCGGATCGAAGTGCTGCGCGGGCCGCAGGGCACGCTCTATGGCCGCAATACCATCGGCGGCGCGATCAAGTACGTCACCCGCTCGCTCTCCGCGAACCCGGAAGGCAAGGTCCGCGCGGTGGTCGGCAGCTATGGCCAGCGCGACCTGGTGGTCAGCGGCTCGGCCCCACTTGCCGACTTCATGCGGGTCGGCGGCGCGGTCGCCCGGCTCCATCGCAACGGCTTCGGCACCAACCTCACCACCGGCGCCGAAAACTACGACAAGGACCTGTTCGCAGTCCGCGGCACCACCGAGCTGCTGCCGACCGATGCGATCAAGATCAAGATTGCCGGCGACTACACCTGGGACACCAGCAGCCCGCGCGGCGGCCATCGCCTGATCCCTTCGGTCCTGTCGAAGCAGCCGGTGCTCGGCGACGTGTTCGACACCCGCGGCGGGCTGGTCAATCCCAAGCAGGACGTGAAGGGTGGCGGCCTCTCCATCCGTGGCGATTTCGAGCTGTCCGACGGCATCACCTTCCGCTCGATCACCGCATGGCGCAAGGACAAGAGCGTCACCCCGATCGACTTCGACGCGCTGGCCGCCGCCGACGTCGACGTGCCGGCGATCTACAAGAACCGCCAGTTCAGCCAGGAAGTGCAGTTGCTGGTCGAGCAGGGCCGGCTGAACGGCCTCGTCGGCGCCTATTATCTCAACGCCAACGCCAACAACATCTTCGACGTGGTGCTCGACCTAACGGGTCGCGCTACTCCGGCGCTGTGTCTTCCGGGGCAGGGCATTCCATTTCCGCCCACCTGCCCAACAGGAACCGGACTCGTCTATGGCCCGGGAACGGTTCTCCCAACCGTCTTCCCAGGCTTTCCTGGCTTCAACTCCTCGACGTTCGGTGATGTCGACACAAAGACGTGGGCAATCTTTGGCGATCTGACATTCGACGTTACCGATCAGATCTCGGTCTCCGCAGGCGGACGTTACACGAGCGACCGCCGCAAGGCCCGCGTTGTTCGTCGCAACCTCTTCCGCGGCGCTTCGCCGGAACTTGGCGGCCTGCCGGTGAACGGCCTCTACAATCCCGTCACCAACCCCACCGGGCGCCAGCTCGGGGCGCTGACCTCGGACTTCTTCGGCGACAAGACCTTCAAGCAGTTCACCCCGCGCGCCTCGGTCAGCTGGCAGCCGAACAGCGACACCAACCTGTATGCAAGCTGGTCCAAGGGCTTCAAGGGCGGCGGCTTCGATCCGCGCGGCCTCAGCACCGCCGCGCCGGACCTGAACGGCAACGGCACCCGCGAAGCGTCCGAAATCTTCGACTACTTCCTGTTCGAGCCGGAAAAGGTCACCAGCTACGAAGTCGGCTACAAGGCCGCTTTGTTCGACCGCCGCCTGCGCGTCGCGATCGCGGGCTTCATCGCTGACTACAAGGATGCGCAGGTGCCGGGCTCGGCTGGCGCCGTCATCAACGGCGTCCCGACCTTTGTCGGCGTCACCACCAATGCCGGCAAGGCGCAGTTCAAGGGCATCGAATTCGAAGGCAGCGCAACCATCGCCCGCGACTTCGCCGGCATGGGCTCGCGCTTCAACGTGTCGGGTTCGGTCGGCTACCTCGACGCCGAATACAAGCAGTTTGTCACCCAGATCGCGGGCTTCGATGCCAACGGTAATCCGGCGCCGACCTCGCCCGGGCAGCCGATCGACGTTGCACGCTTCCGCGAAATCCAGAATACGCCCAAGTGGACCAATTCGGCGAGCATCGATTTCTCGGTGCCGGCCGGCCCGGGCATGCTGGGGGCCAATGCCACCGCCTCCTATCGCAGCAAGAGCACGCAGTTCGAACTGCCGAGCCCCTATCTCGACCAGAAGGGCTATTCGCTGTTCGACGCCAACCTGACCTATGACATCGGCCGCTTCCGCGTCGGGCTCCATGGCAAGAACCTGTTCGACAAGCGCTACATCACGTCGGGCTATCAGTTCCTCAACGTGAACCCGGTGACCGGCCAGCCGATTCTGTCGGCCACCCCCGGCAACGCCAACTTCGCCAAGCCCGGCATCGCGCCCAGCCTTGGCCTCGAAGGCGTGGTGACCGGCTTCTACGGCGCGCCGCGGCAGGTCTTCGTGTCGCTTGACGTCAAGTTCTAAGAGCTGAGCTGGCACGGGACGCTTGGTTCTCCAGGCGTCCCGTGCCACTCCCCTCCCATGACCACAGCAGCACGCACCACCCCGCGCTCGCCGACGATCGTTCTCGTCTTCCTGCTGCTCGCCTACATCCTCAATTTCCTCGACCGGCAGATCCTCTCGATCCTGGCGCAGCCGATCAAGAAGGACCTGAGCCTCAGCGATACCGAGTTCGGCGCCATCGCCGGCCTCGCCTTCGCTCTCCTCTACAGCTTCGCCGGCGTTCCCCTGTCCTACCTCGCCGACCGCACCAGCCGGTCCAGGGTGATCGCGGGGTCGCTGGCGATCTGGAGCGGCTTCACCGCTTTGTGCGGCGTGGCCGGCGGCTATTGGTCGATGTTCCTTTACCGTCTCGGCGTCGGGGTCGGCGAGGCGGGCGGCGTGGCGCCGTCCTACGCCCTGATCGCCGACTATTTCCCGCCCGAAAAACGCGGCCGCGCGCTGGGCATCTATTCGCTCGGCGTGCCGGTCGGCCTTGGCAGCGGGCTGCTCGTCGGCGCTTACATCGCGACCTACATCAACTGGCGCGCCGCCTTCCTGATCATGGGCGGGATCGGCCTCCTGCTGGTGCCCTTCTTCCTGTGGGTGGTGAAGGACGTTCCGCGCCCTGCCGGCCTCACCAGCCAGGTCCGCCTCGGCGAAGTGTGGGCGATCGTCTCGCGCAAGCCGAGCTTCTGGCTCCTGGCCATCGCCGCCTCCTTGTCCTCGCTATGCGGCTACGGTCTCGCCGTCTGGGTGCCGAGCGTTCTGATCCTGAGCTACGACCTCACCCTGCTCCAGGCCGGGCAGTTCATGGGCTCGCTGCTGCTGATCGGCGGGGTCATCGGCGTGCTTGCCGGTGGCCACTTCGCCGACCGGCTCGGGCATGCCGACAAGAGCTGGTATGCCAAGCTCCCCGCTTTCGCCTGGCTGATCGCGCTGCCCTGCTTCCTGTTCGGCCTCACCACCGACAATCTGTGGCTGGCCTGGCCGCCGCTGCTGATCGCCAATGCGATGAACATCCTGTGGCTCGGCCCGATCGTCACCGCGGTCCAGAACCTCGTGGAGCCGGCCAAGCGCGCCACCGCCTCCTCGATGTTCCTGCTGATCAACAACCTCGTCGGGCTTGGTGTCGGACCGCTGCTGATCGGCGCCATCTCGGATTCGCTCAAAGCGACCTACGGGCCCGACAGCCTGCGCTATGCGGCGATCGGGGTCGTTCTGTTCTACGGGCTCGCAGGGGCAATGGCGCTGATCGCCAGCCGCTTCTTGACCCGCGACTGGGTGGATGAACCGCAGCCTTAAATGGCGGAAATCCAAGGTTCAGTGTTGAGCGGTTAGACGTGTTCCCTCCGCCATCAAGGCGGGAACGCGAACGGCAAACAAGCCGTTAGTGACCTCCGAAAGGAGCTCAGGCTCATGAAAAACACCCTTATCTTGGCTGGTGCCGCGGCGCTGGCCTTTACCGCGCCTGTCCTGGCGCAGCCCGGCAAGGGCGGCGGCGGCGGCAACGGCAAGGGGGGCGGCGGCGCTCCCGCAGCGCAGGCGCCCAAAGGCGGCGGCGGCGGTCCGCAGATGCGCGGCAACGGCGGCGGCCAGAAGCAGGCGCGCGGCGGCGGCCAGCAGCGCGAAGCACGCGGCAGCGGCGGTCAGCAGATGCGCGGCCCCGAACGCCGGGTCGAACGCCAGGCGCAGCGTCCGGAAAAGCAGCAGATGAAGCAGCGCGGTCCCGTTCGCGAAGCGCGGGCGGAGCGTGGACCGAACCGCGTGGAGCGCGGCGACGTCGGCCGCGGTAACGGCGGCGGCAAGAACCAGCGCATCGTGCAGGAACGTGGCGGCCGCAATCAGGTCGACAGCCGCGTCTTCCAGCGCGAGCAGCGGATCACCACCAACGTCTACAACAATGATCGCCAGCTGGCCTATTTCGCCAGCCCGACGTTCCGCAGCACGGGTCTCGTCGACGGCTGCCCCCCGGGGCTCGCGGCCAAGGGCAACGGATGTCTGCCGCCGGGCCAAGCCAAGAAGCTGGTCGGCGCGGCGCTGCCAGTGGCGCTCGGTTCGGCCCTGCTACCGATCGACTATCGCAGCTGGTATCCGGACAATGACGATTATTACTACCGAACGGCCGATGGCTACGTGTACCGGGTCGAGCGCGACCGGAACTATGTCGACGCTTATTGGCCGATCGCGGATGACTGGAACGGCGCATATTACGTCGGCGCCACCTATCCGCAGGATTACCTCGGCTACTATAACGTGCCGGTCCAGTATCAGCCGTGGTATGCCGACAATGGCGACGATTATTATCGCTACGGCGACGGCGCTATCTACCAGGTCGACAGCGGCAATGGCCTGATCGAAGGCATCGTGTCGCTGCTGGCAGGCGGGTTCGGCGTCGGCCAGCCGATGCCCCAAGGCTACGACGTCTACAACGTGCCCTACGAATATCGGGACCGCTATGTCGACAGCCCTGACAATTGGTACCGTTACAACGACGGCAATATCTACCAGGTCGACCCGACCACGCAGATCGTCCAGGCGATCGTGGAGACCCTGGTCTGATGCGCCGGGTCGTCGCGACCAGTCTTGCCGCCCTCCTGCTCGCCGCGTGCGGGCAGGGGGATGGCGGCAACAATGCCGCTGGGGCGGGAGAGGCGGAAACCAATCTCTCGACCCAGGCCGGCGCCCCGTCGCAGGATCTCGCCGGGGTGATCGGGGCAACGCCCCGCCTGGCGCAGCTGATCAAGGCGGCGGGCATGGAGAAGGTGCTGTCGGGGAAAGCGCCCTACACCATTCTTGCGCCAACCGACGCGGCGCTGAACAAGCTTCCCGCCGGCAGCCTCGATAACCTCGACCAGCCGGCCCAGAAAGCCAAGCTGACGGCGTTGCTTCGCGCCCACATCCTGCCGGGCACCATCCTCGCCGCCGATCTCACCCGCGCGGTGGAGAGCGGCAAGGGCAAGGCCACCATCGCAACCATGGCCGGGCAGCCGTTGACCATCACGCGCGAGGGTGCCGCGTTCCGGGTCAGCAATGCCGCCGGGCAGAGCGCGCGGATCACCGGAAGCGAGCAGCCCGCCCGCAACGGCGTGGTGCACGAGATCGACACGGTGCTCGTCCCGTCGGGCTGAAGCTTGATCGTGTGAGGAGCCAGATGCCGGCAGCAGCTTGATCCAAGTCGCTGCCGCCGTTTGGCTTTTCCGTCACAGAGCCCTCCTAATCGCTCGATAACGGACCTCGCTTCTCTCTGCGGCGAGCGGCCCCACTCCAGATCGGACCGGTTCACGCTGGCTGTCGCGGCCCCCGCCAAGCAGCCTTCGAACGCCGGATTGCTGGAGACCATTGCCATGCGCGCGTTGCCGCGTGACGTGAACCGGGCCGGGCTTCCCGTGCTTGCCGCCTTGATCATGTTCGTTCTTGCGCTCGCAGGTATCGAGCTCACTCGCGAAGGTGGGCGGCTGGCGTCGGTCTGGCTGGCCAATGCCGCGATTATCGCCTTGCTTCTGCGGACGGAGCGTGGCCGCTGGTCGGCGATACTGGCCGCGACCTTGCTCGGTAACGCGGCGGCCGGGATGGTTGCCGGCGACATGCCGGCGCTCGCCGTCGCGCTCGCGGCCTGCAACCTTGCCGAAATCGCGCTGGTCGCCGGGCTGTTCGCCCGCCGCTACCCGGTGCCCGCCACGCTCGACACGCCGGCGCGGCTCAGTGTGCTGGCGGTGCTGGCCGTCCTGGGCTCGGTCGTTTCCACCTTTCTTGCCGGGGTGTCCGTTGCATTATTGGCGGATGCGGCCAGCTCCGGACCGCTGGCGCATTGGCTGGTCGCCGACTGCCTCGGCATTCTGATCCTAACCCCCCTACTGGTGACCCTCGCCCAGCCGCGGGCCGAGCGGGTGCGAGGAAGCCTCGTCGAATATAGCCTGCTGCTGGTCACGGCAGGCATGATCACGGCGCGGGTCTTCTCCGGCCACGAGCCCTACATCTTTCTGATCGCGCCGATCCTGATGCTCGCCGGCCTGCGCCTGCCGCTGCAGCGCTGCGCGACGCTGGTGCTGGTGGTAAGCGCCATTGCGGTCGGACTGACCCTCCAGGGCATGGGGCCGCTCAATCAGCCGTCGATCACTGGGGACATGCGGATCTTCCTGATCCAGGCCTTTCTCGCCACGGCGGTGGCCTTGACCCTGCCGGTGTCCGCCTTGCGGCACGAGCGGGCACTCACCGCCGCCGCGCTCCGCTCCAGCGAAGAACATTATCGCCTGCTTGCCGATCATGGCGGCGACCTCGTCCTCCGGCTCACACCGAGCGGTGAGGCCGACTACGTGTCGAGCGCGGCCGAACGCTTGCTCGGCCTGCCTGCGACCGCCCTGCACGGAAGCGCACTTACGGGGCACATCCACCCAGCCGACCGTGGGCGCTTTGCTTCCGCCGTTCTTCGCGCGCGCCACAGCGGCGACGCGGTGACGTGCTTCCGGATGCGGCACGCGCATGGCCACGACCGCTGGATCGAAGCCCACATGCGGCTTGCCGGGCCCCTCGTGCCCGCCTCGGAAGGCCAAGCGTCTGAAGGGCTACCGGTGATCGCCACGCTGCGGGACATCCACGCCCGCCGCACCGCGGAAATGCTCGCCGCCGAACAAGCCGCGCGGCTGCGCGAAAGCATCCGGCTGCTGGTGATGGCCGAAGAGCTCGCCTCACTCGGTCACTGGGTAGTCGATCCCGCCCGGCGCGAGCTCATTCTCTCGGCGGAAGCCGCAACCATGCTCGGCCTTTCCGCCCTGACGATTGGCGTCGACGAGGCGCTTGCCCTCTTCCACCCGCTCGACCGTCGGCGCTTGGTAAGGGCGGTGGGCGAGACCCGCCGCGCGCAGGCACCGGCCGAATGCACCGTGCGCCTCGAAAGCGCCGGCGACCAGCGCACACTTCAGCTTCGCTTGCAGCGTCACGGCGACGGTCGCTCGGCCAGCCTGTTCGGGGTAGTCAGCGACATCACCGCCAAGCTGGAAGGCGAGCAGCGCCTCGTCACCGCCCTTGAGGAAGCCCGCGCGGCGGCCAGCTTCCGCAGTCAGTTCCTTGCTACCATGAGCCATGAGATCCGCACGCCCATGACCGGCGTCATCGGAATGATCGAGCTGCTCGAGGCCGACCCCGCTGCTCCCGATCGGGCGCTGTATCTCCAGACGCTGCGCCAATCGGGCGAGGTGCTGATGGCGGTGCTGAACGACATCCTCGACTTCAGCAAGGTCGATGCCGGCTGCATCACCATCGCCAGCGAGCCATTCGATCTTGGCGCCACTCTGCTCACCACGCTTCGACTGTACAAGCGGACGGCGGCGGCACGCGGCCTTGATCTCCAGCTGGATGGCCCGCCGCCCGGCACGGTCTGGCTGCGCGGCGACGCAGTGCGCCTTCGTCAGGTGCTGAGCAACCTCCTCAGCAACGCAATCAAGTTCAGCGACCGCGGCGAGGTCACGCTTCGCTGCGCGGTGCAGCCCGCCCCGCGCGGTTGCCAGCGGGTGCGCCTGTCGGTCGTCGACCAAGGCGTCGGGATCACCCCGGACCTGCGGCGGCGGTTGTTCGAACCGTTCGTCCAGGGCGCTCACGCCACCCGCGGCGGCGGGACCGGGCTTGGCCTCGCCATCAGCCGCCGCCTGGTCACCGCGATGGGCGGCAACATCCTTGTCCAGTCGCGGCTGCACCACGGCACGACGTTCACTGTCGCGCTGACCCTGCCCGGCGCGGCACCGGCGCCGGCACCGGCGCATCCCGCCGACCTCGCCACCGCCCGGCCGCTCACCATCCTCCTCGCCGAGGACAATCCGGTGAACCAGCTCCTCTTCACCGCCTTGTGCAAGCGGCTCGGCCACCGCGTCATCTGCGCGGCCGACGGCGAACTTGCCGTCCAGGCGGCCTCGGCGCAGGCCTTCGACCTCATCCTCATGGATATGCAGATGCCGCGCTGTGACGGCCTCACCGCCTCGCGCCGCATCCGCGCCGGGGCGGGGCCATCCGCCGGAGCACCGATCATCGCGCTCACCGCCGATGCCGCTGCCAACTGGACCCTGTACGACGAAGCGGGCCTCGACGGGCTGCTGACCAAGCCGATCGACGGCACCGCCTTTGCCGCGACGCTGGAGGACATTGCGCTTCGCCGGCACACGCCACACTGTCCCGCGCAGGCGCCCGCGCCGCAACCGGCGACCAGCCCGCTCGACAGCGCCACGCTGGCGGAGCTGCGCGGCATGCTCGGGCCCGTTCGCCTCGATCAGCTGCTGGTCCTGCTCGGCGCCGAACTCGACCAGCGCCCGTCCGCCATCCGCGCGGCCATTGCCGACCGCGACCTTGCCGCCGCCGCTGCCGAAGCGCACAGCCTCAAGGGCGCCGCCGCCAATCTCGGCGCGTTGCTCGTCAGCGATGCAGCGCGAGAGATCGAAGCGTGCCTGGCGTCCACGCCGAGCGCCGACCCCCGCCGGCTCGCTGGCGCGCTCCGCCATCTCGGCGCCGAAGTCGCCGCCGCGCAGCAGGCACTGACCGTGCTCCGTCACCAGACTCTCACGCAGCTCGTGCACGCCTGACGATTTCGTCTGCAAGGGGGCCGCATCCCCCTTCCACCGCCTCGCCTCCCCGCTATAACGATGCCACAAAGACGATGCCGCCGGGCGTCCTGCGTCTCCCTTTGCGGAGCGCGGGGCCGGCGGCTCCGGGGCAAAAGGACTGAGCAGCAGCGATGAAGGCGACGATCGAACGGGCCACCCTCCTCAAGAGCCTGAGCCACGTCCAGTCGGTGGTGGAGCGCCGCAACACCATCCCGATCCTGTCGAACGTCCTGCTCGACGCGCGCGAAGACGGCTCGCTGCGCCTGATGGCGACCGACCTCGATCTCCAGGTCGATGAAACCATCGCCGCCAGCGTCGGCTCTGCCGGCGCGACCACCGTGTCGGCCCACACCTTCTTCGATATCGTCCGCAAGTTGCCGGAGGGCAGCCAGGTCGAGCTGACCGCCGCCGACGGCAAGATGCAGGTCGTTGCCGGCCGCGCGCGCTTCAATCTCTCGACGCTGCCGCGCGACGACTTCCCGGTGATTGCAGAGGGCGAGCTTCCGACCCGCTTCGAGCTGCCCGCCGCGACGCTGCGCCAGATCATCGACAAGACCAAGTTCGCGATCAGCTCGGAAGAGACCCGCTATTATCTGATGGGCATCTTCCTCCACGTCGCCGACGACATGCTGAAGGCCGCCGCCACCGACGGCCATCGCCTGGCCCGCGTGACCGTCGCCAAGCCCGACGGCGCCGACGGCATGCCTGACGTCATCGTACCCAAGAAGTGCGTGCTCGAACTGCGCAAGCTGCTCGACGAGGTCGAAGGCACGGTCGAAGTCACCCTGTCGGCGACCAAGATCCGCTTCGTGCTCGGCCATGCGGTGCTGACCAGCAAGCTGATCGACGGCAGCTTCCCCGACTACAACCGGGTCATTCCGACTGCCAACGACAAGCTGCTGAAGCTCGATCCGTCGAGCTTCAAGGCCGGCGTCGACCGCGTCGCGACCATCGCCAGCGAGAAGACCCGCGCGGTCAAGATCAGCCTCGACCGCGACCGCGTGACCCTCTCGGTCACCTCGCCCGAAAACGGCCTTGCAACCGAGGAACTGGCGGCGGACTACAGCGCCGACGGGCTCGAGATCGGGTTCAACGCCCGCTATCTCCTCGACATCTTGGGCGAGATCGACGGCGACACGGTCGAAGTCCACCTCGCTGACGCCGCGGCACCGACCCTGCTGCGCGAGAATGACAAGTCGAGCGCGCTTTACGTCCTCATGCCGATGCGCGTCTGACGTGCTCGCGGCATTGCTGCTGTCGGTGGCGGGCGTTCAATCGCCTGCTTCGGCAAGCCTGAGTGTCACGGTCGTCGTATCCGCGCAGGCGGCTCCGTCGCGGGAAGCGATAGCCCTTCTCGATGCCATGCGGCCGCGTCAGCAGGCGATCGACGCCGAAATCGCAATATTCGACGCCAATGCCCCGGCGGCGTTCGCGGCGGCGGAAGGAAGCAAGGAACTCGAAGCTGAGCATCCGGGCCTCAACGACAAACTGTTCAAGGCCACCCGCGGCGCTTTGGTTGCCCACGCGCCCGTCAGCGAAGACCGCTTGCGCGGGCGTCTGGCAGCGATCCTCCACGCGGATCTGACGCCTGCTCACCTGACGGAGCTCACCGACTTCTTTCAGTCGTCGGCGGGTCTTTCGATCATCGAACAGTCGGTAACGGCCGCCACCGGCCTCCAGAGCGATCAATTCGCGGACGCGGTGAAAAGCGAGAAAGTGAAGACCAGCCATCTCGTCGGCCTGCAGGCGGAGGCAGCCAAGAAGGTGCAGCTGACGAACATGCAGGAGGCGGCCTTGTTGCGCTTCATGAAAACGCCGGCCTGGCAGGCCCTGGTCAAGGTGCGGCCCAAACTG
The DNA here is from genome assembly GCF_049896405.1 of Sphingomonas sp. LHG3443-2. Classification (NCBI taxonomy): domain Bacteria; kingdom Pseudomonadati; phylum Pseudomonadota; class Alphaproteobacteria; order Sphingomonadales; family Sphingomonadaceae; genus Sphingomonas; species Sphingomonas sp. LHG3443-2. The sequence continues at coordinate 771,216 of NZ_JAFCUG010000001.1, forward strand.
CTCAAGGCGCAGGTCGACCATGCCAATGAGCCCGATCCCGAACTAGATTCGGCGGTCGAAAGCGCGACCCGCAAGGTCATGGAAGAGGTCCTCGGCCCCGAGGAGTGAGGCGAAGGCCGCCGCTTCCTCGTCCTTCCACGACAGCGCGGGCACGCTGCTCGATCCGGCTGCTCGCCAGCAGCAGCCCGAACAGGAACCACAGGTGCCGCGCGTCCTCGAACGAGCCGCCGAGCCCTTGGTAGACCAGCCCGTTCAGCAGCCCGAGCCCGGCGGCCACACGGACGATGCCGGCCGGGTCGCTGGTCAGTCGCAGCGGCATCGTCCGTCGCACCATGTGGGCCACCAGCGCGAGCAGGGCGAGGAGCCCGACCACGCCGCATTGCACCGCGAGGTTGAGGAACATGTTGTGCGCGTCGGTCAGCTGCTGCAGCCGGCCTGACGGATCGAGATAGCTGACCGACACCGCCGTCGCGCCATAGCCGCGCCCTATCAAAGGGTGCTGGAGAAAGTTTGCCGCTGCCTCTGTCCAGATCATCAGCCGCGGCGAAGGCGAGAGGATGAGGTCCGTCCCCGGCACCCGGATCAGATAAGGCGCGGTGGGATGAAGGATCGGCGTCACCGCCATCGCCGCTACGAACAGCGCAGCAACGCCCAGCCCTGCGACGAGCACTAGCCGCGCCAGCACCGGCTGCGTTTGGCGCTGACGCATCCACAGCCACAAACCGCTCAGCAGCGCGAACCCGGCAAACCCGGGCGAGATCGTCGTTGTCGCTACCACCACGATTCCGCCGCCCAGCAGCCACGCCGCTCTCCGGCCAAGCCAGCCGACCCGCCCCGCCGCCAGCAGCAGCGCGAAGGAAACGGTCAGGTAATTGCACGCCATATTGGCGTTGAGGAACGTCAGCCGGAGCCGCGGATACGGACCCGGCGGCAAGGTCCCGAACTGGAACCGCGTCCACTCTAGGAGCGGGTGCGCGGGATCAAGCGCGAACAGCAGCAGGCTCGCCACCCCGACCAGCACCACGGCGCCCGTTCCCACCAGCCACGCCAGCACTACCCGGCGCAGCGCGGCCTCGTCACGGATCAGGCAGCAGGCGGCGACCGGCATCGCGAACAGGACGAACTGCGTCGCCAGTTTGGACAGGCTCGCCGATCCGTCGCCCAGCACCACCGACAAGAGCATTGCCGCGAAGTAGAGCGCGATGGAAACGAAGGCGCGATCACCGACCAACCGAACCCGTCCGGCGATCACCAGCAGCGCGATCACACCGGCCAGCAGCGAAAACAGCAGGTCACTAGCAACCAGCGCGTAGCCGCCGACAAACAGCGGCGGCTGCATGAAGGCGAGTGAGAAGGCGAAGGTGCACAGCAGCCATTGCGCGCCAGTCCGCCCGTCCACCTGCCCAGACCCTGTCGCTTCACCCATGGTGGCACCGTGCGGCGGCCGCCGCGCCGCTGCAACCCGCGCGGCTGGCCACGGGCGCGCGCCTCTGCTTAAGCCGGTGACGATGACCGACGCCGTTGCCCCCGCCGCTCCCGGCCGCCGCCTGTGGCTCTACAAGCGGCCTTTTGCGCTCGGGGTTGAGCATGAATGCTGGCTGCTGTTCGACGCGCGCATGACCGGCGTGACCAGCACGCTCATCGTCGAAGACGAGGAAGTCGCCTCCGACTTCACGCCGATCGCCGGACCCGACGCCGTCCGCAACCACCATCTCGCCGCAACGCTGCCCGACGGCCGCCGGCTGGAGGTCGTGGCCGGTTACATCAGCTGGTGGTCGGTCGGCATCGCGGTGCGGGTCGATGGCACATTGGTCCACGAAAGCCACCCGGGCCGCCGCATCGCTTATCCCGAACGCTTCGCTAGAACGGTCGCCACTCAGCAACCGGGTGCCGTCCCGGCCGGCTACGCCCCCGGCAAGCTCAAGCGCAACAAGGTGCCGATCCTGGTCGACATCGCCACCGGACTGCTGTTCTTCCTGGTGGCCAAGCTGACCGACCTCAGAACCGCCGCCCTGGTCGGTTCCGCGGTCGGTATCGGGCTGGTCATCGTGCAACGCTTCGTGAAGGTCGACCTCATCGGGGGCATGATGCTGTTCGGCGTCTTCATGCTGCTGGTCAGCGCGGGCTTCGCGATCCTGTTCGAGGATGAGGAGGTGATCAAGCATCGCTCGACCATCGTCGGGCTGGTCGGCGCGACCTGCTTCCTGTTCGACGGGCTGGTGCTGAAAGGCCGCAAGCTCGGGTGCGGGCTCGATCGCTACATGGCCTATGACGACATCGATCCCAAGCGGCTCAGCATCGGCATGGGCCTGACCGGGCTCGTCATGGCGGGCGGCAACAGCCTCGTCGCCTGGGCTTTCTCGACCGACTTCTGGCTGCTTTACACCACCTTTCTCGACATTCCGGTCAGCATCGCACTCATCTTTTGGGCGATCAGCTGGGCGCGAAAAGGCTCGCCGGCGAAGGCGCTGTCGCCGGCCTGATGCTCGCCCGGCTAACCTTGACCGACTTTCGCAATCACCCCGCGCTCGACCTCGCGCCCGGTCCCGGCTTCGTCTGCCTCCATGGCGCGAATGGCGCGGGCAAGACCAATATCCTCGAAGCCGTCTCGATGCTCGCCCCCGGCCGCGGCCTGCGCGGAAGCGCCTTGAGCGAGATGGCGCGCAGCAACGGCCCGGGCGGGTGGAGCGTGAGCGCGGCGCTCGGCGATGGCACGGTGCTCGGCACCGGCACGCTCGCCACCGCACCCGAACGCCGGATAGTCCGCATCAACAGCGCGTCCGCCGCGGTCAACAGCCTTGCCGAATGGCTGGCGGTGCTGTGGCTGACCCCGGCCATGGATCGCCTGTTCAGCGGCCCAGCCGGTGACCGCCGCCGCTTCCTCGACCGGCTGGTGCTCGCGCTCGAGCCCGGCCATGCCCACCATGCCTCGCGCTACGAAGCCGCCATGCGCGCCCGCAACAAGCTGCTGGCCGAGCCCGAGGGCGCTGATCCCGAATGGCTGAGCGCGCTTGAAGCCGGCATGGCCGAGCATGGCGAAGCGCTCGGCGCCGCCCGCGCTCGCACCGTCGAGGCCTTAGGCCAGCAACTCGCGGCCACGCCCGAGGACCTGTTCGCCCGGCCCGCCATCGTGCTGGACCAGCCGACCCACGCCGATCTCGCCGCTCGCCTCCGCGCCAATCGTGGGCGCGATGCGGGGGCTGGCCGGGCTACCGAGGGCCCCCACCGTCAGGATCTGGCCGTCACCCACGCCGCCAAGGCACAGCCCGCCGCGCGCTGCTCGACGGGCGAGCAAAAGGCGCTGCTGCTCGGCCTCGTTCTCGCCCACGCGGCCCTGGTCACCCACCGCCGCGGCGCCGCGCCGATCCTGCTTCTCGACGAGGTCGCCGCCCATCTCGACCCAGGCCGCCGCGCCGCCTTGTTCGGACGCTTGGAAGGACGCGGGCAGGTGTGGATGACCGCCACCGAAGCCGCCCTGTTCGACGGCGTTGGCGAGGCAACGATGGTGCACGTCGCCTAGAAACTGGACAAATCGGCCCACCTCGCCTACATGGCCCTCAGCGAGACGCCACAAAGCGGCGTGATCGGCAGCCTTTAGGCACCGGCCCGCGTCTCGGTTCACCCACACAAGTTCTCCACATCACGCGGGGTTCTTCAGAAAAACCCCTCCGGCAGCGGTCCGTCCGCTCGCCGGCGCGATCATGTTGGAATTGACTAGAATGACGTTTGAACAACTCGGGCTCTCGAAGCCCCTGCTCGCCGCGCTTGCGGCCAAGAATTACACCACGCCCTCGCCGATCCAGGCGCAGGCCATCCCCCACGTGCTGGAAGGCCGCGACCTCCTTGGCATCGCCCAGACCGGTACCGGCAAGACCGCGGCGTTCATGACCCCGTCGCTGCAGCGCCTCGCTGCCAATCGCCCGGCGTTCCTCAAGCCCGGCCAGATCCGGATGCTGGTGCTCGCCCCGACGCGTGAGCTCGCATCGCAGATCGCGGCCAGCGCCGAAGCCTATGGCAGCGGCCTCAAGACCACCGTCGGCGTGATCTTCGGCGGTGTCGCCAATGCGAAATCGGTCCGCACCGTGTCGCGCGGCCTCGACGTGCTGGTCGCCACCCCCGGCCGCCTGCTCGACCTCGTCGACCAGCGCGCGGTGAACCTCTCGATGCTCGAGATCCTGGTCCTCGACGAAGCCGACCAGATGCTCGACCTCGGCTTCATCCATGCGCTGAAGCGGATCGTGAAGATCATCCCGGCCAAGCGCCAGACCCTGTTCTTCTCGGCCACCATGCCGAAGTCGATCAAGCAACTCGCCGACGAATATCTCAAGAACCCGGCCGAAGTCGCGGTGACCCCGGTCGCCACGACGGCCGAGCGGGTCGAGCAGCGCGTCACCTTCGTCAACCAGGCGGAAAAGACCGCGCTCCTCACCCTGTTCTTCCAGAACGGCAAGGACATCGAGCGGACCCTCGTCTTCAGCCGCACCAAGCATGGCGCCGACAAGATCGTCCGGATGCTCGGCGCCGCCGGGGTCGCGGCCAATGCGATTCACGGCAACAAGAGCCAGCCGCAGCGCGAAAAGGCCCTTGAAGCCTTCCGCGACGGCAGTGTGCCGATCCTCGTGGCGACCGACATCGCCGCGCGCGGGATCGACATTCCGGGCGTCAGCCACGTCGTGAACTACGACCTGCCGAACGTGCCGGAACAGTACGTCCACCGCATCGGCCGCACCGCGCGCGCCGGCGCGGACGGTATCGCCATCGCTTATTGCGACCGCGAGGAGCGCGCCTTCCTCAAGGACATCGAGAAGCTGACCCGTCAGCGCCTGACCGAAGAAGCGCTCCCGCAGGGCTTCATGCAGGCGGTCGAGGCACTGAAGCGCCTCAAGCCCGAACCCAAGCGCGAGCCGCAGCAGCAGCAGCGCAACAAGCGCAACGAAAGCGGTGCGCGCGGCCACAGCCGTGATCCGCAGCGTTTCGGCCTGCCGCGTCAGGACCCGCGCCGCGACATGCCCGAGGATCGCAACGGCCCGCGTGAAGGCGGCCGTTCGATGCGCGGCGTGCCCGGTGGCGGCCAAGGAGCAAGTGGGCGCGGCCCGGTCGGCAATCCCGCTCGTCAGCCCGCAGCGGCCGGCAGCAGCCACGGCCAGCAGGGCCAGCGTCACGGCGGTGGTCAGCGTCCGGCCGGTCAGGGTGGTAATGGTGGCGGCGGCGGCCGTCCCGGCGGCGGCCAGCGTCGTCGTGGCGGCGGCGGCGGTGGCGGCAACGGCGGTCAGCGCCGCGCCGGCTAAGCCCGCGCTTCCTTAGATTTCAAACCGGTAAGGGCCGGGACCTCATCAACGAGGTCCCGGCCCTTGTCTTTATTGGGGCCTGAACCCCTCGGCCCCCGCCTGCCACAGCACGAAGCTCAGCATGTCGGCCCATTGCGCGTCGAGTTGGCTCCGGCTCGACCCGATGCCGTGCCCGGCGTCGAAATCGATCCTGAGCAGCACCGGCTTGCCGCTGCTGCTGCTCGCTGCCAGCTTCGCCGCATATTTGGCGCTGTGAAAGGTCGCGGCACGGGGATCGTTGATCCCGCTCACCACCAGCGTCGCCGGATAAGCCGCGCCCTTTTTGATGTGGGCGTAGGGGTCGAGATTGTACATCGTGCGGAAGGTCGCCGCGTTCGTGATCGGCCCGCCCCATTCCTCGATGTCGGCGAAGTTCTGCTCCGACACATAGCGGATCGGGTTCATGAAGCCGACGTTGGCGATTGCGCCGCCGAACAGGTCCGGCCGCTCGTTGATCGCGCCGCCGACCATCACCCCGCCAGCCGAGGTGCCGAGCAACGTCATCTTGGGGCTGGTGGTCACGCCGTCCGCGACCAGCTTCTCACCCACTGCAATGGCATCGCGCCAGGTCGTCGCCTTGGTGTCGGCCTTGCCGGCCTCGTGCCAAGCCCGCCCGAACTCGCCCCCGCCGCGCACGTTCGCCGCGACATAGACGCCGCCGCGGTCGAGGAACGGCAGCAGCGCGCTCTGGAACCGCGGCGACATCGCATAGCCATAGGAACCATAGGCATCGAGCAAGGTCGGATGCGGCCCGGCGCCAAGCCCCTTCTTGCGCAGCAGGGTGTAGGGGATGGCAGTGCCGTCCTTGGCCTTCGCCGTCGCCCGGATCTGCTCATAGCCGGCCAGGTCGAACGGCGCCGGCGGGGTCATGGTGATGTCGTGGAGGTCGCCGTTGGTGGCGAGATGATATTGCTTGGACGGCGCGAACCAGCCGGCCAGCCCAAGCAGCGCTTCGTCGCTGGCGCCATTGGCCTCGATCCAGTTGATCGTGCCTGCGAACGGCAGGGTGATCCGCCGCGCAGGCCCATCGGCGGGAACGAACCACAGACCCGACACCCCGCCTTCCAGCGTCCGCACCAGCACGCCGGTCTTGGTCGCGATGATGCTTTCGACCACCGGATTGCCGGGGATCGGAATTGGTTTCGCCGCTGCCAGGTTGCCTGATGCAGCGCTCGCCAGCATGACCTCGCCGTTGGAACTGGTCTTCTTGCTGGTGAGATAGAGGCGGTCGCCGGCCATGCTGAAATCAACGATCTTGTCGTCGAAGTCTGCGATGCGCTGCCACTTCTCCTTGCCGGCGCGAACGTCGGCGACTGCCGCACGGTACAGCGCCGCCTCGCTTCGTCCGTCGCGCACCATCAGCATCGCGGTGTCGCTGCTCGGCTCGGGCAGGACGATGGTCCATTGCCCGTCGGCGGCCGCAACGCCCGGCAGCCCGCGGGTCGGGATGGCGCGATCCTCGCCCGAGCCAAGGCTCAGCATCCGCGCCTGGTTGCGAACGTAATAAGACGGCGTGCCATGCTCGCCGGTGAACTTGAGATAGGTGATGCCGTCGGAACCCGGAAGCCAGCGGACGGCCGCGGCATCGCTCAACTCACCCGGACGGATGGTGCCGGTTGCCGCATCGATAAAGCGCACTACCGATCGCTCGGTCCCACGCTTGCTCATGCTCACCGCGACCGTCTTGCCATCGGGCGACAAGGCATAATCGTCGAGCACCATCGGCTCAGGCGTCTTGGCGGTCGCGGGATCGAACAGCACCCGCGGTTCCTTGTGGACGCCGCGTACCATCAACCGGAAGTCTTCCGCCCCGACCGGCCGCTCGCGATAGATCATGGTGCTTCCGGCCCATTGCACAGTGCCGACCGACGCCAGCGCCCCGCTCCGCGCCGACAAGTCCTTGAGCAGCGCCGCGCGCCCCGGCAGCGCGTCCATCACCGAGCGCGTATAATCGCCCTGTGCCTTCAGCCACGGCATCCACCGCGGGTCCTTGCCGCTTTCCATCCAGCGATAATCGTCGCTGACCTTGGTGCCGTAATAATCGTCGGTGACCGTCTCGACCGGCGCCGGCGGAGGCGCCGCGGCGATCAGCAGGAACGCGGCAGCAGGCAGCATCAGGCGCATGAAAACGACTCCCCTTTGTCGAGAGGCGGAGCATCGCACAGCAGCAACCTGCGTCAAGCGTCGCGCGCCCCCGCGTACACGCGTGCGCACGTGACTTGCGTGCCTGAGTCGCTATATGTTTTCCATGGCAGAAGAAGCGAACCAGAACTCCTACGGCGCCGACAGCATCAAGGTCCTGAAAGGCCTCGACGCGGTGCGCAAGCGGCCGGGCATGTACATCGGCGATACCGACGACGGATCGGGCCTCCACCACATGGTGTTCGAGGTTTCGGACAACGCCATCGACGAAGCGCTCGCGGGCCACTGCGACCGCATCCTGATCCAGCTCAATCCCGACGGCTCGGTCACGGTCGAAGACAATGGCCGCGGCATTCCGACCGGCATCCATGCCGAGGAAGGCGTCTCGGCGGCCGAGGTCATCATGACCCAGCTCCACGCCGGCGGTAAGTTCGAGAACACCAGCGACGACAATGCCTACAAGGTGTCCGGCGGCCTTCACGGCGTCGGCGTCTCGGTCGTCAACGCGCTCAGCGAATTCCTCGACCTCACCATCTGGCGCGACGGCGAAGAGCACTACATGCGCTTTGCCCACGGCGATGCCGTCGCGCCGCTGAAGGTCGTCGGCCCCGCGCCAGAGGGCAAGAAGGGCACGCAGGTCACCTTCCTGCCCAGCCCCGCCACCTTCAAGATTACGGATTTCGATTTCGACAAGCTCGAGCACCGCTACCGCGAGCTCGCGTTCCTCAACTCGGGTGTCCGCCTCGTCCTCGCCGATGCGCGTCACGAAGAGCGCAAGGAAGTGGAGCTGTTCTACGAAGGCGGGATCGCCGCCTTCGTCAAATATTTAGACCGCGCCAAGACCCCGCTATTCCCCGATCCCATCGCCATCTCGGCGGTGCGCGACGGCATCGGCATCGACGTCGCGCTGGAATGGAACGACAGTTATTACGAGAACGTCCTGCCGTTCACCAACAACATCCCCCAACGCGACGGCGGTACCCACCTCGCCGCCTTCCGCGCCGCGCTGACCCGCACCGTCAACGGCTATGCCGAGAAGTCCGGCATGCTGAAGAAGGAAAAGGTCACGCTCACCGGCGACGACATGCGCGAGGGGCTTACCGCCATCGTCTCGGTCAAATTGCCCGATCCCAAGTTCTCGAGCCAGACCAAGGACAAGCTGGTCTCCTCCGAAGTGCGCCAGCCGCTGGAAGCGCTGATGAGCGACAAGATGAGCGAATGGCTGGAGGAAAATCCGGTCAACGCGCGCGCCATCATTCAGAAGATCATCGACGCCGCCGCCGCCCGCGAAGCGGCCAAGCGCGCGCGTGAACTCACCCGCCGCAAGGGCGTAATGGACATCGCCTCCTTGCCCGGCAAGCTCGCCGACTGCCAGGAACGCGACCCCGCCCTCTCCGAACTGTTCCTGGTCGAGGGCGACTCCGCCGGTGGTTCGGCCAAGCAGGGCCGCAACCGCCACAACCAGGCGATCCTGCCGCTGCGCGGTAAGCTGCTCAACGTCGAACGCGCCCGCTTCGACCGCATGCTCTCGTCGCGAGAAATCGGGACCATCATCCAGGCGCTCGGCACCGGCATCGGCCGCGAGGAATTCAACCTTGCCAAGTTGCGCTATCACAAGATCGTGATCATGACCGACGCCGACGTCGACGGCGCCCACATCCGCACGCTCCTGCTCACCTTCTTTTATCGCCAGATGCCCGAGCTGATCGAGGCCGGCCACCTGCTGATCGCCCAGCCGCCGCTCTACAAGGTCGCCCGAGGCCGGTCCGAGGTCTATCTCAAGGATGACGCGCAGCTCGACGACTATCTCGTCGATGCCGGGCTCGAAGGCCTGCAGATGGAAAGCGACGGCGAAGTGCGTCAGGGCGCCGATTTGAAGGCGTTGGTCGACCACGCCCGCCGCATCCGCACCCTGCTGAAATATGCGCCCAAGAAATACGATCCGGCGCTGCTCGAAGCGCTCGCTCTCGCTGGCGCGCTCGATCCCGAGCTTGGGTCAGCCGGCCGCCAAGCCGCAATCGAGAAAGTCGCCGCCTGGCTCCAGCAGGGCGATGCCGAAGGCAAATGGTCGGGCGAACTTGCGACCGAAGGCGGCTATCTCCTCCGCCGACTGTGGCGCGGCGTGACCGACGTCACCATCGTCGAGCCAAGCTTCATCGCCTCGGCCGAAGCCCGCAAGCTCCACACGCTGGCGGGCGAGCAGCGCGACACCTACGCCCGTCCCTCGATCCTGCGCACCCTGCGCAAAGGCACCGCAACCGAGGCCGAGCCGACCGTTGGCCCGGGCGAAGGCGAAGAAGCACTGGAACAGGCCGCCGCCGACACCAAGGGCAAGCCCGTCGACATTACCCGTCCGTCGGAGCTCCTCAACACCGTGCTCGCCGCCGGCCGCAAGGGCCTTAGCATCCAGCGCTACAAGGGCCTTGGCGAAATGAATGCCGAGCAATTGTGGGAAACCACGCTCGACCCCGCCAACCGCTCGCTCCTCCGGGTCGAGATCGGCCAGGCCGACGTCGCCGACGAGACCTTCTCCCGCCTCATGGGCGAAGTCGTCGAGCCCCGCCGCGAATTCATCCAGGACAATGCGCTGAGCGTGGCGAACCTGGACGTTTAGAAATCGTATCTGCCGCCCGGCACGGCGGCGACGAACCGTCGCTCGTCGATGCCGCGGCGGCGTAGTTCTGCGCGCAGCCGCTCCGTTGGCTCCTCACGCGCCTCGTCGGTCAGCTGGAACGTGCCCCAATGGATGCCGAGCGCGTGCCGGGCTTCCAGCGCGAGCAGGATACGCACGGCATCCTCCGGGTTACAATGCTGGTCCTTCATGAACCATTCCGGCGCGTAAGCACCGATCGGGATCAACGCGACATCGACCGAACCGAAGGTCTTGCGCAGGTCGGCAAAGATCCGCCCTTCGCCAAACCCTGTGTCACCGGCGAAGTAGAGCATTCTCCCGCCGCTCCGCAGCATGAAGCCGCCCCACAACGCCATCCGCCGATCCCTGGTGGTGCGCGAGGACCAGTGGTTGGCAGGGACGATGGTGACGGTTGCGCCGCCGCCAAGCGCCACCTCGTGGCCCCAGTCGCCCGCGACCAGCCGCGCCTTGGCTGCTGCTCCCCGCACCAACCGGTCATTGCCCAGCGGCGTGATGATCAGCGGGTCGTGCTCCGCCACCAGCCGCTTCAGCGTGCCGACATCGCAATGATCGTAATGATTGTGGGATAACAGCACGACGTCGATCGGCGGCAGGTCGGCAAAGCGGATGCCCGGCGCTGTCACCCGCTTGGGACCGGCGAAGGACAGGGGGCTCGCCCGCTCTGCCCACACAGGGTCTGTCAGCACGTTCAGGCCATGCATCTGGATCAGCAGCGTCGCGTGACCGACCATCGTGACGTGGATGCCATCGACGCGTGGCTGGGGTCGTGCGGGCGTGACCGGCACGTTCTTTGCCCACGGCGCCTTGTTGCCGGTCAGTTGCCAGCGCAGCACGTCCGCCAGGCTCTTGTCGCGCGCGGGACCGGGCGGGTTGAAGAAGCGCAGGCCGTCGAAATGATCGCTAGGGCTTCCGTCGTAATATGGATTGCGCAGCGCGGCCGCTCCCTTCAACGCTCTTCGCCACCAACGACGGAGCAAGGCACAAGTGGAGGCGTTCACCGTCCGATGGAAGAGCGGCAGAGCCAGATGAGCGGTTCGACCCTCACCCTTGCGACCTACAACATGCGCAAGGCGGTCGGTCTCGACCGCCGCCGTGATCCCGATCGCATCCTTCGCGTGCTGGAAGAAGTCGGGGCCGACGTCATCGCCTTGCAGGAGGCCGATCGCCGCACCGGAGGCCGCGCATCGGCGGTTCCACACGAATTGTGGGAAGGTCATGCCCACTGGCTGCCCGTTCCGCTCGGCGTGAAGAACCGCCGCGCCCTCGACCGGCTGCCCAAGGTGGGCGCCCGGGTGGACGAGTGGCTCAAGGTCGACACCCGCAACATCGGCTGGCACGGAAACGCCATATTGGTTCGTCCGAGCGTTGGGGTCATCGACGTCGTAGCGCTTGAACTGCCGACCCTTGAACCGCGCGGCGCGGTGCTGGTCGAGCTGCTGGTGCGCGATCGCCCGATCCGGGTCGTCGGCCTTCACCTCGACCTCAGCGGCCTGTGGCGTCGGCGCCAGCTCAAGGCCATCTGCGAGGCGGTGAAGGCGCGTCCGCAGGCCATGCCGACGGTGATGATGGGCGACACCAACGAATGGCGCGCAACCGCCGCCTGTCTTCGCGATCTCGAGCCCGACTACCGCATCGTCGCCCCGGGCCCGAGCTTCCACGCCCGCCGGCCGATGGCGGTGCTCGACCGCCTGTTTGTATCGGACGGCATCACCGTCGAAGCCGCCGGCGTCCACGGAAGCGAGCTTGCGCGGGTTGCCAGCGACCACCTGCCGGTGTGGGCGCGGATCGGCTGGTAGGCTGCCGCTTGCCATGTAGGAACCAGCCGCCTACCAAACCCATATGGTTTGCGCTGAACGTTCTGGCGGAGGTGGTCGGCAAGCCGTTGCTGTCTCTTCGACAAGCGTCGCCGGACAGTGCCCCTATGTGACCTTTGTGAACTTCGCCGGCCGCCAGACCCGCGCCCTATGTGAACTTCGAGAACTTGGCGGGCTTGGCTTAGGCCGCCTTGCCCTGGATCGCTCGCTGCCGGCGCCGCTGGACGCTCGACCCGATCCCGACCGCCTCGCGATATTTGGCGACCGTGCGGCGGGCCAGCACCATGCCTTGCTCCTTGAGCGCCTCGACCAGCTGGTCGTCGCTCAGCACCTCGGTCTCGACCGCCACAAGCCGCTGGATCGCGGCTTTGACCGCGTCGGCGCTGGCGCCCTCGCCATCGTCGGCGGCGACCCCGCTGGCGAAGAAGGAGCGCAGCTCGAACAGCCCGTGGTCGCACAGCAGGCTCTTGGCCGCCGCGACCCGGCTGACCGTGCTTTCGTGCATCTCGACGGCTTCGGCGATCTTGCCCATTGTGAGCGGCCGCAGCGCCGACACGCCGTCGCGGAAGAAGCCCTCCTGCGCACTGACGATGGCGCTGGTGATCTTGACCATCGTGCGCGCCCGCTGATCGAGCGCGCGGACCAGCCAGGAGGCGCTCTGATATTGCTCTGACAGCCAGGCGCGGCTCTTGCGGTCGCCCTTGGCGGCGGTCTTCAGCTCCTGGTGGTAGCGCCGGTTGACCAGCACGCGGGGCAGGGTCGCGGGATTGAGTTCGACCACAAAGCCGGTCCGGGTGCGGTGGACGAGCACGTCGGGCTCGGCGGCGGTCTGGGGCTCGGCGGCGAAGCGGCAGCCGGGCTTGGGATCGTAGGCGCGAAGCTCGGCGATCATGTCGGCGAGGTCTTCGTCGTCGACCCCGCAGATCCGCTTCAGGGCGGCGGTCTGCCCCCTTGAGAGCAAGTCGAGGTTGGCGATCAACCGCGCCATGGCGGGATCGTAGCGGTCGGCGGCCTTGGCCTGCAGCGCCAGGCACTCCGCCAGGTTCCGCGCGCCGACGCCCGCCGGATCGAGGCCTTGCACGACCTTGAGAGCCGCCTCAATCTCCTTGACCGGCACCTCCAGCGCCTCGGCGATGTCCCTGAGGGGCACCGTCAGCCAGCCGGTCTCCTCCAGCTCATGAACGATCGCCTCCGCCACGCGCCCGCTGCCATGCAGCTGGGCCATCAGATGCTCGCACAGCCCGGTCTCGCAAGCAGCCAGCCGGTCGAAGTCGAACCCGTCCTCGTCGCCGCCACCAATCTCGTACGACGCGTCAGTCTCCCCCGCCGCCTCGCGCCAGTCGCTGTCGAGCGCCTCGTCGCCCTTGCCGCCAAGCTCGTCCGCGCCCTTGGGATCCGCCGCCGCCTCGCCGAACTCAACGTCCTCGCGCACCACGACGTCGCCGTCGCCGCCCATCTCCAGGAGCGGGTTTTGGGCCAGTTCCTCGGCGATCGCGGCTTCGACCTCCAGGTTGGTCAGCTGCAGCAGCTTGATCGCCTGGCTCAGCTGCTGGCTCATCACCAGCGACTGGGAAGCGCGGAGATGAAGTCCCGGTCCCAGTCCCATGCCCGCTACTCAACGCCCCTTAGAGTTCGAAACTTTCGCCGAGGTACAGGCGGCGAACGTCAGGATCGGCAACCAGTGCTGCCGGCGTTCCGGCGAACAGCACCTGCCCGTCGTAGATGATGCAGGCGCGGTCAACGATGTCCAGCGTTTCCCGGACATTATGATCGGTAATGAGCACGCCGATGTCGCGCTGCTTCAAGTCCTTCACGAGATCGCGGATGTCGCTGATGCTGATCGGGTCGATGCCTGCGAACGGCTCGTCGAGCAGCATGATCTTGGGGTCGGCCGCCAGCGCGCGGGCAATCTCGCAGCGGCGGCGTTCACCGCCCGACAGCGCCATGGCGGGGGAAGCGCGGAGGCCCGTCAGCCCAAACTCGCCAAGCAGCTGCTCGAGCCGCGCGGCGCGGGCGTTCTTGTCGGGCTCTGCGACTTCGAGCACCGCCATGATATTCTGCTCGACCGTCAAGCCACGGAAGATGCTGGTCTCTTGCGGCAAATAGCCGAGACCGAGGATGGCGCGGCGGTACATGGGCAGCGGGGTGATGTCCCGGCCGTCCATCATGATCCGGCCGTGGTCGGGCTTCACCAGACCCATCACCGAATAGAAGCAGGTCGTCTTGCCCGCGCCATTGGGCCCGAGCAGGCCGACCACTTCGCCGCGATGCACTTCCAGGCTGACGTCGCGCAGCACCTGGCGCTTGTCGTAGCTCTTGGCGATGCTGCAAACTTCGAGCCCGCGCATCACCGCCGGTTCCGCGGACTCCGCGGCGAGGGGGATCGCGCTGACTTCGTTCACAGGCTCAGCCGCCGGTGCGCTGGGGCACGGTGAAGCGGCCGGTGACGCGGCCGCCACTTTCGCCCACGCCGCGCGGGCCGCCGTCGACCACGGCCCGGCCGCTGTCGAGATCGATGGTCATGCGCCCCCCGCTGATCCGCGAATCGCCACGTTCCAGCCGCACCGCGCCGATCAGGGTGATCAGCCGGCGGTTAAGGTCATAGATGCCGAAGTCACCGCGCGCGGTCTCGGACGGGCTGCGTACCACCACACCGCCGCTGGCGTCGAGTCGATCGATCTGGAGCTTGCCATCGTTGGTGTAGGCAAGGGTAAGCCGCTCGGTATCAAGTGTCAGTTCGGCCTGCCGAACCTTGACGTTGCCGGCGAAGATGGCGCGATCGGCGCGGTCCTGCACCTCGATCCGGTCGCTCGCCACATCAATCGGCGCATTGCTGTTGTGACCCTTCAGCGCAGACACCGGTCCGCCTTGCGTCTGGGCGAGCGCGACGCCGCCGGCCGTGGTTGCGACCAGCGCGACAGCGACGCTCAAGGTTCTCAGCTTGCTCATGCGGCTCATCTGACGGCGCCGGGCACAATTTTCAACCGCGCGCCGCCATCCAGCACCACGACTCGGCTGTTAAGATCGGCCCGCATCCGGCCCGCGGCAAAGGTGCCGAGCTTGAGCTGACCCGAGACACCGCCGGTGAGGCCGACCTGTTTGGTGCCGAGATCCGCGTTGAGGCTTGCGGCGTCGAAGCTGCCCACGGGCATCCGGCCGCCCACCTGTCCGGTGCTGCGGACCTGCCGGGTCTTGAGGTCGATCAGCACGTCGCGCGTGACCAGCTGCTCGCCCTCCGGCCCGCTGACCCGTACGGGACCGCTCACCGCCACCTGGTGGCGGTCGAGATCATAGCGTCCGCGCAGTGCCTGAATGGTTGCCGGTCCCTGGCTCAGCCCCAAGCGCGCCCGAATGCCGCTGATGTCGACCACTGGCACGTCGCTGGTCTGCTGGATCGCACGCTCGGCGTTCAGCACAAAGGGCTGCCCGTCATTGTCGGTCCCGGTGTAGCGCGCGACTTCAATCTTCATTCGCTCTTCCGCGCGCCCGACATCCTTCTTGTCGAGGATGAAGCTGACTTCCTGATCTTCGGTGAGGGGCAGCATCAGGAACACCGCCGCGACGACCCCCACGGCGGCCGGCAACGCGACCTTGAGCGTGCCGATCAGCTTGTCGTGCCGGCTGCCAGGCTCTGCCCAGCTTTGCGCCCGCTCGCGCTGGAGGTTGGCGGCTTCGCTCATCAGCTGTGGGCGAAGATGTCCGTTTCCGGCCAGCCGGCATTGTCGAGCGCGGCACGGGCGGGCAGGAAGTCGAAGCAGGCCTGCGCCAGACCCATACGGCCTTCACGCTGCAGCCGCTCGTCGAGCTTTTCCTTGAGCGCATGAAGGTAGCGAACGTCGCTGGCCGCATAATCGCGCTGCGCATCGTTGAGTTCGGGACCGCCCCAGTCGCTGGTCTGCTGCTGCTTGTTGATGTCAGTGCCAAGCAGCTCCTTGACCAGCTCCTTCAAGCCATGGCGGTCGGTATAGGTGCGCACCAGCCGCGACGCTGTACGGGTGCAGTACAGCGGCGCCGCGTTGATCCCGAGGTAATATTGCATGATCGCCACGTCAAAACGGGCGAAGTGATACAGCTTGAGGCGGTTAGGATCGCCGAGCAGCGCCTTCAAGTTGGGCGCGGCATAATCGCTGCCGGGCGAGAATCGGACCAGGTGCTCGTCCCCGCTGCCGTCGCTTAATTGCACCAGGCACAGCCGATCGCGGCCCGGGTGAAGGCCCATCGCCTCCGTGTCGACAGCGATCGGACCAGGGCCGAACAGCGACTGGCTGGGCAGGTCTTCTTCGTGGAAATGTATGGCCATAGATGTCTCGGACCCTGTGCGTTGGGCCCGCTTAACCGGTGATGACGCGGGCGCCTAGACAAACGGCTAGAGCAATGACCTTTTTTCCTGTAGGGTCGTTCACGGAGTCATGTCTCCCAAGGCATGTCATGACCGGTTGCGCCGTTGAGCCCAGCGCGTTGGTTTGAAGAGAATCGGGTTCGAGGAAGTTTGCACGGGCATGGGTTACGATCGAGGGCGTAAGGGCGACCGCGGTGGTCGCGGACGCGACAGCAAGGGTGATTTCGGCGGCGGCGGTGACTTTGGTGGCGGCGGCTTCGGCGGCGGCGACTTCGGTGGCGGCGGCGGCTTCGGCGGCGGCGATCGCTTCGGCGGCGGCGGCGGCGGTTATCGTGGCGGTGGCGGTGGCTTCGGCGGCGGCAGCGGTGGCGGTGGCGGTTATCGCGGCGGCGGTGGCGGCGGCTTCGGCGGCGGCGGTGGTGGCGGCGATCGCTTCGGTGGCGGCGGCGGCGGCGGTCGCTTCGGCGGCGGCGGCGGTGGTTTCCGCGGTGGCGGCGGTGCCGGTGGCGGCATGCCCCCGCAGGTCGTTGGCGAAGGCAAGGGCGTCGTCAAGTTCTTCAACCCGCAAAAGGGCTTCGGCTTCGTGGTCCGCGATGACGGCGGCGAAGACGTGTTCGTGCACATCTCGGCGGTGGAACAGGCCGGGCTCACGGATCTGGCCGACGGTCAGCCGATCGAGTTCACGCTGGTCGACCGCGGTGGCCGCATCTCGGCGACCAACATCCGTATCGAGGGTGAGCCGCTCAAGGTGGAGCGCGAAGAGCGCGCGCCGCAGCGTCAGCTGACCGGCGAAAAGGCTTCGGGCACCGTCAAGTTCTTCAACGCGATGAAGGGCTTCGGCTTCATTCAGCGCGACGACGGACAGCCGGACGCCTTTGTCCACATCTCCGCCGTTGAGCGCGCTGGCATGACCAGCCTCAACGAAGGCGACCGCCTCGAGTTCGAACTCGAAGTCGACCGCCGCGGCAAGCATGCGGCCGTGAACCTCAGCCCGCTGCAGGGCTAAGGCACGGCACTCACTCGCGTTCGCGCGAGGGGCAAGAAGGGCTCGCCGGAATCCTCCGGCGGGCCTTTTTTTGGCTCTCAGTCTTTGCGGAAGGGCAGCTCTGCCCGAAGCGCTTCCAGTTCGTAGGCGACCGCCTCGCGCTCCTGACGCAGGAAGTCGGCCACTGCCGAGCGGAAGCCGGCATGCGGGATGAAGTGGGCGCTGTAGGTCAGCACCGGCTCATAGCCCCGCGCAAGCTTGTGCTCGCCCTGCGCACCGGCCTGAACGGTACCCCGACCATGGGCGATCGCCCACTCGATTGCCTGGTAATAGCAAAGCTCGAAATGGAGGAACGGCACGTCCTCGCTGCAGCCCCAATAGCGGCCGTAAAGCGTGTCGGTGCCAACCCAGTTGAGCGCGCCGGCGATCGGGCGCCCCTCCCTCTCCGCCAGGAACAGCAGCAGGTCGTCGCCGAGTCGCTCCACCGCCAGTTCGAAAAAGGCGCGGGTGAGGTAAGGGCGACCCCACTTGCGGCTGCCGGTGTCCTGATAGAACAGCCACATGGCGTCCATCTCGGCGGCACCGATCTCGGCCCCGCGCAGGTGGCGGAAGGTAAGACCTTCTCGCGCGGCCGCCCGCTCCTTACGGATGACCTTGCGCTTGCGGCTGCTGCACCGTTCGAGAAAGCCGTCGAAGTTGCGTTCGCCCGCGCTGTGCCAATGGAACTGCACGCCGTGGCGGACCAGCCAACCACGCGCTTCTGCCGCCGCCGCTTCTTCAGCGGTGAGGAAGGTCACGTGCGCGGAGGACAGCTCATTCTGCCGCACCACCGCCTCGGCCGTCGCCAGGATCAGCTCGGGCTCTTCCCCAAGCAGCCGCCGGCCGACGACCGGTGTAAACGGCACGGCGATCTGGAGCTTAGGATAATAATCGCCGCCCGCACGCGCCCAAGCTTCGGCCCAGCCCTGGTCGAACACATACTCACCCTGGCTGTGCGTCTTCAGAAACGCGGGTGCAGCGCCGAGGGTCTTGCCGGCGCGGTTCACCAGCAAAGGCAGGGGAGTCCAGCCGCTATGTTCGCCGATGCTGTCCGACTCTTCCAGCGTGGCGAAGAAAGCGTGGCTCAGGAACGGGTCAGCGCTTCCGGCCAGCCCGTTCCATGTCGGCGCGTCTGCCGCGGCAAACGAATCGGCAATACGCGCTTCAACAGGATCATGGTCGGCCATCGCCTTCCCAGATAAGCGCGTCGACCCGATCGGAAAGGGCCTGCTTCTGTTCGCAATCGCGAACCGTCCAGCAAGCAACCGGCCACCGCCGCCGCGCTTTCGCTACCCAGGGGCGCGGCCCTGCCCTTGTTTCCACGGCAAGGAAGGTTGGCCGAGCCACACCCAGCAACGCGAACCGGCGCCAGGCGGGTGTCGCATCGGCGATGACCAGGCCGCGCGGGATCTCCGGCGCGTGTCGGGCAAACCAGGCGCCGACACGCGGATCGAAGCTCATGACGCCGACCGGGCCCGGATGCTCGGCAAGGTCACGGGCAACAGTGCGGCAGAGAAGATCGATCGGCGGCGGCGGCGATCCTGCGCGGATCTTGAGTTCGAGCAGCAGGGGCGTCGTCTCACCCGCCAGCTCGAGCAGCGCGCCAAGCCACGGAATGCGCTGGTCGGTGCCTGCAAGCGGTAGCGCCAGCAAGGCTGCTGCCTTGGTCGCCTCGGTCTCGCCCGGCAGGCCGCACATCCGATCGAGCGACGAATCGTGAAAGATCATGGCGAAGCCGTCGCAGCTCAGCCTGAGGTCGCACTCGATCCCAGCGCCGTCTGCGATAGCCGCGCGAAAGGCTGCGAAGCTGTTCTCGGGTATGCCGGGCCCGTGCCGGCCGCGGTGCGCGAAGCCAGCGTTCCAGCGAAGAGCCGATCAGTCGCGGACCTCGACAATCGCATCAACCTCGACCGCGACGCCAAGCGGCAGTGCCGGTACGCCGACGGCCGCGCGGGAATGGCGCCCGGCGTCGCCGAACACGTCCTGCATCAGCTCGGACGCGCCATTGGCGACCTTGGGCTGGTCGGTAAAATCCCCGGTCGAATTGACGAACACGCCGAGCTTCACGATCCGGCTGACCCGGTCGAGCGAACCGCCGAGGGCGAGCTTGACCTGCGCCAGCACCATCAGCCCGCAGCGCCGCGCGGCTTCCTGGCCGGCTTCAAGGTCTATGTCCTCGCCAAGGCGGCCGGTGATCCGGCTGCCGTCGGCGGCGAAGCTCACCTGGCCCGATACGAACAAGAGGTTGCCGCTCTGGACCACGGGCACATAGGCCGCGACCGGGGCGGCGGCTTCGGGAAGGGTGATGCCGAGCTCGGCGAGGCGCTGATCAATAGACATGAGGGGGCGAGTGGCTCTTCACGCGGCCGAGGTCAAGATTTGCGGTTGGTGGAGAAGCCGGCCCAGTTCTGGCGGGTCGGCATCAATTCGATCGAATTGAAATTGAGGTGCGTCGGCTGGCTCGCGACCCACAGGATGGTGTTGGCGAGGTCTTCGGCGGTCATCGGCTCGATCCCGGCATAGAGCGCGTCTGACGCCGCCTGGTCGCCGCCGTTGCGGACAAGGGTGAATTCGGTCTCGGCCATGCCCGGTTCGATCGAGGTGACGCGCACGCCGGTGCCCGCAAGATCGTTGCGGAGCATCAGGCTGAACTGGCGCACGAACGCCTTGGTCGCGCCGTACACCGCGCCGCCGCGATAAGGGTAGGTACCGGCAACCGAGGACAGGTTCACGACGATGCCTTTGGCCTCGATCAACTTGGGCAGGCAGGCGCGCGTCAGGGCGACAAGGCCGGTGACGTTGGTGTCGAGGACGGTCTTGAGATCGTCCCACTCACTGTCCTGCAGATCGGCCATCGACGGGGCGAGGCCGGCATTGTTGATGAGGCAGTCGATGCCCGACCAGTCGCCGTCCAGGCTCGCTAGCGTTTCAAGCTGTTCGACGTCCTGCATGTCGACCGTCAGCGGCAGAAAATTGGCGCCAAGCTCCTCCTGCAGCGCCTGCAACCGTTCTTCGCGGCGGCCGGTCCCGACCACCCGCCAGCCGGCTCCGACGAAGGCGCGTGCGGAGGCAGCGCCGATGCCGGCGGTGGCGCCGGTGATGAGGCAGGTTTTCATGAGGTGCGGCCTTCCAGTCGTTCCAGGATCCAGGGAGTAGCAATTGCCCAGTCGTCGATGCGGGCATGAGCGTGCTCGGCAGTGGCGGTTACTGCGGCGAGGGTTGGTTCGGCCACCATGTGCAGTCGCTGCGTATCGGGCGAATGCTGGGCAACCGAGCGGTGATGCTGGGCAAGGTCGTCGACGAACACGCTCCGGCTCGCGCCATGCCGATCGACCAGCCGCTTCAGGGGCTCGCCCTTGCCGCCGCTGTTGCAGACGATCTCGTGATGGATGTCGTGCTTGGCCAGCTGGTCGACGCGCCACGGGTGCGCCTTGTGGGGGAGGTTGGTGAGGATCACGATGTCGGCCGTTTCCTCGATCCGGCCAAGCGCCTCCAGCGCACCGGGAACCAGGGTCTGGCGATGCATTTCGCCTTCGAAGAAGCGGCCAAGATAGGTCCAGACCTCGTCCTTGGGGACCACTTCGCCGCTCGCCTTGTACTTGAGCGCGCCCGCCATGTCGCCGTCTTCGGGCCGGAACAGCACGTCCTGATCCTCCTCCAGCCAGGAAGAGAAATGACGAACCATGTGGAGCAGCACTTCGTCACAATCGGTGACGAACAGGGGACGGGCGTTCATGCGTCGAGAGCGATCCTCGCGGCGACCAGTTCCTGCGGCTTGAGTCCCAATGTGTCGGCAACGGCAAGCAGGTCCGGCTCATGGTCTTCGAGAAAGCGCAGCACCGCGACCAGCACCTCGGGCTCGGCGGCGCGGTGGCGTAGGTCGTCGGGGCTGAGGCCGGTCAGAGTCAGCAGGCGCGCCGCCCGCGCTTCGTCCCCGAGCGAGACGGCAAGCGCCTGCAGCGCAACCGTTACGGAGTCACTGTCGTTTGGGCTTGGCTGGATCATCGCCTATACTGTCACCATGAGGAGTGCCTGAACATGGCCAGGATCCTGGTTGTCGAGGACAATGCCCTCAACATCAAGCTGTTCTGCGACCTGCTTGCGGCTCACGGCCATGATGCACGCCCGGTAACCGACAGCCGCATTGCGCTGGAGGAAGCGAAGGGGTTTCGCCCCCATCTCGTCATCACCGATATCCAACTGCCCTACGTCAGCGGCTTGGAGCTGATCCGCTCCATCCGGCAGGAGCCGGAGCTGGCCGATGTGCCGATCATGGCGGTCACGGCCTATGCGGGGCAGGGCGATGACGACCGGATTCGCGCTGCGGGTGCGCAGGCCTATGTGTCCAAGCCGATTTCGGTGGCGCGCTTCGTGCAGGAGGTGAGCGCCCTGCTGCCCAAGGAAGCGCCGGTCGCCTGAGCGCGCCCCACCCCGGCCAGATCACGCCAAACGCGAAGAAGGGCGCCGGAGCGCCCTCAAGCTGCTCGTGGCAGCCCATCCTTGCTGAAGCCTCCCAGCCAGGCGGCCGGGTCAGGCAAGCCGAACCGGCTTACTTGATCTTGGCTTCCTTGAAGTCGACATGCTTGCGCACAACCGGGTCATACTTCCGAAAGGTCATCTTCTCGGTGATGTTGCGCGGGTTCTTCTTGGTCACGTAGAAGAAGCCGGTATCGGCCGTGCTGACGAGCTTGATCTTGACGGTTGCCGGCTTGGCCATCGTGGTGCACCCAAAGTCTGGAAAAACAAAGAGCGGCCCAAAGCCGCCCGCATCGGGCGCCCCAATGGCGGCGGCGGCCGCGCTTGTCAAGGTCATCGCGCCGCCTTCGCCCGGTCACGACGACGTCTTCAAAGCCTGTTTACCCTTCGGGCGCACCTTCAGGGGGCGACGATGAGGTGAACCATGAGTGATTCGCTGGGTGACCTGCACCACGACCTTCAGCGCCGGCTGCGCGATATACGCACTCGCGCCGAGGCGCTGAGCCCGCTCGACATCCACGCCCGGATGGACGCGATACGCGGTGCGGCCGACCGCGCTGGCCTGCATGCGATGGAGGGCCTTGCCCGCCTGTCGTCACAGCTGGCGCTGTTGCCCGGCTGCCGGGTCGCGACAACCGCGTGCCTTGATCATGCCGAAGATGCGCTTGCCGCCCGGACCCAGGCCGAGCAG
Organism: Sphingomonas sp. LHG3443-2; assembly: GCF_049896405.1. NCBI lineage: Bacteria > Pseudomonadati > Pseudomonadota > Alphaproteobacteria > Sphingomonadales > Sphingomonadaceae > Sphingomonas > Sphingomonas sp. LHG3443-2. Next base: position 793,682 of record NZ_JAFCUG010000001.1, read on the forward strand.
CAGGCGATCCTGGCGGCGGTGGCGACCCGCCTCCACTGAGGCAGCCCCCGGGAGGAACTTCCTCCCTGACGTTCGTTACGCCTCCATGCGTGACTTTTCGCAGCTGCTCGATTCGCTCGTCTACACCCGCTCGCGGTTGGCCAAGCTCAAGCTGATCGGCGATTATCTCCGCCGCACGCCCGACCCCGACCGCGGCTATGCGCTGGCGGCGCTGACCGGCACGCTCGACATCCCGCATGTAAAGGGCGCCGTGATCCGCGCGCTGGCTTCCGAGCGGGTCGATCCGCTGCTCCTGCGGATGAGCCACAACTATGTCGGCGATCTTGCCGAGACCGTCTCCCTTCTGTGGCCGAGTGCCGAAGGTGATTGGGACGACGGCACCATCACCATCAGCGAGGCGGTGGGCCGGCTGCGGTCGGCGAGCCGCTCGGACGCGCCAGCGGTGCTGGTGGCGATGCTCGATCATCTGGACGCGCCCGGGCGCTATGCATTGCTGAAGCTCGCGACCGGCGAGCTTCGCGTCGGGATCAACGCGCGTAATGCCAAGCAGGCCTTCGCCGATGCCTTTGAGGTGGATGTCGAAGCGGTGGAAGAAGTCTGGCATGGGCTGAGGCCGCCCTATCTTGAGCTGTTCGCCTGGGGCGAGGGCCGGGGCGAGCAGCCATTGGCCAAGGACATTCCGGTGTTCCGCCCGTTCATGCTCGCCCACCCGTTGGAGGATGCCGAGCTCGACCTCGATGCTTATGCGGCCGAGTGGAAGTGGGACGGCATCCGCCTGCAACTGGTCCATGCCGGCGGCGAGACCCGGCTCTACAGCCGCACCGGCGACGACGTGACCCGCAGCTTCCCCGAGGTGGCTGAGGCCTTTCGCGTTCCCGCGGTGCTCGACGGCGAATTGCTGGTGCGGGGGGCGGGGCAGGGGCTCGACGAGCATGGCGGCTCGGCGGCGAGCTTCAACGCGCTACAGCAGCGGCTCGGCCGCAAGGTGGTCAGCGCCAAGATGCGCGAGGAGTATCCGGCCTTTGTCCGCCTCTACGACCTGTTGTTCGACGGCGAAGAGGACTTGCGCGGGCTGCCCTGGTCGGAGCGGCGGGCCCGACTCGAAGCCTTCATGGAACGGCTCCCGGCCGATCGCTTCGACATCTCACAATTGATCGAGGCCGACGACTTCACGCAGCTTGCCGCGATCCGCTCCAATGCTCGCGACGCGTCGATCGAGGGCATGATGCTGAAGCGCCGCGATGCGCCCTACGTCTCCGGACGCCGCGTAGGCCTGTGGTACAAGTGGAAGCGCGATCCGCTGACCGCCGATTGCGTGGTCATGTATGCCCAGCGCGGGAGCGGCAAGCGGTCGAGCTTCTATTCGGATTTCACCTTCGGTTGCTGGGCCGAAGATGGCGAACTGCTGCCGGTCGGCAAGGCCTATATGGGCTTCACGGACGAGGAGCTCAAATGGCTCGACCGCTTCGTGCGCCGACATACGGTGAACCGTTTCGGGCCGGTGCGGGAGGTCGAAAAGACCCTGGTGTTCGAGGTCGCGTTCGATTCCATCCACCTCAGCAAGCGCCACCGCTCGGGCCTTGCCATGCGCTTTCCGCGGATTGCCCGGATCCGTCAGGACAAGCCCGCGCATGAGGCTGACAAGGTCGCGACCCTGCTGGCGATGGCGACCTAAAGGCGCTTTTCGAGCACCGTGAATTCGAGATCGTCGAATTGGGCGCCGGCGTGTGGCCATTCCTCATAAGGAAAGGGCCGCTTCTCGCCGGTCGGTCGGTAGCCGCGCCGATCGTAGAAGGAGAGGAGTTCGCGGCGGCGGGAGAACACCTGCATTTCCATCCGCTTTGCGCCGAGCACGTCACGCGCGTAGGTCTCCGCCGCCGCGAGCAGGCGCTTGCCAAGCCCGTCGCCTTGTAGCGACGGATCGACCGTCAGCATGCCGAGATAGACCAAGTCCGCGTTCAAGGGGACCAGCCGCACGCAAGCGCGGATCGCGCCATTGTCGCGCCACACCAAAAGGTGGTCGCCGGCATCGAGAAAGCTCTGCAGCTCCGCGACGCTGGTTCGGTCGCCCGTCAGCAGGTCCGCTTCATGGCTCCAACCGGCCCGCGCCGTTTCGCCACGATAGGCGCGTTCGACCAAGGCGTGGAGGGTCGGCAGGTCGGCCGGGGTGGTGCGTTCCAGCTGCATCGCTCAGCGCTGCTCCTCGTCGCCGAAGATCGCAACCCGGCGGCCGTTGGCGTCGGCCTTGCCGCGGTACATGCCGGCCGAGTTGAAGCTGTAGACCATCTCGCCCCGCGGCGTGACCACGATCACCCCGCCGCTTCCGTCGATTGCCGCCACTTCCTTCATCACCGTCTCCGCCGCGGTTGTCGCATCCTCGCCCAACAGGCGCATTCGGGCGCAAATCTCATGCGCGACGCCGACGCGAATGAACATCTCGCCCGAGCCCGTCGCCGACACTGCGCCCGCGCGATCATCGGCATAGGTGCCCGCGCCGATGATTGGCGTGTCGCCGATGCGATTCCAGCGCTTGCCGGTCATGCCGCCAGTCGAGGTCGCGGCGGCAACGTGCCCGTGGCTATCGAGCGCCACTGCACCGACGGTGCCGTAGCGATATTCGAGATCCAGGGCGCTGATCTCGCTGGCCTTGAAGGTCTCGATCTGGCTGCGACGATAGTCGGTCGCGAAATAGGAAGGATTGACTTGGGTGAGCCCTTGCTGGCGCGAAAAGGCGTCGGCGCCGTCCCCGCCCAGCATGACATGGTCGCTCGCTTCCATCACCTGTCGGGCCAAACCGATCGGGTTGCGCGTCGCTGTCACCCCGGTCACCGCTCCGGCCTCGCGGGTCCGCCCGTCCATGATCGCCGCGTCCAGCTCGATCTTGCCGTCGTAGGTCATCACCGCGCCGTGGCCGGCGTTGAAATTGGGATCGTCCTCCAGCACCCGAACCGCCGCATCGACCGCGTCGAGCGCGGTGCCGCCGCCGTCCAACACCGCACCCGCCGCCAGCGCGCGGCCGAGGCCGTCGCGGATCTCCCTTTCCTTGCCAGGTGCGCGCTCGAGCTGCGCTCGCTCGATCACGCCCGCGCCGCCATGGATAACGAGCTTCCAGTCGGTGGCTCGGTCAGTGGTCGTCATGAGAGAAGCTCCAGATCAGGCAAGTACGGCACGCCGCCCGCCCCTAGCGCAAGGCTCTGCCCCTTGCACCGTGTATCGAACCGATATATAAGTGATATCACATAAGGGAGACGAACATGGCCAATGGGGGTATCATCAATCTGTCTGCGAGCCACGAGCGGCCGGCGCAGACATTCAGCGGCTATGCCATGCTGCTTTTGCTGCTGCTCGCCATTGCGGCGCAAGTGGTGTCGATCCTTGGCTTGATCGGCTCCGACGGCGAGGGCCCGCCTCTCGCCATTGTAGGTGTGATCGTCTCACCCATCGTCCTGCTGTTCGTGCTGTGCGGCTTCTACATGCTGCAGCCCAACCAGGCGGCGTCGATCACCCTGTTTGGGTCGTATCGCGGGACCGACCGCAAGACTGGCCTGCGCTGGGTTTGGCCCTGGGAGATGCGAGCCAAGGTATCGGTGCGCTCCAACAACTTCATTTCCGAGCGGATCAAGGTCAACGACCTGCGCGGCAATCCGATCGAGATGGCAGCGCAGGTGGTGTGGCGTGTGGTCGATACGGCACAGGCCCTGTTCGACGTCGATGATTACAAGGCGTTCGTCGCGGTGCAGGTCGAGGCTGGCATCCGCGCGATCGGCTCGCGTTACCCGTACGACGATTTCGAGCATCTCGAGGTTACCCTGCGCGGCAATCACGATCAGGTCGGGGTGGAGCTTCGCCAGGAGCTGAACGCCCGGCTTGCGGTGGCCGGAATCACCGTCGACGAATGCGGCTTCACCCATCTTGCCTACGCGCAGGAGATCGCCGGCGCGATGCTTCGCCGCCAGCAGGCGCAGGCGGTGGTTGCCGCCCGCCAGACTTTGGTCCACGGTGCGGTCGGCATGGTCGAGATGGCCTTGGAGCAGCTCAGCGCCAAGAACGTGGTCGAGCTCGATGACGAGCGCCGCGCGGCGATGGTCTCGAACCTGATGGTGGTGCTGTGCGGCGAGCGCGACACCCAGCCCGTGGTCAACACCGGCAGCCTGTACCAGTAAGCGGGCATGGCGGCGCGCAAGGCCTTTCCGCTGCGGATCGACCCCGACCTGTGGGCGGCGGTGGAACGCTGCGCGACCGCCAACCTCCGCTCCGCCAACGCCGAAGTGGAATGCCTGCTGCGGGAAGCGCTCAAGAGCCGGGGAGTGAAGTTGGCGCCGCCCCAGCCGGTAAAGCGCGGACGTCCGTCCAAGGAGAGTGAATGATGCCGAGCCTGCTCATCGCCGCTGCCGTCCTTGCCGCGCAGGGAGTGCCATCCGCCCCGGTCCCGACGGGGAACGTGATCCGCTCCGAGGCCAATGGCGCGCTGGAAGGATATCTGCTGACGCCGGCAGGCAAGGCCAAGGCGACCATGCTGCTCATTCCGGGCTCGGGCCCGACCGACCGAGACGGCAACAATCCCATCGGCGTGAAGGCCGCGCCGTATCGAAAACTTGCCGAGGCCCTCGTCACGCGTGGTGTCGCAACGCTGCGGATCGACAAGCGCGGCATGTTCGGCAGCGCGGGCGCAGGCAATCCGAACGAGGCGACCTTTGCCGATTATGACGGCGACGTTCGGGCGTGGGTGGATACGGCGCGCCGCCGGACTGGCCAGAAATGCGTGTGGGTAGCCGGCCACAGCGAAGGCGGCCTGGTTGCGTTGCGGGCGGCCGCAGAGCCCAATGTCTGCGGCATCGTCTTGATCGCGACACCCGGCGAGCGGATGGGGGACACCATCCGCAAGCAGCTTCGCGCCAACCCTGCCAATGCGCCGATCCTTGCTTCGGCCGAAAAGGCGTTGGGCGAGCTCGAGGCAGGGCGGAAGGTGTCGGTCACGGGACTGCACCCGGTCCTGGCGCAGGGTCTGTTCAACCCGGCGGTGCAGGGGTTCATGATCGAACTGCTGGCGCAGGATCCGGCCAAGCTGGCGGCGGGGGTCAAGCGGCCGATGCTGATCGTTCAGGGCGGGCATGACGTGCAGGTCGATACGGCCAACGGCGAGGTGTTCCGAAAGGCCGCACCCAAGGCTGCCTATGTGCTGTTTCCCGCGATGAGCCATGTCCTCAGCGACGCGCCGGCTGACCGCAGCCAGAACCTCGCGACCTATGCGGAGGCCGACCGGCCGCTCACGCCCGGCCTCGCCGAGCGGATCGCCGCTTTCGTGACCGGGAAAAAGTGATGACCGAGCCCTGGTTCACCTATGTTCGCGGTCGAGGGCGGATGCAGATCACGCCGCGCAACGCCAAGGGCTGGGCGGCGCTGATCGTGTTCGTGGTGCTGGTCACCGTGCCAAGCGTCTTCATCGACCGGTTGCTCGAACGCAGTATGTGGCTGCTGGCGCCGTGGTTCGCGCTGCTGGCGCTGCTGACTTTCGGGTTTATCCGCTTTGCGATCAGCAAGTCGGAGCGCGTTGACCTCGACATGAGCGCCAAGGAGCTTGAGGAATTCCGCGCCTGGAAGCGGCGCGGGAAACGCTAGGGCTTATTCGCTGCTGCGCCCCGGCCGCTGCGGCGCTTGGCCGCGCAGTATCGCGTCGTCGAGCATCCGCGCGAGCCGTAGCCCGCCGGCGAGGACCTGCTGGCGGACCGCCGGGATCAGCGCCTGAACCTCGGTCTCGGTAACGACTCCGCGCTCGTCCTTGGCGCGTTCGCGGCAGGGATCGCCGAGCGCCGTCGTGTAGGCATAGGTGCGGGCATTTTCCCACGCCTTGCGGCTCCAGTCCTCGACGGTGCCGGAGGCGAGCTCGGCCTTCTGCGCGGACGTGACGCCGCTCAGCAGCCCCTTCACCCCGCCCGGGGGCGAGGTGACCGCGCGCTCCGGAATCCAGCCGTCCCAGATGCCGTGAAGATTGGTCCGCCCTTCGACGATGCCGTAGGTCACCGGCACCTGGTTGCCACCAAGGTCGCCGCGATCGCCGCCGTGCATCGGCTGCGCAAGGTCGCCGACGAAGTGGACGAGATAGGCGAGCGCCATCACCCGTTCGCGCACCGGCAGCTTCTTGTCGGCGAGTAGCCGGGCATTGCGCTCGATCTGCGCCGACACGCAATTGCCGTCCTTGCACGCATCCCGCAGGCTGAACGGCTTGCAGATGTTGACGTTCTGATAGTGCCAGCTCGACTGATAGCTGAAGCGATCGCCCATCGGCTTGATGCAATCGGCCCAGACGCTTGCGTCCTCGAGCGTGCCGACGGGACATTCCGGGGTCTCAAGCCGCGCGCCTTCGCGCATCAGGGCGCGCAGCTTTGTCCGGGTCTCCGGCTTGATCTGGTCCCAGGCGATGCTGGCGACCATGCGGTGGGTATATTCCCAATAAGCTGCGGCAGGCGCAGCGGCGGTCAGCGCGAGAAGCGCTGCGAGGAGTCTGATGATCGGCACGCCGCGGCTTTAGCCGTGGCCACGGGCCGGCGAAAGCCTGCCTTTGTAACGTCATGCGGCGGCTCTATATGGGAGGTCATGTCTTCCATCCGTCCATGGCGCGATATCGAGCGCCGAAAGTCTCGCCAGATCATGGTCGGCAACGTGCCGGTCGGCGGCGACGCGCCGATTACGGTGCAGACCATGACCAACACGCTGACGAGCGACGCCAAGGCGACGATCGAGCAGATCCGCCGCTGCGAGGAAGCGGGCGCCGACATCATCCGCGTCTCATGCCCCGATGTGGAAAGCACGGCGGCGCTGCGGGAGATCGTGCGCGAGGCCAGCGTGCCGATCGTTGCCGACATTCATTTCCATTATCGCCGGGCACTTGAAGCAGCGGATGCCGGCGCCGCGTGTCTGCGTATCAATCCGGGCAATATCGGGTCGTCCGAGCGCGTCGCCGAGGTGGTCCGCGCGGCCAAGGCGAATGGCTGCGCGATCCGTATCGGGGTCAATGCTGGCAGCCTCGAAAAGGACCTGCTCGAGAAGTATGGCGAGCCCTGCCCCGAGGCGCTGGTCGAAAGCGCGCTCGACCATATCCGCATTCTCGAGGATCATGGCTTCCGTGACTACAAGGTCGCGGTGAAGGCGAGCGACGTGTTCCTCGCGGTCGCCGCCTACACCGAGCTCGCGGCGCAGGTCGATTGCCCGCTTCACCTCGGCATCACCGAGGCCGGTGGCCTGATCGGCGGGACGGTCAAGAGCAGCGTCGGTCTTGGCATGCTGTTGTGGAGCGGGATCGGCGACACCTTGCGGGTTTCTCTGTCGGCCGAGCCGGAGGAAGAGGTTCGCGTCGGCTACGAACTGCTGAAGAGCCTCGGCATCCGCAGCCGCGGCGTTCGGGTCATCTCCTGCCCGTCCTGCGCGCGGCAGGGCTTCGACGTCATCCGTACGGTCGAAAAGCTAGAAGAGCGCTTGCAACACATTCGCACGCCGATGAGCCTCAGCGTGCTCGGCTGCGTGGTCAACGGCCCCGGCGAAGCGCGCGAAACCGACATCGGTGTCACCGGCGGCGGCAATGGCAAGCACATGGTCTATCTGTCGGGCGTCACTGACCATCATGTCGCTGACGAGAACATGGTCGATCACATCGTCCGCCTGGTGGAAGCCAAGGCGGCCGAGATCGAGGCTGCGAACGCCGCTGCAGAACCGGTCGCGGCGGAGTAGTTTCTCGGGCGCGGCCGCTTGCGCTGCGCCTCCCATCGACTAGGCCGCGCGCATGCTTCCGCGCCACGCTCCTCCCGCCGTTGCCTTTGCGGTCGGTACGCTCGGCATCGCGCTGTTCTCGGGCATGGACGCGATCATGAAGGGGCTGGTGCTGGCGATCGGCGTCTATTCCACCATGCTGTGGCGCAGCTTCGCCGGGGTGGCGCTGTCGGGTGCCGGATATGCACTGAGCTGGAAGCGCTGGCCGGAAGCCCGCGTGCTCCGCCTGCATGTCGAGCGCGGCGTCCTGACCAGCTTCATGGGGCTGCTGTTCTTCTGGGGGATCGGGCACGTGCCGCTCGCGCAGGCGATCGCGCTTGCGTTCATCGCACCCCTAATTGCGCTGTACCTGGCCGCGGTGCTGCTGGGTGAGCAGGTCGGCAAGCGGACGGTGGGGGCGTCGCTGCTCGCCTTTGTCGGGGTGCTGGTGATCTTCGTCGGGCAGGCGCGCGCCGATCTTGGCCGCGAGGCGCTGCTGGGCAGCCTCGCGATCCAGCTGTCGGCGGTGCTGTATGCCATCAACATCATCATGATGCGGCGCCAGAGCCAGGCCGCCGGGCCGCTGGAGATCGCTTTCTTCCAGAACCTGACGGTGACCGCCGTGCTGCTCGCGGCGCTGCCGTTCATCGGGACCAGCTTGCCGGCCGCTGCGCATTGGCCTGCGCTGCTTGGCGCCGCGGTGCTTTCCACCTTGTCGCTGCTGCTTCTGTCCTGGGCTTATGCCCGGGCCGAAGCGAGCTACCTTGCCGCGACCGAATATACCGCCTTCCTGTGGGCGGCCCTGTTCGGCTGGCTGGTGTTCGGCGAGCATCTGAGCGGTTTCACCGTTGCCGGCGCGGTGCTGATCGTCACCGGTTGCCTGCTTGCTGCGCGCAGCCCGCAAGCCGCCAATCCGCACCTTGAAGCGGCTCCCTGAAGGATAAACAATTGGCCTGGATCCTGCTCATCATCGGTGGCCTGTTCGAGGTCGGGTTCACCACCTCGCTGCGGTTCGTCGACGGCTTTCGCAACCTGCCGTGGACAGGCGCTTTCCTCGTCAGCGTGACGCTGTCGATGCTGCTGCTCGAGCGCGCAGCGCGCGAGATCCCGATGGGCACGGCCTATGCCGTGTGGGGCGGCATTGGCGCGATCGGGACGGTGGTGGTCGGCATGCTCTTCTTCGACGAGCCGTCGACCACCATTCGCCTGCTGCTGATCCTCGCCATCGTCGGCGCGATCGCCGGCCTCAAGCTGACTGCTTAGCGGCGCTGCGGCTCCAGCGCCGGAGCGACGTCGGGCGAGGTCTCGATGCTGGGATAGAAGTTCGGCCGCGGGAAGGGACCGCGAACCTGCTCGAAGGCGTGGCCGAAGCCGAGCAGGCGGCCGTCCGACCATTTCGGCCCGACGAAGCTCAATCCCACCGGAAGGCCGCGCACCAGGCCCATCGGCACGGTGAGGTGCGGATAGCCCGCCACCGCCGCCATCGAGCCGACGGCGTTCCCGCCGGGCGACATGTCGCCGTGCACCGCATCGATCTTCCATGCCGCGGGGCGGGTCGGGAAGACCACCGCGTCCACGCCCTTCAGCAGGCGGTCGAGGTCGGTCGAGGTGATCCGCAGGCTGTTCGCCCGCGCTTTCTTGTAGGCAGGATCGGCAAGGCCCTTGGTCTTTTCGGCTTCTTCAAAAGTTTCCTGCGCGAACAAGGGCATCTCGGCCGCGGCGTTCGCCTTGTTGAAGGCGATCAGGTCGGCGAGGGTCTTGGGTCCGGCGACGGGGCTGCTTTCCAGATACGACTTCATGCCGGCCTTGAGCTCGGCCAGCAGCACCGCATATTCGTCCCCGCCGTAATTGCCGGTGGGCTTGAACGTCTTGATCTCGATCAGCTCGGCGCCAGCCTGCTTCAGTTGGGCGAGCGCCTGCTCGAACACCGCGTCGGTGCCGAAGCCAGCGGCGAAGCGGAGCACGGCAATCTTCTTGCCGCGTAGCGCGTCGGGCGACAAGCCGGCGGCATAATCGGTCTTGCGGCGGTCGGCTTCGACGGTGGCCGGATCGGCCGGGTCGCTGCCAGCGATCACCGTCAGCAGCTCAGCCGCCTGCGCCACGGTGCGGGTCATCGGCCCGGCGGTGTCCTGGCTTTCGCTGATGGGGATGATGTGGGTGCGGCTGACGAGGCCCATGGTGGGTTTCAAGCCGACTACGCCGTTCATGCTGGCCGGGCAGGTGATCGAGCCGTCCGTCTCGCTGCCGATCGCGTAATCGGCATAACCCGCGGCGACCGCTGCGCCCGATCCGCTGGAACTGCCACAGGTATTGCGGTCGAGCGCGTAAGGATTGCGGGTCTGCCCGCCGACCGCGCTCCACCCGGAAATGCTGTTGTTGGAACGGATGTTGGCCCATTCGCTGAGGTTGGTTTTGCCGAGGATCACCGCGCCCGCGGCGCGCAGGCGGGTGACGATCGGCGCGTCACGGCCGGTGTTGTTGCCGGCCAGTGCCAGGCTTCCGGCAGTAGTCGGCAGGCCGGCGGCCTCGATATTGTCCTTGAGGAGGATCGGGCGTCCACGCATCGGGCCGGACCCGGCCTGACCGATGCGCTCGGCCTGCGCCGAGGCGGTTGGATCGAGCGCGATTACCGCGTGAAGCTTCGGATCCTGCGCCGCGATCCAGGCAGTCGAGGCCCTGACGCTTTCAACCGGGGTGAGTTGTTCAAGATCAGGCCGCACAAGGGCCTGCGGTGTGGCGGCGGCATCGGCGACCGGAATAGGCGGAGCGAGCGGCGCTTGCTCGATCGTGGTGGTGGCACAGCCGCCAAGCGAAAGGGCTGCGAGAAACAGGATACGCGGTCCGCTGGTCAAGACAGGACTCCAGTTGGTCGAAAGGTCGGGGTGACAGACATTTCAGGTTCATCGCAGGCGCACAACCCACCGGAACGAACCCGTCTCCCCAGCTTTTCAGGGCACCATATGACCAAGAACATTTTGCTCGCTTCCACGGCGTTCCTCGCCGCGCCGCTTGCCGCGCAGGAAGCGCCCCCGCCACCACCCGTGCCGACGCCGACCGAGCAGGTTGCCGCCGAACAGACCACCACCATTGCGCGCCAGCCTGCTGTCGAATCGGAGACCGTGACCGACGAGGAAGGGGAGGAGATCGAGGAGATCACCGTCACCGGCGCTCGTCCGCGTGGATCGGTGATCGGCAACATCCCGCCCGAAAACGTTCTCGACAGCCGCGACATTCGCGCGACCGGTGCGACCAGCATCGCCGAACTGCTCGACACTATCGCGCCGCAGACCGGCAGCGCGCGCGGACGGGGCAGCGGTGCGCCGGTGGTGCTGCTCAACGGCCAGCGGATTTCAGGCTTCCGCGAACTTCGCGACCTTCCGCCCGAAGCGATCCAGCGGACCGAGATCCTGCCCGAGGAGGTCGCGCTGAAATATGGCTATGCGGCGGACCAGCGCGTGGTGAATATTGTGCTTCGCCGCCGCTTCAACTCGACCACGGTCGAACTTGGCGGGCGGGTCGCGACCGATGGCGGCTATGCGACGGCGCGGGCGGATGCGGGCAAGCTCATCATCCGCGACAACACCCGCACTTCCGGCAACCTCCGTCTGGAAGGCAACAATCCGCTGTTCGAGAATGAGCGCGACATCGGCGTGCGGGCGGACGACACGATCGACAGCCGGCCGTTCCGCACCCTTGTGGGGGCCGGGCAGACCGCGCGGGTGTCGGGCACGTTGAGCCGGCCGGTGTCGTCGATCTTCAACGGCACGCTGACGGCGGAGGCCGAGCGGCGCAACGGCAGCAACGGACTGGGGCTGCTGAACGGTGACTACCTGCGGCGCGAGACCGGCGGCACCACTGTCGCCCTTGGCGGATCGCTCAACGGGCAGGTCGATCGCTGGCGCCTGTCGTCGACCGCCAATGGCGAGATCGTGCAGAGCGAATCGGAGACCGCGCTTCGGGGCGACCGCAGCGAATCGACCCGCCGCTCCCTCACCGTCGACGCGACCGCCAATGGACCGCTGGTGCAGTTGCCGGCCGGTCTCGCCAACGTCACGCTCAAGGCCGGGGCCAGCGTACTCGGGATCGAGAGCCGGAGCCGGCGCCTCGGCCTGATCACGCCGTCTGACTTCAGCCGCTTCATTGTCGAAGGATCGAGCAACGTCGACCTGCCGATCACCGAACGTGCTTCCGCGATCGGGCGCTTGACCGCCAACGTGAATGGCGGGCTGCGCTATCTCGACGATTTCGGGACGCTGACCAGCATCGGCGCCGGGCTCAACTGGTCGCCGGCGACGCGGCTCAACCTGCTGGCAAGCTGGACCCGTGAAGAAGGCGCGCCCTCGCTCCAGCAGCTTGGCGATCCCTTTCTCGAGACCACTGGCGTGCCGTTCTTCGATGCCCGCAACGGGGTGACGGTGCCGGTGACCACCATCACCGGCGGCAATCGTGACCTCGAGGCCGACAAGCGCAACGTGTTCAAGATCGGCGGCAACTGGCAGCCGTTCGAGGAGCAGGACTTGCGCCTTCGCGCCGAATTCGTGCGGCAAACGATCGACAATCCGCAGATCAGCTTCCCCGCAGCCACCGCCGCCTTAGAGCAGGCTTTCCCCGACCGTTTCGTGCGCGATGCGTCGCTGCGGCTGATCAGCGTCGATCTGAGGCCGGTGAACGCCGAACGCTCGACCCGCGAGACGCTGCGTTGGGGCTTCGACTTCAGCAAGTCGCTGCGGACGCAGCGGCCGTCGGCGCAGACCATCAACCGCCTGGTCGACCGGGCCCGACAATCGGGCCTGATCCCGCCGGGCGCAGGGGGTGCGTCTGGTGCCCAACCGACCGTGATTGTCCGGCAGGACGGCGATGCACCGCCGGCGGAGCGCCGCGGTGCGGGCCCGGGCGGGCCAGGCGGCGGAGGCTTCCGCTTCGGTGGTCCCGGCGGCGGTGGTCCCGGTGGCGGCGGTCGTGGCGGTCGTCTGACCTTGTCGGCGACCCACACCGTTACCTTCACCGACGAGCTGGTGATCGGGCCGGGCCTGCCCGTCCTCGATTATCTCGACGGCGAAGCGTTCAGCGCCAGCGGCGGCCGGCCGCGCCACCAGGTCGAGGTCGACAGCGGCTATTACAACAATGGCCTCGGCGTCCGGCTGTCGGGCAACTGGCGCAGCGCGACCCGGCTGGCGTCGGTCGGCGACGACCTGCGCTTCTCGCCCTACGCGACCTTCAACTTGCGGGCGTTCGCCAATCTCGGCGAGCGGCTGGACCTCGTCACCAAGGTGCCGTTCCTGCGCGGAAGCTCGGTGCGGTTCGAGGTCAACAACATCTTCAATGCTCGGCCGCAGGTGAACGGCGCGTCGAGCACCATTCCGTTCGCCTTCCAGGCCGACCGGCTGGAGCCGATCGGGCGAACGGCAGGCCTGACCTTCCGCAAGCTGTTCATCCCGAGCCGCTTTATCCAGCGCGCCGTGCAGCAGCGCGGTGGCGGGCGGCCGGACGAATAAGGTGGGAGCGCGAGGGGCTTAGAACCCCTCGCGCTTCGCCCGCTCCAGACCGTCGATGATCACCTTCTGGGCGTCCTCGCGGTTGCCCCAGTGACCGACGCGGGTCCACTTTTCGGGCTCGAGGTCCTTATAGTGGGTGAAGAAGTGGGCGATCTGGTCGAACACGATCTTCGGCAGATCCTCGCCCTCGCCGATCCCCTCGTAATAGGGCGTCGTCTTGACGTCGGGGACGGCGAGCAGCTTCTCGTCGCCGCCGGCTTCGTCCTCAAGGAACAGCACCGCGACCGGGCGCGCACGAACGACGCAGCCCGGCATGAACGGCCAGCGGTTCATCACCAGGCAGTCGAGCGGATCGCCGTCTTCGCCCAACGTGTGCGGGATGAAGCCGTAGTTCGCCGGATAGCGCATCGCGGTGTGCAGGATGCGATCGACGAAAATGGCGCCCGACTTCTTGTCGAGCTCATACTTCACCGGCTCGCCGCCGATCGGCACTTCAATGACGACATTGATGGATTCAGGCGGATTGGCGCCCGCCGGCACGAGGTCTAGATTCACTTTGGCTCCAGAAGGATATCGAGGGCGCCCCACCCACCGCCTGTTTTGGTGAGGCGCGGATAGCGAAGACCGCCGTTCCAGGAAAGGGGCACCACCCGGACGCTGTCGCCACGCTTGATGGTGAGGGGGATCGGCGCGTTGCCGCCCTTGGCTGCGGTGATCGCCGTCTTGAGCGCGTCTTCGCTATAGGCCTTCTCGCCGACCGCCACGATCGTCTGCCCGGTGGTGAGCCCCGCCTTGAACGCCGGACCGTCCCAGACGACGGCGGTGATCTTGCCGTCGCGATCGAGCGACATGCCGAGAGACCAGCTGTAGTTATGGCCGCGCGACGACTTCATCGATGCCGCTAACGCCGCGTTCGGGACGTCCGTATAGTCGAGCCGGTAGCCCGAGCGGGTGAAGCCGGCGAGCGGCGCGCCGTTGGCCGATGGCTCGTACACGCGCTGCTGGAGGAAGCTGCGCCAATCGTGGGCGTAGACCCGGTTCAGCGTGGCAACGACTTCGTCCAGCGTATAGGTGCGCACGCCCCAATCCCCTTCGCGGGTGCCGAAAAAGGCGCGGGCGAAATCGTCCAGGCCGCGGCGGTTGCCGGTTCCAGCGCGGATAATCGCGTCGGCTTCGAGCCAGATCAGCATGCCCTCGTTGTAGTAATCCTCGCTGCGCTGCCAGCTGCTCCAGGCCTTGGGGCGGCGGGCCGAGATGATGGGATCGTTGGTGGTGTCGACCAGCGCTCGCCATTCGCGGCCGCGGGTAAGCTCTAGCCCGGCGGCAATGTTGGCCATCTTGTCCAGCACTTCGGCCTTGCTCGACATGCCCGAGCGGGCTTCCAGCACATGGCCCCAGAACTGAGTCTGGCCTTCATACACCCATAGCAAGCTGTCGCGCATCGGCATGCGGAAGTCGGGAGTGAACAGGTCAGCGGGGCGGCGGTGCTTGCCGTTCCAGCTATGCACGAATTCGTGCGGCAGGAGATTGTGGTCGGCGAGGCTGGCCTTCCAGTCGGTGAAATAGCCGGGGTCGTTCTGGTTTTCGCTGGAGCGGTGATGCTCGAGCCCAATGCCGCCCATCTTGTCGGTGACCGCATGCAGAAAGTCGTAGTGGTCGAACTGCCGCGTGCCGAACAGGCGCGTGGCCTGGGTCACGAGGTTGCGATGCCGCTGGAGGATGTCGGCGGAAACCACCAGTTCCTTGGGGCTGTCGGCGACGGTGTTGAGGAAGACGTTTTGGCCAAGATCGTCGCGGCGGAAGTAGCGGCCCGCAAAGATCGGCGAATCCTGCAGCGTCTCGTAGCTAACGGTGTTGTAGGTGACCCGGGTGCCGCTGGTCGCGATGGGCCGGAGCGCGGTGGCGGCCTGAAAGCCAGCCGGATAGTTGACCGTCGCGCTGACCGGGATTCGGCGGGTGAAATAGCCGGCCGGATAGAGCGACACGCTTTCGAACTGGAGGTTCAGCATGTCGGGCGTGACCAGGATGCGGCCTTGTGGACCGTCAGTCGGGGTGATGAACTGAAAGCGCGCTTCGACCTCGGTCGCGCCGGCGGGAACGTCGAGGTGGAAGGCGAACACGTCGGCAGGATCGCGTTCCCACTTGAGCGGCCCGCCGCCGGCGCTGAAGGTCAGGCTGGCAAGCTTGTCGAGCTCGCCCCGGGGCGCATGCTTGCCCGGCAGCCATTCGGGAAACAGCAGGGTCATCCGCCCCGCCTGCGCGACGGGGATCCGCTGGCGCACCGTCCAGATGCCTTGGGCAAGATCGTTGACATCCACCTCCAGCCGCATGGTGCCCGGATAGGGAATGTCGCGGGCGGCCGGGATGGTCTGCACGATCGGCACCGGCTGGGGCGCCGAAAGAGGGACCGATTGGGCCAGGGCGGGGGAAGCGGCGAAGAGCGCCGTTGCAAGGAACAGGTTACGCATGGAGCCCGCCTAGCCACGGAGGCGCTGGCCCGCTAGTGGCTGCGCCACATTCATGGCCCAGATCAACACGCCCCAACCCGTCCGCGGCATGCAGTCGCTCCTTGGCGAAGAAGCCGACCGCTTCGCGCATGTCGTCGCGACCTTCGAGCGCGTCCGCCGCTTGTTCGGCTTTCGCCGCGTCGAGGTGCCGGTGCTGGAGCCGACCGCGGTGTTCGCCCGCTCGCTCGGCGAGACCACCGACGTCGTCTCCAAGGAAATGTACACTTTCGAGGACCGCTCGGGCGATAGCGTCACCTTGCGGCCGGAATTCACCGCGGGGATCGCGCGGGCCTATCTCACCGAGGGGTGGCAGCAGTTCGCGCCGCTCAAGGCCGCGACGCATGGCCCGGCCTTCCGTTACGAGCGGCCGCAGAAGGGACGCTTCCGGCAATTTCACCAGCTCGACGCCGAGATCGTCGGCGCGGCCGAGCCTCAGGCCGATGTCGAGGTGCTGAGCTTCGCCTCGCAGCTGCTGGCCGAACTGGGCGTCGGCGGCAACGTCGTGTGCAAGCTCAACACGCTCGGCGATCCGGCGACCCGCGCCGCGTGGCGCGATGCGCTGCACGAGCATTTCGCGTCGCACCGCGCCGCCTTGAGCGAAGACAGCCGCGATCGGCTCGACCGCAATCCGGTTCGGATCCTCGACAGCAAGGCGCATGCCGACTGGCCGATCGTCGATTCGGCGCCGGTGATCGACGACTTCCTGACTGCGGAAGCGAGCGACTTCTTCGCCGCAGTGACTGCCGGGCTCGATGCCGCCGGGGTGACGTGGGAGCGCGCTCCACGGCTGGTGCGCGGGCTGGACTATTATCGTCACACCGCGTTTGAGTTCATCACCGATGCGCTGGGCGCACAGGGGACGGTGCTGGCCGGCGGGCGCTATGACGGGCTGGTCGAGGCGCTTGGCGGTCCGCACACGCCGGCAATCGGCTGGGCCGCGGGGATCGAGCGCCTGTCCATGCTGATCGACGCGCCGGCCGCTGACAAGCCGGTTGCGGTGCTGGTGCCGCTTGGCGAACAGGCGGAGCGTGCTGCGGTCGGCATCCAGGCCGACCTGCGCCGTCAGGGAATCGCGACCGACATGGCATGGCGCGGCAACATGAAGAAGCGCATGGCCAAGGCAGCTTCGTCAGGGGCCGGGCACGCGATCATCCTTGGCGACAGCGAGCTCGAGAGCGGAACCGCGCAGGTCAAGAACTTGGCGACGGGCGAGCAGCGCTCGGTCGCGCTTGACGTGCTTCACGCAGCCATTTGCGCATGACGCAGATTTCGTCCGAGCGGATCGCGCAGATCGAAGCGCGGCGGCAGGAATTGTCGGCGATGATGGCGGGCGGCGATCTGCCGGCGGAGGAATTCGTCCGGCTGAGCAAGGAATATGCGCAGATCGAGCCGGTTGCTGCAGCGGCGCGCGAAGTGCGGCGGCTGCGGGCCGAGCGCGAGAGCCTGGGCGCGATGACCCGCGACGGCGACGAAGAACTGCGCGCAATGGCCGCCGAGGAACTCGCCAGCATCGAAGCTGCGTTGCCGGTCGCCGAGCGGGCGCTGGCGGTGCAGCTCCTCCCCAAGGACAGCGCCGACGAACGCGCGGCGATGCTCGAAGTGCGCGCTGGCACGGGCGGCGACGAGGCGGCGTTGTTCGCCGGCGATCTCCTGCGCATGTACCAGCGCTTCGCCGACGAGAATGGCTGGAAGTTCGAGCTGATCAGCGCCTCGCAGTCCGAGGTCGGCGGCTACAAGGAAGCGGTGGCGTCGATCAACGGCAGCGGGGTCTTCGCCCGGCTGAAGTTCGAAAGCGGAGTGCACCGCGTCCAGCGCGTGCCCGCGACCGAAAGCGGCGGGCGGATCCACACTTCGGCGGCGACGGTCGCGGTGCTTCCCGAGGCCGAGGAAGTCGATGTCCAGATCGACGACAAGGATCTGCGCATCGACGTCTATCGGTCGAGCGGGCCTGGCGGGCAGTCGGTCAATACGACCGATTCGGCGGTGCGGATCACCCACCTGCCGACCGGGCTGGTCGTCATCCAGCAGGACGAAAAGAGCCAGCACAAGAACAAGGCCAAGGCGCTGAAGGTGCTGCGCACCCGCCTGTTCGAGCTGGAGCGCGAGCGGCTGGCGAGCGAACGGGCTGGGGCGCGGCGGTCGATGGTCGGCTCCGGCGACCGGTCCGAGCGCATCCGCACCTACAATTTCCCGCAGGGGCGCGTGACCGATCACCGCATCAACCTGACGCTGCACAAGCTGCCCGAGATCCTCGAAGGGCCGGGTCTCAAGGAATTGACCGAAGCGCTGATCGCCGAGGACGAAGCGGAGCGGCTGGCCGGGCTGGAGGAGGGCTGAGGCCTTGAACCCAGTCGATCGCGCTCTGCACGACGCGGTGCGGCGGCTTCCGGATTGCACCGATACGCCGCGGCTCGATGCCGAGTTGCTGCTGGCGCATGCGTTCGGGATCGAGCGCGACCAGCTCTTGCTGCGCCCGCCCGCCGGGCCCGTGCCGCCGACGTTCGACGAGCTGCTGAAGCGGCGCTGCGAAGGCGAACCCGTCGCCTATATCGTTGGTCGCCGTGCGTTCTGGAACATCGAGCTGGAAGTCGGGCCCGGCGCGCTGATCCCACGGCCCGACAGCGAGACGCTGATCGAGGCGGCGTGCGAGCATTTTGCCGGTAGCGACGGGCCTGAGCGGATCCTCGACCTCGGCACCGGACCGGGCACGCTGCTGCTCGCCGCGCTCGACCAGTGGCCGCGGGCGAGCGGGCTCGGCATCGATTCGAGCGAGGCGGCGCTGGCCTATGCCCGGCGCAATGCGGAGCGGCTCGGCCTCGCGCCGCGCGCGCAGTTCCGGCGCGGAGACTGGGCGAAAAAGGTCACCGAACGATTCGACCTCCTGCTGTGCAATCCGCCTTACGTGGCCGAGGATGCGGAGCTCGGCCCCGGCGTGGTCGAGCATGAGCCGGCCGAGGCACTGTTCGGAGGCGAGGACGGGCTGGACGACTATCGCCGGCTGGCGCCCGAAGTCGGGCGGTTGCTGGCCCCGGGCGGACTGGCGGCCATCGAGATCGGCTTTGATCAGGGGGACAGCGCCGCAGCGCTGTTTGCGGCGGAGGGGCTGAACCCGGTGCTTGCCCGCGACCTTGGCGGCCGGCCGCGGGCGCTGCTGATCCGCCGTGCACGATAAGGGCTTGGAAAAACCGCTGTTCGCCGCTAAGTCTCACCTAGCAACGGTCCGCTTTTGTGGAGCCGACCGAAGCGACCCCCGACTTAGGCTTTGGGTTTTCGTGTCTCGATAGGCGCGGCGACCAGGACGAAAAGGGGCTCCGGGAACGAGCGGTTCGTGTCCCGGCACCGCAGCTCACGCGCTTTGAGGATTTGTTCGGCGCCAGTGGTCAAGGAACGTCACGCTTGATGAACAATCGCCAGGGCGGCCGCCGTCGCGGTCGTGGGGGTCAGCAGCCGCGAGGTCTCGGTGGAGGCGGCGGTGGCGGCGGTGGCCGCGAACAGCGCAGCCGGGGCAATGCCGCGCAGCTGCTCGAAAAGTACAAGAACATGGCCCGCGATTCGCAGCTTGCCGGCGACCGGGTGCAGACCGAATATTATCTGCAGTTCGCGGATCATTATTTCCGCGTGCTGAGCGAGACCCGCTCGCGCTTCGAGGATCAGCGTCCCAACCAGGACGATGAGGACGAGGGCGAGGACGAGGGCTTCGACGGCGAGAGCGACGAGGATTCGTTCGACCAGCCGCGTCAGGAACGCCAGGAGCGGCCCGAACGGCAGGATCGCCAGCCTCGCGGTGAGCGCTACGAGCGCCGCGATCGCAATCGTGACGATCGCCCCCGTGATGACCGCCCGCGTGACGACCGTCCTCGCGAAGAGCGTCAGGCGCGTGAAGAGCGCCAGCCACGCGACGACCGTCCTCGCGACGACCGCCCGCGTGAGGAGCGTCCGCGCCGCGAGCGTGCCGAGCGCCGTCCGCGTGACGAGGAGCAGAGCGAGCAAGTGCCGGCCGAAGCGGTGGGCTCGGGCATCGCCGACTTCCTACCGCCCGCGATCGGTCCGATTGCCGAGGTGAGCCATGACGAGGTCGAGGCCGAAGCGCCCCGCCCGCGTCGCCGTACGCGCCGGACCAAGGTCGAGGACAATGACGAGGGCGTCGCGCCCGCGGCGTGAGCTTCCCCGGCTTGCTTGAACCGGACGGACCATTGACGATAATGTAACAATGTTACAGGCTTCTTCCCTGCACTGGGGAAGGAGCCTGTTCATGCGTCTGCTCGTGGCACTTTTGGCAGCGGCTGCCGCGCCCCTTTCCGCTCAGACCACCTCCCCGCAAGCGATACCCGCGCCCAATGCAAGCGCGCAGGGCGATGTCGCGGTCACTATCTACAATAACGATCTCGCGCTGGTGCAGGACCGGCGCGACCTCAACCTTCCCGCAGGTCGCTCGCGGCAGGAGTTTCCCGACGTGTCGGCTCGGATTCGGGCGGAAACGGTGACCCTGACCGGCGCCGGGATCGGGATTGTCGAGCAGAACTTCGATTACGACCTGCTCAGCCCCTCGGCGCTGATGCAGAAGGCGGTTGGCGAGACCATCACCCTGGTCCGGGTCAATCCCGCCACCGGTGCCGAGACGCGCGAGCGCGCGCGAGTGCTGGCGGCAAACGGCGGCGTGGTGCTGCAGATCGGTGAGCGGATCGAGGTGCTGCGCGATGACGGGCTGCCGGTGCGGGTGATCTTCGACAAGGTGCCGGAGGGGCTGCGCCCGCGACCCACCCTGTCGGTGACGCTGACCACGCCGCGTGCCGGGCGTCAGCCTGTGACGCTGACCTATTTGACGCCTGGCCTGGCCTGGGAGGCCGATTATGTCGCCCTGTTCGACGAGGCTGCCGGACGGATGGACGTGCAAGGCTGGATCACCCTCAACAACCAGAGCGGGACGGCGTACCGGAACGCCGACGTGGTGCTGGTGGCGGGTGCCGTTGGGAATGCGGAGCAACGCTATGACGGTCGCTACCCGCCTCCGCCGCCGCGACCCGGTGGCGTCATGACGCCGGGCATGGAGACCGCGAACCGGGCGAGAGTGGGCGACTTCTACCTTTATCCGCTGCCCCAGCGGACCACGATCGCGCAGGCACAGCAGAAGCAGGTCAGCTTTCTCGATGTCAGCGGCACCCCGGCGGCGCGGGCGTACGAATATCGCAATCCTTGGCTCGGCACGACCGAGCAGCAGGTCAGCGCCAATTCGGTGCTGCGTTTCTCGACCGGCAGCCGCCAAGGTCTCGGCGACGCTCTGCCTGCAGGCACCGTACGGGTCTATCAGCGGGACACCCGCGGCACACCGCAGTTCGTGGGCGAATCGCGGATCGGGCACACGCCGATGGGCAGCGATCTTGGCCTCACCACTGGCCAAGCCTTCGACATCAAAGTCCAGCCGGCGGTTGAAGAGCGGACCCGTGTCGCTTCCGATGGCTCGCGCTGGCGCACGGCCATGCGTTACCGGCTGACCAACGCCTCGCCGCGGGCGGTGACGGTGGATCTGATACAGGATGGTCTGTGGGGCGACACCCGGATCGTCAGCGAAAGCCAGAAGAGTGAGCGACGCAACGCCAACTCTGCAATGTGGCGCGTGACGGTGCCGGCGAACGGTGAGGCCAGCGTCACCGCCACGTTCGACACCCGCTTTTAGGCCGATGCGCGCCGCCGCGCTTCTCGCGCTGTGCCTCGCCGGACCGGCGCAGGGCCAGACGGTCGTGACCTCGCCCGCGCCCGAGCGGGTCGGGGTCACCGTCTACCGCGACCAGGGCCGCGGCAGGGCACGGCCGCAACGCCACTGGCTGAACGGTTACGCGCTGATCAGCGAGACGCGCAGGATCGCTATCCCGGCAGGCGAATCCGAGCTTCGCTTCGAAGGCGTGGCCAGCGGGATCATCCCCCAGAGCGCCATCGTTGGCGGCATCCCCGAAGGCTTGCTGGAGCGGAACCGCGATGCCTTGCTGCTGTCGGCGGGCAGCCTGGTGGATCGCGCGCTTGGCCAGCGGTTGAGCTTGCGAAGGACGGACCGGGCCACGGGCAAGGTCACGAGCGAGGAAGCGATCGTCCGCAGCGGTAGCGACGGCGGCGTGGTGCTGCAGACCGCGGCAGGGGTGGAAGCCTTGCGCTGCACGGGGTTGGCGGAGACCCTGATATACGACCGTGTGCCCGCCGGTCTATCCGCGCGCCCGACGCTGTCGGTAAGGGTTCGCGCCAGGCAGGCACTGGCCGCGACGGTAACGCTCTCTTATCTCGCCACCGGCTTCGATTGGCAGGCGGATTATGTGGCGATGTTGTCGCCGGACGAGCGAAGCTTGCAGCTGCAGGCGTGGCTGACGCTGGCCAGCACCGACGAGACGAGCTTTGTCGGCGCGACCACTCAGGCGGTGGCGGGGCGGGTGAACCGCGACGAGGCAGGCGTGCCGCCCGCCGTGGCGCCGCCGCTGCGGCTGGAGTGCTGGCCCAGTCGGACGACTGACGATGTGCCCGGAGCAGAACGTGGCGATTCTTACGCTGCTGCGCCGCCGCCACCCCCTCCACCGCCGCCGCCTGCCCCGGTCGCAGCGCTGCGTTCGGAAATCATCGTCACAGGCTCGCGGATCATGGCGACACGCGAGCGGCTCGGCGATCTGCAGCTGTACCGGGTTCCCGAGCCGGTGACGGTTGCGGCCAAGGCGCAGAAGCAGGTCGGACTGATCGATCAACCGGCGGTCAAGGTGCAGCCGGTCTATCGTTTCTTCATCAGCGCGGGCGAGGCAGCGGAGGAGGCGGAGGGGCAACTGTTCCTGCGCGCTCAGAACCGCTCGGCGGACGGGCTGGGGCTGCCGCTTCCCGCCGGAAACCTTGTGCTGTTCCGCGAGGGTGCGAGCCGGCCGCTGATGATCGGCGAAGGCTGGGTCGGGGACACGGCTGTCGGCGAAAAGGTCGAGCTCGCCGTGGCGACTTCGAGCGGAGTGCGGGCGTCTCTCAGCAGCAGCGACCCCGAGCAGCGCATGCTGACGCTGACCAACGATCGCGCGGTCCCGGTCGCTGCGGAAGTGGAGCTTCAGCGCGAGGAATGCGAGACGATCGACGGCGCGCGGCTGGTCCGACGCGACGGCAAATTGCTGTGGCTTGTAACCGTTCCGGCGAACGGCCGCGCCACCCTGGCTTATCGCATCCGGCGCTAGGAAGCCGGCTGGTCGACCGGGCGGGGGCGGTGCTGCGCATCCAAGGCCACAAAGGTGAATAGCCCCTCGGTGACCTTGATCTGGCGCGCGCCGCCGTCGCGGTCGGCGATGACCTCGATCCGGATCGCCATGCTGGTTCGTCCAACCCGCTCCACCGCCGCATAGACGCTGATCAGATCGCGCAGTTCGATCGGAGCGATGAACTCCATCCGCTCGATCGCCACGGTGGCGACAGCGCCCTGCGCGCGGCGCGAGGCGACGATGCCGGCGGCAATGTCCATCTGGCTCAGCACCCAGCCACCGAAGATGTGACCGTTGGAGTTGATGTCGCTGGGCCCGGGGGTCACCCGCAAGGTGGGCTGGCGGGGATCGTTGTTGGTCAAAGCTCGTCCTTGTCGGTGAGGATCTCGTCGGGGGTGCGATGCGCTTCTTCGTCGTGGCCGGAGCCCGAGCTCAAGAAGGTGAGCGTCATCAGCGCGGCACCGAGGAGAACGCTGAGGCCGGCGCCAAGCGCAGTGGCGATCAGCATGTGGATCTTGGTTTCCGATTCGCCCTGGGTCACGAAATAGACCGCGGCGGCCGCGGTCATGATCGAGACCAGCGCCATCCACCGCATGATCCGGCGGAAGCGCTGCCATTGGGAGCGCCGGAGGGACGGAATGGGATCGGGTTGCGGCATGGCGGGTTCCCTTTGTGCGCCGAAAGTGAGACCTTCAAGCCCGGCATTCACCTCGCACAGGAGTTTGACGCCATGACCATCGCCGCCGTCCTCTCGAGCAAGGGCCCCGAGGTCTCCACCATCAGCAAGGATGCGACGCTGGGCGACGCAGCAGCCGAGCTCAGCCGCCAGAAGATCGGCGCGCTGGTGGTTGTCGGCGGCAATGGCG